>NZ_JCBAJX010000010.1:0-125798 GCF_059766585.1 Nocardioides sp. Z21_20
GTCGCGACCCGGCAGTGGTACATCCGCAACGGCGGTCGCGACCCCCAGCTGCGCAACGAGCTGCTCGAGCGCGGCAACGAGATCACCTGGGCGCCGCCGCACATGAAGCACCGCTACGACAACTGGGTCAGCGGCCTCAACGGCGACTGGCTGGTCTCGCGCCAGCGCTTCTTCGGCATCCCGTTCCCGGTCTGGTACCCCCTCGACGCGGAGGGCGAGCCCGACTACGCCCACCCGCTGATGCCGTCCGAGGCCGAGCTGCCGGTGGACCCCTCGACCGACGCGCCGCGCGGGTACGACGAGGCACAGCGCGGCCGCCCGGGCGGCTTCATCGGCGACCCCGACGTGATGGACACCTGGGCCACCTCCTCGCTCACCCCGCAGATCGCCGGCGGCTGGGAGTCCGACCCCGACCTGTTCGAGCGGGTCTTCCCGATGGATCTGTGCACCCAGGCCCACGACATCATCCGCACCTGGCTCTTCGCCCGCGTGGTCCGCTCGGTCCACGAGAACGGCGTCGTGCCGTGGTCGCACGCGATGATGTCCGGCTTCGTGATGGACCCCGACCGCAAGAAGATGTCGAAGTCCAAGGGCAACGTCGTGGTCCCCAACGACATCCTCGAGCGCTTCGGCGCGGACGCCGTGCGCTGGCGCGCCGCGATGGCCCGCCCGGGCCTCGACTCGCCGTTCGACGAGACCCAGATGAAGGTCGGCCGCCGGCTGGCGATGAAGGTGCTCAACGCCTCCAAGTTCGTCCTCGGCGGCGTGGGTGCCAGCCAGCTCAACCACTTCGAGGTCAGCGACGCCGTCGACTGTGCCCTACTGGGCAAGCTCGCGGTGGTGATCGAGAAGGCCACCGACGCGTTCCTGGCCTACGACTACACCACCGCCCTGGAGTCGGTGGAGAAGTTCTTCTGGGAGTTCTGCGACGACTACCTCGAGCTGGTCAAGGAGCGCGCGTACGACGCCGAGGGCGGCACCGCGACCGCGTCGGCCCGCGCGACGCTGGCGATCGCGCTGCACGCGCAGCTGCGCCTGCTCGCCCCGTTCCTGCCCTACGTGACCGAGGAGGTCTGGTCGTGGTGGCAGGAGGGCTCGGTGCACCGGCAGTCCTGGCCGGTCACCACCGACCTCGGGGCAGCCGCCGCCGCGGACGGCAGCACGCTCGATGCCGTGGCCGCCACCCTGGCCGGCATCCGAGGCGCCAAGTCGCAGGCCAAGGTCTCCATGCGCGCGGAGCTGTCCCGTGTCGAGGTGCGCGGCCCCGCGGCGCTGGTCGGCGCCGCCGAGTCGGCGGCCGACGACCTGCGCCGAGCCGGCAAGGTGGTCGGGGACCTGGTCTTCACCGTCGACGAGGCCGCCGGCGAGATCACGGTCAGCGCCGAACTCGCCCCGATCGAGACCCCCGCGCCGACCGACTGACCTGTCCCGGGGTGGGGGCTACGGCCCTCGCCCCGGCCACCACGGTGGCGGGACTGGGACCGCTCAGCGGCGCCCGCGGTCGCCGTGCTCCGAGCCGCGCCCACGATCGCCGTGCTCCGAGCCACGTCCCCGGTCGCCGTGCTCCGAGCCGCGCCCCCGGTCGCCGTGCTCCGAACTGCGCCCTCGGTCGCCATGCTCCGAGCCGTGGCCGGGTCCCTGGCCTTGGCCGTGGTGCTCGGTCCGGCCGGCGTCGCGGGCCCGGTCCGGGGCTGCTGCGTGCGCGTGCTCGCCCCGACCGGCCCCGGGGCGCTGGGGCGATCGCTGCTCACCGCCGTGTCCGTACGCGTGTCCCTGCCCGTGCCCAGGCCCGTGTCCCTGCCCCTGTTCAGGCCCGCGTCCGGCTCCCGTGGGGCGCGCGGGCGCGCTCGGTGCCGGCGCCGACGCCGTGGGCCGCGGCTCTCGCGGTCCGGCCGGGCGCAGGTCCGCGCCCGGGGAACGCCGCACGGGTCGGGCCTGCGGCTCTCGGGCCGGGGCCGCCTGAGGGCGCGCAAGGCTCCGCTCCCTCGCCTGGCTCACGACCTCCTGCGGGGGCGGCGCCTGTGCGGCCGGAGCCCCGCCCGGCTCG
Source organism: Nocardioides sp. Z21_20 (assembly GCF_059766585.1). Taxonomy (NCBI): domain Bacteria; kingdom Bacillati; phylum Actinomycetota; class Actinomycetes; order Propionibacteriales; family Nocardioidaceae; genus Nocardioides; species Nocardioides sp. Z21_20. Next base: position 2,048 of record NZ_JCBAJX010000010.1, read on the forward strand.
CCGAGGCTGGGCACGAGGTGCGCCCCGGCGGCGATCACCGCGGGCAGCGCGACGCGCAGGGTCCGCGTCAGCGCGTCGCTGCGGATGGCGTGCACGATCACCAGCGTGCACGCCAGCGTCACCAGGACGAACGCGAACAGCGGGCGTTTGTGCTCGGCACTCACCGGTGGCCTCTCCACGAGAAAGAAGGACGGCCCAGTCTCACCGTTGCCGGCGAGGCGGCCCAACCGTTCAGACGCGCCGACTAGACCATCGCCGCAACCCGCGAGGCGGTGCGACTCAGGCGGACTTCTTCTTCTTCGTCTCGTCCTCGCGCAGCACCAGCGTCGGGGCGACGTCGTCGGTCACCACGTCGCCGGTGACGATCACCTTGGCGACGTCACCTCGCGAGGGCACGTCGTACATCACCAGGAGGAGCACCTCCTCGATGATCGCGCGCAGACCTCGCGCACCGGTGCCGCGCTCCAGCGCCTTGCCGGCGATCGCGTCGATCGCGTCCTTGGTGAACTCCAGCTCGACGCCGTCGAGGTCGAAGAGCTTCTGGTACTGCTTGACCAGGGCGTTGCGGGGCTCGGTCAGGATCTGCACCAGCGCCTCGCTGTCGAGCTTGTTGACGCTCGCGATCAGCGGCAGCCGGCCGATGAACTCGGGGATCAGGCCGAACTTGGTGAGGTCCTCGGGGCGGACCAGCGCGAGCAGGTCCTCCTCCTTGCGCTCGGCGGCACCGCGCACCTCGGCGGTGAAGCCCAGCGTCTTCTTGCCGACGCGCTGCTCGACGATGTTCTCCAGCCCGGCGAAGGCCCCGCCGACGATGAACAGGATGTTGGTGGTGTCGATCTGGATGAACTCCTGGTGCGGGTGCTTGCGCCCGCCCTGCGGGGGCACCGAGGCGGTGGTGCCCTCCAGGATCTTCAGCAGAGCCTGCTGGACGCCCTCGCCGGAGACGTCGCGGGTGATCGAGGGGTTCTCCGCCTTGCGGGCCACCTTGTCGATCTCGTCGATGTAGATGATCCCCGTCTCGGCCTTCTTGACGTCGTAGTCAGCGGCCTGGATGAGCTTGAGGAGGATGTTCTCCACGTCCTCGCCCACATAGCCGGCCTCGGTCAGCGCGGTGGCGTCGGCGATCGCGAACGGCACGTTGAGCATCCGCGCCAGCGTCTGGGCCAGGTAGGTCTTGCCGCAGCCCGTGGGGCCGATCACCAGGATGTTGGACTTCGAGACCTCGACGGTCTCGTCCTTGCTGTGCTTGCCCCCCGAGGGGACGACCCCGGCCTGGACCCGCTTGTAGTGGTTGTACACCGCCACGGCCAGCGACTTCTTGGCCTGCTCCTGGCCGATCACGTAGGAGTTCAGGAACTCGAAGATCTCACGGGGCTTGGGGAGCTCGTCGAGGCTGACCTCGCCGCCCTCGCTGAGCTCCTCCTCGATGATCTCGTTGCACAGGTCGATGCACTCGTCACAGATGTAGACGCCCGGTCCGGCGATCAGCTTCTTGACCTGCTTCTGGCTCTTCCCACAGAAGGAGCACTTCAGCAGGTCGCCTCCGTCACCAATGCGTGCCACGGGCGGTCATCCTCCGATTCGGCCGGCGGATGCCGGCGGTCGTACATAGCGCGTAACGACGGTACCCCGTGCCGCCCCCACAACGGGGACGGACACGGGTTACGTCACGTCACACCAGGGTCTGGGCGTCCTTGAGGGACTCCAGGACCGAGTCGATCAGTCCGTACTCGACAGCCTGGCTGGCGGTCAGGATCTTGTCGCGCTCGATGTCGCGGCTCACCTGCTCGATGTCTCGACCGCTGTGCTCGCTGATCATCTTCTCCAGCAGCTCGCGCATCCGCAGGATCTCGTTGGCCTGGATCTCGATGTCCGAGGTCTGGCCGAAGGTGCCCTCGGTGTAGGGCTGGTGGATCAGGATCCGGCTGTTGGGCAGCGCGAGCCGCTTGCCCGGGGTCCCGGCCGCGAGGAGGATCGCCGCTGCCGAGGCAGCCTGTCCCAGGCAGACCGTCTGCACGTCGGGCTTGATGAACCGCATCGTGTCGTAGATGGCGGTCAGCGCCGTGAAGGAGCCGCCCGGGGAGTTGATGTAGATGCTGATGTCCTGGTCGGGGTTCATCGACTGCAGGCACAGCAACTGCGCGATCACCGCATTGGCGACGTCGTCGGAGATCGGCGTGCCCAGGTAGATGATGCGCTCTTCGAAGAGCTTGGCGTAGGGGTCGATGCGACGGAACCCGTAGGAGGTCCGCTCTTCCCACTGCGGGATGTAGTAGTTCATGCGCTCAGTCCTTCTGCCGGGCCGGGCGGCCCTCGTCGGCGGCCTCTCGGCTGCTGCGGATCACCTTGTCGACCAGTCCGTAGTCCAGCGCCTGGTCGGCGGTGAACCAGCGGTCGCGGTCGGCGTCGGCGATGACCTGCTCGACAGGCTGGCCGGTGTGCTCACTGATCAGCTCGAGCAGCACCTTCTTGATGTGCAGCGACTGCTGGGCCTGGATCTTGATGTCGGAGGCCGAGCCGCCCATGCCCGAGGAGGGCTGGTGCATCATGATCCGCGAGTGCGGCAGGGCGTAGCGCTTGCCCTTGGTGCCGGCGCAGAGGAGGAACTGCCCCATCGACGCGGCCAGGCCCATGGCCACGGTCGCCACGTCGTTGGGGATGTAGTTCATGGTGTCGTAGATCGCCATGCCGGCGTCGACGGAGCCACCGGGGCTGTTGATGTGCAGGAAGATGTCGGCTTCGGGGTCCTCGGCCGACAGCAGCAGCAGCTGGGCGCAGATGGCGTTGGCGTTCTGGTCCCGGACCTCGGAGCCGAGGAACACGATCCGCTCACGGAGCAGCCGCTGGTAGATGTGGTCGTCGAGCCCGTAGGCCGAGGCGCCGCCGTTCATCTCGGGGTGCGTGGATGTCTGGGTCACGGGAGCGACACTAGCCCGTGAGTCCCCCAGTTCCACGGCATATCCGCCGCTGTTCGCCCTCAGCAGATTTCAGCGCCGACGCTGGCCGCCAGGCGTTCGACACTGGCCGCCAGGCGTTCGACGCTGTGCCGCATCGCGCTCTCCAGCTCGTCGGCGTGCTGGGCGCTCCCGCCCAGCGCCACCGGGGCGAACACCCGGCTGAGCAGGGTGAGGCGTCGGGGCACCGGGCGGCGGTGCACCACCCGGGTGCCCCCCGGGTGCGGGTGCAGCTCCCAGATCCAGCGCGCACCGCTGGAGGTGGTGTCCCAGGCGAGCACTCGGCCCGGGTCGAGCACTGCGACCACGTTGCGGGTGGGCCACACCACCAGCTTGCGGCGGTTGACGCCGAGGTAGGACTGCCCCACGCGCAGGCCTCCGGGCCGCAGCGCCAGCATCCGGACCAGCTCCGGGCTCCACTGCGGCATCCGGGAGAGGTCGCTCAACACCGCCCAGACTCGGTCGGGCGGCGCGGCGACGACGGCCTCGGCGTGCAGCTCGCGGGCGGGGTCACGCAGCGACGAGCCGGCTGCCGGCACGGCGCTCATGCCAGCCACTCGCACAGGGCGCGGTGCACCCGGGGGTGGTTGAGCAGCGCGAAGTGGTCGGTGCCGGGGAGGTGGAGGGTCTCGGCGCCGGGGAAGAGGTCGCCCTCGGCACCCCGCCGTCGCCCGCCCCGGCGACCGTGGGCGGACGGCACCGTGACCAGCAGGTCTCCGAGCACGGCGCCGAGCGGGTGGCCCGGCGATCGGGTCAGCGTCGCGGAGACCAGCCGGTAGCGCGCCTGGGGCAGCGGGGGCACGTCGTGGGCCAGGCCGGCGACCAGGTCGTGGATGCCGATCGAGCGGTGGTCCAGGATCCGGCCGAACGCGGCCGACTCCGGCAACCGGGCCAGCGCGCGACTGCCGTGCCCCAGCCCCTGCGCGATCGGCGCGCCGAGGTGCGGCGTGCCGAGCGTCACCACGTCGCTGACCAGCTCGGTCCAGGGGCGCTCCTCGGCCGTCGCGACCGCTCCCCCGGCCCGGATCACCAGCCCACCCAGCGAATGACCGATCAGGGCCACCCGGTCGACGCCGACCGGCCACGCGTCGACGAGCCGCTGCATCAGCGCCGCCAGCGCCACGCCGTTCTCCCGCAGCGCCAGACCGGTGTTCAGGCGCAGGTGCACCGGCGTCCAGCCCCGCTCCGCCAGCGTCTGCGCGTAGGTGGCGCCGACCCGCTCGCGCCCCAGGCTCCAGTAGTCCTCGTTCTCGCACAGCCCGTGCAGGAGCACCACCACCCGGCCGGTGGCATCGGGGAACGCCGCCCGCAGGCCGGCCGGGTCCAGGGGTACGTCGCGACCTCCGACCCGCACGGCCATCGGGATCGCCAGGGGCTGGCCCTGCTCGTGCAGCCGGTCTCCGACCAGGCCGTTGACCGCGGAGCGCACGAAGCGCCCCCGGCCGCCCGCACCCTCCAGCCTCGGTCCCACCCCCTGGCTCGCGGCCAGGTCGAGGCCGGTGGCCAGCGCGCGAAGGGTGAGGCTGGTGCCTGCGTAGACCGGCGTCGCGATCGCGGTGTGGGCCAGCTGGGAGCCCCGGGAGACGCCTCGGGTCGGCCCGTGCAGCGCGCCGTGCACGCGATCCGACCACGCCCGGTGGGTGTCGCGGGCGGTCGCGACGACGAGGTCGTCACAGACCCGGGCGAGCAGCGAGAGGGCGTGCAGGAGGCCGGGCTCGCCGTCGCGATGCGCGCGGGCGCGCCGGGCACCGGGCGCGACACGCCTGAGCGCGTGGGTGGACGTCATGTGCTGAGCATGGGAAGCCCGCAGGCCGCTGTCAACGCTCCGGTGCACATCCGTTCACCCAGGTCGACGGGCAGCGGCGCGACGGGAAATGCGAACGACCCGCCCGAGCTGCTCGGGCGGGTCGTCGGCGACAGGGGGATCAGGCCTCGGTGGGCTTGTCCTTCTCGTCGGCCTCGGCAGCGTCGGCCTCGGGGGTCTCGTCGGCCTCCTCGACCTCGGCCTCGGGGGCCTCGGGCTCACCGATGGTCCCGTCCGGGCGCAGGTTCTTCAGCTCGACCACGTTGCCCGAGGCGTCCTTGACGACCGCCGACTCGACCAGGGTCGCCAGCGCCTTGCCGCGCAGGATCTCCTGGACCAGGTCCGGGATGTGGTTGTGCTCGAACATGTGGTTCGCGAACTCCTGCGGGTCCTGACCGGACTGCTGGGCGCGACGCACCAGGTGGGAGGAGAGCTCGTTCTGGTCGATGCCGAACTCCTCCTTCTTGGCGATCTCGTCGAGGATGAACTGCGCGGCGACCGCGTCACGCACGCGACGCTCGAGCTCGGCCTCGAACTCCTCGAGGGTCTGGCCCTCGTCCTCGAGGTACTTCTCCATGGTGATGCCGGCCATCATCAGCTGCTGCTCGACGTTCTCACGGCGCGCGTTGAGCTCGTCGGTGACCAGGCTCTCGGGCAGCGGGATCTCGACCTTCTCGAGCAGGGCCTCGAGGACCGCGTCGCGGGCCGCGGCGGCCTGCTCGAGGCGCTTGCCCCGGCTCAGGCGCTCACGCACGTCCGCGGTCAGCTCCTCGGCGGTGTCGAACTCCGAGGCGGTCTGCGCGAACTCGTCGTCGAACGCGGGCAGCTCCTGCTCCTGGACCTGCGTGACGGTGACCTCGACCTCGACGGCCTGGCCGACCATGTCGCCGCCGACCAGCTCGGAGGAGAAGGTCTTGGTCTCGCCGGCCTTCATGCCCAGCAGCGCCTCGTCCAGGCCCTCGAGCATGCCGCCGCGACCGACCCGGTAGGACATCCCGGAGACCTCGGCCCCCTCGAGGACCTCGCCGTCCTGGGTGGCCTTGAGGTCGATGACCACGAAGTCGCCGTCGGCGGCCTCGCGCTCGACGTCGCTCAGCGTGCCGAACCGCTCGCGCAGCGCCTCGACCTGCTCCTCGACGTCGGTGTCGGTGACCTCGATGTCCTCGACCTCGGCCTCGAGGCCCTCGTAGGGGGGCAGGTCGATCGCGGGCTTGATGTCGACCTCGGCGGTGAACTCGAGGGTCTCGTTGTCCTCGAACTTCGTCACCTCGATCTCCGGCTGGGCCAGCGGCTCGAGGGAGTTCTCCTGGAGCGCCTCGATGTACTTCTTCGGGAGCACCTCGTTGATCGCCTCGTCCAGCACGGCGGCACGGCCGACCTGACGGTCGATGACCATCGGCGGGACCTTGCCGCGGCGGAAGCCGGGGACGTTGATCTGCTGGGCGATCTTCTTGTACGCCGCGTCGAGGCTCGGCTTGAGCTCCTCGAAGGGCACCTCGACGGTGAGCTTGGCCCTGGTGGGGGTCAAGGACTCGACGGCGCTCTTCACAGGTGTCTCCTTGGTGTTCTCAGTGGTTGCTGACAATGGTGGGGCGTGGCCGGCCCACAGGGTTCTGCTGTGTTCAGGGGCAAGCCGGGCGGTGCAGTTCAGTCGGGGCGACAGGACTCGAACCTGCGGTCTCCTGCTCCCAAAGCAGGCGCGCTAGCCACTACGCTACGCCCCGCCAAGTCGGCCCGGTCTGGCCGGAGCCGCCCTTGGAGCGGATGACGGGAATCGAACCCGCGTAATCAGTTTGGAAGACTGAGGCTCTACCATTGAGCTACATCCGCACGCACTCGCCCGGCTGCCCACACGTGTGCCGGAGTCATGGTGCCACATGGTGCCGTCCGGCCCCCAACCGAGGCGCTCACGCGCGGTGCAGCAGGACCAGCGCGCGGTCGTCGTCCTGGGACCCCAGGGCGTCCACCAGGCGGTCGGCTCCGCCGACGAAGCCCGAGCGCAGCAGCCGCTCGGCCTGGCCCAGCAGCTTGTCGATGCCGAGCCCGATGTCACGCCGGCGGGTCTCCACCATCCCGTCGGTGTAGAGCAGCATCGCGTCGCCCGGGCCCAGGGTCCCTCGCGCGGTCCGGAAGCCGGCGTCGGGGACCAGACCCAGCACCGATCCCTCGCTCTGCGTCACGTGCCAGCGCCCGGAGCCGGCGTGCAGCTGTGCCGCCGGGGGGTGCCCGGCGGTGCGGATCTCGAAGTCCCCGGTGTCCAGGTCCAGGGACAGGTGCACCGCGGTCGCGAACCCCTCGTCCCAGCGCTGGCGCAGCAGGTAGTCGTTGGCGGCGGGCAGGAAGTCCTCGGGCGGGAGAGCCCCGAGCAGGCCGCCGAACGCGCCGGAGAGCAGCAGGGCGCGGGTCCCGGCCTGCTCGCCCTTGCCGGAGACGTCCACGACCGCCACCTCCAGCCGGCTGCTGTCCTCGGCCCGCGCGGCGACCACGAAGTCTCCGGCGAACGGGGTGCCGCCGGCCGAGCGCAGCGCCGCCTCGGCGTGCCAGCCGGCGGGCAGGTCCGGCAGCTGGCCCTGGTTGAGGATGCGGTCGCGCAGGTCGATGAACATCGACTCCCCCATCGCACCGCCGACCCCCAGCCGGGAGCGCCGGAAGGAGGTGAGCAGCACCACGAGCCCGGCCAGGAACAGGATCCCCACCGTTCCCACGACCCGCGCGTCGATCCGGGCCTGCACGGCGACCACGACAGCGAGCCAGCCGAGGCAGTAGACCACGAACCACGGCAGCTGGCGCGGCCCCAGGGTCAGGCTGCCGACGACCAGCGGCAGCACGAAGAAGTTGAGCGGCACGACCTCGGTCCACACCAGGCCAGCGATCCCGCCGAGGGTGACGATGGCGAGGAGCACCCGCAGGCTGGGGTCGGTGTGGGTGTGCACACGCTTGAGGAAGCCGAGCTGCGCTGCTCGGCGCGCGGTGGCAGTGCGCAGCCGCCGCGAGACTGTCAGCTCGCTGTGGCCTCCGGTGACGACACGCGCAGAGGTCATCGGTCCTCCTCCAGCGCCTCAGATGTACTCACTGTACGGCCCGCGAGCGGAAGCGCGGCTGGCAACGCGGGCACCAGAACAGGTTCCTCGCGGCCAGCACCTCGGTGCGGACCGCGGTGCCGCAGACGTGGCAGGGCTGTCCGGCGCGCCGGTAGACGTAGACCTCTCCCCCGTGGTCATCGACGCGCGGGGGGCGCCCCATCGCCTCGGGGGTGTGCTGGGGGCGCACGGTGTCGATCCGGTTGGCCTCGACGCCCGCCGCCATCAGCTCCACGAGGTCGTCCCAGATCGCCCGGAACTGCGAGACCCGCAGCGTGCTCCCCGCCCGCAGCGGGTCGATGCGGTGCCGGAACAGCCCCTCGGCGCGGTACACGTTGCCGACTCCGGCCAGCACGCTCTGGTCCATCAGCAGCGCCCCGATGCTGGCCCGGCTGCGGCGCACCCGGTCCCAGGCCCGGGTCCAGTCGGCGTCGGCGCGCAGCGGGTCCGGGCCGATCCGGGCGATCACCGCGTCGCGCTGCGCGGGGGTGAGCAGGGCGCAGGTCGTGGCCCCGCGCAGGTCGGCGTAGGAGACCGGCGCATCGGGGGCGACCAGCCGCAGCCGCACCTGCCCCACCGGGTCGGGCACGTCCTGGACGCCGGTGTGCACGGCGAGCTTGCCGTACAGCCCGAGGTGGACGTGGACGAGCCGCTCCCCGGCGAAGGCGAGGAACAGGTGCTTGCCCCAGGCCTCGGCGGCCTCGAGCACGCTGGCGTCGAGCAGGGCGGCCGCGTCGGCGAAGCGCCCCTGGGGGCTGGCGACGCGTACGCGGCGGCCGGCGAAGGCGTGTGAGAGGTCGCGCGCCAGGCGGTGGAGGGTGTGACCCTCAGGCATTCGGGCCCTTCAGGGCGGACTCCGGGAGCGGCGGCAGCTCGCGCGTGGTCTCGTACTCGCCGACCTGTGCGATGCGCCGCACGTGGCGCTCGTCGCCGCTGAAGGCGGTGGAGAGGAAGACCTCCACGAAGCGGGTCATCTCCGCCAGCGTGTGCATCCGGCCGCCGACCGAGATCACGTTGGCGTCGTTGTGCTCGCGGGCGAGCACGGCGATCTCCTCGGACCACACCAGGGCCGAGCGCACGCCGACGACCTTGTTGGCGGCCATCTGCTCGCCGTTGCCGGAGCCGCCGATCACCACGCCCATGCTGTCCAGGCCCTCGGCCTGCTCGGCGGCCACGCCCTCGGCGGCACGCAGGCAGAAGACCGGGTAGTCGTCGAGGGCGTCGTAGACGAAGGGGCCGTGGTCGACGACCTCGTAGCCGTTGTCGACCAGCCAGGCGAGCAGGTGGTCCTTGAGTTCGAGGCCGGCGTGGTCGGAACCGAGGTGAACGCGCATGGCGCCATCCTCTCAGTCGCGACAGGCCCGCAGGAAACCGGCCACCTGCTGCATCAGCGGCTCTGCGGCGTCGAATGCGTCGGGGTGACGCCAGAAGCCGTGCACCTGCCCCAGGTAGCGGGTGGCCACCACCCGGACCCCGGCCTCGGCCAGCAGCCCGGCCAGGTGCTCGGCCTCGTCGCGCAGCGGGTCGTGCTCGGCGCTGACCACCAGCGTCGCCGGCAGCGTGTGCAGCCGCGGCGAGAGCAGGGGCGCCAGGTCCGGGTCGCGCAGGTCCTCGGGGCGCGCGGCGTACTGCGCCCAGTACCAGGCGGCCTCGGCCGCGTCGAAGCCCTCTGCGGCGGCGTAGGAGTCGAAGCCCTGGGTCGGGTCGAGGAACGGGTAGATCAGCACGACCCCCTGGAAGCGGCCGTGGTGGCGCAGGGCGGCCACCAGCGCGAGGTTGGCGCCGGCGCTGTCGCCGTGCAGGTACGTCGGCCCGGCCAGCCCCAGGGACCCCGCGTGGGCGTCGAGCCAGGCCACCACGGTGTCGACGTCGTCGGGCGCCGCCGGGAACCGGTGCTCGGGCGGTCGCCGGTAGTCGACGCTGAGCACCGCCTGCCCGCAGCGGTTGGCCAGCCGGCGGGCGGCGGCGTCGTGCACCTCGACGTCGTTGAAGACGAATCCCCCACCGTGCAGGTGCACCACCACGCCCGGGGCGGCGTCCGGCGCGCCGCCGGCCGCCGGCCGGTACAGCCGGCACGGCACCCCGCCGGCATCCAGGTCGCGCACCTCGGCGACCTCCTCGCGGGGCTGGGCGGCGGCCGCGGCGCGGGCGGCCGCCCGCGCCGCGGCGATGTCGTAGCCCGGCTCGTGCACCTTGGGCTCGACCGCGTGCGCGTCGACCGCGCGCCGCGCCTGGGGGTGGAGCATCAGCGCCCCATCAGCGCGTCCAGCCCCACCGCCATCGCCGCCGCGACCCGGAAGTCGACGCGCTGGTCGGGCACCCGGACCGTGTACTTGTCGCGCAGCGCCATCTGCCGCTCGCTAGACATCAGCAGGGCCCCGGACGGGTCCTTGAAGTCGAAGTGGACGGCCAGGAACGGCAGGTCGGTGAAGCGGCGCAGCACCGCGACGGCCTGGTTGCGCTCCTGGCCGGTCCCCGTGTAGCCGGGCCCCTCGATGTGGAAGGTGGAGCGCATCAGGCTGGCGCCGAAGTCCTTCTTGAAGAAGCCGATCTGCTTGCCGGTCTCGTCGGTGACGTCGTAGCCGGAGCCGAGATCGATCGTCTTGCGGGCCTTGAACCCGAACACGGGGCGGGTCTTGGCGGCGTCGGCGTAGAAGGTGACCTGCTCCTTGAAGGCGAGCCGCTTCTGCTCGGCCAGCGCCATCAGCTGCCCCTCGCTGCCGTCGGGGTTCATCGCGACGATCTCGTAGCGGTTGATCATCATCGTGATCTTCTGCTTCACGTAGAAGCCCGGCAGGTACATATCGGCAGTCATGGCCGCACCTTAGTGGCCGCACCGCTGAGCAGGATCGCGCGACACGACGGACCTGAGACTCCCTAGCCTCCCGGAACCAGACCTGCGAGGAACGGAGCACGAGGATGCGACTGGACGGCAAGGTGGCGATCGTCACCGGTGGAGCGGGCGGCATCGGGCGCGGCATCGTGCGCGCGTTCGTCAAGGAGGGGGCGCGCGTCCTGTTCGTCGACGTCCAGGCCGACCTCGGCGGCGAGCTGGCCGCGGAGCTGGGTGAGCGCGCCTGCTTCCTGGCCCAGGACATCTCGGTGGAGGAGAGCGCGCCGGTCATCCGCGATGCCGCTCTCGACGCCTTCGGCGCGATCGACGTGCTGGTGAACAACGCCCACGCCTCGCGCCAGGCGACCCTGCTGGAGTCCACCCAGGAGATGTTCGACCTCTCCTTCAGCACGGGCTTCTACCCGGCCTTCTGGCTGATGCGGGCCTGCCACCCCGAGCTGGCCCGGACCCGCGGCTCGGTGATCAACTTCGGCTCCGGGGCGGGGCTGAGCGGCAACCCGCGCCAGCTGACGTACGCCGCCGCGAAGGAGGCGGTGCGGGCGATGAGCCGGGTGGCCGCGCACGAGTGGGCCCGCGACCACATCAACGTGAACGTGATCTGCCCGCTGGCCCGCACCGAGGGCGTGGACGCCTTCATCGCCGAGCACCCCGAGCAGGAGCAGCTGCTGCTGCGCGGCACCCCGCTGGGCCGCCTCGGCGACCCCGAGTCCGACATCGGCCGGGTGGCGGTCTTCCTGGCCAGCGAGGACGCCTCCTACATGACCGGGCAGACGCTGATGGTCGACGGCGGATCGATCATGCTGCGCTGAGGACCCGATCGCCTCGCTAGTCGGCGATCAGCTCGGCACCGGGGTGGGCCCGGTGCCAGGCGGCGATGGCCTCGTCCCACTGCTCACCGCTCAGCGTGGTCAGCGTGGGCGGGAAGAGCCCGTCCTCCTCGCGCAGGATGTGCTCGCCCAGCTCGGCCATCTCGTGTCGGACCCGCTCGACCTGCTCGGGCACGTCGAGGTCCAGCGCGCTCAGGAACGCGTCCAGCGCACGGTGCTCGGCGACCAGCGGCGCGACGTAGTCGGCGTAGAGCTCCTCGGTCTGCGCCATCACCTTGAAGACGCCCTCCTCCTCGCCCTGCCAGTGGCTGCGCAGCAGCGGCACCATCTGCGAGAAGTAGCCGGCCGCCGCCGCCCGCTCGCCCTGGTCGAGGGCCCGCAGGGCGTGATCGGCGAGCTCGGTGATCTGCTCGTGCTCGGCGATGTAGTCACGGATAAGCGGGATCTGGCGGCAGCCGCAGTAATGACACATGCGGCTCAGCCGGCCAGCCGGGCCAGCTCCTCGTCGACGACCCCCGGATCGAGCTTGGTGAAGACGGGGGTCGGCTTGGCGACGGGGGTGCCGGCCACCACCGGCGTGCGGGCCCAGCGCCGCGCACCGGTGTAGTCGCCGGTGATGATCGGGTACGACGCCCCCCCGTCGAGGTCCTCGGCCTCCTCCAGACGCGGCATCGGCTGGACGTCGCCGGCGCCGCCGAAGACCTCGTCGACGGTGTTGGCCGTGAACGGCAGGAACGGCGAGAGCACCGTGTTCAGGTCCGAGACGCACTGCGTCATCACGTGCAGGATCGTGGCCAGCCGCTCGCGGTCGGCCGGGTCCTTGGCCAGCTTCCACGGCTCGTGGTCGGTGACGTACTTGTTCACCTCGGCGACCGCGCGCATCGCCTCGCCGATGGCCGCCTTCTGCCGGTGCCGGGCGATCAGGTCGCCGACGACGCCGAAGGCCGCCTCGGTGCCGGCCAACGCGGCACGGTCGGCGTCGGTGAGCTCACCGGCGGCCGGGATCTCGCCGAAGTTCTTCGCCACCAGCGTGGCGGTGCGGTTGACCAGGTTCCCCCAGCCGGCGACCAGCTCGTCGTTGGTGCGGCGCACGAACTCCGACCAGGTGAAGTCGCTGTCCTGGTTCTCGGGCCCGGCCGCGGCGACGAAGTAGCGGAACGCGTCGGGCTGGTAGCGCGCGAGCATGTCGCGCACGTAGATGACGACCTTCTTGGAGGAGGAGAACTTCTTGCCCTCCATGGTCAGGAACTCGCTCGAGACGACCTCGGTGGGCAGGTTGAGCTCGCCCAGGGAGCCCGGCCGGCCGCCGTACTTCCCCTTGCCGGAGTAGGCCAGCAGCTCGGCCGGCCAGATCTGGCTGTGGAAGGTGATGTTGTCCTTGCCCATGAAGTAGTACGACAGCGCCTCGGGGTCGTTCCACCAGGAGCGCCACGCGTCGGGGTCCCCCGTGCGCCGCGCCCACTCGATGCTGGCCGAGAGGTAGCCCACGACCGCGTCGAACCACACGTAGAGCTTCTTGGTGGGGTTGTCGCGCCACCCCTCCAGCGGCACCGGGATGCCCCAGTCGATGTCGCGCGTCATCGCGCGCGGCTTGATCTCCTTGAGGATGTTCTGGCTGAACCGGATCACGTTGGGCCGCCAGGTCCCCGACGCCTCGCGCTCGTCGAGCCACTCCTTGAGCGCGTCGGCCAGCGCGGGCAGGTCGAGGAAGAAGTGCTGGGTCTCGATGAACTCCGGCACCTCGCCGTTGATCTTCGAGCGCGGGTTCCTCAGCTCGTGCGGGTCCAGCTGGTTGCCGCAGGCGTCGCACTGGTCGCCGCGGGCGCCCTCGGCGCCACAGATCGGGCAGGTGCCCTCGATGTAGCGGTCCGGCAGGGTCCGCCCGGTGGACGGCGAGATCGCGCCGTAGGTGGTCTTCTCGACGAAGTAGCCGTTGTCGTGGACGCCGGTGAAGAGCTCCTGGACCACGGCGTAGTGGTTCGGCGTGGTGGTGCGGGTGTAGAGGTCGTAGGAGACCCCGAGCCCGCAGAGGTCCTGCGCGATCATCCGGTGGTTGGTGTCGGCGAGCTCCTGGGCGCTGACGCCGGCCTCGTCGGCGGCGATCAGGATCGGGGTGCCGTGCTCGTCGGTGCCGGAGACCATCAGCACGTCGTGCCCGGCCATCCGCATGTACCGGCTGAAGACGTCGGAGGGGACGCCGAAGCCGGCGACGTGGCCGATGTGGCGGGGGCCGTTGGCGTAGGGCCAGGCGACTGCGGACAGGACTCTGCTCATGGGGTGATCCTAGGAGGAGGGGTCGGCACGGGCGACGGCGCGTCAGCGGCCGAAGCTGTCGGCGCGCTTCTGGGCGCGGCGCCGGATCTTCGGGAGGAGGTCGTGCAGGTCCCCACCCGGGCAGGCGGTGTGGTTGGTGTCGCGGTGCCCGTCGATGACCGGCAGCCGGACCCGGCGGCCCTCCGGGTAGAGGTCGCTGCCCTGGGAGAAGACCGGGACGACGCCGGTCGGGCGCCGGTTGGCCCGGTCGAGCTTCCAGGCCGCCACCCGGACCAGGCTGGTCACCGCCCGCGCCCAGGGGGCCGAGCCCTCGTGGTTGCCGATCAGCGCCACCCCGACCGAGGTGTGGTTGAAGCCCAGCGTGTGCGCCCCGCGCACGTGCCGGTTGGGGCCGCCGGCCCGTCCCACCCAGATCCGGCCGAACTTGTCGATCAGGAAGTTGTAGCCGAGGTCGGACCAGCCCAGGCTGCGGGTGTGGTAGCTGTACATCCCGCGGATGATGGCCGGCACCTCGGCGCGGGTGTAGGAGTTGCTGGTCGCCGTGTGGTGTACGTGCACCTGCTGGAGCCGGCGGTTGTAGCGCGGAGCGCTGGTGCGCCACGACTCGTCCGCACCCCACTGGGGCCTGCGGAGCAGCACCGGCCGCGGGGCGGCCTTGGGCCGGGCGGCCCGTCGAGCGACGGCCCCGCCGGCCCCCGTCCGGCCCAGCCGGGCATCGGCGCGGCGCACCTCGGGGTTCAGCAGCACCAGGGCGAGCCCGGGCGGCTGCTGGCCGCGCACCCGGACCTGGACGGCGTCGGACTCCTCGACCCACAGCGGCTGGGTGCCCCGGGCCCGGACGGCCCGACCCTCCCCCGCGTCCGGCTGGTCGCTCAGCGACGGCGCGTCCTGCCACGGCGCCCAGCCGTCGGCGGTGCGGGTGCGCACGGCCAGGTCGGGGGTCCGGGCCCGGCCCTGCCACGTCAGCGCCACCATCCGGAACGCCGAGGTCGTCACGGTGGTGGTGCGGCGCACCTCACCGCCCGCGCGGGTGCGCTGGAGCACGCCGCCCAGCGGCACCTCCGCGCGCGGCACCCCCGAACCGGCGTCGTCGCTGAGCTGGACACGCGCGGGGGCCGGGAGCGCCTCGGCGGGCCCCGTCGCGACGGCCGGCGGCGGGCCGAGCAGGGTCGCCACCAGGGTGACGACGGTGGCGGGGAGAAGGACACGGACACGGGCAGGCGGAGGAAGCAGACTCATCGCGGCCCATCCTGCGTCATCACCGCCCACGCCGCCCACCTGACGCGACGCCCAGGGGCAACTACAGTCCGGCGCGCAGCACCGTGCACGTGGTCCAAGACGCGCCCGAGCTCGACGACCGGGTCCTGTGCGACGCCCTCACCACCGTCGCGGCCAAGCAGCGTTCGGCCCAGGACCTCGTCGGGGCCCTCGGCACGGGGCTGCGCCAGGTCCTGCTCGGCCGGCTCGAGGAGGACGCCGCGGAGGCTGCCCAGGCGGCGATGGCCGCGGTGATGGTGGCCGCCACCGTGGCTACCACGACGGGCAGCGGCTGAGCCCCGCTCGCGGGGCTCAGCTGAAGTCGAGGTCCCCGGTCCGCGAGCGCTTGAGCTCGAAGAACTGCGGGTACGCCGCGAGCGCCACCGCGCCGTCCCAGACCCGGCCGGCCTCCTCGCCGCGCGGGATGCTCCCGAGCACCGGCCCGAAGAACGCCACGCCGTCGATGGCGATGGTCGGGGTGCCCACGTCGTCGCCGACCTGGTCCATGCCCAGGTGGTGCGAGGCCTTGATCGCCTCGTCGTACTGGGTGCTGTCCATCGCCTCGACCAGCTCGCCGGGCAGGCCGGCCTCGGCGAGCGCCGCCGCGAGGAGCTCGCGGGAGATCGGCTGCTCCTGGAGGTGGATGCGGTTGCCCATCGCGGTGTACAGGTCGGCGAGCACCTCCTTGCCGTGCGCCTGCTCGGCGGCCATGCAGACCCGGACCGGGCCCCAGGCGCCGGCGAGCCGGTCGCGGTACTCCTGGGGGATGTCCTTGTCCTGGTTGAGGTAGGCCAGGCTCATCACGTGCCAGGTGACCGAGATGTCGCGCACCTGCTCCACCTCCAGGACCCACCGCGAGGTGATCCAGGCGAACGGGCAGAGCGGATCGAACCAGAAGTCAGTGTTGGTCATGCCAGCAGTCAACCCGATGCCGTCGAGCGTCATTCCCTCACCGGCGCCCCGGGCCGCGGCCGGGCGCTGATCAGCGCCGCCCCAGGACCCGTACCACGCCCCGGGCCCGGGAGCCCCCGATCACCTCGCTGCCGGCGTAGACCACCCGCACCTGGTGGCGGCCCGCCCGCAGACCGCGCACCAGCACCCGCGCCTTCCCCGCGACCAGCCGGCGGGTGAGCTGACGGCCGCCGACGCTGAGGGTGAACCTGGTCGTCGGTGCCGTCGTGCCCTCGACGTCGAGACGTATGTGGAGCAACGCGCGGCCGCGACGACCGCGTGTCGCGAGCACCAGCGCGGAGGTGGTGCGGACCGCCGACCCCAGGGTCAGGGTCTGGGTCGAGCTCCGGTAGCCGCTGCGGGTCAGGTCCACGCGCACCGACATCCGGGCGCCGAGGTCTGCCGGACCCAGGACGTAGCTCGAGCCGGTGGCCCCGGCGATCGGCTGACCGTCGCGCAGCCAGGTGTGGCTCAGCGTGGCGTCGGCCGGGGCGTAGCTGCCCGGCTGGACGCTGAGCTCACCGCCCAGCCGCCCCGCCCCACGCAGCACGAAGGGTCGCTGCACCTCGATGACCGGCGCGAGCACCGGGCCGGCGGCGCTCGAGCGCGCGACGGCCTGGCGGTAGCCGGCCGCGCGGGCCCGGACCACGGCGGTGATGGTGCGGTCCACCTGCTCCTGGCCCAGCTCGAGACGCCACCCGGTGGCGCCGGGGATCGGCTTGCCGTCGGCGTGCCACTGGACGGTGCTGGTGGCCGGCGTCGGCTGCCAGGAGCCCGGGGAGGCGACGAGGACCTCGTCGACCTGTGCGGTGCCGCTGATGGTGGGGGGCGCGGCGGGACGCAGGGTGCCCAGCGCGACGGCGGCGGTGGCCGCCGAGGTCGCCTTGGCCGTGACGTAGCCGGGGCTGGTGGCGGTGACCTGCACGCTCAGCTGCTTGCCCTGCTGGGCCGCGGCGGGGGTGAACGTCTCGGTCGTCGCGCCGGGGATCGCCACCCCGCCGGCCAGCCACTGCACCGAGGTGGTGGCCGCGGGCGTCCACGTCCCGGTGGTGGCGCGCAGCGCGGTACCGACCGCGGGCGTGCCGACGATCGCCGGCGCGGCGGTCGCGGCCACGGCCTTGTCGGCGAAGTGGATGAACCCGGTCGGCCAGCCGCGGCCCGCGCGGGTGATCCGGCGCCAGTGGAAGTCCCCGCCCCAGCTGTCCTCGGAGACCACGATCTCGGTGCTGGAGACGACCTGCTCGATGAAGGCGACGTGACCGCTGGACCCGCCTCCGGGCGAGCCCGCCTTCCACCAGGCCACCGCGCCGACCATCGGGGTGGTGTTGGTGAGCCGGCTCATCGCGACGCCCCAGTTGGTCGCGTTGCCGCTGCCCGACCACGGTCGGGTGTTGGGCATCCCCCCGGCCACCAGTCGGTAGGCGACGTAGTTCGTGCAGTTGTGGCCGGAGTACATGCGCCACCACATGGTCGAGCCCGCGGTGGCGTAGCCGGCGTGCGGATAGCCGGCCTGCTTGCACTTGGCGTAGCCCGTGCACAGGTACGACGAGTCGGCGGAGGCCGGCGCGGCGGGGGCGACGAGGCTCAGGCCCGCCCCGGTCACGAGGGTGAGAAGGGTCGCCACGAGACGCTGACGGTAAGGATGAGGCGGCTGTGGCACGTGAGTACCTTAGTGAAAGAAGTCAAGCCTGACACGCCGAGGGGACAACTACATTGCTGTAGTTTTCGGCCGCAGGCGCGGTGGAGCGCCGCCACGGCGGCGGGTGAGAGGATGCCCGCATGCCTGGAACCAACCTCACACGGGAGGAGGCGGCCACTCGCGCCGCTCTCCTCGACGTCACGTCCTACGCCATCGACCTGGACCTCACGACGGGTGAGACCACCTTCGGATCGACCACCACGATCCGCTTCTCGTGCACCGAGCCCGGCGCCTCCACCTTCGCCGACCTGGTCGGCGCCACCGTCCACGAGATCACCCTCAACGGCCGCAGCATCGAGCCGGCCGCGGCCTACGCCGACAGCCGCATCCAGCTCGACGACCTGGCGGCCGACAACGAGCTGGTCGTGCGCGCCGACTGTGCCTACAGCCGGACCGGCGAGGGCCTGCACCGCTTCGTCGACCCCGCCGACGACCGGGTCTACCTCTACAGCCAGTTCGAGGTCCCCGACGCCCGCCGCGTGTACACGACCTTCGAGCAGCCCGACCTGAAGTCGGTCTTCACCTTCACCGTCTCCGCGCCGTCCCACTGGAAGGTCGTCTCCAACGCGCCGACGCCGCAGCCGCGCGACGCGGGCGACGGCACGGCCGTGTGGGCGTTCCCCGCCACCGAGCGGATGTCCACCTACATCACCGCCCTGGTGGCCGGCGAGTACCACGAGGTGCGCGACACCTACGAGGGCCGGCACGGCTCGATCTCGCTGGGCCACTTCTGCCGCCAGTCGATCAAGGACCAGCTCGACGTCGACGAGCTCGTCGCGATCACCAAGCAGGGCTTCGCCTTCTTCGAGGAGGCCTTCGACTACCCCTACCCCTTCGGCAAGTACGACCAGCTCTACGTGCCGGAGTACAACATGGGCGCGATGGAGAACGCGGGCTGCGTGACGTTCCGCGACGAGTACCTGCCCCGCTCGCGCCAGGTCCACGCGTTCTACGAGCAGCGCGCCAACACCGTGCTGCACGAGATGGCGCACATGTGGTTCGGCGACCTGGTCACCATGCGCTGGTGGGACGACCTGTGGCTCAACGAGTCCTTCGCCGAGTGGGCCTCGCACCACGCGATGGTCAACGCGACCGAGTACACCGAGGCGTGGACGGGCTTCACCAACGCCCGCAAGAACTGGGCCTACCGCCAGGACCAGCTGCCCTCGACGCACCCGATCGCGGCCGACAACTTCGATCTGGAGGCGGTCGAGGTCAACTTCGACGGCATCACCTACGCCAAGGGCGCCTCGACGCTCAAGCAGCTGGTGGCCTGGGTCGGCATCGAGGAGTTCCTGGCCGGGCTGCGCAGCTACTTCAAGGCCCACGAGTTCGCCAACTCCGAGTTCAGCGACCTGCTCGCGGCCCTGGAGCGGTCCTCCGGGCGTGAGCTGGCGACCTGGGCGCAGGAGTGGCTGCAGACCTCCGGGGTGAACACGCTCAGCCCGGCGTTCGAGCTGGACGCCGACGGGGCCTTCTCCTCGTTCTCGGTCCGGCAGACGGCCGACGAGCAGTTCCCGACGCTGCGCCGCCACCGCATCGGCGTCGGCCTCTACGACCTCGTCGAGGGGCGGCTGGTGCGACGGACCTCCGTCGAGATCGACGTCGCCGGCGCCAGCACCGACGTGCCGGCGCTCGTCGGCGAGCCCCAGCCCGATCTGGTCCTGCTCAACGACGGCGACCTCACCTACGCCAAGATCCGTCTCGATGAGCGCTCGCTGGCGACCGCGGTCGCGCACATCGACAAGGTCGACGACTCCCTCGCCCGTGCCCTGCTCTGGGGCGCCGCCTGGGACATGACCCGCGACGCGGAGATGAGCGCGAGCGACTTCGTCGCGCTGGTGCTGCGCGGCATCGGCACCGAGACCGACCTGACCGCGGTCAGTCGGCTGCCCGTCTACGCCCGCACCGCGGTGAGCTACTATTCCGCCCCCGCGGGTCGCGATGCGCTGGCCGCCCGCTGGGAGCAGGGCCTGCACGAGCTGCTCGACGCCGCCGAGGCCGGCTCCGACCACCAGCTGGCCTTCGCCCGCGCCTTCGCCGCCGCCGCCCACAGCGACGCCGCCCTGGACCGGGTGGCGGGCCTGCTGGAGGGCCGGGTCTCCCTCGAGGGCCTGGCCGTCGACACCGACCTGCGCTGGACGCTGCTCACCACGCTGGCGCGCGAGGGCCGCGCCGACGAGGCGCGGATCCTCGAGGAGGCCGCGCGCGACAACACCATCTCGGGGCAGGAGCGCGCCGCCATGGCGCTCACCGTGCGCCCCACCGCCGAGGCGAAGGCCCAGGCCTGGCGCGACGCGATCGAGCGCGACGACGTGCCGAACGAGACCCAGCGCCAGATCGCCGCGAGCTTCCAGGTGAGCGGTCAGGCCGAGCTGCTCGCGCCGTACCTGGAGAGGTACCTCACGGTCGCCGAGACGATCTGGGAGGACAAGGGCACCCAGCGCGCCTCCACGGCGCTGGAGTACATGTTCCCGATGCCGTTGGTCTCCGAGGAGGTCCTGGCCCGCCTCGACGAGTGGCTGGCGGCCTCGCAGGCCAACCCGGCCGCGAAGCGCTACGTCCGTGAGGGCCGCTCCGACATGGCGCGCGCCCTGGCCGCCCAGCGCAAGGACGCCGGCGCCTGAGCGCAGGCGAAAGCCAAGAACGCGAGCCGCCCCCGTCCAGATCGGACGGGGGCGGCTCGCGTTTCAGGGGGATTCGGCCGGAGCTCAGCCCCGGCGGGCGTGGGCGGCCAGCATCTGGATGCCCCGGCGCAGCCCGCCGACCAGGTCGTCCTGGGCGAAGTCGGAGGTCATCTCCATCGCGGCGAGCTCGGTCTCGGCGTCGCTGAGGTGACGGCGAACCTCGCGGCCGGTCACGATCTCCACCACCCGGGCGTCCGGGTCGACCATGATCAGCACGCTGCGCGCCGGTGCGGCCAGCGTGTTGTGCAGGCTGGTGGCGAAGGCGTGCGGGTCGCCCTCTGCGGTGCCCACGAAGACCGAGAACTCGCAGCGGCTCAGCTCCTCCGCGGTGCGGATGGTGGCATCGATGTCGCGCCGCTCGGCGTCGGTGAAGCGATCACCAGCGGGCACGAGCGCCACCGGCCTGGGACTCGGCGTTGTCGGGGTCGGCTCGCTCGGCGGTCCCCTTGCGGGGTCCACCGAACCACTCGTCGGCGCTGTGGGCGCCGGGCGCCCGCTTGTTGCCGCTCGCCAGCGACGGCAGCATCACCAGCAAGGTGATCACCAGCGCCAGCAGCACCGGCGCGCCGACGATGATGCCGATGGCATCGAGCGTGTTCACGGGCTCGGGGTCGCTCCAGCGCTCGGGGACGTCGGCGAGAGCGGGCGACGCGGTCAGCAGGAGGCCGGCGGTCGCCACCGTCACGACGACAGCGCGGGCGGCACGGCGGGGGGCGGAGGTCTTCGACTGGGCGGTCACGCGGCCAAGGATATCGGCTGATCGCCACGGCGCTCCCCCGCGTCTCCCCGATGGGCTTTCCGGCGCCACTCCCCCGCCCCTCCCGGCTCTTCACCAGCCCACCCCGATACTGGTCGTCATGTTCGGACTGGAGCCTGTCGACCCGTGTGAACCCAACCAAGCCATCTCATGTCGCGCCGTGTGGTGGATGAGCGGCAACGAGACCGCCGCCCAGACCGCGGAGGTACTGCTGGGCAAGCCGACCGCCGTACTGGCCCTGATCCTCTTCGGCCTGCTCGCCCGCTGGGTGCTGCACCGGCTGATCGACCGGGTGGTGGCGCGCGCCGAGGAGGGCGTGCTGCCCAGCCGGGTGAGCCGGATGAGTCTGGGCCAGACGCCCCTGGCCGCGGGACTGAGCAGCTCTCCGACCAGCCAGCGCCGGGTGCAGCGGACCCGGACCATGGGGTCGCTGCTCAAGAGCATCCTCACCGGTGTCGTCTTCGCGATCACGACCGTGATGGTGATGGCGGAGTTCGGCGTCAACATCACGCCGATCATCGCCAGCGCCGGGATCCTGGGTGTCGCCCTCGGCTTCGGCGCGCAGAGCCTGGTCAAGGACTTCCTCTCGGGCATCTTCATGATCTTCGAGGACCAGTACGGCGTGGGCGACGTGGTCGACCTCGGGGAGGCCAACGGGACCGTGGAGGCGGTGGGCCTGCGGGTCACCCGCCTGCGGGACGTGAACGGGACGGTCTGGTACGTGCGCAACGGCGAGATCCTGCGCGTGGGCAACATGAGCCAGAACTGGGCCCGCTCGGTGATCGACGTCGGTGTCGCCTACCACGAGGACCTGGTCAAGGTGCGCCGCGTGCTCCAGGAGGTCGCCCACGACCTGTGGCAGGACGACGACTTCAAGGGGCTGGTCATCGAGGAGCCCGAGGTGTGGGGCGTCGAGGCGCTCGCCGCCGACGCGGTGACCGTCCGGGTCACGCTGAAGACCGCGCCGATGGAGCAGTGGGCCGTGGCGCGCGAGATGCGCGAGCGGATCAAGGCGCGCTTCGACTACGAGGGCATCGAGATCCCCTTCGCCCAGCGGGTGATCTGGCACCGCGAGGGCGAGGCCGAGGCCCGCCCGGACCCGGCCCGCGACACCCACCACCCCGCCGGCTGAGCGCCCCGGACGACGAAGACGGCCGTCGCCTCCCTGTCGGGGAGGCGACGGCCGTCTTCGTCTCGGCCGGCTCAGGCCAGCGAGGCGTCCAGCGTGATGGTCGTGCCGGCGAGCGCCTGGCTCACCGGGCAGCCGGCCTTGGCGCCCTCGGCCGCCTCCACGAAGGCCTCGGCGGAGATGCCCTCCACGGTGCCGACCACGGTCAGCTTGATGCCCGTGATGCCGGTGCCCGGGGTCAGCTCCACGTCGGCGGTGGTCTGCAGCGACGTGGGCGGCGTGCCGGCCTTCGTCAGCGCCGCCGAGAGCGCCATCGAGAAGCACGACGAGTGGGCGGCCGCGATGAGCTCCTCGGGGCTGGTCTTGCCGTTGGCCTCCTCGGCCCGCGAGGGCCAGGAGACGTCGAAGGTGCCGACGCCCGAGGACTGCAGCGTCACCTTGCCGGCCCCCTCGAGGAGGGTGCCTTCCCAGTTGGTCTGGGCGGTGCGGGTGGTTGCCATCGATCTGACTCCTTGCGTCGGGGACGGGTTGCGCCCCGAGTCTTCCACGTCGCACCCACCCCAGGGGGTCTCGGTCAGGCCCGGTCGGCACAATGGGGCGGGTGAGCACGTTCTACGACGAGGTCGGCGGTTACCCGACGTTCAAGCGCATCGTCGACAGGTTCTACGAGGGTGTCGCCACCGACGAGATCCTGCGTCCGATGTACCCCGAGGAGGACCTCGGGCCGGCGGCTGAGCGCTTCACCAGCTTCCTGGTGCAGTACTGGGGCGGCCCCACCACCTACTCCGAGCAGCGCGGGCACCCGCGGCTGCGGATGCGGCACGCGCCGTACGCGGTGAACCCGGCCTCCAAGGAGCGCTGGCTGCTGCACTTCCGCGAGGGCCTCGACGAGGTCGCGCTGCCGCCGGAGCAGGACGCTCAGCTGTGGGACTACGTCACCCACGCGGCGCAGTTCATGATCAACACCGGGCAGTGACCCGACCGCGGCGCTGACCGGCCTGAGCGCCGGCGCTCAGTCGAGCATCAGCCTCTCCACCACCTCGCGCACCTCTTGCGGCGGTGCGGCGGGGCGCTGGGTCTCGGGGTCGAAGAAGACCATCACCACGCGGGCCCGGGCGGCGAGGACGTCCCCGTCCCGGATCTCGGACTCGATCACCATCGAGGTCCGCCCCAGGTGCGTGATCGTGCTCCACACGTCGTAGGGCTCGGGCCGGAACAGGATCGGCACCCGGTACTCCACGTCCGTCTGCGCCACCACCATCCGCAGGCGGGCGATGGTGCGGCCCAGTCCGTGGGAGAGCCGGTCCACGAGCAGGATCCTGGCCTCCTGGAAGTACTCGAAGTACTTCACGTTGTTGACGTGGCCGTAGACGTCGACGTCGGAGAACCGCACGTGCAGGGGGTAGTGCCCGAGCTCGCTGGGCCGGACCCCGCCCAGGACCGCCGGCTCCCCCACCGGCGGGTCCTCCAGGAACCCGGCGAGCATCTCCCTCTCCTCGCCCCGCAGCCGGCGTGGGCGCTCCTGCTCGAAGACGTACGGCGTGAGCACGGTGCTGGCGCGCAGGTAGACGTGGCGCCCCTCGGCGGTCTCGTCGAAGATCTCGTAGGACATCGTGAACGTGGCCGCCCGGATGTCGGTGACCCAGCACTCGATGCTCACCGGCGCGAAGCGGAACTTCAGCGGGGAGCGGTAGTGCACCTCGTGGCGCACCACCACGAGGGCCTCGGCGAGCTCACCGGCGGCGCGCTGCGGATCGTGCGTCAACAGCATGTCGACGCGCGCCTCCTGCAGGTAGTCGACGTAGGTCACGTTGTTGACGTGGTTGAGCACGTCCATGTCGGCCCATCGCAGGGGGCACTGATAAAGGTGGCGCACACCACGGATGATGGCAGGCCCCCTGGCACTAGGCTGTGACCTGGGTCCCTGTTGGAACACGTTCCACCGAGGCCCGACCCCCCACTTGAACGGAGAATTTGCATGCCTGAGGCAGTGATCGTTTCCGCCGCTCGTTCACCGATCGGCCGAGCGAACAAGGGCTCGCTCAAGGACTTCCGCCCCGATGACCTGGCCGCCCTGATCGTGAAGGCTGCCCTGGACAAGGTGCCCGAGCTCGACCGCAAGACGGTCGACGACCTCTACCTCGGGTGTGGTCTCCCCGGCGGCGAGATGGGCAACAACATGGGACGCATCGTCAACGTCCTCAACGACATGGACGAGGTCCCGGGCGCGACCGTCACCCGGTACTGCGCCTCGTCGGTGCAGACCACGCGGATGGCCTTCCACGCGATCAAGGCCGGCGAGGGTGACGTGTTCATCTCCGCCGGTGTCGAGACGGTGTCCCGCTTCCGCAACGGCACGTCCGACCACATCCCCAACACCCGCAACGCCCTCTTCGACCCTGCCATCGCGCAGACCGAGGAGTACGCGAAGGGCGGCAAGGACTGGCGCGACCCGCGTGAGGACGGCCTGCTGCCCGACGCCTACATCGCGATGGGCCAGACGGCCGAGAACGTCGCTCGGATGCGCGGCCTGAGCCGCAAGGAGCTCGACGAGTTCGGCGTGCGCAGCCAGAACCTCGCCGAGAAGGCGATCGCGGACGGCTTCTGGGCCCGCGAGATCACGCCGATCACCCTGGCCGACGGCACGGTCGTCTCCACCGACGACGGCCCCCGGGCCGGCGTCACCTACGAGGCCGCCTCCCAGCTGCAGCCGGTCTTCCGGCCCGACGGCGTGGTCACCGCCGCCAACTGCTGCCCGCTCAACGACGGCGCCGCGGCGGTCGTGGTGATGTCCGACACCAAGGCCAAGGAGCTGGGGCTGACCCCGCTCGCGCGCATCGTCTCCACCGGTGTCAGCGGCCTGTCGCCGGAGATCATGGGCCTCGGTCCGGTCGAGGCCACCCAGCGCGCCCTCAAGTACGCCGGGATGAGCATCGGCGACATCGACCTGGTCGAGATCAACGAGGCCTTCGCCGCCCAGGTGGTGCCGTCCTACCAGGAGCTCGGCATCGACCTCGACCGGCTCAACATCAACGGCGGCGCGATTGCCGTGGGCCACCCCTTCGGGATGACCGGTGCGCGCCTGCAGAACACGATGATCAACTCGCTGGACTGGCACGACAAGTCCACCGGCCTGATCACCATGTGCGTGGGCGGCGGCCAGGGCATGGCGCTCATCCTCGAGCGGATGGGCTGAGCCTCCAGGCACCGCAACCCAGCTCCACCCGGACGCCCGGCCGTGACCCACGGCCGGGCGTCCGGCGCTTGTGCACATCCCCGGAACGCCGGCGGCGGGCGCTCGGAGCAGTAAACTCCGCGCCATGGCAGACGACACAGAGGTCCGATGGCTCGACGCGGACCAGCAGCGGTCGTGGCGTGCCCTGATCATCGGGAACACCCTGCTGATGGACCGGCTCGACGAGGACCTCCGTCGCGCGTTCGACCTCTCCCTGACCGAGTACGAGATCCTGGTGCGGCTCTCCGAGCGCCCTGGTCGCCAGCTGCGGATGGCCCAGCTCGCCGACGCCCTGCGGCACAGCCGCAGCCGGGTCACCCACACCGTCGCCCGGATGGAGAACGCCGGGCTGGTCGCGCGCACGCAGAGCGCCGACGACGGCCGCGGCATCGTCGCCACGATGACCGACAAGGGCTACGCGCTGCTCGTGCGGGCGGCGCCGGTGCACGTGCGCGGGGTGCGCGAGAACCTCGTCGACCTGGCCGACGAGCAGGACTTCGCCGCGCTCGGCCGGGTGATGGACGCGGTCACCGACCGGCTCATCGGCGGCCACCCCGAGGTCGAGATCCGCTGACCCCGGGGCGGGCGCCGAGCACGGCGCCCGCGCTCAGTCGCGGGTGAGCCGGCGGTGCGTGACGCGGTGCGGGCGGGCCGCCTCGACGCCGAGCCGCTCCACCTTGTTCTCCTCGTAGGCCGCGAAGTTGCCCTCGAACCAGAACCACTGGGCCGAGTCCTCGTCGTCGCCCTCCCAGGCGAGGATGTGGGTCGCGACGCGGTCCAGGAACCACCGGTCGTGCGAGGTGACCACGGCACAGCCGGGGAAGTCGAGCAGCGCGTCCTCGAGCGAGGACAGCGTCTCCACGTCCAGGTCGTTGGTGGGCTCGTCGAGCAGCAGCATGTTGCCGCCCATCTTCAGCGTCAGCGCCAGGTTGAGCCGGTTGCGCTCACCACCGGAGAGGACACCGGACTTCTTCTGCTGGTCGGGGCCCTTGAAGCCGAAGGACGCCACGTAGGCGCGCGAGTTCATCTCGAAGTTGGCGACCTTGATGAAGTCCAGCCCGTCGGAGACGACCTCCCAGACGTTCTTCTGCGGGTCGATGCCGCCGCGGCTCTGGTCGACGTAGGAGATCTTCACGGTCTGCCCGACGGTGAGCTTGCCCGCGTCGGGCTCCTCCTGCCCGGTGATCATCCGGAACAGCGTGGTCTTGCCGACGCCGTTGGGGCCGATCACGCCGACGATGCCGGCCCGCGGCAGGGAGAAGGACAGGTCGTTGATCAGGATCCGGTCCCCGAAGCCCTTGGTCAGACCCTCCGCCTCGAGCACCACGTCGCCCAGGCGCGGGCCAGCGGGGATGTTGATCTCGGAGGTGTCGATCTTGCGCATCCGGTCCGCCTCGGCCGCCATCTCCTCGTAGCGCGCCAGACGCGACTTGCTCTTGGTCTGGCGGGCCTTGGCGTTCGAGCGCACCCAGGCCAGCTCGCGCTCGAGCATCTTGGCGCGCTTGGCGTCCTTCTGGCCCTCGATCTTGAGGCGGTCCTTCTTGGTCTCCAGGTAGGTGGAGTAGTTGCCCTCGTAGCCGTGGATCTGGCCACGGTCGACCTCGGCGATCCACTCGGCCACGTTGTCGAGGAAGTACCGGTCGTGGGTGACCGCGAGGACGGCGCCCGGGTAGGTCTTGAGGTGTCCCTCCAGCCACTGCACGGACTCCGCGTCGAGGTGGTTGGTGGGCTCGTCGAGCAGCAGCAGGGACGGCTGCTGGAGCAGCAGCTTGCACAGCGCGACGCGGCGGCGCTCACCACCGGAGAGGTTGTCGACGATCGCGTCCGGCGGGGGGCAGCGCAGCGCGTCCATCGCCTGGTCGAGTCGGCTGTCGAGGTCCCAGGCGTTCGCGTGGTCGAGGTCGGTCTGCAGGTCGCCCATCTCGGCCAGGAGCGTGTCGTAGTCGGCGTCGGGCTGCCCGAGCTCCTCGGAGATCGCGTTGTAGCGATCGAGCTTGCCCTTGATCTCGGCGACCGCCTCCTCGACGTTCTCCAGGACCGTCTTGCCCTCGCTCAGCGGCGGCTCCTGCTGGAGCATGCCGACCGTCGCCTCGGGGTCGATGATCGCGTCACCGTTGTTGGGGCGGTCGAGCCCGGCCATGATCTTGAGCAGCGACGACTTGCCGGCGCCGTTGGGACCGACGACACCGATCTTCGCGCCGTGCAGGAACGACATGGTCACGTTGTCGAGGACGACCTTGTCGCCGTGGGCCTTGCGCACATTGCGCAGAGTGAACACATATTCCGCCATGACAGACGAGCCTACGGTCCGCGCCCCTCTCGACTCCAACCGGGCGTCCCTGCACGGCGCCGCAGCCGCGACGCCCGCGCTCAGGCGGCCGGGCTGTCGGCCGCCGGCTGGGCCACCACCTCCCCGTGGGCGTCGAGGTTCGGCCCGCCCTCGTCGTAGGAGTGGATCACCTCGCGGACCGGGCCCTGGTCGACGCCGGGGGTCAGCTCGTTGCGGGGCGCCCGGACGAACGACGAGGTGCCCTTGGCCAGGTCGTGGCCCACCGACGTGGCGACCACCACGTAGCGCGTCGAGGTCTGGCCGTCCTCGCGCTGCCACACGTCGGCCTCGAGCCGGCCGTGCACGACCACCGGGTCGCCGTTGCGCACCGAGCTCTCCACGTGCGTGGCCAGGGCGCGCCAGGCCTTGACCGTGTACCAGGCGGTCTGTCCGTTCTCCCACTGCCCGCCGCGGAAGCGGCGCGGGGTGCTGCCGACCCGGAACGAGGCGACCTGCACTCCCCCGCCCACCTCGGTGAGCGTGACCTCGCTGCCGACCCAGCCCTGGAACGTGATGTAGGTGTCGTTCATCCTCGTGTCTCCTTCGCATCTCGATGACGGATGCGGATCAGACTCGTCGACGAACCCGGGCCGTGGGGGGCACGCTGCGCCGGCTGTGGAGAACTCCGTGCTGCCCGGCGGCTGTGGACGCTCGGTGGCTACTTCAGCGCGCGGGCCAGCTGGGCGCGCAGCTCGGTGTAGACCTCGAGCTCGCGCTCGACCGGCCCGACCACGAGCTCCTCGGCCACCTGGTGGATGCCCTCACGGAGCCGGCGGTCCGCGGACCTGGCGCGGCGTCGCGCCGTCGCCTCGACCAGCACCCGGCACACCAGGGCCAGCACGATCCCCAGCGCCACTCCCCCCAGCAGCAGCAGCGTGGGCAGCGCCAGGCCGGTCACCTCAGGAGCGGAGACGTCGATCTGGAGATAGCCCATCACCGCCAGCGCCAGCAGCCAGACGCCACCCACCAGGGCGGTCAGCATCAGCAGCCACTGCAGGACACGGACCAGGTTGGCCCAGATCGGGACGCGCCCCGCTCCGAGGTCGGTGCTGGCCAGCGTGGCGTCGAGACGGTCGCCCAGCTCGGGGAGGTGGGCGACCGAGGCCCCCCGGATCGACGCCGCCCACGGCGGCGCCAGACCGGCCGAGACGTCGTCGGCCACCCGGCGCACGGCGGCGTCGACGCGGGCCCGCTGGACCTGGGTCGCCTCCGGCACCGACGTCCGGGCCAGGCCCGAGAGCTCCTTGCCGGCGCTGCCGAGGTCGAGATGCAGGCGCTTGAGCGGGTCGGGGCGCAGTCGGGAGAACCAGGAGACCACCGGCCACCCGGTCGCGCGGGCGGCGCGCCGACGGGTCGAGGTCTTGACGGCGTCGACGACGGTCGGCACCCCGGCGGCGTCGGCGAGGGCGTCGTCGAGCTCGGCGACGCGCTGCTTGGGCAGCTGGCGAGCCTGCGCGGACCCGGAGGCGTCACTGAGCCGCTCCGCGGCGGTGCGCAGGTCCGCGGCCAGGCGTGCCCGGGTGGCCTTCTTCGCCTTCACCCGCGAGGCGATCTCGCCCTTGAGCTCGTCGACGCCCCAGCCCTCGCGGGCGCTGAGCCCGATCACCGGGACGTCGTGCAGCCCGTCGGCCTCGAGCAGGCGGCGTACGTCGTCGAGCATGCCGGCGCGACGGGACTCGGGAACGGAGTCGAGGTGGTTGAGGACCACCACCATCACCTCGCCGTGCTGGCTCAGCGGCGCGAGGTAGCGCTCGTGGATCGCCGCGTCGGCGTACTTCTGCGGGTCGAGCACCCAGACCAGCAGGTCGGCGAGCTCGACGAGGCGGTCCACCTCGAGGTGGTGGGAGACCTCGGTCGAGTCGTGGTCGGGCAGGTCCAGCAGGACCACGCCGTCGAGGGCGTTGCCCTCGCGCTTGGTGTCCAGCATGGAGTCGCGGGTGGTCTGGTGCCGCTCCGGGATGCCGAGCCACTCGAGCAGCTCGGTGGCGCCCTCCCGGCCCCAGATGCACGCCGTGGCCCACGAGGTGGTGGGACGGCGCACGCCGGTCGCGGACAGCTCCAGGCCGGTGAGGGCGTTGAAGGTCGAGGACTTGCCGGAGCCGGTGGCGCCGGCGATGGCGACCACGGTGTGGTCGGCGGAGAGACGCAGACGTCCGGTGGCCTTCTCGACCGTCGCCGCGGCCGCGTCGACGAGCCCGTCGTCGAGGCGCCCCCGAGCCAGCGCGACGGCGGACTCGAGCGACTCGACCCGTGCGCCGATGTCGGTACTCCGGGTGACCAGATTCTTGGCCCCCTCGAGCAAGGACGTCATGTTCTCCCTCGAAGCTTCGGTGATGCGTGCCTGGCCACCCTATGTGCTCAGCTGTGCTCACCCGAACGCTGGACGGCGGCGAAGCGCAGGTCGTCCACGGCACGGGCCGCCGCACGCACGTTGTCGGCCGCCTTCGCCTCGATGGCCAGCGAGTCCAGGAGATCGGTGTAGCGGGCGCGCTCGCGCTCCAGCAGCTCAGCGACGCGCCGCTCGAGGTCGATACGAGCCCGGTCGGCGAGGGTCCGGACGCTCTGGTCCCCGAAGACGGCCTCGAGCAGCTTCTGGCCCAGCAGCGCCGACCCGCCGGCGATCCCGACCTCCGCGACCACCAGGGCGCCACCGGTGCTGGCGAAGACCACGACCATCAGGGCGACCGAGAGCCCGTTCACCCCGTAGGCCAGGAACCGCGCGGTCGAGCGCTTGTCGGCGCCCTCGGTGCGGACCATCTCCACCACGCCCTGCTGCCAGTCGCGTACGGCGCGCTCGGCGAGGCGACGGAACTCACGCGAGGCACGGCCCAGATCCTCACCGGCGTCGGCGAGCAGCGCCTCACCGGAGGCCAGCGAGCGCCACGACCCGGCGGCGCGCTCGGCAGCGGCCTCCGCGTGCTCGAGCAGCAGCGTCTCCAGTCCGGACTCCACCGCGACCGTGACCCGCTCGGCCTGCTGCGGCTTGCCCTTGACCGCGTTGACGATCCGGTCGCGCAGCCAGCCGACCTTGTTCTCCAGCGACTTCAGCAGCTCTCCGGTGCCGACGAACTCCTGCCAGCGGGCGAGCACCTCCCCGCGCAGCAGGGTGCCGTCGGCGGTGGCCCGGGAGATGTCGTCCTGTGCGGCGTCGTAGGCCTCGTCGACGTCGGCCCGGAGCCGCTGGAAGGCGGCCACCTGCTCACCGGCGCCGTCGGCGATCGCGTGGCTGCGGCGGGCCAGCGTGCGGATCGCGCCCTGGAGGGTCTGCCGGACCACGTCGGCGCGGGCATCGGCGTCGGCGGCCAGCGAGTCGAGCCATCCTCGGATGTCCTCGACCTCCTCGGGCGCCAGCAGGCCGTCCTGGTCCAGGGCCCCCTCGTGCACGGTGAACAGCGGGGAGTCCTTCAGCCCGCGGCTGGCCAGCATCCGCGCCAGGTGGATCGACACCGTCTCGACGGCCTCGGGGGCGGTGCGGTCGAGCACGATCGCCACCGCCGTCGAGCGCT
Organism: Nocardioides sp. Z21_20; assembly: GCF_059766585.1. Lineage (NCBI taxonomy): Bacteria > Bacillati > Actinomycetota > Actinomycetes > Propionibacteriales > Nocardioidaceae > Nocardioides > Nocardioides sp. Z21_20. The sequence goes on from NZ_JCBAJX010000010.1 coordinate 33,391, forward strand.
CCGCGGCCTGACGCAGGAAGCCCCACGGCACCTGGTCGGCGTAGCGCGCCGCGCTGGTGACGAACAGCCACAGGTCACCGGCGGCCAGGAGCTGCGCGGCGAGGCTCCGGTTGCGCTCCTCGACGGAGTCGATGTCGGGTGCGTCCAGGATCGCCAGGCCGGGCGGGATCGTGTCGGAGGCCACCAGCTGCAGGGCGCTCGGGTCGTTGGTGCTGCGCTCGACGCGCTCGAGGTCGGGCAGCAGCCGGTCCTGGCCGAACCAGTGTCCGTCCGCGGGGTTGTGCACCAGCACCGGCGACCGGGTGGTCGGGCGCAGCAGGCCGGGCTCGGTGACCCGTCGCCCGACCAGCGAGTTGACCAGCGTCGACTTGCCGGCGCCCGTCGACCCGCCGACCACCGCGAGCAGCGGCGCGTCGATGGTCATCAGCCGCGGGATCACGTAGTCCTCGAGCTGGTCGACCATCTCGGCCCGGGCCGCGCGCAGCTCCTCCACCCGGGGGATCTCCAGCGGCAGCCGGGCTCCCTGCAGCGTGCTGCGCAGGCGCACCAGCGCGGTGAGCATCCGGTTCGCGTCGCGCGACTCGGCTGTCCTGGCGCCGGGTCCCGCCTGCGTCCTGCTCGGCGGGTCAGGCTGATCGGTCATCGGGGAGGTACCACCTGTCCGGGGAAGGAGATGAAGGGTCGCACGGCGGAGAGCCGTGCGGCGAAGTCGGCGCCGCGGGCGGCGAAGTCGGGCGGAGGCGTGCCGCGCAGGTAGCGGTGGTGCAGGAAGCCGAGCTCCACCGCTGCCTGCTGATACTCGCGCATGGCCCCCTCGGCCGCGGGGCCGCCCAGGCTCCGGGCGAACGCGCGGGCCCGGCGACGCGCCGCCAGGTTGACCAACCAGCCGATGTCGGTGGCCGGCAGCAGGCCCCGGGCGCTGGCGTCGAGCAGCGAGGACGCCAGCAGCCGCTCCTCGGAGGTGCGCGCCCAGATCGCCAGGCAGACGAGCCCGACGAACACCGGCACCATCACCGCCACGTAGGTCGCGACGAAGCTGCCGAACCCGTCGATGGTCGAGACGTTCCACAACGCGTGCGTAGCCACGGCCAGCAGGTACCCCGTCACCGGCGCCATCACCCGGGTCGCGCCCGAGCGCGCGTTGACCGCGATGCCGACGCCGATCCCGGTGAACGCGGTGAACAGCGGGTGGGCGAACGGGCTGACCAGGCACCGGACCACGAAGGTCCCGGTCACCGCCTCGGTGCCGCCGGGCCCGAGGCCGTCCGTCCCGTCGTACGCCGCGGCCAGGTAGAGGATGTTCTCCACGAACGCGAAGCCGATGCCGACCATCCCGGCGTAGACGATGCCGTCGAGGACGCCGTCCAGCTCGTGGCGACGCCACCACAGCAGCAGGAGCAGGAACGCCCCCTTGGTGGCCTCCTCGGTCACCGGGGCCACCACCGCGAGGCTCTCCGCCTGGGAGAACCCGGCCACCAGCCCGCCGACGCCGCCGAGGAACAACGACGCCGCGGTCGCCACGAACGCGCCCCAGGCGAGACCCAGCGCGAGCAGCGAGCGGGGCTCCGGCTCGTAGCGGTCGAGCCAGAGGTAGCAGCCCACCAGCGGCACCACCGGGAGCGCCGCGAGCAGCGTCGCCAGGAACAGCGTGGAGGGGGCCCCGGACAGCAGAATGATCACCGCCATCGGGAGGGCGCACAGCACGACCAGCACCGCCACGACGGCCGTGAAGACGACGTTGTCGCGGCGACGCACGGGCATGGGCGAAGCCTAACGGAGCCCTCGGGGGCGCGGCGTAGAGTGAGGTGGGTGAGCGACATGACCTCCAGCGAGCCCACCGATCCCGCCGTCACGCCCGACTCCGAGGTGGTGGCGCAGAACGCGACGGAGTCGCACGATCCCGCGGTGCCGGAGGCCTACGCCGCGTTCATGCGCACCGGCTGGGGCGACCGTGAGCTCGACCTGCCGCCGCACCCCGTCGCGGCCTGGGCCGCGGCGCGGCGCCGGCGGCTGAGCGACGCCTTCCCCGGCGAGCGGCTGGTGCTGCCGGCCGGGACGTTCAAGGTCCGCGCCAACGACACCGACTACCGCTTCCGCCCCGACACCGCGCACACCTATTTCTGCGGCAACCAGACCACCGACGCGGTCCTGGTCCTCGACGACCAGGAGGCGGTGCTGTTCGCGCGCCCCCGCTCCAGCCGGGACAGCGACGAGTTCTTCCGCGACCGCCAGTACGGCGAGCTGTGGGCCGGCCGTCGCCCGTCGCTGCACGAGATGGCGTCGTCCCTGGGGATCGCGGTGCGCCACCTCGACGAGCTGCCCCGGGTGCTCGAGGCCACCGGGAAGACCCGGGTGCACCGCGGCGTCGACCACCGGGTGGACTCCCTGGTGGCGCCCGACGAGAGCCGCGACGGCGAGCTGGCCCGGGTGATCTCCGAGATGCGCCTGATCAAGGACGAGTGGGAGGTCGCCGAGCTGCAGTCGGCCTGCGACATCACCGCGCTCGGCTTCGAGGACTCCCTGCGCGACTGGGACAACGTGCTGCGCTACGGGGAGCGCTGGGTGGAGGGCACCTTCTTCCGCCGGGCCCGCGCGATGGGCAACGACATCGGCTACGACTCGATCGTCGGCGGCGGTCGCCACGCCACCACGCTGCACTGGATCGACAACACCGGTCCGATGGTCCCCGGCGAGCTGGCGCTGCTGGACATGGGCGTCGAGGGCACCAACCTCTACACCGCCGACGTGACCCGCACCCTGCCGATCTCGGGGACGTTCACGCCCCTGCAGCGCGACCTCTACACGCTGGTGCTCCAGGCCCAGCAGGCGGGGATCGACGCCGTCCGGCCCGGCACCCCCTTCCTCGGCGCCCACCAGGCGGCGATGGGCGTGCTCGCCCACGGCCTGGAGGACCTCGGCCTGCTTCCGGTCCCGGCACAGGAGGCGCTCGACCCCGACAGCCGGGTCTACGCCCGCTGGACCCTGCACGGCACCAGCCACATGCTCGGCATGGACGTGCACGACTGCGGGCGCGCCGCGGTCGAGGTCTACCCCAAGGGCGACCTCGCCGCGGGGATGGTGCTCACCGTCGAGCCCGGCCTGTACTTCCAGGAGGACGACCTGCTGGTGCCCGAGGAGCTGCGCGGCATCGGCATCCGGATCGAGGACGACATCCTGGTCACCCAGGACGGGTCGCGGAACCTGTCGGAGTCGCTGCCGCGGGAGGCGGGCGCGGTCGAGGAGTGGATGGCCCGGCTGCGCGGCTGAGCCCCCCGGAAACGGTGCGCGTCTCGAGCCGACTCCGGTAGCCTCCCGGTCGTCGGCGATCCCCGCCGACGACCGGGACGGACGACGGGACACATCGTGGACGAGGGATTGCCGTCCTCGCGCGGCGATGCCACCGAGCTCATCGTCCACCTGACCGAGACGATCAACTCGAACCTCGACCTGCGGGTGGTCCTGCAGGCGGTGACCGACACCGGCACCCGACTCTCCGGCGCGACCTTCGGAGCGTTCTTCTACAACGCCGTCGACGAGCGGGGCAACGCCTATCGCCTGCACGTGCTCTCGGGGGCCGACGCCGCCCAGTTCGAGCGGATGCCGACGCCACGGATCACCGCCCTCTTCGAGCCGACCTTCGCCGGCTCCGCGCTGACCCGCGTCGACGACCTGGCGCTGGACCCGCGCGCCGGCGGGCTGCCGGCGGGGCACCTGCCGCTGCGCAGCTACCTGGGAGTGCCTGTCGTCTCGGGGCACGGGGCCGTCGTCGGCGCCCTGCTCTTCGGCCACCCCGAGCCCGCGATGTTCACCGCCAGCACCGAGCGCCTGGTCCACGCGGTCGCCGCACACGCCGCGGTGGCCGTCGAGAACGCCCGGCTGTTCAGCCGCGAGAAGACCGCCCGGATGGGAGCCGAGCGCACCGCGCAGAAGCTCACCATGCTGCAGGGCGCCACGGCGCGCCTGGCGAGCGCGCTCACCGCCGAGCACGCCCTGGACGCGATGGCCGACACCCTGCTCTCCCAGCTCGGTGCGGCGCGGATCACGGTGTTCCTGCGCGAGGGCGAGGAGTTCCGCTCGCTGGGCACCCGCACCGCCTCCGCGACCGACGACGGGCCCTACTACCAGTACGCACCGGCCACCTTCCCGTCGCTGGTGCGCGACGCGACCCTGACCGGCTCCCCCACCCACGTCACCTGCCGCGCCGAGTTCCTCGAGCGCTACCCCGAGCTCGCGCAGAGCCTCCCCGACATCGCCTCGGCTCTCGCCCTGCCGTTGACGGTCACCGCCTCCACCCGCGGCGCGCTGGTCCTGCAGTGGACCGAGCCGCGCGGCTTCAGCGACTCCCAGCTCCGCTTCTTCGAGGCCGTCGCCGGCCAGCTCGCCTCCACGCTGGAGCGGGTTCGCCTGCACGAGGCGGAGGCGAGGGCCCGGCGCGAGCTGCACCGCCACGTCGCCGAGCTGATGGAATCCTCGACCACCCTGCAGCGCTCGCTGCTGCCGCAGCGCCTGCCCGACATCGCGGGCCTCGACGTGGCGGTGCGCTACCTGCCCGGCACCGCGGGGGCAGAGGTGGGAGGCGACTGGTACGACGTGGTCCTCGGAGCAGGTGGCCAGGTCACCCTCGTCGTCGGGGACGTGGAAGGGCACAGCCTGTCCGCGGCGGCGGTGATGGGACGGGTCAGCACGGCCCTGCACGCCTACCTCGCCGAGGGGCACCCCCCGGACGTCGCGCTCGCCCGGGTCAACCCGCTGGTCGAGGAGGCCGGGGTGATCGTCACCTGCTGCCTGGCGTCCCTGGACCCCGCCACCGGACTGGTGGCGCTGGTGCGGGCCGGCCACCCGCTCCCGATCCTGCGACGCGCGGACGGCACCGTGCTCGAGGTCGGGCACGACTCCGGACCGCCGCTGGGAGTCGCGGGCGCCACCTGGCCGGTGTCGACGGGCCGGGTGCAGCCCGGCGACCGCGCGATCCTGTACACCGACGGCCTGGTGGAACACCGCGCCGGCGACCTGGACGCCGCGGTGGCCGGGCTCCTGGACGCCGTCCGCGACGGTGACGGCGGCGTGGAGGAGGCCGCCGACCTGGTGCTCGAGCGGGTGATGCTCTGCCCCGAGGACGACGTCGCACTGCTCATCGCCCAGTTCACCGACGTCGCCGCCGCGGCCCCCGCCCGGCTGACGGTCCGCAGCGAGGCCGACGTGGCCGGCGCCCGTGCGTTCGCCCGTGACACCGTGCGGCACTGGGGCCACGCGGAGGTGGAGGACACCGCCGCGCTGCTGGTCAGCGAGATGGTGACCAACGCGCTCATCCACGCGCACGGCCCGGCCGAGCTCGAACTGGTGCCGACCGACGGCGGGATCCGCATCTGCGTCACCGACCGCGAGGCACAGCACCCCAGCCCGCGCGCCGCGGGTCCCGACACCCTGGGCGGTCGCGGCCTGCTGCTGGTCGACGCCCTGGCCGCGCAGTGGGGCGTCGAGGGTGCCGGCGTCGGCAAGACGGTGTGGGCGGTACTCCCCTGCTGAACCGGGCGGTTGGGAGCTTTCGCTAGCCTGTTCCCACGATGGACGATCACCCTCCCAGTACCAGCCCCCCTGACCCACGGCTCACCCAGAGCCCAGCCCGCGTCGGGGGGTGGACACTTTGAACGAGTGGGCGATGCTCGCGGTCGGACTGTTGCTGACCGTCGGCACGGGACTCTTCGTCGCCTCCGAGTTCGCGCTGGTCAACCTCGACCGCCACGACCTCGAGAAGCGCGCCGAGGGCGGTGAGAAGCGGCTGGAGCCGACGATCCGCGCACTGCGGATCACCTCGACCCACCTCTCCAGCGCCCAGCTGGGCATCACCTTGACGACCCTGCTGACGGGGTACACGTTCGAGCCGGCCGTCAGCTCCCTGCTGGCCGATCCGCTCACCGCCTCGGGGCTCCCGGAGGCTGCCGTGACCGGCGTCGGCACCGTGATCGGCGTACTGCTGGCGACACTCTTCTCGATGGTCGTCGGCGAGCTGGTCCCGAAGAACTTCGCACTGGCGGTGCCGCTGGCCACGGCCAAGCTGGTGATCCCCTTCCAGAGCGCGTTCACCGCCACCTTCAGGCCCGTGGTGTCCCTGCTCAACAACACCGCCAACGCCCTCATCCGAGCGATGGGCATCGAGCCCAAGGAGGAGCTCAGCGGGGCGCGCAGCGCCGACGAGCTGACCTACCTGATCCGGCACTCGGCGTTGGCCGGGCTGCTCGAGCACGACGACGCCACGCTGCTCGACCGCACCCTGCGCTTCTCCTCCTACGACGCCTCGGACGTGATGACGCCGCGGGTGCGGATGACGTCGGTCGACCTCACCGACAGCGCTGCCGAGATCATCGCCGTCTCCGCGCGCACCGGCCACTCGCGGCTGGCGGTGCTCGACGACGGCCCCGACGACGTGGTCGGCTTCGTCCACGTCAAGCAGGCCTTCGCCGTGCCCCTGCCCGAGCGCGTCACGACCACCGCCGCGGACCTCATGTTCGAGCCCAGCCGGGTTCCCGAGGCGATGGGCGCGGACGTGCTGCTGGCCCTGCTGCGCTCCGAGGGCCTGCAGATCGCCGTGGTCACCGACGAGCACGGCGGCACCGCCGGGATCGTCACGCTGGAGGATTTGGTCGAGGAGATCATCGGCGAGCTCGAGGACGAGCACGACCGGGCCAGGTCCGGGGTGACCCGGCGCGGTCGGTCTGTGTCGTTCGACGCCTCCTGGCGCCCCGACGAGCTGCGCGAGCGCACCGGCGTGACGGTGCCCGAGGACGACGGCTGGGACACGGTCGCCGGCTTCGTGCTCGCCGAGCTCGAGCACATGCCCGAGCTCGGCGACGAGGTCCACATCGACAGCGGAACCCTGCGGGTCGAGCGCCTGGACGGTCCACGGATCGTCCGGCTGCAGTTCGTTCCCTCCGAGATCGAGGAGAAGATCGCCCATGGGTGAGTACCTGCCCGGGATCGCCTGGCTGGTCGTGCTGCTGGCCGGCAACGCGTTCTTCGTCGGCGCCGAGTTCGCTGTCATCTCCGCGCGCCGCTCGCAGATCGAGCCCCTCGCCGCGCAGGGCAGCCGCGCCGCCCGCACGACGCTGTGGGCGATGGAGCACGCCACCTTGATGCTGGCCACCAGCCAGCTGGGCATCACCGTGTGCTCGCTGCTGATCCTCAACGTCTCCGAGCCGGCCATCCACCACCTGCTGGAGCACCCGCTGGGCCTGACGCCGCTGTCGGCGGACCTGATCAGCGTCGCCGCGTTCGTCATCGCCCTGGTGCTGGTGACCTACCTGCACGTGGTGTTCGGGGAGATGGTCCCGAAGAACCTGTCGTTCTCGGTGCCCGACCGCGCCGCGCTGATCCTGGCGCCCCCGCTGGTGCTGGTCTCCCGGGTCTTCCGGCCGGTGATCGGGACCCTGAACTGGATCGCGAACCTGGTCCTGCGCGCCTTCGGCGTCGAACCCAAGGACGAGGCGACCAGCACGTTCACCCTCGAGGAGGTCGCGGGCATCGTGGAGCAGTCGCGGCGCGAGGGGACGCTCACCGACCGCTCCGGCACGCTGGCCGGGGCGTTCGAGTTCACCGACAAGACCGTCGCGGACGTCGACGTCCCCCTCGCCGAGATGGTGCTGCTGCCCGCCGGGACCACCCCCGCCGATGTCCAGCGGGCCGTCCTGGAGTTCGGCCACTCGCGCTACGTGGTGACCGACGAGCTCGGCCGCCCGGCCGGCTACCTGCACATGAAGGACGTGATGGACATCGGCGGCGCGGCGTTCGAGGAGCCGGTGCCCGCCAAGCGGATCCGGCGGCTGATCGCCGTGCCCCGCGACACCGAGATCGAGGACGCGCTGGCCCGGATGCGCCAGCACGGCGCCCACGTGGCGCGCAGCGTCGACGCGGACGGCTCGACGCTGGGCCTGCTCTTCCTCGAGGACGTGCTCGAGGTGCTCGTGGGCAAGGTGAACGACGCGATCCGCCCGTGAGGCTCACCCGGTCGGGGCGGGACTCTGCGCCCCGACCGGGACCGGGCGCTCGGCGAGCAGACTGAACGCCTCCTCCTCCTCCTGGGCGTTGTGCAGGCGCAGGATCGCGTAGAGGCCGTAGAGCAGGCGCCGCAGCTCCACGACGTCCTCGGCCTCGGGCGCGGCGCCCTCGAGCAGCCCCAGCAGCCGGCGCAGCCGGGTCGCCTGGTGCTCGATCTCGGCGTGGGTACGGCTCAGCGCCATCGCGGCCTCGCTCCCGCCGCCGGCCCGCTCGAGCAGGGGGACGAGCACGGCCTCGTCGTCCCGCTCGTGCGGCAGCAGCTCCTCGTCCAGGCGCACCATCAGCGCGCGCGCCGGCCCCAGGTCGGCGGCCTGCGTGCTCAGCGTGTCGGCGACCGTGCGGAACTGCTCCACCACCGGGAGCACCGCGTCGTGCTCGGCGCGCAGCCGCTGCGCGGTGGCGACATCGGCCGCCGGCATCGTCACGGCGCCCGCGCGACCGGGCAGCACCGCGCGCAGGGCGATCCCGATCGCCAGCACGTCGATGACCTCCTGGACCACCGCGCCCACGGCCGGCGCGAGCCAGCCCAGGGCGGCGGCGACCATGGCCACCAGGGAGAGGCCCATGCCCACCCAGACCGCCTGCAGGGCGATGCGCCGTGAGCGGCGGGCGATCACGATCGCCTCGCCCAGCGCATCGATGCGGTCCACCGTCAGCACGACGTCCGCGGCCTGCGACGAGGCCGTCGCGCCGCGGGCCGCCAGCGCCACCCCCACGCCGGCAGCCGCCAGCGCCGGCGCGTCGTTGATGCCGTCACCGACCATGATCGTGGGGCCGTGGGCCGCCTCCTGGGCGAGCGCGGCCAGCTTGTCGGCCGGGTCGCACTCGGCGAGCACCCGGTCGGCGCCGACGATGCGACCCACCATCTCGGCGGTGTCGGCGTGGTCGCCGGTGACCAGCACCACCCGCTCGAGGCCGGCCCGGCGCAGCGCCCGGATCGTCCGGGGGGCACCGGGGCGGATCGGGTCCTCGAACAGCAGCGCCCCTGCGGGGACGCCGTCGACGGCGACGTAGACGCTCAGCGACCCGTCCAGCTCGACCCGCCGGCGCACCCGCCGGGCCCAGGCGGGCGGGGTGGCACCCAGGATCCAGGCGGACTTGCCCACCCTGACCTCGTGGCCGCCGACCGTGCCCCGCAGCCCGTAGCCGTGCTCCTCGACCACGTCGAGCGGCATCTCCAGGGCGAGCCCGCGCTGCGAGGCGGCGGCGACGATGGCACTGGCCAGGACGTGCGCGGAGACCTGGTCGAGGGATGCGGCCAGGCGCAGCACCTCGTCGGCGTCGGGCCCCTCGCCGGCGACGACCACGTCGCGCAGCGTCGGGCGTCCGCGGGTCAGCGTGCCGGTCTTGTCGAAGAGCACCACCCGACCCTCGGCCAGCCTCTCCAGCGCCCCGCCGCCCTTGACCACGACGCCGACCCGGGCAGCGCGCGAGAGCCCCGACATGATCGCGACCGGCGCGGCCAGCAGCAGGGGGCACGGCGTGGCCACCACCAGCACGGCCACCGCGCGCACCGGGTCCCCGGTGAGCAGCCAGGCCGCCCCCGCCAGCAGCAGGGTCAGCGGCACGAACAGCATCGCGAACCGGTCGGCGGTGCGCACCAGCGGCGCCGAGGAGGCCTGTGCCTGCTCGACCAGGCGCACCACCGCGGCGTACGACGACTCCGCGGCGGCCACCGAGGTGACCAGCTCGAAGGGGCCGCCGGCGTTCAGCACACCGCTGCGCACGTCCTCCCCCGCGAGCCGCTCGACGGGCAGCGGCTCCCCGGTGAGCGCCGACTCGTCGAGGAGCGCGGGCGAGGTGAGGCGCCCGTCGGCGGGCACCACCTCTCCGGTGCCGACCAGCAGCCGGTCGCCGGTGCCGACCTCCTCGATCGGCACCCGGGTCACGGCGTCGCCCACCCGGCGCCGGGCCACCCGCGGGGCCCGCTCGACCAGCAGGCTCAGCTCGCGCCGGGCGCGCTGGTCCGCGCGCGCCTCGAGCAACTGCCCGCTGGAGAGCATGACGGTGATCATCGCCCCGGCGAAGGCCTCGTCGACGACCAGCGCACCCACCAGCGCGAGCACCGCGATGACGTCGACGCTCGGCTCGCGCCGGCGCAGCGCGCCGGCCGTGGTCCAGGTGGAGAGGGCCAGCCCGAGGACGGCGCCGGCCACCCACAGGCCGGTGGCGAGCGGGTCACGCTCCAGCGCCCAGGCGAGCCCGCCCAGCCCGAGCAGCACCGCCGAGGAGACGAAGAACAGCATCGGCACGTGCTCGGATCTGTCCACGGCGGGCATGGGTCCTCTTTCCTGGAGCGATCTCCCAGCCTCATCGCCCGCGCCCCGGCCCTCCAGGGTCCTAGGTCCCGCGGGCGGGGGCTAGGCCGCGACCACCTCGAGCAGCGCGGCGCCCCACTTCTCGAGTTTACCGGCGCCGATCCCCGAGATCGTGCCCAGCTGCTCCAGCGTCGCGGGCGACGCGGCGGCGACGTGGCGCAGCGTGGCGTCGTGGAAGATGACGTACGCCGGCAGCCCAGCCTCCTTGGCGGTGGCCGCCCGCCAGGCGCGCAGCCTCTCGAAGACGGCCTCGGCGGGCGCGTCCAGCACGACGGTGTCGGCCGCCTTCGACCGCTTGGCCGACCGCACCCGGGCGGCCTTCGGCGCCTCGCGGCGCAGGGCCACCGACCGGTCGCCGCGCAGCACGTCCCAGGACTCCTCGGTGACCTCCAGGGTCCCGTAGCCGTCGTTGCCGACCGCCAGCAGCCGCTGGGCCAGGAGCTGGCGGGCCACCCCGCGCCACTCGGCGGCCGAGAGGTCGGCGCCGACCCCGAACACCGTGAGCGTCGTGTGGTCGAGCTGGACGACCCGCGGCGTCTCGTTGCCGAGGAGGATGTCGATGACGTGCCCGGCGCCGTAGCGCTGCTGGCGCTGGGCGAGCCGGACCACCGCCGAGAGCAGCTTCTGGGCCGCGACGGTGCCGTCCCAGGTCTGCGGCGGCGCGGTGCAGGTGTCGCAGTTGCCGCACGGCGCCGCCTGCTGGCCGAAGTAGGCCAGCAGCTGGACCCGGCGGCACTCGACGGTCTCGCACAGCGCCAGCATCGCGTCCAGGTGCTGCCCGAGCCGGCGCCGGTGCGCGGCGTCGCCCTCGGAGGAGTCGATCATCTTGCGCTGCTGGACGACGTCGGCGAGGCCGTAGGCCAGCCAGGCGGTGGCGGGCTGGCCGTCGCGGCCGGCGCGGCCGGTCTCCTGGTAGTAGCCCTCGACCGACTTGGGCAGGTCGAGGTGGGCCACGAAGCGCACGTCGGGCTTGTCGATGCCCATCCCGAAGGCGATGGTGGCCACCATCACCAGGCCCGGCTCGCGCAGGAACCGGGACTGGTGGGCGGCGCGCACCTCGGCGGGCAGGCCGGCGTGGTAGGGCAGCGCCGGGATCGCGTTCTTGGTCAGGAACTTCGCGGTCTCCTCCACCGAGCGCCGCGAGAGGCAGTAGACGATCCCGGCGTCGCCGGGGTGCTCCTCGCGCAGCAGGGCGAGGAGCTGGCCGCGCGGGTTGTCCTTGGCGACGATGCGGTACTCGATGTTGGGCCGGTCGAAGCTCGACACGAACGTCCGGGCCCCGCCGAGATTGAGCCGGGCGACGATGTCGGTGCGGGTGGCGGCGGTGGCCGTGGCGGTGAGCGCGATCCGGGGCACGTCGGGCCAGCGCTCCCCGAGCACCGCCAGCTGCAGGTAGTCGGGCCGGAAGTCGTGTCCCCAGGCCGAGACGCAGTGCGCCTCGTCGATCGCGAAGAGCGCGATCCGTCCGCGGTCCAGGAAGCCCAGGGTGTCGCGCGCCGAGAGCCGCTCCGGCGCCAGGTAGAGCAGGTCCAGCTCGCCCGCGACGTACGCCGCCTCGACCCGGCGGCGCTCCTCGCCGGACTGGGTGGAGTTGAGGAACGCGGCGCGGACGCCGAGCGCGGCGAGCGCGTCGACCTGGTCCTGCATCAGCGCGATCAGCGGCGAGATGACCACGCCCGTGCCGGGGCGGACCAGGGCGGGGATCTGGTAGGACAGCGACTTGCCGCCGCCGGTGGGCATCAGCACCAGCGCGTCGCCGCCGGCGCACACCGTCTCGATGATCTCGGCCTGCTCGCCCCGGAACGACGGGTAGCCGAAGACTGTGCTCAGCACGTCCAGCGCGGTGGCCGCAGAGGTCGACGTCATGGGCGACATCGTGCCCGGCCGGCCTGCGGTTGGCGAAACCCGGCTCCACAGGACAGCCGGGGGGTCGGTGGCCGGGGGCTGTCGGTTTCCCCGGCCGACCGGGGAAGCCTGATGTTGTCGGCCGAAACTTCGCCCGACAACATCAGTGGTTGACACCCGGCCCTACCCCAGGAGTCACCTCAGATCGCTCGAGCCCCAGCGGGCACACCGGGAACCCCGGACGCAGCCGCCCTAGCGCTGCGCCAGACGGCGCGCCAGGTACGTCGCGGTGAGCCCGACGCCCGCCGCCGCCACGTCGCGCGGGGTGCCGGTGGCGACGACCCGTCCGCCGTTGTCGCCCCCGCCGGGGCCGAGGTCCACCACCCAGTCGGCGGTGGCGACCGTGTCGAGGTCGTGCTCGACCAGCACGACGGTGTTGCCGGCGTCCACCAGGCGGTGCAGCTGACGCAGCAGCAGGTCGGTGTCGCGCGGGTGCAGACCCGAGGTGGGCTCGTCGAGCAGGTAGAGGCTGTGGCCCCGGTTCGTGCGCTGCAGCTCGGTGGCCAGCTTGATCCGCTGGGCCTCGCCGCCGCTGAGCTCGGTGGCGGGCTGGCCCAGCCTCAGGTAGCCCAGGCCGACCTCGCGCAGGGTCTGCAGGCCGCGCGCCGCCGCCGGCACGTCGCTGAGGAACTCGGCGGCGTCGTCGACCGACATCGCCAGCACGTCGGCGATGGTGCGCTCGCGGTGGGTGACCTCGAGGGTCTCGGCGTTGTAGCGCGCCCCGTGGCAGGTGGGGCACGGCGCGTAGGTGCTGGGCAGGAACACCAGCTCGACGGAGACGAAGCCCTCGCCCTGACAGGTCTCGCAGCGCCCGGCGGCGACGTTGAACGAGAACCGGCCGACGCCGTAGCCACGCGCCTTGGCCTCGGGCGTGGCGGCGTACAGGCGGCGGACCGCGTCGAACAGCCCGGTGTAGGTCGCGAGGTTGGACCGGGGGGTCCGCCCGATCGGGCGCTGGTCGACGACCACCAGGCGGTCGAAGGAGTCCACGCCCCGGGCCTCGCGGACGTCGACGTCGAGGACGGCCGGGGCGTCGTCGTCCTCCTCGCCCTCGGCCGGGGTGAGACCGAGGTGGCGGCGTACGACCTCGGCCAGCACCTGGGTCACCAGGGTGGACTTCCCGGAGCCGGAGACGCCGGTGACGGCGGTCAGCGCGCCCAGTGGCAGGTGCAGCGAGACGTCCTGCAGGTTGTGCCGCGAGACCCCGCCCAGGTGCAGCCAGTCCGACGGCGTCCGCGGCTCGCGCACGAACCGTTCGGCGCGCCCGAAGAGGTGGGCGCTGGTGGGCGACTCCACGACCTTCTCCAGCCCGGCGATCGGGCCGGAGTAGAGCACCTGGCCGCCGCCCTCGCCGGCCGCCGGCCCGATGTCGACCACCCAGTCCGCGCGGCGTACGACGTCCATGTCGTGCTCCACGACGAACAGGGAGTTGCCCGCGGCCTTGAGCTGGTCGAGCACCGCCAGGAGCGGCTCCGCGTCGGCCGGGTGGAGCCCCGCCGAGGGCTCGTCGAGGACGTAGACGACGCCGAAGAGGCCCGAGCGCAGCTGGGTGGCGATCCGCAGGCGCTGGGCCTCACCGGGCGAGAGCGTGGTCGAGCCGCGTCCCAGCGAGAGGTAGCCCAGGCCGAGGTCCACCAGCACCTCGATCCGGGCGACGAGGTCCCCGCTGATGCTCCCGGCGACGTCGTCGACGTCATCGGTGACGTAGGGGCGCAGCAGGTCGGCGAGCTCGAGGAACGGCAGCGCGTTGGCCTGTGCGATGGACGCCCCGGCGAAGGTCACCGCCAGCGCCTCGGGCCGCAGCCCGCTGCCCTGGCACGCCGCACAGCGGGTGCTGCGCACGAAGCGCAGCATCTTCTCGCGCATCTTCTCGCTCGGTGACCCGGCGAGCACCCGGCGCACGTGGCTGCGGGCGCTGCGGAAGGTGCCCATGTAGTCGCGCCCCCCGCCGCCGTCCTTGTCCTGCGGCCGGATCAGCACCGAGGGCTCCTCCTCGGTGAAGAGCAGCCAGTCCCGGTCCTGGCGCGACAGCTCGCGCCAGGGCCGGTCGACGTCGATGCCCAGGTTCTTGGTGACCCGGCGCAGGTTGTGGCCCTGCCAGGCTCCCGGCCAGGCGGCGATCGCCCCGTCACGGATGCTCAGCGAGGTGTCGGGGACCAGCAGGTCCTCGGCGACGTCGTGGGCGACCCCGAGCCCGTGGCACTCGGGGCAGGCGCCGGCGGCGGTGTTCGGCGAGAACGCCTCGGCGGCGAGGTGTCCGGCTCCGGCCGGGTAGGTCCCGGCCCGCGAGTAGAGGATCCGCAGCAGGTTGGACAGCGTGGTGATGGTGCCGACCGTCGAGCGGGAGCTGGCCGCGCCGCGGCGCTGCTGCAGCGCCACCGCCGGCGGCAGCCCGGAGATCTCCCGCACGTGCGGTGCGCCGACCTGTTGCAGCAGGCGACGCGCGTACGGCGCGACCGACTCGAAGTAGCGGCGCTGCGCCTCGGCGTACAGCGTCCCGAAGGCCAGCGACGACTTCCCCGAGCCGGACACCCCGGTGAAGGCGACGATCGCGTCGCGTGGCAGGTCGACGTCCACGTCGCGCAGGTTGTGCTCGCGTGCTCCCCGGACGCGCACGTAGCCGTCCCGCTCCTCGATGCTCATCCCCACTGTCTATCCGATGCCCCCGGAGCGGACACCAGGAGCGCCTGCCCTGAGCAGGAACGGAACTGTGCTACTAATATACAGTAAGTCAGTAGACATTAGCCAGAACGAGAGGTGCCGACGATGCTCGCTCCTGCGGTTCGGCGCGCGACGGTGCCACACGCGGCCGCGGCGGTGGGCGAGCCCGCCGAGGCACTCCCCCTCACCTTCCGGGCGGTGGGCCGCACCTTCGGGACCGGCGCGGCCGCCCACGAGGTGCTGCGCGGGGTGGACCTGACGGTGGCCCCGGGTTCGGTCGTCGCCCTCCTCGGCCCGAGCGGCTGCGGCAAGTCCACGCTGCTGCGCGCCGCCGCGGGCCTGGACATGCCGAGCGCGGGCGAGGTGCTCATCGGCCAGGAGCGCGTCCAGCGCTACGACGCGCGGTGCGCGGTCGCGTTCCAGGAGCCGCGGCTGCTGCCCTGGCGCACGCTGCGCGACAACGTCGCCCTCGGGCTCGCCAGCAGCACCCCGAGGCGCGAGAGGAGCCGGCGGGTCGCCGAGCTGCTCGACCTCGTGGAGCTCCGCGACGCCGCGGGGCGCCGGCCGCGCGAGGTCTCCGGGGGCATGGCCCAGCGCGCCGCCCTCGCCCGGGCGCTGGCCCGCCGCCCGGGAGTCCTGCTGCTCGACGAGCCGTTCGGGGCGCTCGACGCACTGACCCGGATGAAGATGCAGGACCTGCTGCTCGCCGTGCACAGATCCACTCCGACCACGGTGCTGCTGGTCACCCACGACGTCGACGAGGCGCTCCAGCTGGCCGACGTCGTCGTGGTGCTGGGTCGAGCCGGCCGGGAGCCCGCCGCCGGCGTCCTCGACTCGCTGACCGTCCCCGGCGCGCGCCCTCGCGACCGCGGGTCCGAGGAGCTGGCCCGAATCCGCGGCCGGCTCCTCGAGCGGCTGGGCGTCGACGCCCATCGCCAGTGACCTCCCACCCCATCCGCCCGACTCGCCCGAAGGACCACGCATGACCACCACCGCCCGCGCCGCCCGCCCCTCCCCCATCCGCACCCTGGCCCTGCTGCTCGCCGGGGGCGCCGTGCTGGCGCTCGCCGGCTGCGCCGAGGGCGAGGCCGCCGGTGACGGCGGGCGCGCCCTCGAGATCGACTACGCGACGTACAACCCGCTGAGCCTGGTGATCAAGGAGAAGGGCTGGCTCGAGGACGCACTCGCCGACGACGGCGTCGACGTCACCTGGGTCAAGTCCGACGGCTCCAACAAGGCCAACGAGGCGCTGCGCTCGGGAGCGATCGACGTCGGCTCCACCGCCGGCTCGGCCGCCCTGCTGGCCCGGGCCAACGGCTCGCCGATCCGGGCCATCGACATCTACTCCCAGCCCGAGTGGGCCGCGATCGTCGTCGGCGCGGACTCCGAGATCCGCTCGGTCAAGGACCTCGCCGGCAAGCAGGTGGCCGCGACGAAGGGCACCGCCCCCTACTTCTTCCTGCTCCAGGCGCTGGAGGCCGAGGGGGTGGACCCGGCCCAGGTCACCGTCGAGAACCTCCAGCACGCCGACGGCGCCGCCGCCCTGAGCAACGGAGCGGTCGACGCGTGGGCCGGCCTGGACCCGATCATGGCCGCCGCCGAGGTCGACGGCGCCAAGCTGATCTACCGCAACGTCGACTTCAACACCTTCGGCTTCCTCAACGCCACCGAGGAGTTCCTCGAGGAGGAGCCCGAGCTCGCCCAGACGGTCGTGGACTCCTACGCCCGGGCGCGCGCCTGGGTGCTGGAGAACCCGGAGGAGGCGGTGGCGATCCTGGCCGCGGAGGCCGGCGTCGACGAGGAGGTGGCGCGCACGGTGCTCACCGAGCGGACCACCCTGGACTTCGACCACGTGCCCGGCCAGGCGCAGCTCGAGGTGCTGGCCAAGGTGGGCCCCATCTTCGTCGAGTCCGGCGACGTGGAGGACCAGAGCAGCATCGACGAGGCGCTCGAGGAGCTGCTCGAGGACGAGTACGCCGCCGCCGCGGATCCGGACAACGCCGGCTGATGAGCGCGACCGAGGTCCGCGCCCGGCCCGTCCCCGACCGCGGCGAGCGGTGGCTGAGCCATCCTGTCGTCCGCGTGGTCGGGGGCGCGCTGCTCCCGGCGGCGCTGCTGGCCCTGTGGCAGCTGAGCACCGCGGCCGGGGTGTTCTCGGCCGTGCAGCTGCCGGGGCCGGGCGCGGTCGTCGACGCCGCTCGGGGCCTGCTGCAGCGCGACGAGCTGATCAGCCACGTGCACATCTCCACCCAGCGGGTGCTGGTCGGCTTCGCGATCGGCGCCACCATCGGCATCTGCCTGGGCGCGCTGGTCGGCCTGTCCCGGGTGGCCGACCTGCTCCTGGCGCCGACGATCGGCGCGCTGCGCGCCGTACCGTCACTGGCGTGGGTGCCGTTGCTGATCCTCTGGATGAAGATCGGCGAGGACTCCAAGATCACCCTGATCGCGATCGGCGCCACCTTCCCCGTCTTCACCACCGTCTACCTGGCGCTGCGCCACGTCGACCGGCAGGTGCTCGAGGCGGCCCGGGCGTTCGGGCTGCGCGGCCTGCGGCTGCTGGGCACGGTCCAGCTGCCCGCGGTGGTGCCCGCGGTCTTCTCCGGCCTGCGTCTCGCCCTCGCCCAAGCCTGGCTCTTCCTGGTCGCCGCCGAGCTGATCGCCTCCTCGCAGGGGTTGGGCTACCTGCTCACCGACTCGCAGAACAACGGTCGCACCGACCGCCTGCTGCTCGCGATCGTGCTGCTGGCCGCGCTCGGCAAGGCCAGCGACGCCGCGCTCGGGCTGGTGGAGCGGTGGGCGGTGCGCCGCTGGGCCTGAGTGCCTACTGCCCGCCGACCGCCTTGGCGACGACCACCTGGTACTTGGTGTAGTGGAAGCGGCCGTTGCCGTAGACCACCCGCCCGGTGCAGCTGACCAGCACCAGCCGGTGCGCGCCGGTCGTGGTGAAGTACCGCTGCGGCAGGCGCCGGGTCCGGTCGAACCGCGCGGTGCTGCTCACCTTGTACCGGTAGGTCCTGCCGCCCTTGGCCACGGTCACGACCTGACCCTTCTTGGCGCGACTCAGGCCCCACATCGCGCCCGGCCGGTCGCTGCGGTCCGACACGTGGCCAGCTACCACCGCGGCGCCGATCTTGTCGCCGAAGGCGGCCGAGCGGCGCAGCCAGCTGGTGACCGCCACGTTGGCGGGCAGGACCACCTGGCCGCGCCGGACGGTGGTGGCCACGACGCGGGCGTCGAGCCCGAAGGCGGGAGCCCGGACATTGGTCGGCGCCAGACGCTCGGCTCCGGAGCCCGGCAGGATGCCGGAGAACCCGCCGTTGACCACCGGAGCGGGGTACTGCGGCTTGGCCACCGTCGTGGTCTCCGCGGCAAGTCCGCACCGGCTGGTCGCGGCGCCGTTCGCGGTGGTCCGCTGCGTGCTCACCTGCCAGGTGTAGACACCCGGCGCACGCACCCGCACCGCCGGCGTCCGGGCCCAGCCCGCACCCGCGCGCCAGGTGACCGTGCGCGCCAGGTCCCCGGGCCGACAGGTCGCCGCGCCGCGAGAGGGATAGGGGCCGTAGAGGCGGGCCGTGGCCGGCACCGTCGTCCCGCCGGCGAGCCGGGTGACGCGCACCCGGTCGTAGAACGGCTGACCCGGCTTGACCCGCTTGTCGGAGGTACGGGTCTCGATCTGCGGCCTGGTGGTGTCGGGCGGGGGCTGCGTCGTGGAGACCGACGCCGAGTCGGTGTTGTTGCCGGGGTTGGGGTCATAGGGGGAGGCGTCGCTGCGATCGCTGGTGGCGGTGTTGGTGAACGTGCCGTCGCCGGTGACGCGCGCGGTGATCCGCAGCACCGCCTGGTCCGTGGTCGCCGGCAGGTCGAGCGGCTCGAGGCCACCGATGTCCCAGACACCGGTCGCGGCATCGTAGGTCCCCACGCTCGCCGTGCTGCTGACGTAGGTCAGCCCGGCGGGAAGCAGGTCGGCGACCGAGACTTCGTCGGCGGCGTCGGGACCGAGGTTGCGGACCCCGACGGTGAACACGACCGTGTCGCCGACGCTGGGGCTGGGGTCGTCGACGGTCTTGGTGACCGCGATGTCCGCGGCCGGCACGAACAGCTCTTCGTTTGCGGTGTTGTTGTCGGGATCGGGGTCGTCCACCCGGGACTCCTGGATGGCGACCAGGTTGGTGTAGTTCCCCTGTGCGCGGGGACCGATCAGCACGTCGACGGTGAGGGTCGCGGTCTCGCCGGCCTCGAGGCGCGGGATGGTCCAGGCGTGGGTCTCCTCGTCGAAGGTGCCGTTGTCGGTCTCGTGGCCGGTGATGTTCGCCCGGATCAGGGCGGGGTCGTCGGTGATCGTGTCGTCGGTGGCGTTGGGGCCGTTGTTGGTGACGGTGATCGTGTAGACGACCGTGTCGCCGGGCTGGGCGACCTCCCGGTCGGCGCTCTTGGTGATCTCGAGGTCGGCGAGCTCCACGAAGGTCGCGGTGGCCTCGGCGGAGTTGTTGGTGGGATCGGTGTCGCGCTGGTCGAGGCTGCTCAGGGCGTGGGTGTTGGCGCGCTGGCCGACGACGGTGCCGGTGGCCCGGATGGTGCGGGTGACGGTGGTCCCGACCGGGATGGAGGCGACGCTCCAGACACCGGTGTCGGGGTCGAAGGTGCCGTCGCCGGTCGAGGACACGAACGTCAGCCCCTCGTCGAGGACGTCGGCGAACTCCGCGTTGGTGACCGTGGCGGCGCTCTGCCCCTCCACCGCGTTGTTGGTCGCGGTCAGGGTGAACACCACGTCCTGGCCCAGCGGGATGGCCGAGACCGGCCCGGAGCCGTCGGCGGGCGCGACCGTCTTGGTGACGCCGACGTCGACGGCCGGTGCCAGGGTGGTCAGGGTGGCGGTGGACTCGTTGTTCTCCGGTGTGGGGTCGTCGAGCAGCGGCGCGTCGACGACGACGACGTTGACCTTGGTTCCCACCGTGTCGAGCCGGGCGGTCACGAACAGCTCGGCGGAGGCACCGGAGGCCAGAGCACCGACGTCCCACCGGGCTCCGTCCAGGTCCACGGTGCCCTGGGACGGGTCGCTCGCGGTGAAGGTCACGCCTTCGGGGCCGGTGTCGGTGACGTACACGCCACGGACCGGGTCGGGGCCGCGGTTGAGGACCGTCACCGAGTAGGTGACGGTGTCGCCCACCACCGCCTCCTGCGGCGTCACCCCCTTGACCACGACGAGGTCGGCCTGCGGCGTGCGCACCTGGACCGTGGCCGAGGCCGAGTTGTTCGCGTTGTTGATGTCCGCCGGGGAGACGGTCGCCAGGCTGACCACGTTGGTGAACGTTCCGACGCTGGTGGTGTCCAGGACGAAGTCGTACGACGCGGACTCGCCGACCGCGAGCGCCCCGACGTTCCAGGTGTCGGTGGCCGGCGTGTAGGTGCCGGTGCCCGAGGAGTCACCGGGCCGGTAGGTCAGCCCCGGCGGCAACGCGTCGCTCAGCGTGATCCCGGTGCCCGGGCGAGGCCCGTCGTTGGTCACGGTGACCCGGAACGTGACCGTCTCCCCGGCCGCGACCTCCTGGGAGCCGATGACCTGCTTGGTCACGGCCAGGTCCAGCGAGGCCGGGTTCAGGGTCACGGTGGCGGTGTTGTTGGCGTCGTTCGTGTCGAGCTGGGTGAGCCGGGTCAGGCTGGCGGTGTTCGACACCACGCTGTTGGTGTCGACCCGGGCGGTGATCGTCAGCGTGACGGCGTTCCCGACGGCCAGCGCGGGGATCGACCAGATGCCGGTGCCGGGGGTGTACGTGGACGGCTGTGGTCCCCCGGTGCTCGAGCTGAGCAGCGTGAGACGGCCCTCGGGCAACTGGTCGGTGAGGACGACGTCGGTCGCGGCCGCGGGTCCGTTGTTGGTGGCGGTGACCGTGAAGGTGACGGTGTCACCGACGCTCGGGGTGGGGTCGTCGACCGTCTTGGTCACGGCGATGTCGGTGTTGACCCCGATCGTGGCCTGGGCCTCGGGCGACTCGACCGCCTGGCCGGCCGGGGACTCCCCGGTGGCGACCGCGGTGTTGACGATGGCGCCGGAGGCGTCGGCCTGGCGGGTGTCGACGGTGTAGGTGCCGGTGCAGGTGGTCGAGGCCCCCGGGGCCAGCACGTTCGCCTCGCACAGCAGCGCCTCGGAGGAGACGCGGTCGTCGCTGACGGCGATGTTCGTCACCGTGGACCCGCCGGTGTTGGTGACGGTGTAGAGGTACTCGACCTCCTGGCCGGCGGCGTACGGCGGATCGGTCTGTACGGTCTTGGTCAGGTCCAGGCGCGAGATGAGCGGGACGGTGACCGTGGCCTCCGGCGAGGTGACCGTGTCGCCGCCCGGGTTCACCGCGCTCGCGGTGGCGGTGTTGACGACCTCGCCGGCAGCGACATCGTCCGCGGTGACCGTGTAGCTGCCGCGGCACACCGTGGTCGAGCCGGCCGCCGGCGCTGGAGGGAGCGTGGTGGCGTCGCAGGTGATCGGGCCGGTGATCGTGTCGTCGGCGATTGCCAGGGTCGACAGTGTCTCGGTGCCGGCGTTGGTGACGGTGTACTGGTAGGGGATGACCGTGCCGGCGGTGATCACCGCGGGCAGGGTGCCGGCGCTGCGGTCGACCTGCTTCTCCAGCGTCAGCTCGGCGAGGGGGTTGACCGACCGGACGACGGCGTTGCGGATGAGGTGAACGTCGGTCTGACCGCCGGTGGAGCCCGAGAGGCCGAACTTGTAGGTGCTCGGCAGGTCCGGCGGCGCCGGTACGTCGAGCTCGGTGATCCACGGGTCACCAGCGACTCCGGGGTTGTAGCGGACCTGGACGATGATGCGCGGGTCGGGCGCGGGGGTGACCGTGACGTTCACCTGGCGCCAGGACCCGGCGCGCGTACCGGCCCGCAGCGTCCCGGTGCCGCCGTTGAGCGTGGTGCCCGGCTTGTCGGGGTCCTCAGCGTCCGCGGGCGTCGTCGAGGCGAGGTAGCAGTACCCGATGAGGCCCTCCCCCGGGCCACGCAGCGTGATCACGTTCGGAGCCACCGCCCCCTCCGCGGTCGACGGCGAGCGCTCCCCCTCGGGACAGCCCCTCCCGCGGCTCTCGCCGTCGTCGTAGTAGTTGCCGAAGGCGTCCAGCCCCACCCCGAGCACCCCGCCCTCGATACCCGGCTCGTCGACGCTGCCCTCGGCGGTCCGCTGGGCGTACCCCAGGCTGCCGCCAGGCGCTCCGGTCCGCGTCAGGTCGACGGCGCCGTCGACGAGGAAGAAGCCGATGCCGTCGGCCCCGGTGCCGCCGTACTGGTACTGGTCGAAGGTGATCGTCACCCCCGCCGTCGCCGGGATCGGCCGGTTGTACAGCACACTGCCCGCGGCCTGCAGGCTCGCGTCCGTCAGCTGCAGGTAGCCGGGAGTCGCACCGATCGCCGGCACCGGGCCGGTCCGATGCGTCCGGCACGTCGGGATCTGGGCCGCGCCGGCGGGCGGGGCCGCGGTGGCGCCGGTCAGGCAGGTGGTGCCCTGGGCCGTCCACGCCGGATCCGGCACGGAGGAGCCGGTGAACGTCTCCTCCACGATCGTGGTGCCACCGGTCGGCGGGTCGGCGTACGCCGGGGCGCGCGCCGCATCAGGGACGACCGAGAGCGTCGCTGCCGCTACCGCACAGACTGCGGCCGCGACGGTCGCCCGGCGAATTCTTAGCACGGCATTACCTCCCGAGTGGCGTGGATCACACCAACTCCACTGTCAGGCCAGAACGCCGCATTGACAACAGAGCGGGCGAAAACGATCTCGGGGGTGGCCGGGGGCTGCCGGTTTCCCCGGCCGGCCGGGGAACGCTGATCTTGTCGGCCGAAACTTCGCCCGACAACATCAGGTATTGCCTGTCCGGTCGCCCACCGGTACGGCGAGCGGCGGGCCCGCCGGGGCCTCCTCGGGGAGCGCTGGCGACCTCAGCACCCGGATCAGCCCCAGACCCGCAGCCGCACCCCTAGGGTGACGCACATGAAGGTCGCCGGCGCGCTGACGTTGCTTGCCGCATTCATGGTGTTCGTCGGGCTCGCCGCCATCCCGCCGAGCGTCACCGTGATGGGTGAGAGCACCTCATGCGGGCCCCCGGCGCTGCGCGTCCTGGTGACCGAGGCCTCAGAAGACTCGGGCCCGCTGGTGCAGAGGATCGAGCAAGGCATCATCGACTCCTGCGTGCGCCAGTCGTGGGAACGCTTGATCGTCGGAACCGTGGTCGGCGGGGGCACCGCCCTCGCGGGCCTGCTGATGATCGTCCTCACCCCGGCACCGAGATACCGCCCGCCAACGCAGCCGCCGTCGGGGTCGGCACCCCAGGGCGCCCCGCAGCCTTCCGCTCCGCCGCCCCGGCCGCAGGAGCCGTGGCAGAAGCAGCCGCCCTCCCGTTGAGCCAAGGACAGCCGGGCAATCTCGACCTTGCCATCGCTGTCTCAATCGCGGTCTCGGCGTCACCAGCGGCCAAGCCCTCGCCGGCGTCGTCGGCCCACCCATCGAGGCCCCCCACACACGGGTGAGCTGGTTGCTTCGCCAGCTTCCCGACCACGCCAAGGACTCCATCCGCCTCGAAGCCCATCTCGCCGGACCGAGGTCCAACACCACCGCGGCACTGCTCGGCAAAGCCCGCCAGGATCCCACGTGTCTCCTCCCCG
The DNA here is from genome assembly GCF_059766585.1 of Nocardioides sp. Z21_20. Lineage (NCBI taxonomy): Bacteria > Bacillati > Actinomycetota > Actinomycetes > Propionibacteriales > Nocardioidaceae > Nocardioides > Nocardioides sp. Z21_20. The sequence goes on from NZ_JCBAJX010000010.1 coordinate 56,979, forward strand.
ACGATCAGCGCGAGATCAAGGCGTTCACCATCTCCCTCGACCTCCCCTCGGCGCCAAGAGAGCCGCCGGCACCGGCACCCTCATCGGGTCGGTCAAGAGCGTCACCACGACCTTCTACGCCGATGTCGTGCAACACCTTCGACCGTGGTCAGACAAGCGAACCTGAGCGGGACAGACCGCAACCGCGTTGCAGCGGTGGGTTGCCGCCGCATTGGGTCGGTGGGGGTGGTTGGACTGGGCCCCTATCCTCCCGGACATGACGCGTGTCGAGCGGTGGGAACGTCGCACCGAGATCCCACTCATGCTCCTGGCCGGCGCATTCCTCATCGCCTACGCCTGGCCCGTTCTCGACCCTTCCATGGACGTCACGCTGCGCAGTGGACTCAACGCCGTTTCCTGGACGGTCTGGGTTGCCTTTGCCATCGACTTCGCGTGGCGGGTCAACATTGCCGAGGCGCGCGCGTCCTATCTCCGGCAACACTGGTACGACGTCGCGCTGATCGTGCTGCCCATGCTCCGCCCCCTGCGGCTTCTGCGGCTGTTGGCTCTTGCTCGGATGTTGAACCGCTCGGCCAGCAGCTCCCTTGTCGGGAGAGTGATGACCTACGTCGTGGGGACAAGCGTCATGGCCCTGGTGCTGGGGGCCATCGCCGTCCTCGACGCCGAGCAGGAGGCTGAAGGAGCGAACATCACGACGTTCGGCGACGCCCTGTGGTGGGCGGCCTCGACGGTGACCACCGTCGGATACGGGGACCGCTTTCCAGTCACCACCGAAGGGCGGCTCATCGCCGTCGCGCTCATGGTCGTGGGGATCGCTCTCGTAGGCGCGATCACCGCCTCTGTCGCCACCTGGATGGTCGCCCAGGTCCAGCAGGACCGAACTGTCTAAGCGCGCGGTCAGGCCCGCCAAGCGATGGGGCTCTGTCGAAGGCTGGAGCAGAACCACGGGACTGCTGAAAGGTTCGGTTCAGCCGCGTCCGCCACGAAAGGAGTAGCCACATCAGGGCATGGTGCTGCGGCTGCGCAGGCCGCAGTCAGTCGTTGAAGAACATGTCTGTCAGCTTCCCCGCACACGCCTCGTCGGTCACCGTCGAGGGGCAGAGCACCAACCGTGCCGGCCGGCGCACCTCGTACTCCTCGCCGTCGACCTCGTAGCGGATCACGATCTCGTGGCGCGCAGCAACCTTCGAAGCGTCGGTGACGCGGTAGCCGATCAGCAGGTTGTACCCGCGGTAGTCCTCCTCACCGCGGTCAGGCTCGATCGTCGCCCCCTCGGCCTCAACGAGCTCACCGAACGCTGCCTGCCGAGGCGGCCACGTGGGCAGGTATGTGACCGCCGCATGCCGACGCTTCGGCCCAGCCAGCAGAGCACCGGTCTGCTCAAGTGCATCACCGGCGCCGACCGAACGGACCTCCAGCAGCTTCGCTGACTGGTCGCCGCCGAGCTTGAGGATCTCCGCGCCATCCATGAACACGTGCCCGTCGGTGGTCGAGAACGACTGCCCGTGCTCGCCGCCGGCGTCGAGCAGACCCCCCGGGGTGGGGGCGCCGACGCCACCAGGCGCTAGAACCGCCCACCCGACTCCGACCAGGACAGCGACGATCACGGCTACGAGAGACTGGGACTTCCGGCTCAACCGACCTCCTTGACCCGGTTCGCGCTGTACGGGTCATCGTTGTCACCGCAGTAGCGGGGCGCGCGCTCGCGCGCGTCGGGGACGATTCTGAGCGTGTGCTTCGACGAGTTCTCCTGCCTGGCGTCGACCCCTACCCCGGCGAGGGTGAAGTAGCCGTTCCAGTTCACCGCGGACTCCTTCGCGATGACCGTGGTGTTCCCGATGATGGTGCCTGTGCCTGGCTTACACGTCCACGTTGCCGGGTTATTGGACTTCTTCTTCGGCAGCGATCCGCCCGTGGGAGCGTAGGGCCACCACATGTAGTTGCCCGTGCCCTTCCCGTGGCACACGTGTTCGTACTTGCGGAGGCGCCACTGTGGTTTCAGCAGCTTCGAGACGTTGTTCCCCACGGACATATCGACGTCGAGCTCGGTGCCTACTGAGAGACCTCCTGTCATACCGCCCAGGTACTCGCTGGCGCCGAAGTCCATGACGTAGGCAATCTCCGTCTTCCTCCCCGTCTCCCACAAGTACGTCGCCGAGCTGTGCTTCGCCGTGGTAAGCCGCTGTGCGGGCACGTACCGCTTGGCCGAGATGCCTGTGTACTTCCACGACCCCAGCGCACGCCCACAGTGAGTCAGCGGCAGCTGCCCCCGGGCCAGTGACTGCGTGGTTCGCCTTGCATGAGGGCCCCACTCGATAGAGGCGCCTGCACCGCTGGAGCCACGCCCCGAGAACGCGGACGAGTCCTCGACACGGCCGACACCGAGCTGGATCCGCATGCCGCGCCCATCGCCAGTGGCCGACGTCGCTGTGCGAGTTGACGCGGACACCTTTGCCTTGGGGTCGACGCTGACGCGGTAGACCACCTCGTGCCTCTCGTTGTTCAACAGCCCGGTGAATTCCGGCTCTACCTGGCCGTCGGACTTGCGGAACTTCCGCCCCGTGGGGATCTTCCCGCCCAAGGAGAACCGCCCGGCCGCATCCGTCTTCGCCTGGTCCACCAACACCGGCTTGATCAACTTCGTTCGCGGCGTCTGCGGGACCGCAGTGACACGCACGTACGCGTGCGGCTCAGGCTTGCCGTCCTCGTCGAGAAGCACCCCTTCCACCAGCGGAACCGCCTGCGGAGCGGCGCCCGCTATCGGAACGTGCCCCCCCTCGTGCCCCCGAGACCAATTCGCTTCGGCGACCCACACCTACTCGGCGCAGAAGGATGGGTCTCCTCCAGTCGTGGGTCTCTACGCGGGCTGGCAGCGGGCGGGTGGTAGCCGCCTCCTGAGTGAAACCCAGCACCCGGCCAGTCGTCGCGACGGGAGTCCCGTCGGCGGCATGGTCACGAACCAGCGGGAACGTCATTCTGGGGGATGGGCGAGCATCAGGTTTTGTCTGGAAGAGCTGGGCGGCGGCGCGGCGCAGGACCTCGTTTTCATGCTCGATTACCGAATATTCTTGCGGGTCATCGCGTAGTCCGGCATTCTCGGCGTGCGTCACCGGGCCTTCACGCCGTCCTCGACTTCGGCTTTCGTGAGCAGTTATGCAGGCAGGAGTCGCTGATCCCGAAATCTTTCGCGATCTGCGCGATCGGTAACTCATCGAGTCGGACGACCGCGACGACGTCGTCGCGGAACTCCTTGGGGTGTGGAGCAGGCATGGTCGACATCCCTCCAGCCGAGACAGATGGCCCAAGAAGTCAGGTGACAACCTGGACCTCCAGCAGTGCACTCTCTCCAAGGAGCGACTCCGTGCAACGCTGCGCAACGAGTGCTACATACTGATCCACGGGTGCACTGGTCCGGACGACGTGAACCACAGGGATGGATTCCCAGGGTTATTGTCGACTGTACTGTCTACCCCCCGCCCCCGTAGCTCAGCTGGATAGAGCAGCGGCCTTCTAATCCGCCGGTCGCAGGTTCGAATCCTGCCGGGGGCGCACCGACCACCCGCAAGCGGCGCACCGCCCGCGCCGTTCTTGCCCGGGCATGCCAGAGTGTCCGCCATGATGCATCAGATCAATGCCTCCGTGCAGGCCGCCATCGACGCCACCTCGATCTTCCGCGATCAGGGCCACAGTGACACCGCCGAGCTCGTCAAGCGCCTCACCGACGAGCTCGAGCAGCGTGACATCCAGACCAAGGACCAGCCCTGGCTCGAGAAGACGGTCGCGCACATCCTCGAGGACCCCAACTTCATGACCGACGACTCCCCCTCGGACGTCGGCAACCCCTGAGCACTCCCGCAGGTGACCCACCGGCCGCGGCATGAGCCCGTGGCCGGGTGGGTACCCGTGCTCGCATGAAGCTGCGCTCTGAGTCCCGCGATCACGACAACCGGGCCAACGACCCCCAGGACCGCGAGCACCTCGACCCCGATCACCCGGACAAGGTGGACTCCCCCACCGACCTGACCAAGCGGTCGTGGGTCTACGTCCTGCGCAAGACGATGCGCGAGTTCTCCAAGGACCAGTGCACCGATCTCGCCGCCGCGCTGACGTACTACGCCGTCCTGGCGCTCTTCCCCGCGGCGATCGCGCTGCTCTCGCTGGTGGGGCTGGTCGGGCAGGGCCCGCGCATCATCAAGGAGATGATGAGCATCCTGCGCGACCTCGGCGCCGGCTCGATGGCCAAGACCATCGAGCCCACGCTGATGGAGCTCTCCAACACCCCCGGCGTCGGGTTCGCCCTGATCCTGGGTCTCGCCGGCGCGCTGTGGTCCGCCAGCGGGTACGTCGGGGCGTTCGGGCGGGCTCTGAACCGGATGTACGAGACCGACGAGGGGCGCCCGATCTGGAAGCTGCGGCCCGCGAACCTGGTGCTGACGCTGCTCCTGGTCGTGCTCGCGGCGGTCGCGCTGCTCGCGCTCGTGCTGACCGGCCCGGTCGCCGACTCCGTGGGCTCGGCCATCGGGGTGGGCGACGCCGCCGTGCTGGTCTGGCAGATCGCCAAGTGGCCCGTGCTGGCCGTGGTCGTCGTGGTGATCGTGGCGCTGCTCTACTGGGGCACGCCGAACGTCAAGCAGCCGAAGTTCCGCTGGATCAGTGTCGGCGCCGCCCTGGCCATCGTGACCTGGGCGCTGCTCTCGGCCGCGTTCGGCTTCTACGTCGCCAACTTCTCCTCCTACGACAAGACCTACGGCTCGCTGGCCGGCATCATCGCGTTCCTGCTGTGGCTGTGGCTGACCAACATCGCCCTGCTCTTCGGTGCCGAGCTCGACTCCGAGCTCGAGCGCGGCCGCGAGCTGCAGGCCGGGATGGAGGCCGAGGAGACCGTGCAGCTGCCGCCGCGCGACACCCGCAACATCGACAAGAAGCGCGAGAAGGACGAGCAGGACATCGCGAAGGGCCGGGCGATCCGGCTCGAGGCGGCCTCCGCGCAGAAGGACGAGAAGAACTCGTGACGATGACCTCGCTGTGGCGCGAGGGCCGTCCCCTCCCCGCGCCCGTCCAGTCCACCGTCGATGGCGAGTGGGACGTCGTCGTGGTCGGCGCGGGCATCACCGGGCTGACCACCGCCCTGCTGCTGGCCCGCGCCGGCCGCTCGGTCGCCGTGATCGAGGCGCGCCACGTCGGTGCCGGCACCACCGGCGCGAGCACCGCGAAGCTGAGCCTGCTGCAGGGCACGACGCTGTCGCGGATCAGGCGGCGCCACACCGAGCGGATGGTCGAGCAGTACGTCCAGGGCAACCACGAGGCTCAGGCCTGGGTCGAGCAGTACTGCGCCCAGCACGGGGTCGCCGTCCAGCACCGCGCGGCGTACACCTACGCCCACGGGGCCTCCGGGCGCCGCTCCGCGCGCCGCGAGTACGACGTCGCCTCCAGCGCCGGGCTGCCCGTCACCTGGGTCGACGACCTGGACCTGCCCTTTCACACCCAGGGCGCGGTGCGCCTCGACGACCAGCTGCAGCTCGACCCGATGGAGCTGCTCGACGCGCTGGCCGCGGACGCGGTGCGCCACGGCGCGACGCTGATCGAGGGCGCCCGGGTCCGGCGGGTGACCGGACGCTCCCCGCTGCGGGTGTCCACCACCGCGGGCGAGGCGCGCGCCGGCCACGTGGTGGTCGCGACCAACATGCCGATCCTCGATCGCGGCGGCTTCTTCGCCCGGGCCAGCCCGGAGCGCTCCTACCTGCTCGCCTTCCGCACGCCCACGCCCGCGGTCGATGCCATGTACCTCTCCGCGGACTCCCCCAGCCGCTCGCTGCGCGACGTACCGGACAGCGGGTCGGACGGCACCGGGAGCCTGCTCCTGGTGGGAGGCAACGGCCACACCGTCGGACGCGCACGCTCCGAGCAGGCGTTGGTCGAGGACCTGCGCCGCTGGACCCACGTCCACTACCCCGGCGCCCACGAGACGCACGCGTGGTCGGCGCAGGACTACGTCAGCGCGAGCGCCCTGCCCTACGTCGGTCCGGTGCTGCCGGGTCGCGACGACCTCCTGGTCGCGGGGGGCTACGCCAAGTGGGGCATGACCAACGGCGTGGCGGCGGCGCTCGCGCTGAGCAGCCGGATCCTCGGTGGCCACACCGAGTGGGCGGAGACCTTCGAGACATGGACCCCCAGCGTCCTGCGGGGCACCGTGGACGCGGCCCGGATCAACGCCGAGGTCGGCTTCGAGATGGCCCGCGGCTGGCTGCGACCGGTAGCGGGGCTCGGCCCGTGGAGCCAGGCGGAGGACCCGGCCGAGGGCCAAGGCGCGGTCCGCTACGACCACGCGGGCGCTCCCACCGCGGTCTCCCGGGTGGACGGCGAGCTGCATCGCGTCTCCGCGGTCTGCCCGCACCTCGGCGGCATCCTGCGCTGGAACGACGCCGAGACCAGCTGGGACTGCCCGCTGCACGGCTCCCGTTTCGCCGCCGACGGCGATCTCCTCGAGGGGCCCGCGACCTGCGGCCTGCGTGCCCACTGACCCACCGGGCAGGAGAGCCCCCGCCACCCTGCTGGCCCCCGTGCGCCAGGGCTAATCTGGGAGTGGAGGTGATGGGCGATGAGCGACCTGCACCGGACGAAGGTGCGCCCCAACCCGAAGTGCCCGATCCGCCCGGGTGAGGACTGCCTGCTGTGCTTCCCCGGCGCCGCCGGCCCCGAGGACTGCGGACTGGTCTACCTGGTGATGGAGGACCCCGAGCTCCGCGAGCGGCTCGCCGAGCTCCGCGCCGAGCAGCGCTCAACGGCCTGACCCGAACGACGACGTGCCGGCCACCCCAGGCGGGGTGACCGGCACGTATCGCCGTTCGTAGGCATCACGCCACGGTGGCGGGGAACCTCTCCCACACGCGGTGCGAGCCCATCAGCTGCTGCACCTCGGCAAAGACGCTCGCGGCGTCCTCACCGGTGACCACGCCGGGCGAGCCCACGACGCCGGTCGTGGTGAGCACGTCGACGCCGGCACCCCAGGCGCCGATGACCTTCGCGTGGCGCCAGGACTCCTCGATCATCATCACGACACGCGGGTCCAGCGACGTCGTGCTCGCGGCAGCAGCCTCGGCCTCACGCGCCGGCAGCGCGTCGGGGGCCGGGACCGGGGAGCCGGCGAGCAGCAGCACGTCGAACTCGACCGAGCGACCGGTGGAGAAGCTGCGCTGCATCGGCATCTCGCCGACCATCCCGCCGTGCGGCCCGATCAGCAGCGGCACCATGCCCGCGGCGAAGACCGCCTGGCGCAGGGCGCGGACGCCGTCGAGGTCACCGTCGGGGTCGACCACGATGCCGACCATCCGGCCGTCGGGCGGCCAGACCTGGCCGACCTGGGAGAGCGCCGGGCTCGGGTCGGAGTCGACGAGCTCGACGGTGGGGTTGGGCACCGGCAGGCCGAGGCCCGTGGCCACCTCCGAGCAGAGCACCGGGTCGATGTTGGCCAGGCACTGGAGCTGGCGCTCCTTGATGGCCTGCTCGTAGCACTTGCCCAGCTCGAAGGTGTAGGCCCGGATGATGTGCTCCTTCTCGACCGGGCTCATGCTGCGCCAGAACAGACGCACCTGGCTGTAGTGGTCGTCGAAGGTCGCCGGGTTCTCCCGCACCTTGGTCGCCTCGGGCACCCGCACCGGCACGTCGATGAACGCGCCTTCCTCGGTGCTCGCCGGCGAGGGGTTCCCGCCGTCCAGCGAGTTCGGCTTGTACGCCGCCACCCCGCCGTGCACGGCGTGCTGGTGGAACCCCTCCCGGTTCAGATCGTTGACCGGCGCGTGCGGCCGGTTGATCGGGATCTGGACGAAGTTCGGCCCGCCCAGGCGGGTGAGCTGAGTGTCGAGGTACGAGAACAGACGGGCCTGCAGCAGCGGGTCGTTGGTGACGTCGATCCCGGGCGGCAGGTGCCCCACGTGGAACGCGACCTGCTCGGTCTCGGCGAAGAAGTTCGTGGTGTTGCGGTTCAGGGTCAGCTTGCCGACGGCCTGCACCGGCGCGAGCTCCTCGGGCACGAACTTCGTCGGGTCCAGCAGGTCGATGCCCTCGAACATCTCCTCGGGGGTGTCCGGGAAGACCTGGATGCCCAGCTCCCACTCGGGGTAGGCGCCCGACTCGATCGCGTCGAAGAGGTCGCGGCGGTGGTAGTCCGGATCCAGACCACCGATCAGCTGCGCCTCCTCCCAGGTCAGCGAGTGCACGCCGAGCTTGGGCTTCCAGTGGAACTTGGCCAGCGCCGTCTCCCCCGCCTCGTTGACGAGGCGGAAGGTGTGCACGCCGAAGCCCTCCATCATCCGGTAGGAGCGCGGGATGCCCCGGTCGGACATGTTCCACATGGTGTGGTGCTGCGCCTCGGTGTGCAGCGAGACGAAGTCCCAGAACGTGTCGTGCGCGCTCTGGGCCTGCGGGATCTCCCGGTCAGGGTGCGGCTTGCCCGCGTGGATGACATCGGGGAACTTGATGCCGTCCTGGATGAAGAAGACCGGGATGTTGTTGGCGACCAGGTCGAAGGTGCCCTCGTCGGTGTAGAACTTCGTCGCGAAGCCACGGGTGTCGCGCACCGTGTCCGCGGAGCCGCGCGAGCCGAGCACGGTGGAGAACCGGACGAACACGTCGGTCTTCTTGCCCTTGGCCAGGAAGCCGGCCTTGGTCACGTTCTCGGCCGTCCCGTAGCCCTCGAAGGAGCCGTGCACGCCGGCGCCGCGGGCGTGCACCACGCGCTCCGGGATGCGCTCGTGGTCGAAGTGCATGATCTTCTCGCGCAGGTGGTGGTCCTGCAGCAGCGTCGGGCCGCGCGGCCCCGCCTTCAGCGAGTGGTCGGTGTCGCGCAGGCGCGCGCCGTTCGCGGTGGTCAGGTAGGCGCCCTGCTGGGCGACCGCGGTGGGCGGTGCCCCGGTCTCGGCACCCGTGGGGGTGCGCGTCTCGGGTGTGCCCTGGTCGTCCTTGGGCGGCAGCGGAGGCGTGGGCTCCGTCGGCTCCTCGAGGGTCGCCGGGGCGGCTCCCGGCGTACCGGGAACTCTGGGGGTGACCATGTCGGCCGCCTTCTCGGCGGTCGCCTCGAGTGCTTCCTTGACGGCCTTGGCCGGCTTGCTCGGATCCATTCCTGTCTCCTTCTCGTGCCTCTGGCTGCGTTCGGTCAACGCGGTTCGCAGTACCCGATGGGGCCTCGAACACACCCCGCGAAGCAGACAAGAAATGGAACGACTCCAGACAAGGCGGCGCCATCAGGAGAGGCACGCCGGGGACGACGTGCGCCTGGCCCTGGGGCCGGGCATGACCCCCCTCAGACGCTCGCCGCGTACGCCGCGATCTCGGCGCGCAGGCCTGCCTTGCCCGCCTCGTCGAGGAACGACGCGTCGACGGCCGCGACCGCGAGGGCCGCGACGCCCGCCCGGTCGAGCTCGAGCAGGCCCGCGGCCAGCTGGTACTCACGGTTCAGCGTGGTCGCGAACATGGGCGGGTCGTCGCTGTTCACGGTGACCACGACGCCGGCCTCGTGCAGCGCGCGCAGCGGGTGCTCCGCGAGGCTCGGCACCGCCCGGGTGGCGAGGTTGGAGGTCGGGCAGACCTCCAGCGGGATCCGGTGCTCGGCCAGGTGCGCGACCAGGGCCGGGTCGCGCACCGCGGAGGTGCCGTGCCCGATCCGCTCGGCGCCGAGCAGGCGCAGCGCGTCCCAGATCGTCTCCGGGCCGGTGGTCTCGCCGGCGTGCGGCACGCTGTGCAGCTCGGCCGCGCGGGCGGCGTCGAAGTGCGGCTGGAACTGCGCGCGCGGGACGCCGATCTCGGGACCGCCCAGCCCGAACCCGACGAGCGCCTCGGTGCGGTGCCTCAGCGCGTACTCCAGGGTCGCCTCCGCCGCGGGCAGGCCGAGCTCCCCGGGGATGTCGTAGATCCAGCGCAGGCTGATCCCGAAGTCGCGCTCGGCGTGCACGCGGGCGTCCTCGATGGCCTCGGTGTAGGCCTCGATCGGCACCCCCGCCAGCACCGAGGTGTACGGCGTGCAGGTGAGCTCGGCGTAGCGGACCTGCTGGCCCTGGGCCATCTCCCGGGCCACCTCGTAGGTCAGCAGCCGGATGTCCTCGGGGGTCCGGATCAGGTCGACGACAGCGACGTAGACCTCGATGAAGTGCGCGAAGTCGCGGAAGGTCATGAACTCGCGCAGCGCCTCGGGGTCGGCGGGCACCGTGCCGGGATGCCGGGCGGCCAGCTCGGAGACGATCCGGGGCGAGGCCGAGCCCACCTGGTGCACGTGGAGCTCGGCCTTCGGCAGCCCGGCGATGAACTCCGAGAGGTCGCCCGGCGCGCTCAGGAGATGGCCTCGTTGAGCTTGTCCGCCATCTCCTGCAGCGTCTCGCCCTCGAGCACCTCGCCGTCCACCAGCGTGGTCGGGGTGCCGTTGACGCCGTTCTTCGACATCTCGTCGGTGGCGTTGGCACCCCACTGCTCGAAGACCTTGTCCTCGATCGGCTTGCGGATCGCGTCTTCGTCGGCGCCGGCCTCGACCGCCATCTCGATCAGCTCGTCGTCGCTCTGGCCGGGGCCGCCCTCGGCGGGCTGCTGGTCCATCAGCATGTCGTGGAAGTCCCAGAAGACGTCCTTGCCGGAGGTGTCCAGGACGACCAGCGCGGCGTTGAGCGCACGCGAGGAGTACTCGTTGGTGGAGGCCTGGTCCAGGAAGGACACCAGCCGGAACTCCAGCTTGATCTTGCCCGCCTCGACCGCCTCGCGCAGGTCGTCGCTGACGACCTCCTCGAACATCGCGCAGTTGGGGCAGAGCAGGTCCTCGTAGATGGTGACGGTCTTGGGCGCGGACTCCTCGCCCAGCACGATGCCGTAGTCGTCGGTGGTGCCGGCGGGCGCCGCGGAGGGCTCGCTGCCGGTGCTGTCGCGTGAGGCGTTCCACCACACCCCACCCCCCACGATCACCACGAGCACGGCGATCACGGCACCGACGATGGCCAACCGGGAGTTGCGCTCACGCGCCCTCTGCTCCTGCAACGCCGCCGCCGCACGCTCCGCGCGGGACTGCTGGCTAGCCTTCTTCGACATTCGTCATTCCTCTCGTGACCGGGCGGGAGAGCCCGAACAGCCAATTGTCGAGCGCAAGCCTGGTGCGGGGGCGCCAGGCGAGCGCGAGGGAGACCAGCATCAGCACGACGTCGCGGGCGATCTCCCCGGGGTACTTGTCCTCGGCCCCTGCCTGCACGCCACCGCCGCCGAAGCACCCGCAGTCGATGGACATCCCGCGCGCCCAGGCCGCGGAGATGCCCACGATGAACGCCGCGTTGAGCAGCGCCGAGATCAGCGCGTTGAAGCGCACCAGCAGTCCGAGGACCAGGCACACGCCGACGACGACCTCGAGCACCGGCAGCAGGTAGCCCACCGCCGGGACGATCGCCTCGGGGAGCAGGTCGTAGGCCCGCACCGCGCGGACGCTGGCCGCGGGATCGGGGATCTTCAGCGCCCCGGCGACGATCCAGATGCCACCGACGACGACGCGCCCCAGGAGTCCCAGCCAGTGCCACACGCCTCGACCCTAGACGGCTCGGCTGAGGGCTTGCTGAGCAACACCCTGCAAGCAGGCCATAAGTCCCGTGGGTAGTGTGGTTGATCGTGAACGAACGACTTGTCTGGATCGACTGCGAGATGACCGGCCTCGACCTGCGCGCCGACGCCCTCATCGAGGTCGCCGCCCTGGTTACCGACTTCGACCTGAACGTGCTGGGCGAGGGTGTCGACCTGATCATCAAGCCCCCCGCCGAGGCGATCGACCAGATGGGTGACTTCGTGCGCGACATGCACGAGAAGTCCGGTCTGCTCACCGAGCTGGAGCGCGGCCTCACCCTGGGCGAGGCGGAGGAGCAGGTGCTCGGCTACATCCGCGAGCACTGCCCCGACGGCAGCCGCCCGCCGCTGGCCGGGAACACGGTGGCCACCGACCGGGCCTTCCTGGCGCGCGACATGGTGACGCTCGAGTCGTTCCTGCACTACCGGATCGTGGACGTCTCCTCGATCAAGGAGCTCTCCCGCCGGTGGTTCCCCCGGGCCTACTTCCAGGCCCCGGCCAAGCGCGGCAACCACCGCGCCCTGGCCGACATCCAGGAGAGCATCGAGGAGCTTCGCTACTACCGCGAGGCCGTCTTCGTGCCGCCGCCGGGCCCCGACAGCGAGACCGCCCGCGCGATCGCCGCCCGCCACGGCGGGGCGCTGACCGGGCTCGCCGATCCCGCTCCGACCCCCGGTGGTCAACCCGGCGTCTGACACCCGTTACACTTCTTCTGCGTTCCGGCCCTGCGCCGGAACCATGGTGGGCGTAGCTCAGTTGGTAGAGCGCCGCGTTGTGGTCGCGGATGTCGCGGGTTCAAGTCCCGTCGTTCACCCCAAGCAAAAGACCCCCTCTCCCCTGCACGCAGGAGGGAGGGGGTCTTTTCTCGTTCTCAGGCCGCGATCAGCGGGTCCAGGATCCGCTCCACCCGGGCGAGCGCGACGATGCGCCGTACGGCGGGGCTCACCGGCCCCACCCGCAGCCGGGTGGGCGCCCCGCGGAACTGGCGGTGCGCCGCGATCAGCACGCTCAGCCCCGCGCAGTCGGCGAACGTGACGCCGGCCAGGTCGAGCTGGAGCCGGCGACACGAGGCCCGGTCGACGTCCTGCAGCGCCAGGGTGAGCCGGGCGGCGGCCGGGAGGTCGAGCGCACCGGTGACGCGGATCGTGGTGGTCGGGCCGGAGACCGTGGTGATGCTGGTGTTCATGACTCTTCTCTTCTGCGCGTGCCCGAGACGGGGACAGGGACGACGCACCGACAACCCTGCGCCGCCGCGCAGGTTACGGGCCGCGCTGCGGTGGTCTAGGCCCCGGCGGCGTCCGGCTCCCGGAAGAGCAGCTGGGCGGTCTTCTGGGGCAGCTCGACGACCGGCCCGCGGGAGAAGCCGAGCCGCGCGAAGCGGGCCAGCGCGGCGCCGTTGCGCACGTCGGGGTCGGCGACCAGGCGTCGTACGCCGGGCGCCGCCAGGGACCTCGCCAGCAGCGCGGCGACCACCGCGGAGGTGAACCCGGGGCGAGGGTTCCGGGCCTCGGCAAGGAAGAGGTGGATGCCGAGGTCGCCCTCGCGGACCGGGTAGGTCTCCCCCACCGCCTCGGCGCGCGGGTCGTAGTCCTGGAACAGCGCCACCGGCTCACCCTCGAGGCGGACCAGCCAGGCGTGGTGCGTGGGCTGGCGGTCGATCCAGGCGTACACCTCGCCCACCTCCTCGACGGTGTGGTCCGACATCATCCAGAAGCGGGCCCGCTCCTGGGTCACCCAGGCGTGCAGCAGCGCGGCGTCGGCCTGCGGGTCCACCGGCGCGACGTCCAGGCGGCCCAGGTCGGGCAGCCGGGTGCTCCAGGTCATGCGTGCTCCTCGCTCAGTTGGTCCCAATCGGTGACGACCGGCACCAGTCGGGCCTCCAGCCAGGCCCGTTGCTGGTCGTCGTGGTGCGGGCTGCGTGGGTCGCCGGCGGCGCCGAGCGGCACCACCCAGAGGCTGGCCGCCGGGTCGGCGAGGTCCCAGACGTAGCGCGCGGCCGATCCGCGCCAGCACTCGTCGGTGAGGCCGGGCAGCGACGAGGTGCACCGGACGGTGTCGTTGTCCCCGGACAGCGGCGCGGAGGCCAGCGCGGGCGGGTGCAGATCCTCGTCGGCGACCTCGAAGGCGTGCACCGGGGTCAGCACGTGCCTGGCTCCCCAGGGGTCGAGGCGCTCCGCCGCGTCGTCGAGGGCCTGCGTCGCGGCCCGCGCCACGTCGAGCCCGAACGGCCGGTCCGCGGCGAGCAGCGCCTCCAGGGCCAGGCCCACCCGGGCCTGCACATCCAGCCAGGGCCGGAACGCCTCGTCGTAGGGGGCGGGGGTGGCGGCGAGCTCGGCGAGCGGGCCCTGGGCCACGAGCCGCTGCGTCAGGGCCGAGCGCCAGGCGGTGAACGCCGCCGCCCCGGGCGAGTCGGCGTCCATCCGGCCGTCCCACGCCAGGATCAGGGCCCGGACGCCCTGTCCGGGGCCGTCCGGGCGCAGCCCGCGCACGTGGTCCTGGAAGGCCGGCGCCGCCAGCAGCAGGGTGTCGCCGTGCATGGCGGCGAGATCCTCGGCGCACAGCCCGGTGCGCCCCTCGAGCAGCTGGGTGAGCCGGCGGGCCCGGTGCGGTGGCGCGAACTCCACGCCGAGGCGCGCGCTGTGCGGGCCGCGGCGCTCGTTGGCGGTGACCACGTGCCCGGCCGGCGCCACGTCCTCGCGGTGGTCCTCGCCCAGCCAGCCGGTCCACTCGCCCCCGGGCGCGTCGGCGGGCACCACCGTGTGCCGGTTCGCCTCCGCCCGGACCGGCACCCGGCCGGCGATCCGGTAGCGCACCGTGCCCGCGGTGTCGGCGACCAGCACGTTGTTCACCGGCTCCACCCAGTGCTCGAGGGCGGCGTCGACGTCGTCGGCGGTGCGCGCTCGCAGCAGCGGCAGCAGCGCGTCGAAGCCGCACTGGCCGAGCACGTCGGGCGGGGTGCGCAGGCTGATCGGCCGGCCGTCGCCCACCTCGCCGGAGATCACCGGGCCACGCGCGGTGAGCACCACCTCCACCGTGGCCGGCTCCGCGCCGCGCACCAGGATCGTCTCGGTGTGGCTGCGGGCGGGCTCCCAGCCCTGCGGCCCCCGGGCCTCGACCCGGCCCTCGCCGTCGCGGCGCAGCCGCTCGGCGTACAGGTCCTGGGTCTCCGCCATCGCGTTGGTGATCGCCCAGGCCACCGAGCCGGCGTGGCCGAAGTGCTGGATGCCCGGCACCCCGGGGAAGGCGAACCCCACGACGTCGAACTCCGGGCACGCCAGCCGGACCTGTGCGTACACCCCGGGGGCCTCGATCACCCGGTGCGGGTCGCCGGCCAGCAGGGGGCTCCCGCTGGCGGTGCGCTGCCCGCCCACCGCCCACGCGTTGCTCCCGCTGCTGCTCGGCCCCTCGTGCGAGAGCAGGTCGGCCTCCTCGCCCAACACGCTGCGGGCATGGGTGCGCCACAGCTTGGCGGTGAGGTTGGCGAACAGCAGGTGCTGGGAGAGGAACACCGCCACCGGGGTCCACGGCTCCCAGGCGAGGGGCTGCGCGCCGAGCGCCGCGAACTCGGGGGTGTCGGCGTGCAGGGCGTCGTTGACGCCCCGCACGTACGACGCGACGAAGGCGCGCGTCTCCTCCCCCAGCGCGGCATGGGCACGCTCGGCGGCGGCGGCGATCCCGGCGCGCCGTGCCAGCCGGTCCCAGGCGAGTGCCGGGGCGCCGAGGAGCTCGGCGCTGGTCCCGGTGGCGCGTCGGCGCTGGTGCTCGAGCTGCCAGGAGCGGTCCCGCGCCATCGCCACGCCCTGCCCGTGCGCGGTGTCGTTCGCGTCGCGGCCCAGCACGTGCGCGATGCCCCGGGCATCACGGAAGATCCGGGCCACGCCGCCCCCCCTGTCGATGAAGTTAGGACACCCTAACCCCCCGGTCGGTCACCGGCGGCTAGGTTGGCTCAATGCCGACATCTCGCAGCCACTATGACGTCGTGATCGTCGGAGGAGGGCACAACGGGCTCGTCTCGGCGGCCTACCTGGCCCGGGCCGGGCTCTCGGTCCTGCTCCTGGAGAGGCTGGCGCGCACCGGCGGCGCCGCCGTCTCCACGCCGGCCTTCCCCGGCCTCGCGGCCCGGATGTCGCGCTACTCCTACCTGGTCAGCCTGATGCCCGACGAGCTGATGGCCGACCTCGACCTCGATGTCCGGCTCACCTCGCGCTCCACCGCGTCGTACACCCCGACGCTGCGCGAGGGACGACCCGGCGGCCTGCTGGTCGAGCGCCCCGAGGGCGAGGCGACCCGTGCCTCCTTCCGCGCCCTGACCGGCTCCGACGACGAGTACGACGCGTGGCGCGCGCTCTACGCCGACGTCGCGGCCCTGGCCCGGGTGGTGGCCCCCACCCTGCTGCAGCCGCTGCCCCATGAGCGCGCGGTGCGCGGGCAGGTCGACCCCGGGGTGTGGCGCGACTTCGTCACCGAGCCGCTCGGAGTGGCGATCGAGTCACGGCTGCGCGACGACACCGTGCGCGGCGTGGTCGCCACCGACGCCCTGATCGGCACCTTCGCCTCGCTGCACGACCCCTCGCTGATCCAGAACCGGTGCTTCCTCTACCACCTGATCGGCAACGGCACCGGCGAGTGGCGGGTGCCCGTGGGCGGGATGGGCGCCCTCACCGACGCCCTGCGCGCCCGCGCCGCCGAGGCCGGGGCGGAGATCCTCACCGGGGCGGGCGTCAGCTCCATCCGCGCCGACGCGGCGGGTGCCGAGGTGACCTGGGACGGCGACGAGGGGCGCCGCTCGGTCACCGGGCGGCGGGTGCTGGCAGGCGTCGCCCCGTGGGTGCTGCAGATCCTGATGGGCGAGCCGGAGGACCCCGCCACCAAGCCGGAGGGCTCCCAGCTGAAGGTCAACATGCTGCTGGACCGGCTGCCGCGGCTGAAGTCGGGCGTGGACCCGGCGGTGGCCTTCGCCGGCACCCTGCACCTCGGCGAGGGCTACGCCGACCTCGAGGCGGCGTACCGCACGGCAGCCGAGGGGCGGCTGCCCGAGCGGCTGCCCGGGGAGGTCTACTGCCACTCGATCAGCGACCCCTCGATCCTCGGCGACCCGCAGGACGCGGGCCGGCAGACCCTCACCTACTTCGGGCTGCACACGCCGGCCTCGGTGTTCGCGCGCGACCCCGAGGGCGTCAAGGCCGACGCGCTTCGGCGCGCCCTGGTCTCCCTCGACGAGCACCTCGCCGAGCCCATCGACGGCTGCCTCACCCGGGACGCGCACGGGGAGCCGTGCATCGAGGTCAAGATCCCCCAGGACATCGAGCGCGAGCTGGCCATGCCCGGCGGGCACATCTTCCACGGCGACCTCGACTGGCCGTGGGCGCCGACCCGCTCCCGGCTGGAGACCCCGGCCCAGCAGTGGGGCGTGCAGACGCCCGTCGACTCGGTGCTGCTGTGCGGCTCCGGGGCGCGACGCGGCGGCGCGGTCAGCGGGATCGCGGGCCACAACGCCGCGCAGGCGGTGCTCGCGCAGGCCTGAATGCGGCCGTGCGGCGCCCCCAGGGGCCGGTTCACCCCCCCTCGATTTCCCCTCTCGGAGAAGGCGCTGTTAGAGTTCATCTCGCTTCACGGCGTGCGCCATTAGCTCAATTGGCAGAGCAGCTGACTCTTAATCAGCGGGTTCGCGGTTCGAGTCCGCGATGGCGTACCACCCAGCAGGCCCTCGTCCGACACAGTCGGCCGGGGGCCTGCTGCGTTGGGTCGCGAGGCCGGGGCCTAGTCTCACGCCCGAGATGGGTAGACACGGGTTGGCCAGACATCGGGCGGAGATGACGCCCTCATTGTCCAAGCCCCAGCGCTGGGCGGCCCTGGCCGTGCTGTCGGCGAGCCTGCTCGTGGTGTCGATGGACATGACCGTGCTCATCGTCGCCCTGCCCGACCTGGCGGCCGATCTGGCGCCCAGTGCGGACGAGGAGCTGTGGGTGGTCGACGCCTACTCGCTGGTCCTGGCCGGGCTGCTGGTCTCGATGAGCGCGCTGGCCGACAGGTGGGGCCGCAAGCGGATGCTGCTGGCCGGGTTCGTCGTCTTCGGCGCCACCTCCGCGCTGGTCGGGCTGGCCGACAGCCCGGGGGCCGTGATCGCGGTGCGTGCCCTGCTCGGGGTGGGGGGCGCGATGATCATGCCCACCACGCTGTCGCTGATCCGCAGCGTCTTCACCGACCCCGGGGAGCGGGCGAGCGCCCTCGGCGTCTGGGCGGCCACCTCAGCCCTCGGGATCGCGGTCGGGCCGATCGTCGGGGGCCTGCTGCTGGAGCACTTCAGCTGGCAGGCGGCCTTCCTCGTCAACGTGCCGCTGATGGTGGCCGCGATCGTGGCCGGAGCCGTCATCCTGCCGGAGGCCCGCGACCCCGACCCGGGACGCTGGGACTACGTCGCGGCCGTGCTCTCCGTGGCCGGCATGAGCACCCTGGTCTGGGCCGTGAAGCGCTTCGGCAAGGAGGAGAGCCTGACCGACCCGGCGGGGTGGGCGGCGGCCGGTCTCGCCGTCCTCCTGCTCGGCTGGTTCGTGCTGCGCTGCCTGCGCCGCCCCGACCCGCTGCTCGAGGTCCGGCTCTTCGCGAGGGCCCCCTTCGCCGCCGGCACCCTCGCCGCGCTGACGTCGATGTTCGCGATGGTCGCGGCGCTGCTGTTGATCACCCAGTGGCTCCAGCTGGTCGAGGGGCACTCGCCGCTCGCCGCCGGCGTGCACCTGCTGCCGCTGGCCGCAGGCGCCGCTGTCGCCTCGGCGGCGGCGCCGTCGCTGGCCGCCCTGATCGGGGCCCGGAGCACGCTGGCCGGCGGCCTGGGCGTGGCCGGTGTCGGCCTCCTCTCGCTGTCGCTGGTCCCCGGAGAGCTGACCTACCCGGCGGTGGCCCTCGCGCTGACGCTGGTCGGCGCGGGCGGAGGATCCCTGGCGATCGCCTCGGCCATCATCATGGCGAGCACCCCCACCGAGAAGGCGGGCAACGCCGCCGCCATCGAGGAGACCTCCTACGACCTGGGCACGGTGCTCGGCGTCGCCGTGCTGGGCAGCATCGCGTCGGTGACCTACGGCGCCCGCCTCGACCTGGGCGCGCTCGTCTCGCAGGGCCTGGACCCGGCCCTGGCGGCTGCCGCCGAGGACTCGCTGGGCGCCGCCGGCGCGATCGCCTCGAGCGCCGGGCTCCCCCAGCTGGCCCACCTCGCCAGCGCGGCGTTCGCCGAGGCCCTGACCCAGACCGGGCTCATCGGCGGGGTCACGCTGCTGGTCGTCGGGCTGCTCGTCTTCGCCCTGGTCCCCCGCGGGTTCGACCTGAGCGAGCAGCGCGACTGAGCCGGGCCCGACCGAACGCTCCGGCCGCGGCAGCTGTCGGCGCAAGCACCTCGCCGCCCACTGACGCGCCAGGGCCAGGTTTGGCCGCTCCCGATCGGGTTACCGGACCTCGGTCACCGAGCTAGGAGGAACCATGCCTGAGTGGGGCTGGATCATCATCGCCGTCATCGTCGTGCTCGCGCTCGCCGCGATCGCCGTGGCGATGAGCAAGAAGTCCAAGGCCAAGAAGCGTGAGCAGGCCGCCCGACTACGACACGAGGCCGCACGCCGCGAGCCCGAGTTGAACAAGCGCACCGCCGAGGCACGCGAGATCGACGCCGAGGCGGCCCGGATGCGCGCCGAGGCCGACCGCAAGGCGGCCGAGGCCCAGCAGCTCGAGGCAGCGGCGCGCGAGCACCAGCAGCGCGTCGAGGCCGACCGCGCCCAGCACGCCGAGCAGCTGCGTCGCGCCGAGCAGCTCGACCCCCGCGGCACGGCCGCGGCCGACGAGCAGGCGGCCGCCGCCCACGTCGACCCCGCCACGACCGGCACCGGGTCGACCAGCGCAGGCACCACCGGCACCGGCGTCGATGGGAGCGTGGACGACAGCAGCACCCGCGGCAAGCACAGCATCTGAATCAGCACCGCATCTGAGTCAGCACAGCATCTGAGGCAGCATCAGACCGGCCCGGAAGAAGTCACGCTTCTGCCGGGCCGGTCGTGTGTGTGCCCACCTGGGTCGGTGGGCTACCTCAGAGGTAGAGCCCGGTGGCGGTGTCGCCCAGGCGGTCCGCGGCCACCGCATGCACGTCGCGCTCACGCATCACGACGTACAGCTCGCCGTTGACCTCGACCTCCGCCTTGTCCTCGGGGTCGAAGAGCACGCGGTCCTCCTTCTCGACCGAGCGTGCCTGCGGTCCGACCGCGACGACCCGCGACCACGCCAGGCGCCGAGCGCCCATCGCGGCAGTGGCCGGGATGACGATCCCGCCCGAGGAGCGCCGCTCCCCCGCGTCGGTGTCGACCTCCACGAGGATCCGGTCGTGGAGCATCTTGATCGGAGTCTTGTCCGTCACGAGGCCGGCGTTCAGCGGGTGATCTTGCGGGCGAGCACGAAGAACGCGATCGTGCCCAGCACGCCGCCCGCGACCTTGATGATGTTGTCGGTGCGGGGAGCACCGGTGGCCTCGTCGACGAAGTAGGCCTTCACGGTCGTGATCTCGCGTCGCACGATCGTCTTGGGGCTGGCGCGGTAGACCAGCTGGTCGATGGTGGAGGCGAGACGCTCGCGGGTCTCCTCAATCTCGTGCTCGAGGGAGGACATCTCCTGGCTCACTTCTCACTGCTCCTGGGGACGTGGGGACGGACGGGTGGGTCGAAGGCTATCAACCCTTGGCCCTCTGCGGCGGCCCCGTGCTGCGCGGGTCGAAGCCGAACGGCAGCTCGAGCCGGTTGGCCCTCATCAGCGCGTCGTCGGTGAGCACGTCGTACGTCGCCCCGTCGGCCACCACGACGCCGTCGTGCAGCACCACCGAGCGGGCACAGAGCTCGAGGGCGTAGGGCAGGTCGTGGGTGACCATCAGCACCGTCACGTCCAGCGAACGGAGCACGTCGGCGAGCTCGCGGCGCGAGGCGGGGTCGAGGTTGGAGGACGGTTCGTCGAGCACCAGGATCTCCGGCTCCATCACCAGCACCGTGGCCACCGCCACCCGGCGCCGCTGGCCGAAGGAGAGGTGGTGCGGCGGACGGTCGGCGAAGTCCGCCATCCCGACCCGGTCCAGGGCCGCCATCACCCGGCGCTCCAGCTCCGCGCCGCGCACCCCGGCGTTCGCCGGCCCGAACGCGACGTCCTGGCGCACGCTCGCCATGAACAGCTGGTCGTCGGGGTCCTGGAAGACGATCCCGACCCGGCGGCGGATCTCGGCGAGGTTGCGCTTCTCCACCGGCAGCCCGCTGACCGCCACCGAGCCCGCTTGGGCGCTCAGGATCCCGTTGAGGTGCAGCACCAGCGTGGTCTTGCCGGCGCCGTTGGGCCCGAGCAGCGCGACCCGCTCCCCCGCGTGCACGTGCAGGTCGACGCCGTAGAGCGCCTGGTGGCCGTCGGGATAGGCGTAGGCGAGACCTCGTACGTCGAGCACCGGCACGCTCATCGACGTCCTCCGAGGTCGGGCAGGGTGCCGGTGTAGCCGCGCGAGATCATCGCCAGGTGGACCCGCTCGCCGCGCTCGTAGGAGCGGATGAACAGCGCCCCCAGCGAGCGGGCCAGCACCGGCCAGTAGCGCGGCGAGCGCGGATCGCAGCCCCGTGACCTCATCGAGGTCACCATCCGGCCCAGCTCCGCGGTGACCACGTCGAGGTAGCGGATCATGAAGCCCATGATCTGCACGATCAGGTCCGGCATCCGCAGCCGCTGCAGGCCGCGCAGCAGGTCGACCGGCTCGGTGGTGGCGGCCAGGGTCAGCGAGGCCATCACCCCGAGCGTCGCCTTGGCGAGGAAGCCGAAGGCCGCCACCAGTCCCGGCTCGGACAGCGCGATCCCGGCGACCTCGACCCGCGGGCCGGTGGCGATGAACGGCATCAGCACCGCGAACACCACGAACGGGACCTCGACGATCATCCGCTTGGCGACGTAGCCGACGGGCACCTGCGAGGCGGCGATCACCGCGAGCACGACGAGCAGGTAGCCGCCGAAGACGGCGTACCAGTCGTGCGGCGTCGCCACCACCAGCAGCATGAACGCCACCAGCGTCACCAGCTTGAGGTGCGCCGGGGCCCGGTGGACCCGGCTGTGTCCGTGGTAGTGGAGCCGGTGGCCGTGACCGGCGCCCACCTCAGGCGTCCCGGTCCGGGTCGCGGCGCCGGCGCAGCCCGTAGGCGAGGCCCCCGGTCACCACCAGCACGACGGCCGCCCCGACGACGCCGGCGACCGCGCCGCTGAGCCGCTCGTCCTCGACGCCCTTGGTCTGGTAGTCCGAGAGCGGGCTGTCCGCGGCCGGGGAGTCCTCGGCCTGCTCGAGGAACCCGGCCTTCTCGGCGACCGACTCGAGCCCGTCGGGGTGGCTGCTGGCGTAGAAGCTCAACACCGCGGCGATCACCAGGGACACCAGCAGCCCGGTCCACCACAGGGCGCGGGTGGAGACGCGCCTCCTGGCCGGGGTGTCGGGCCGGGTGCTCATGCACGCTCCGCGGTGCGGATCTCGAGGGTGCGCCGGGCCAGCGCCCGGCGCGCGCCGTACACGAGGTCGGGGCGCACCGAGACCACGCTGCCCACGACCAGGCCGGTGATCAGGGCCTCGCCGACGCCGATCAGGCTGTGCCAGCCGATCATCGCGGTCGCCAGCGTGCCCACGTCGACCGGCGCCGTACCCCCGACGGCGAAGAGGCCGGTGAACACCAGCGCCGCGACCGGCACGCTCACGAACGCCGCCAGCGCCGCGGCGGGTGGCACGCAGGCGATCCGGCGCGGAAGGACCGCGAGCAGCGCCCGGAAGATGAGCCAGCCGACGCCGACCCCGACCAGGGCCAGCAGCGTCACGTTGGTGCCGAGCGCGGTGATCCCGCCGTCGGCCATCAGCAGCGCCTGGACCAGGAGGACCACGCTGACGCACAGCACCCCCACCCAGGGGCCGACCAGGACCGCGGCGAGGGCACCGCCCATCAGGTGCCCGCTGGTGCCGGCGCCGACCGGGAAGTTGATCATCTGGCCGGCGAAGATGAACGTAGCGACCAGCCCGGCCATCGGGGCGGTCCGGTCGTCGAGCTCGTTGCGCGCCTGGCGCAGGGCGACCGCGACGCCGACCGCGGCGACGACGCCGGTGGTCACCGAGGTCGGTGCGTCCAGGAAGCCATCGGGGACGTGCATGCGGGTACCTCCTGGCGCCGTCGGTAGGTTTGGTGCGGCCGCCGTGACGGTCATGTCATACCCACACTACAGATCTGCACATTACGTGCGGTGACCGTTCGACAGGAGAGCACCGTGCCCGAGTCCGTCCGCCTCGCTCCCGGCGACCCCGCCCCCGACTTCACGCTGCCCGACGACACCGGGCAGCCGGTGAGCCTGGCCGACCTGCGCGGGCGCAAGGTGATCGTCTACTTCTACCCCGCCGCGATGACGCCCGGGTGCACCAAGCAGGCCTGCGACTTCACCGAGAACATCGCCTCCCTGCAGGCGGCCGGCTACGAGGTGCTCGGCATCTCGCCGGACAAGCCGGAGAAGCTGGCGAAGTTCCGTGAGCGGGACGCGCTCACGTTCCCGCTGCTCTCGGACCCCGACAAGGCCGTGCTCACGGCGTACGGCGCGTTCGGCGAGAAGAAGCTCTACGGCAAGGTCGTGCAGGGCGTGATCCGCTCGACGTTCGTGATCGACGCCGAGGGCCGCGTCGAGGTCGCGCAGTACAACGTGAAGGCCACCGGGCATGTCGCCAAGCTGCGTCGCGACCTGGGCCTCGCCTGACCCCTAGACTGCAGCCCGAGCGCCCGTAGCCCAATGGCAGAGGCAACGGCTTTAGGTGCCGTCAAGTGAGAGTTCGAATCTCTCCGGGCGCACTGGCCACGCGAAACCCGCACTTACCACGTGTTCCTACGCGTGGTAAGTGCGGGTTTCACGAGTTAACTCGTGAAACCCGCGAGCCACCGGCGCCCCTCACAAGCCACCCTCCTCCCGCAGCCGCGGCTCGGTGCGCCCCTCGGGCCGCACGCCCTGCTTGTCGGCGTAGAACGCACGCACCAGGTCCATGTCGGCGCGGACGTCGCCGGTGGGGGTGAAGGTGGGGCCCATCCCGAGCGTGCGGGTGGGGCCGTCGACGAAGCCGAGGCTGATCGGCAGGCCGGTCTGCTGGGAGATCCGGTAGAACCCCGACTTCCAGTACTCCCCCTTGCTGCGGGTGCCCTCGGCGGCCAGGCAGAGCAGGAACGAGTCCTGGGTGGCGGCGGCCTCGAGCAGCTCGCGCACGGTGGCGCCGGGGTTGTCGCGGTCCAGCGGCACCCCACCGGTGGCGCGCAGCAGCCAGCCGACGGGGCCCTTGAAGAAGGACTGCTTGATCAGCAGCTGCGGCTGTACGCCGTTGCTCCAGGCGATCAGCAGGGTCAGCACCCAGTCCCAGTTCGAGGTGTGCGGCGCGCCGACCAGGATGCCCTTGGCCGGCACCGTGCCCACCAGGCGCCAGCCGATCAGCCGGATCACCGCCCGGGCGAAGGTGCGGCGCAGCCCGAAGGGGTGCCGCCTCACGAGCGGCCACCGGCCAGCGCGGCAGCCACGGCGGGCGCGATCTCGCGCAGCGCCCGGCCCCGGTGGGAGACCGCGTCCTTCTCGGCCGGGCTCAGCTCGGCCGAGGTCCGCTCGGGGTCGACGTGCTCGTCGGCCACGAAGAGCACGTCGTAGCCGAAGCCGCCCTCGCCACGCATCTCGCGGATCACCCGGCCGGTCATCCGGCCCTCGACGACCTGCTCGCTGCCGTCGGGCAGGCAGAACGCCACCGCGCAGGTGAAGTGCGCGCCGCGCCGCTCGTCGGGTACGTCGCGCAGCTGGGCGAGCAGCAGCCGGTTGTTGGCCAGGTCCTTGTCGGTCGCGTCGGCGTCGCCGCTCCACCGCGCGGAGAGCACCCCGGGCATCTCGTTCAGCGCGTCCACGCACAGTCCGCTGTCGTCGGCCAGCGACGGCAGCCCGGTGGCGGCGACCCCGGCCCGAGCCTTGAGCAGCGCGTTGCCCGCGAACGTCGGCTGGTCCTCGACCGGCTCGTCGTACCCCTCGACGTCGTCGATGCCGAGCACCTCGACGTCCGGGGCGTGCTCGCGCAGCAGCCGCTGCATCTCGACGATCTTCTTGCGGTTGCGCGAGGCCAGGAAGACGCGGCTCACGCGCCGATCTCCCGGGCCAGAGCCTCGTGCTGCATCAGGGTGAGGTCGGCGCAGCCCTTCTCCGCGAGCGCGAGCAGCGCGTCGAGCTCGGCGCGGTCGAACGCCGCGCCCTCGGCGGTGCCCTGCACCTCGACGAACTTGCCCTCGCCGGTCATCACCACGTTCATGTCGGTCTCGGCGCGCACGTCCTCGACGTAGGGCAGGTCCAGGCGCGGCACCCCGTCGATGATGCCGACGCTGACCGCGGCCACCGACCCGGTCAGCGGCTGCCCCTTGAGGGCGCCCTTGGCGCGCAGGTGGCTGACCGCGTCGGCCAGCGCCACGTAGGCGCCGGTGATCGCCGCGGTGCGGGTGCCGCCGTCGGCCTGCAGGACGTCGCAGTCGAGCACGATGGTGTTCTCGCCCAGCGCCTTGTAGTCGATCACCGCGCGCAGGGAGCGGCCGATCAGCCGCGAGATCTCGTGGGTGCGCCCACCGATCTTGCCGCGCACCGACTCCCGGTCGGAGCGGGTGTTGGTCGCCGCGGGGAGCATCGCGTACTCCGCGGTGACCCAGCCCAGCCCGGAGCCCTTGCGCCAGCGCGGGACTCCCTCGGAGGCCGACGCGGCGCACAGCACCCGGGTCTTGCCGAACTCCACCAGCACCGATCCGGCGGCGTGGTCGAGCCAGTTGCGGGTGATCGTGATCGGGCGCAGCTCGTCGTCGGCGCGGCCGTCCACGCGGGGTGCAGGAGCAGAGGAGGTCATGCGCAGGACCCTATCCGGCGACCGCCCCCACGCGTCTCAGCGGAGGGCGACCGTCAGCAGGATCGCGGAGTCCTCGTCGGCGTGCACCGAGTGGCGCTGCTGCGGGATCGGGATGAGCTGGCCGGCGCTCAGCGTCCAGCTCTCGTCCCCCGCGACCAGGCGCACCTGTCCGGCGAGCACCTGGAGCACGGCGGCCGGCGGTGCGTCGTGCTCGGCCAGCTCGTGCTCGGCGGCCAGGGCGATCACCACGGCCCGCATCGTCGAGCCGGACATCACCGTGCGCGCCGTCCGCCCGGCCGGGTGGTCGGGCAGGGTGCCGATCAGCTCGGTGGCCAGGTCGCTCAGCAGCAGCGGGTCTCGGGTGGTCGGCTGGGTCATGCGGGTTCCCTTCGTGGACGGACCCCGAGTGTCGCGCAGGCCGCCGCTGGGCGGAAGCCGCGACACCCGGGGTCCCCCGCTGGTGCTACTTGGGCTCGGAGCGGAGCACCCGCCGCCCGCCGATGACCATCGGGAGCACGATCCAGATCACGGTGGCGACGAGGACCCGGGCGATGTCGAGCCCGCCGATGTCGCCGGACTCCAGGAACGGAGCGGTGGCGTACTGCAGGTCGATCCACGGGATCAGGTCCTGGGCCCAGTCGAAGACGAAGTAGAGCGTCGAGTAGACCATCAGCGGCAGGAGCAGGGCCACCACGTAGAAGACCGTGATCGATCCCGGGGTGTTGAGGATCACCGTGGCCAGCCCGAAGGCCATCAGGAAGTACAGCAGCTGCACCAGCACCAGCCCGATCAGGGAGCGGGCCCCCAGGTCCCACTCGGCCTCCCGGCCGACGAGCGCCGCACCGACCAGGTTGGTGATCGCGCCGAGGATGATGGCGACCGCCAGGGTCGCCAGGGCGAGCGCGACGACCGCGGCCGCCTTGGCCAGCAGCACCCGCAGCCGGTTCGGCTCCAGCGCGAAGGTGACCAGGCCGGTGCGCTGGCTCCACTCGCTGGTGACCGCGAGGATCGGGAAGACCGGGAGCAGCAGGGAGAGCGGGATCGTCAGGATCTGCGACAGATCGTTGGCGGTGACCTGCGCGTCCTCGAGCGCCACCACCAGGAGCGTCAGCCCGATCGTGCCCAACAGCATCAGCAGCGTGATCAGCAACAGCCAGAACCCGCCGCGGGTGTCGAACATCTTGCGCCACTCCACCGCGGCCAGGCGGGCGAACGGCACCCGGGCGGTGCCGGAGACGTCGAGGCCTCCCCAGCCGGAGCGGGGTGTCTGGACGGAGATCGGATCGGTGGTGCTCATGCGTGGACTCCTTGCTGGGTCGCGGCGTCGGGGTGGCCCTCGCGCTGGGTGCCGGCGGTGAGCTCGAGGAAGAGATCCTCCAGGCCCGCGCTGCCGGTGCGCAGGTCGGTCAGCACGACGCCGGCCTCCAGCGCGGCGCGGCCGACGGTCTCCGGGCTGGCCTCGACGCGCAGCTCGGAGCCGGAGGCGGTGACCGCCACCCCCTGGGCCGACAGGGTCCGGCCCAGCGCCTCGTTGTCCAGCGAGGTCACCAGCGCGGACTCGGTGCCCGCGCCGGAGAGCAGCGAGTCGCGGTCGCCCTGGGCGACGATCTTGCCGCGGCCGATCAGGATCATCTCGTCGGCGATCTGCTCCACCTCGTTGAGCAGGTGGCTGGAGAGCAGCACGGTGCCGCCGCGCTCGGCGTACCCGCGCAGCAGCCCGCGCATCCAGCGGATGCCGGCCGGGTCGAGTCCGTTGGCCGGCTCGTCGAGGATCAGCACCGACGGGTCACCGAGCAGGGCGTGCGCGATGCCCAGGCGCTGGCGCATGCCGAGGGAGTAGTTGCGGATGCGCCGCTTGGCCTCCGTGGGCGAGAGGCTGACCAGCTCGAGCATCTCGTCGACGCGCGAGGACGGCAGTCCCATCGTCTTCGCGCCCAGGCTCAGCACCTCGCGGCCGGTCCGGCCGGCGTGCTGGGCGGAGGCGTCCAGCAGGACTCCCACGTGCCGGCCGGGGTTGGGGATGTCGCGGTAGTCCATCCCCCCGATCGTCGCGGTGCCGCGGGTGGGGGCGGTGAGCCCGACGAGGATGCGCATCGTGGTGGTCTTGCCGGCCCCGTTGGGACCGAGGAAGCCGGTGACCTGTCCCGGCTGGCACACGAAGCTGACATCGTCGACGGCGTTGAAGTCGCCGTAGCGTCTGGTGAGTCCTTCGACCTTGATCATGGCCCCTACCCTGCCGTGCGCGGCCCGCTCTGGCCATCCGACACGAGGCGAGGGCCGCGAGACCAAAGTAGGGGGTGGCCCACTCCCCGCGCCGCTGCCGGCTCACCGCCCGGGGCACCTAGCCTGTCCGCGTGGAGTCACCCGTGCCCGAGGAGTACCAGCCGCCCCTGCGGGCCTGGCAGCACCTGTGGCGCCTGCTGGTCTGTGCCGCGTTCTGGGCGCTGGTGATGCTGCCGGTCTCCAGCGAGCAGCTATCCCTGCACCCGACCCTGTTCTGGGTCGACCTCGCCGTGGGGATCCCCTGCTTCGCGCTCGTCCTGGGCCGTCGTCGGTGGCCGGTCCCGGTCGCCGTCGTCACCGCGGTCGCCAGCGCCGTCTCCGGCCTCGCCGCCGGCCCGGCGACCCTGGCCGCGGTCTCCCTGGCGACCCATCGCCGCTTCGCGCAGATCGCGATCGTCGCCGCGATCAGCCTGGTCGCGGCCCAGATCTGGACCGCGACCCGGGAGAACATCGGCACCACTCCCCTGTGGGTGATGCTGCTGCTGAACGCCACGGTGATCGGCGGGGCACTGGGCTGGGGGATGTTCATCGGCTCGCGCCGCGAGCTGATCTGGACCCTGCAGCGCCGCGCCGAGCGGGCCGAGGCCGAGCAGGCGCTGCACGTGAGCAGGGCGCGCGACACCGAGCGGGCCCGCATCGCGCGCGAGATGCACGACGTGCTGGCCCACCGGATCTCCCAGGTGTCGATGCACGCCGGCGCGCTGGCCTTCCGTGAGGACCTGGGCGTCGACGAGATGCGCCGGGGCGCCGCCCAGGTGCAGCAGACCGCCCACCGGGCGCTGGACGACCTGCGCGGCGTCCTGGGGGTGCTGCGCGGTCACGAGCCGGCTGCCGGGCTCGACCGCCCGCAGCCGACGTACGCCGCGGTGGCCGACCTGATCGCGGAGGCCCGCGCCGGCGGGGTCCGGGTGGACTTCGCCGACGACCTGGCCGGTCCGCGTGAGGAGGTGCCCCAGACGGCGGGGCGCACGGTCTACCGGATCGTGCAGGAGGGGCTCACCAACGCCGCCAAGCATGCCCCCGGGGCCCTCGTCCAGGTCCGGCTCAGCGGCTCCCCCGAGCAGGGGCTGGACGTGGTGCTGCGCAACCCGATCGGCTTCCGCCGCGGCTCCACCCCCGGCGCCGGCCTGGGCCTGATCGGGCTGCAGGAGCGGGCCGAGCTCAGCGGTGGCCGCCTCGAGCACCACCGCGACGGTGACGCGTTCGTGCTGCGCGGATGGATACCGTGGGCGCCGTGACCCGAGTCCTGATCGTCGACGACGACCCGCTGGTGCGCTCGGCGCTGACGCTGATGCTCGGTGGCCGTGCGGACCTCCACCTGGTCGGCGAGGCCGGCGACGGACGCGAGGCCCTCGACGCCGCCGCCCGGCTCAGCCCCGACGTGGTGCTGATGGACGTGCGGATGCCGGTGCTCAACGGCCTCCAGGCGACCCGGGCGCTGTGCGCGGCGCCCGACCCGCCCAAGGTCATCGTGCTGACCACCTTCGACGCCGACGAGTACGTCGTGGAGGCGGTCGCCGCCGGGGCCGACGGGTTCCTGCTCAAGGACACCGAGCCGGCCCAGATCGTCGCAGCGATCAGCCGCGTCGCCCAAGGCGAGCCGATCCTGTCGGCCTCGGCCACCCGGACCCTGATCAGCCGGGTGCGCAGCGAGACCGTCCCCGAGCGCGACGAGCGCGCCGACGAGCGGCTCGCCTCCCTCACCGAGCGCGAGCGCGAGGTGGCCGTCTGCGTGGGCCGTGGCCTCAGCAACGCCGACATCGCCCGGGAGCTCTACCTCTCGGTGCCCACGGTCAAGGCGCACGTGTCGCGGACCTTCGAGAAGCTGCAGGCGACCAACCGGGTCCAGGTGGCGATGTGCGTGCACGCCGCCGGCCTGGTGTGAGGGCTCAGACCTCGACGACCGCGCCGGCGACCGCCAGGGACAGCGGCCCCGCCCAGGTCTCGCGCGCGTCGGCGAGCACGTCGCGCCCGTCGTACCAGGGCGGGATGTGGGTCAGCATCAGCCGGCCGACGCCGTTGCGCGTGGCCACCTCTCCGCAGTCGGCGCCGGTCAGGTGCAGGTCCTCGGGGTTCTCGACCCCGCTGCGGAACGACGCCTCGGCCAGCAGCAGGTCGACCCCCTTGGCGGCCCGGTCCAGCGCCTCGCACGGCCCGGTGTCCCCGGTGTAGGTGAGCGTGCGCCCGGCCCCGGTGACCCGCAGCGCGTAGGCCGGCACCGGGTGGACCACCGGGACCGGGTCGATCCGGAACGGCCCGACGGTGAAGGGGCCGTCGTAGGTGCGGAAGTCGAACTCCTCGCCCATGCCCGGCTCCTCGGGCAGGTCGTAGGCCCGGGCCAGGCGCGCCGCGGTGCCGCTGGGTCCCCACACCGGGATCCGCGGCTGCGCGCCGGTCGGGTGGTACTTGCGCATCACGTAGTAGCCGCACAGGTCCAGGCAGTGGTCGGCGTGCAGGTGGCTGAGCACGACCGCGTCGACGGCGAGCGGGTCGACGTGGCGGTGCAGCGCCCCCAGCGCCCCGTTGCCCAGGTCGAGCAGCACCCGCCACGTGCGGCCCTCGTGCGGGGCCTCGAGCAGGTAGCAGCTCGCCGCCGAGTCCGGCCCGGGATAGGAGCCGGAGCAGCCGACGACCGTGAGCCTCATCCGGCCTCCCCAAAGCACGCGCAGTGACAACGACTGCCCAATGTAGGGCCACCGCACGTCCGAGGGTTAGCAAAGCGAGCCACCTCACGCCGAGATCGCGGTCACGTGCGTGAACGCCGCCGGCGTCGTAGCGTGGTGCGATGACGCCGCGGAGGTCACCGGCCCGCCGCCGCCTCACCGCGCTGGCCCTCGTGCTGGTCACCGTCGTGGTGGCGGCGCTGGTCTCGGCCAGCGCCCCGCCGCCGCGCGAGTGCCACGGGCGCACCGTGGCGCGCGGCGCCGTGCGCGCCGTGGTGGTGGTCTCCCTGGACGGGCTCACCCCGGTCGCGATCCGCAGGCTCGGGCGGGCGGGCACGCCGGTCCTGCACCGGCTGGTCGCCCGCGGCGCCTCCACGATGAACGCCCGCACCGAGGTCGAGCAGACGATCACGCTGCCCAACCACACCGGCATGATGACCTCGCGCCGCGTCGACGCGCGCCGCGGCGGCCACGGCATCGACTTCAACGAGGACCGTGGCGGCACCGTCCACGACCGGGCCGGTGGCCGGGTGCAGTCGGTCTTCGACGTGGTCCGGGCCGCCGGCGGGTGCGGCGCGCTCTTCGCCACCAAGCCGAAGTTCGACCTGCTGGCGCGCTCGTGGCCGAGCATCGCGCGCTACGCCCGGCGCGAGGACGACACCGCGCTGGCCCGACTGGCTGCCGCCGACCTGCGCCGCACCCACCGGGCGTTCACCTTCGTCCACCTCGCGGGACCCGACTCGGCCGGCCACCGCGCGGGCTGGCTCTCACGTCCCTACCTGCGCGCCGTGCGCCACGCCGACCGGGATCTGGGTCGGGTGGTCGCCGCGATGCGAAGGGACCGGTGGCTGCGCGCCCACGCCGCGCTGGTGGTGACCGCCGACCACGGCGGCCGGGGCACCGGGCACTACGACACCGCCGACCCGCGCAGCTTCCGCGTCCCGTTCATCGCCCGGGGCCCGCGGGTGGCCGCTGGGGCGGACCTCTACGCGCTGAACCGCGACTACGCCCGCCCGGGCTCGCGGCAGCCCTCGTACGGCGCGCGACGCCAGCCGGTGCGCAACGCGGACGTGGCCAACCTCGCCACGGACCTGCTCGGGCTGCCGGCCCTGGCGCACAGCGAGCTCAACGCCCGCCAGAACCTCGACGTGCGCGCGCCGAGACGGCGCTGAGCTCAGCGGGCGCGCAGCCGGTAGGCCGGCGCACGTCCGATCTGGACGCGCTCGAAGCCCGCGTCGAGGTTCAGGGTGGTCTCGGCGCCGCCGAGGAAGAGGTACGAGCCGGGCCCCATCACGCCGCGCAGCCGGCGCAGGATCCGCTGCTTGGTGGGGACGTCGAAGTAGATGAGCACGTTGCGCAGGAAGACCACGTCCATCTGCGGCAGCGCCGGCCACGGGGCGTCGAGGTTGACCAGCCGGGTCTCGACCATCCGGCGCAGCGGCTCGGCGACCTGCCAGTGCGTCCCGACCCGGGTGAAGTGCCGGGCCAGGTGCTGGTCCGGCAGACCGCGGTCGACCTCCAGCTGGCTGTAGCGCCCGGCCCGGGTCCGCTCGAGCATCTCCTCGGAGATGTCGCTGGCCACCAGGTGGGCGCGCCATCCGGGAGCCTGGGCGAACGCCGCGGCCAGGAGCATCGCGATGCTGTACGGCTCCTGCCCACTGGAGGCGGCGGCGCACCAGATGTTCAGCGTGCGCTGCGCGCGTGGCTTGTCCATCAGCTCGGGCAGCACCGTCTCGGCGAGCGCGGTGAACGGGTGCACGTCCCGGAAGAAGGAGGTCTCGTTGGTGGTCATCGCCTCCACGACCCTGGCCCGCAGCGGGCCGGCGGGGCTGCGGCGCAGCTCGCGCACGAGCGCGGAGATGGTCTCGCTGCCGGTGACGCGGGCCACCGGCAGCAGCCGCGACTCCACGAGGTACTCCTTGCCCCGCTCCAGGACGATGGCCGAGTCGGTGCGGACCACGGAGCTGATGAAGTCGAAGTCCGCCGGCGACATGGTGCTCATCGCGTCCCCCAGGTGACTCGCCCGGCCATGATCCGCCGGGTCAGCGTGGCCGCGATCGCGTCCAGCGCGACGACCTCCGCGACCACCCCGGCCGCCACCGCGGCCCCGGGCATCCCCCAGACCACCGAGCTGGCCTGGTCCTGGGCGACGACCTGACCTCCCGCCTCGCGGATCGCGTGGGCTCCCTTGACGCCGTCGGAGCCCATCCCGGTGAGAACGGCGGCCAGCAGGCCCCCGCCGTACACCTCGACCGCGGAGCGGAAGAGCACGTCGACGGCGGGACGACAGAAGCTCTCCGGGGTGCCCTGGTCCAGCGCCACGGTCGTGGCCAGGCCCCGGCGGCGCACCCGCAGGTGCCAGTCCCCCGGCGCGATCAGGACCCGTCCCGGCTCGACGACGTCGCCCTCGTGGGCCTCCGCGACGCTCAGCGCGCACGTGGCGTCGAGGCGCGCGGCGAGCAGCCGGGTGAAGGTGGCGGGCATGTGCTGGACCACCAGCACGGGCACCGGCAGCGAGGCGGGCAGCGCGGGCAGGATGGTGGCCAGCGCGTCGGGTCCCCCGGTGGACACGCCGATGACCAGCGCCTCGACCGGCCGGGGCGGCCCGCCGGCGGCGACCGGTGCCGCGGCCCCCGGCGCCGGGGCCGGGGCCGGGGCCGTCGGCACCGCCGGCACCCGGGCACCGCACAGCGACCTGATCCGGGGCACCAGCTGCTCGCGCACACTGGCCAGGGACGCGGTCACGCTGCCGACGTTGGCGGGCTTGGTCACGTAGTCGCTCGCACCGAGCTCCAGGGCGTTCAGGGTGGCCTGTGCCCCGTCCTCGGTGGGCGTGCTGAACATGATCACCGGGGTGCCCGGGTAGTCCCGGCGCAGGTGGCGCAGGGTCTCCAGCCCGTCCATCACCGGCATCTCGACGTCGAGGGTGATCAGGTCCGGGTTCAGCTGGGGCATCTTGGCGAGCGCGATCCGGCCGTTGGCCGCGACGCCGACCACCTGGATCCCCCCGGCGGCGTTCAGGACGTCGGTCACCAGCCGGCGGACGACCACGGAGTCGTCGACGACCAGGACCGAGATGGGTGTCATGAGGTGCTGGGCCTGCCTGTTCGGGTCGGTCGGCAGCGTCGAGTGCTCGGCGCTCGGAGGGGTGACGGCGTGGCGCTCAGCAGCGGAACTGGCCGACCAGGTGCTGCATCTGCGCCGCCATCCGCGACAGCTCCTGCGCCGCCGCCGCCGTGTCGTGGGCGCCGCTGGTGGTGTCCGAGGCAGCGCGGGCGACCGAGGTGATGTTGGCCGCGATCTGCGCGGACCCCGTCGCCGCCTCGCTCACGTTGCGCCCCATCTCGTTGGTGGTCGCGGTCTGCTCCTCCACCGCGGAGGCGATCGTGGTCTGGGTGTCGTTGATCGAGGCGATGATCGACCCGATCTCGGCGATCGCGGAGATCGCCGCCGCCGTGTCGACCTGGATCGCCTCGATCCGGGCGCCGATGTCCTCGGTCGCCTTCCCGGTCTCCTGGGCCAGCTCCTTGACCTCGTTGGCCACCACTGCGAAGCCCTTGCCGGCCTCGCCGGCACGGGCCGCCTCGATCGTCGCGTTCAGCGCCAGCAGGTTCGTCTGCTGCGCGATCGAGTTGATCGCCTTGACCGAGTTGCCGATCTCGGTCGACGAGGCCCCCAGCTTGGCCACCGTCGCGTTGGTCGCCTCCGCCACCGTGACCGCCCGGGCCGCCACGCCCGCGGCATCGGAGGCGTTCTTGGCGATCTCCCGGATCGAGGCCGACATCTCCTCGGTCCCGGTCGCCACCGTCTGCACGTTGTGCGAGACCTGCTCGGCCGCCGCCGAGACCAGGTTCGCCTGCTGCGCGGACTCCCCGGCCGCCCCGGTCATCTGCGCCGACACCGCCGAGAGCTCCTCCGAGGCCGACGACAGCGCCTCGGCGTTGCCGCCCATCGCGCTCATCGACTCCCGCAGCCGGCCCAGGGCGGTGTTCAGCGCGATCCCCATCCGGCCGACCTCGTCGGCGGAGTCCACCATCAGGTCCTGCGACAGGTCGCCGGCCGCCACCGCCTCCAGCACGGCCACCGTCCGGCGCAGCGGACGGGTCAGCGTCCGGGCGATCAGCAAGGTGAGCAGGCAGGCGATCGCGATGCCCGCCACCAGGGCGATCACCACGATGACGTTGAGCTCGGACTCGAGCTGCGCCGCCTCGTCCTCCTTCTCCGCCACGGCCTCGGTGATGCCGGTCCTCATCCCCTCCAGGACCTGGTCGAGCCCGGCGTTGGACTGCACCACCCGGGGCTTCAGCCGCTCTGCGGCGGCGCGGTCGCCCAGCGCAGCCTGCACCATCTCGTCCACCAGCGCGTTGTTCGCGTCGAGGCTGCGCCGCAGGTCTGCGAACGCGCCCGTCAGGTCCTCGCCGGACACCTCGATGCCGGCCAGCGCGGTGAACACCTCGTCGACGGAGGCGATGTCGTCGGCGGCGTCCTGGGCGACGGCCGTCACGTCGTCCTCGAGGAGCGAGCGGTAGGCGGTCCCCTTCAGCTCGCTGTTGCGCAGGTCGAGATGGAAGAGCGCGGCCTCGATCCTCCCCATCGAGAGCGCGGCCTCGTCGGCCGCGGTCACTCCCCGCATCAGGTACACCGACAGCGAGCCCACCAGCACGGCGGGCAGCAGGCAGGCCGCCGCCAGCGTGAACATCTTGCGGTCGGCCTTGAGGTTGCGGAAATAGGCACCGAGGGACGTGGCCGGAGAGCTCATCGAAGGTCCTTGCAGTCGAGCGCCCCGAGCGCGCAACAGGTGGAGGTGGGGGGCACGTGAGGGGGTCTCACGCGGGGGCGGGGACGACGTCCCCGACCGTGGCGGCGAGCTCGGTGTCGAGCACGAGCATCAGCTGGCCGTCGAGCTTGCAGACCCGTTCCACCAGGGCGCGGATCCCCGCCGGGACGGTGGCCGGGACGGCCTCGAAGCTGGCCGCCGGCGGCTCGAGGACGTCGCCGATCTGGTCCACGAGGAGGCTGACGGCACCCTCGGCGGTGCGCACCACCACGTGCACCCGGGCGGCGCCGCCGGTGCCCGGCGGCATGGCCAGGCGCACCCGCAGGTCGATGGTCGTGACGATCTGGCCTCGCAGGTTCAGCAGGCCGCAGACCGCGGCGGGGGCCAGCGGGACGACGGTCATCTCCTGCTGGCGCAGCACCTCCTGGACGGTCTCGACCGGGATCGCGAAGAGCTGGCCGTCGAGCAGGAACGTGCAGAGCTTCTCGGACATGTCACACCCCCACGAGGTCGCGGGAGGCGGCGGGGGCGAACAGCGACGGGTCGAGACCGGTGACCGCCCGGGCCACGTCGACCAGCTCGGCGACCCGGCCGCTGACCACCGCCGAGCCGCGGTGGCCGCCGGTGTCGAGCGGGCTGCGCACGTCGAGCCGGGCGTCGACGATGTCGAGGATCTGGGTGACCACGAAGCCGACCAGGACCCCCTCGTGCAGGCAGACCACCACCTTCGCCGACTCGGCGTCCGGCTCGCCGTAGGCACCGAACACGGCGTCGAGGTGGACCAACGGCAGCACGGTGTCGCGGTACTGCACCACCGGGTGCGGTCCTACCCGCTCGATGCGGCCCGTGGGGAACACCTCGAGCCGGTCGACGACGGCCAGCGGGAGCCCGACCCGGCGTCCGTCGCAGAGGCCCACCAGCAGCAGCTGCACCTGGTCGGCGTCGGGCGTGGCGCTGGCCTCCTGCTCGCGCTCACCGCGCCCGGCGGTCGCCTCGCTCAGCACGCCGGAGCGCTGCGCCAGCGACATCGCGTCGAGGATCAGCGCCACCTGGCCGTCGCCCATGATGGTGGCCCCGGCGTAGAGCGGGACGTGGCGCAGCTGCCGGCCGAGCGGTTTGACCACGATCTCCTCGGTGTCGTTGATGTCGTCGACGATCAGGCCGAACTGCCGCTCGTCGGCCTGCAGCACCGCGATGAACGTCGTCTGCGCGGGCGACGGGTCGAGACCGAGCTGCTCGCGCAGGCTGACCAGCGGCAGCAGCCGGCCGCGCAGCCGGTAGACCGGCGTGCCCTGGATGCTCTCGATCCCGGGGCCGTTCGCGCCGTGGCCGCCGTTCTCCAGGCGCACCAGCTCCAGCAGGCTCACCTGTGGGATCGCGTAGCGCTGCTGGCCGGTGGTGACCACGAGAGCGGGGATGATGGCCAGCGTCAGCGGGATCTTGATCCGGATCGTGGTGCCCTCGCCGAGCACGCTCTGGACGTCGACCAGTCCGCCGATCCTCTCGATGTTGGTCTTCACCACGTCCATCCCGACGCCTCGCCCGGAGACGTGGGTGACCTTCTGCGCCGTGGAGAACCCGGGGGCGAAGATCAGCCCGAGCGCCTCGCGCTCCCCCATCCGGGCGGCCGCCTCGGCGCTGAGGATCCCCCGGGAGACCGCTCGCGCACGCAGCCGGTCGGGGTCGATGCCGGCGCCGTCGTCGGAGATCTCGATGTTGACCTGGCCGCCCTCGTGGAAGGCCCTGAGCACCAGCACGCCCTCCGCGGGCTTGCCGGCGGCCAGTCGCTGCTCGGGGGTCTCCACCCCGTGGTCGACCGCGTTGCGCACCAGATGGGTCAGCGGGTCCTTGACGGACTCCAGGATGGTCTTGTCGAGCTCGGTGTCGCGCCCCTCCATCGTCACCCGCATCTGCTTGCCGAGCGCGAGCGACAGGTCCCGGACCACCCTCGGCAGCTTGCTCCACACCGTGTCGATGGGCTGCATCCGCGTCCTCATCACGCCCTCCTGCAGCTCCCCGGCGATCAGGTTCAGCCGGTGCGAGGTGCGCAGCAGCTCGGTGTCCTGGCGGCTGGCGGCGCGCTGCATGATCTGGTTGCGGGTCAGCACCAGCTCCCCGACCAGGTTCATCAGCGAGTCCAGGAGCTCCACGTCGACCCGGATCGTGCTCTCGGTGACCGAGCGACGCTCCGGCTCAGACTCCACCACCGGCTCCGCCGTCGGCGCTGCCTGCACGCTCGCCGGCGCCTCCTGCAGCGCGGTCAGCCGGCGCACCAGCTCGGTGTGGTCGCCCTCGCCCTCCGTGCCGGTCGCCTCGATCTGGGCCAGGATGCGACGTACCGCGTCCACCATGTCCAGCAGCGCGCTGGTGATCTCGGGGGTCAGCTCCAGCAGGCCGTCGCGCAGCCGGCTGAGCAGGCTCTCGCCGACGTGTGTGACCGTCTCGAGCTGGCCCAGCGCGAGGAAGCCGCTGGTGCCCTTGATGGTGTGGATGGTGCGGAACACGCTCGAGAGCAGCGCCTGGGAGCCCGGGGCCTGCTCGAGCTCGACGAGGTCGTGGTCGAGCTGGTCCAGGTTCTCGTGGCTCTCCACCAGGAACTCCTGGATGATCTCGTCCAGGTCATCCATCTGCGTGCCTGTCTCGGGGGGGCTGCACGAGAGGACAGATCGGCCGTCGGCGGGCGTTGCTTAGCCAACTGGGCGGAGAATCTCCCGCGGGCGACGTCGCGTCAGCGTACGGCGCGCACCTCCGAGGCGACCGGCCACGCGTTGAAGCGACAGCCGGCGAGACCCTTGGACTGCGGCATCATCACCGGCGCCGGGTTGCGCCGGCCGGTGCAGCCGCGGTGGCCCAGCCCGAGCCAGTGGCCGGTCTCGTGGTTGACGACCATGTGCCGGTAGTCGCGCAGGCTGCCGCCCCCCGCGCGCCAGGCCCGGCTGGCGTGCTTCCACCGGTCCTGGTTGATGATCACGTAGCGGCCCACCCGGCAGCTCCACTGCGCGCTGCACCCGGGCGAGAAGTCGGGCACCCGGCGGGCCGCGCTGAGCACGAGCGTGAAGTCGCCACCGCGGCGCACCGCGCGGAAGGCGATGCCGCCCCTGCGCCAGCCGCGCGCGTCGTCGTAGGTCTCCTGGGCCAGCCGGCGGAAGCCGGCGAGGCTCGTGCTGATCCGCCCCCGCGTCTCGACGTGATAGGTGACCGTGCGGGTGGGGCGCCTCGCCCCGGAGTCCGACGCGGGCTCCACGAGCGTGAGCTGCGCCGGTGCCTGGCGCGCCGGCCCCGGGCCCTGGCCCAGGCCGGAGGCGGCCGGGCCGAGCAGCACGGCGGCGAGGAGAACCGCGAGGGCGAGCGCGCCGTTGCCGCTCAGGCCCAGAGCTGGCCCTCGAGCCGGTCCTCGGCGTCGTCGACGGTGCCCTCGTAGGCCCCTGTCGACAGGTACTTCCAGCCGCCGTCGCATACCACGAAGGCTATATCGGCGCTCTCCTGCGCCTTGACCGCCTTGGCGGCCTGCCCGAGCGCGGCGTGCAGGATCGCGCCGGTGGAGACCCCGGCGAAGATGCCCTCGAGCTCGAGCAGCTCGCGGACCCGGCGCACGGCGTCACGTGGGCCCACCGAGAAGCGCGAGTCGATGAGGGAGGCGTCGTAGAGCTCGGGGACGAAGCCCTCGTCGAGGTTGCGCAGCCCGTAGACCAGCTCGCCGTAGCGGGGCTCCGCGGCCACGATCCGCACGTCCGGCTTGGCGGCCCGGAAGAACCGCGAGACGCCCATCAGGGTGCCGGTGGTGCCGAGGCCGGCCACGAAGTGGGTGATCGAGGGAAGATCGGCCAGCAGCTCGGGGCCGGTCCCCTGCTCGTGCGCGAGCGCGTTCGCCTCGTTGCCGTACTGGTAGAGCATCACCCAGTCGGGGTGCTCCGCGGCGACCTGCTTGGCGACCCGGACGGCCTCGTTGGAGCCGCCGGCGGCCGGCGAGGAGACGATCTCGGCGCCCCACATCCGCAGCAGCTGACGGCGCTCCTGGGAGGTGTTCTCCGGCATCACGCAGACGATGCGGTAGCCCTTGAGCTTCGCCGCCATGGCCAGCGAGATCCCGGTGTTGCCCGAGGTCGGCTCCAGGATCGTGCAGCCGGGACGCAGGGTGCCGTCCTTCTCCGCCTCCTCGATCATCCTCAGGGCCGGGCGGTCCTTGATCGAGCCGGTCGGGTTGCGGTCCTCCAGCTTCGCCCACAGGCGCACCTCGGGGCTCGGGGACAGCCGCGGCAGACCGACCAGCGGAGTGCCGCCCACCGAGGCGAGGAGGTTGTCGAAGCGCATGCGCGCACCTTCCAGTCAGCGCAGGAAGCGCTCGGGGTCGAAGTCGTCGAGCGGGATGATCCGCACCCGCGGGAGCGGCACGTTGAAGGCGGCCACGTCGTCCTCGAGGTCGTGGATCTGGACCCCGAGCGCGGTGAAGCGCTGGTTGACGAACTCGCGCAGCGCCAGCACCCCGACGCGGCGGCGGCCGTCGAGCAGCGCCTCCACCTGCGGCACGAAGTCACCGTCGTGGCTGACCAGCAGCACGTCGGCGTCGCGTTCGACCAGCGCCGTCAGCGTGCGCTGCAGACCGATGTCGACGACCTTCTCGTCCGAGCGCCCCGACAGCGGCACCGGCCGGTAGTCCATCGCCAGCAGCGCCTGCACGAAGCTCGTCGGCAGGGTGCCGTTGGAGGCGTTGAGGAAGAACAGCCCGGTGACCGGCTGGCCCCACAGCTTCTCCGCGTAGGCGGTGACCCGCTCCCAGCGCGGCCGCTCCTCGGGCTCGGGTCGCCGGTTGAGGACCGTCAGCCCGAGGGTCGCGTCGATGTTCTCGCCGTCGACGAGGACGAACGTGCGACGCGAGGCGCTCACCGGCTCCATGCCGGGTCGCTCAGCGAGCGCCGCCGGCGACCGCCGGCAGCACGACGACCTGGTCGCCGTCGGAGAGGGGGGCCTCGAGGCCACCGATGAAGCGGACGTCCTCGTCGTTGATGTAGACGTTGACGAAGCGGCGCAGGTCCTCGCCCTCGATCAGCCGCGCGCGGATGCCGGGGTGGTTGGCCTCGAGGCTCTCGATCACCGCCGAGAGGGTCGCGCCCTCGGCGGGGACGGCCTTCTCGCCGCCGGTGTACGTGCGAAGGATCGTGGGGATCCGGACCTCGATGGCCATCAGCTGGGGCTCCTTGCCGGTAGGTGCTCGACGACGTTGACCTCTTCTTCGGTCACCTCGCCGTCGACGATTCTGTAGGACCTGAACTCCACA
Organism: Nocardioides sp. Z21_20; assembly: GCF_059766585.1. Classification (NCBI taxonomy): domain Bacteria; kingdom Bacillati; phylum Actinomycetota; class Actinomycetes; order Propionibacteriales; family Nocardioidaceae; genus Nocardioides; species Nocardioides sp. Z21_20. The sequence goes on from NZ_JCBAJX010000010.1 coordinate 97,476, forward strand.
GGGCCCTCGTTATTCCCGTGCTCACGGGTGCTGAGCAGCACATAGTGCGCGCCGGGCTCGCTGGCGAGCCCGATGTCGGTGCGCGAGGGGTAGGCCTCGGTGGCGGTGTGCGAGTGGTAGACCACCACCGGCTCCTCGTCGCGCGCCCACATCTGCTTGTAGAGGGCGAGCAGCTCGGTGGAGTCGAACTCGTAGAACGTCGGGCTGCCCGCGGCGTTCACCATCTCGACCAGCCGCTCGGGGCGGTCGCTGCCCTCCGGGCCGGCGACGATCCCGCATGCCTCGTCGGGGTGGTCGCGCTTGGCGTGGGCGACGATCGCGTCGTACGTCGCCTGGTCGATGGTCAGCACCGCGCCAGCCTAGGCGAGCCCGTTCGGCGTTCGCGCCACCGGCCCAGCAGGCGGTCGATGGTGAGGCGTGTGTAACCCCTCCGTAGCCTTGAGGCATGAGCACTCTCGCCCCCGACCTGCAATCCGCCTACGACACGGTGCTCGAACGGAACCGCGGCGAGCGCGAGTTCCACCAGGCGGTGCACGAGGTCCTCGAGTCTCTCGGCCCCGTCATCGCCAAGCACCCCGAGTACGCGCGCGGGTCCGTCATCGAGCGGATCTGCGAGCCCGAGCGGCAGATCATCTTCCGGGTGCCGTGGACCGACGACATGGGCCGCGTCCAGATCAACCGCGCCTTCCGGGTGGAGTTCAACTCCGCGCTCGGCCCGTACAAGGGCGGCCTGCGCTTCCACCCGACGGTCAACCTCGGCATCGTGAAGTTCCTCGGCTTCGAGCAGATCTTCAAGAACGCGCTCACCGGGCTGCCGATCGGCGGCGGCAAGGGCGGCTCGGACTTCGACCCCAAGGGCCGCAGCGACGCCGAGGTGATGCGCTTCTGCCAGTCGATGATGACCGAGATGTACCGCCACCTCGGCGAGTACACCGACGTCCCCGCCGGTGACATCGGCGTGGGGCACCGCGAGATCGGCTACCTCTTCGGCCAGTACAAGCGGATCACCAACCGCTACGAGTCCGGCGTGCTCACCGGCAAGGGCCTGTCCTACGGCGGGTCCCAGGTGCGCACCGAGGCCACCGGTTACGGCACCGTCTTCTTCACCCGCGAGATGCTCGCCACCCGCAACCTCGACCTCTCCGGGCGGCGCGTCGTGGTCTCCGGCTCCGGCAACGTGGCGATCTACGCCGCGCTGAAGGCCCAGCAGCTCGGCGCCCAGGTCGTCGCCTGCTCCGACTCCGGCGGCTACGTCGTCGACGAGGACGGCCTGGACATCGACCTGCTGCGCCAGGTCAAGGAGGTCGACCGCGGCCGGGTCTCCGACTACGCCGCCCAGCGCCCCAAGGCCACCCACCACGCCGGCGCGTCGGTGTGGAGCGTGCCCTGCGAGGTGGCGCTGCCCTGCGCCACCCAGAACGAGCTCGACGCGGACGCCGCCCGGGCCCTGGTCGCCAACGGCGTGCTGGCCGTGGCCGAGGGCGCCAACATGCCCTGCACCCCCGAGGCCACCGACGTGCTCACCGGGGCCGGGGTGCTCTTCGCCCCCGGCAAGGCCGCCAACGCCGGCGGGGTGGCCACCAGCGCCCTGGAGATGCAGCAGAACGCCTCGCGCGACTCCTGGCACTTCGACCACACCGAGGCCCGCCTGGACCAGATCATGGTCGACGTGCACGAGCGCTGCGCGGCCGCGGCGGACGCCTACGGCGCCCCCGGCAACTACGTGGCCGGCGCCAACATCTCCAGCTTCATGAAGGTCGCCGACGCGATGCTCGCGATGGGCGTCATCTGAGGTCGCGGGTCGCCGCCGTCACCCGGTGACGGCGGCGATCAGGGTCTCCTGCAGGTAGCCGATCCACTCGTAGATGTCGTGGGCCTGGGTCCGCGGGTCGTCGTCGGGCAGGGAGTACCAGTACTCCTCGTCGCCCTCGGTGACCTCGAGGCGGGTGGCGAGCGCCAGCCGGAGGTCGGTGAACGACCGCATCCACGCGAGCGCCGTCTCCGGGTCGAGCTCCACGTCGATGTGCAGCCCCTCCTCGGTCAGCTCCGGCGGGAGCCCGGCCTCCTCGAGGGTGTCGATGATCGTGCAGGCAGCGGCCGCCTTGCCGTCGCGCAGCGCGCCCTCGGTGAACCGGCGGAACTCGCCGGCCGCCTCCTCGTCGTCGGCGTAGGCGGTGGGGAACAGCCGCGCCAGCACCGGGTCCTCGGGGGCCGTGGTCGGGCCGGAGAAGTCCATCATCGCCTCGAACGGGTCGAGGCCGTCCTGCGGGACCGCCCGCTCGTTGCGCAGCAGCTCGACGAGCTGGGAGGCCAGCGAGCGCAGCAGGTCCGCCTCGAAGCCGGTGAAGTTCGCGATCACCCGGCCGCTGCGGCGGTGGCGCTGGAACCCGCTCATCCCTGACGCTCCATCGTGGCCCACAGCCCGTACTCGTGCATCGCCTGCACGTCGCGCTCCATCTCCTCGCGGGTGCCGCTGCTGACCACCGAGCGCCCGTCCTCGTGCACCTCCATCATCAGCCGCTCCGCCTTGGCCTTGTCGTAGCCGAAGTAGGTGCGGAAGACGTAGGTGACGTAGGACATCAGGTTGACCGGGTCGTTCCACACGATGGTGACCCATGGCGTGGACAGGACGGTCATCTCGTCCGGGATGGTCGTCGGGTCGACCTCGACGGAGCTTGCGGCAGACACCAACACAGACACGGCTCCATCGTGGCACACCCCGGACAGGTGCTCGGCGGAGGCACCGCGGCCCCCTAGGCTGGCGCGCGTGAAGTCTCCTGTGAGCGACTCGACTGCGCTGCTGACCGACCACTACGAGCTGACCATGCTGCAGGCGGCCCTGCACGCGGGCACGGCCGAGCGACGCTCGGTCTTCGAGCTCTTCGCCCGCCGTCTGCCCGAGGGCCGGCGCTACGGCGTGGTGGCCGGCGTCGGCCGCGCGCTCGACGCGTTCGAGCGCTTCCGCTTCGACGAGGAGTCGCTGGCGGTGCTGGCCGACATCGTCGACGAGCGGACGCTCGAGTGGCTGGCCGGCTTCCGGTTCTCCGGCGACATCTGGGGCTACGCCGAGGGCGAGGTCTACTTCCCCTACTCCCCCGTCCTGGTCGTCGAGTCGACCTTCGCCGAGGCGGTCCTGCTGGAGACCCTGCTGCTGTCGATCTACAACCACGACTCCGCCATCGCCGGCGCCGCCTCGCGGATGACCTGCGCCGCCGGCGAGCGGCCCTGCATCGAGATGGGCTCGCGGCGCACCCACGAGGAGGCGGCCGTCGCGGCGGCGCGCGCGGCGTACGTGGCGGGCTTCCGCAGCACCTCCAACCTCGCCGCGCGCCAGCGCTACGGCGTGCCGAGCACCGGCACCAGCGCGCACAGCTTCACGCTGCTGCACGACACCGAGCGCGACGCCTTCCGGGCCCAGGTCGACAGCTGCGGGGCCGGCACCACCCTGCTGGTCGACACCTACGACATCGCCGAGGCGGTCCGGCTCGGGATCGAGGTGGCCGGCACCGGACTCGGCGCGGTGCGCATCGACTCCGGCGACCTCGGGGTGCTCGCCCGCGACGTACGCCGCCAGCTCGACGACCTCGGCGCGCACGACACCCGGATCATCGTCACCAGCGACCTCGACGAGTATGCGATCGCCGCGCTGGCCGCCGCCCCGGTGGACGGGTACGGCGTCGGCACCCAGCTGGTCACCGGGAGCGGGCACCCCACCTCCGGCTTCGTCTACAAGCTGGTCGCACGCGAGGGCGACGACGGCGAGATGGTGCCGGTGGCCAAGAAGAGCAAGGACAAGGCGTCCCTGGGCGGGCGCAAGTCCGCGCTGCGCCGGCTCAGCGCGGCAGGCGTTGCGGAGGCCGAGGTCGTCGGCATCGGCGTGGTCCCCGCCGACGACGGCGACGACCGACCGCTGATGACCGAGCTGGTGCGCAAGGGCGAGGTCGTCGGCCGCGAGCCGCTCGAGCGGGCGCGGGAGCGGCACCAGGCCGCGCGGGCCGAGCTGCCGGTCCCCGCGCAGTCGATGTCGCGTGGGGAGCCGGTGATCGAGACCCTGCATGTCTGAGTGCGGGCGCCCCGCGACGTACTAGGGTCCCCCCATGGTGCGCGCCCTGATCATCGTCGACGTCCAGAACGACTTCTGCGAGGGCGGCTCGCTGCCCGTCGCCGGCGGCGCCCAGGTGGCCGCCGACATCTCCTCGCTGCTGCATCGACGCCGCGACGGGCTGCCCGGCGTCGAGGACTACGCCTACGTCGTGGCCACCAAGGACCACCACGTCGACCCGGGCCACCACTGGTCGAGCGAGCCCGACTACGAGAGCTCCTGGCCGGTGCACTGCGAGGTCGGCACCGACGGCGAGGCGTTCCACCCCAACCTCGACCCCGAGCCCTTGGACGCGATCTTCCGCAAGGGCGAGCACGCGGCCGCCTACTCCGGCTTCGAGGGGCGTACGGCGCAGGGGGCGCCGCTGACGGACTGGCTGCGCGAGCGGGGCGTGCGCGACGTCGACGTGTGCGGGATCGCCACCGACCACTGCGTGCGCGCGACCGCGCTGGACGCCGCGGAGGCCGGCTTCGACACCCGGGTGCTCCTCCACCTGTGCGCGGGGGTGGCGCCCGAGACCACCGAGCGGGCGATCACCCGGATGCGCGAGGCCGGTGTCCACGTTGGCTGACCTGGAGACCCGCGTCACCGACGGCGCCCTGTGGATCACCCTCAACCGGCCCGAGCAGTTCAACGCGCTGAACGACACGATGGCCGACGGCCTCGCCGAGCTCGTCGAGCAGGCGACCTCGCGCGAGGAGGTGCGGGTGGTGGTGCTGAGCGGCACCGGGGCCGCGTTCAGCGCCGGGGCCGACCTCTCCGGCGAGGACGCCCACGAGCACTTCGACGTCACCGCCCTGGACCGCGCCAACCGGATCATCCGGGCGATCGTCTCGATCGACAAGCCCGTGGTGGCGGCCGTCAACGGGGTGGCCGCCGGGGTCGGCTGCTCCGCCGCGCTGGCCTGCGACCTCGCGGTGGCGAGCGAGTCGGCGTCGTTCCTGCTCGCCTTCGCCCGGGTCGGGCTGATGCCCGACGGAGGCGCCAGCGCCACGGTCGCGGCGAGCATCGGCCGGGCCCGGGCGATGCGGATGGCGCTGCTGGCCGAGCCCCTGACCGCCCGCGAGGCCTACCAGGCGGGGCTGGTCAGCCACCTGGCCTCCGACGAGGAGTTCCCCGCGGTCGTCGACACGATCGTGCGGCGGCTGGTCGCCGGCCCGCCGCTCGCCTTCGCCGCGACCAAGCGCGCGGTCAACGCCGCCACCCTGCACCGACTCGAGAGCGCGCTGGAGAACGAGCGGCGCGGCCAGAGCCTGCTGCTGCGCACCGGCGACGTCGCCGAGGGGATGCGTGCGTTCGGCGAGAAGCGCCGGCCGGTGTTCCGCGGAGAGTGACCCCGCCCCGGCCGGCGCGTCTGCCTAGCCGGTGATCGTCACCGCAGTGGTGCCCGCGACCAGGCGCCAGTCGACCGACTCGAACAGGGCCGGGTCGATCACCTCGTTCTCGATGACCCAGTCGATGAGCAGCTGGCGGATCTCCACCTGGGCGTTGTAGAGCACCTCGGCGTCCCGCACGTGCGGGAAGTTGCCGCCCCCGGACTGGCGGTAGTTGTTCACCGCCAGCACGAACTCCTGCTCGGGTCGCACCGCCTCCCCGGCGTAGGTGAGGTTCCTGATCCGCGCCCCGGGCGCCGCGCTGATGTCGATGTCGTAGCCCAGGTCGGCGTCCAGGCCCGCGACCATGTCGTAGTTGTAGTCCGGGGTGCCGTTGGGCGCGGTGTCGGTGACGGCGTTGGTCACCTCGGCGATCGTGAAGGGCCCCGCGCCGGAGACCTGCTTGAAGTAGCGCGCCGAGAACTCCAGGTAGTCGGTCAGCTGCGCGCCGGTGATCCGAACGCCGAGCAGGGTGTTGTCGAAGACGTAGAGGCCGGCCACGTCGCGCACGGTCACGTCCCCGGCCGGGAACCGCGCGGTCCGGCTGAACGGCGCCGCGATCGACAGCACCGGCAGCGCGGCGGCGGCGCTGCCGGCCAGGGCCTTCTTCACCGCGTCGGCCTGGACGTAGTTGATGAAGTCGATGATGGCGACGTCCTCGACCATCGCCCGGCTGGCCAGCAGCTCGGTCGTGGAGGACCCGACCACCGAGTTCACGTACTCCACGACGGTGGCGTGCTGCTCGCGCACGGCCGCGGCCACCGCGGGGTGGGCGTCGACGGTGTTGGAGTTCAGGGTCTGCGCGTGCGCCGAGTCGACCCGCCAGCCGCCCTTGCGCCACTCGAGCCGGAAGTCCATCACCGCCAGCCGCATGCCCCAGTACAGCGGCTCGCACAGCAGCACCTCGCGGCCCGTCGCCTTGTTGGTGACGAAGCGCTCGCCGATCTCCTTGTGCGCGTGGCCCACCAGGATCGCGTCGACCCCCGGCACCTGCTCGGCCACCAGGCTCGCGGCGTTCTCGGGGAACGGCAGCGCGTCGCCGTACGACGAGCTGGTGTCGGCGCCGGAGTGGGCGGAGATCACCACGACGTCGCAGCCCATCCGCTTGAGCCGCGGCACGAACCGCTTGGCCTGCTCGACCAGCCCGGGGAACTCGATCCGGCCCTCCACGATCGCCTTGTCCCAGATCGCCACCCCCGGGTTGGTCAGGCCGAGCACCCCGACCTTGAGCGGGTAGCCCCAGGAGGTCTTGAACCGCTTGATCAGGTACGGCGCGAAGACCGGGCGCTTGGTGGCCGGGTCGACCGCGTTCGCGGCCAGCAGCGGGAAGTTCAGCTGCGACTCGAAGGTGCGCAGCGTGTCGATGCCGTAGTTGAACTCGTGGTTGCCCAGGGCGGCGGCGTCGTAGCCGACCAGGTTCATCGCCCGCGCCATCGGGTGGACGGCCCCCTGGGTGATGGGGTCGATCCGGGCGTAGTAGTAGGCCAGCGGGGTGCCCTGGATGGTGTCCCCGGCGTCCAGGGTGAGCAGGGGCTCGCCCCGGCGCTCCTCCTTGAGGGCCTCGACCAGCGTCGCGATCTTCGCCAGCCCGATCTGGTCCCCGGCCTGGTTGGAGAAGTCGGTGTCCTTGAAGTAGTCCCAGTTCAGGACGTTGCCGTGCAGGTCGGTGGTGCCGAGCACGGTGAGCCGGGTGCGCGGGCGGATCGTCCGGCCGCGCAGTCGCGGCCGGGCCTCGGCGCTCGCGGGCCACGCCACCATCCCGGCGGCAGCCAGCGCCGCGCCGCCGGACAGCACCGTGCGCCGCGTCGCCGGGGCGGACCCCGCCGGCTGCGGGGAGGACGAGGGGACGGACGCCGGCGGGCCGGCCTGGTGCTGCTCAGACATGGGACTCCCGAGATCGAGGGGTGAGGAGGTCTCATTACCCCCTGCGCCCCAGCGGGGGTCAAGCAGCAATCGCGCCGCAGTCGGGTCACGGATCGATAACCTCCTGCACGGCGCGGCCCCGTCTGTAGTGTCATCACACCCTGGCCCGTCGAGCGGGCCGTTCTCGGGCGCCGACGGGGGGCGATGATGCTGGGCCGATCCGCCCTTGCCCTTGGCCAACCCAATTTCCGTCGCTTCGTCGCCGCCCGCGCGGTCAACCTCGCGGGCACGACGATGGCCCCGGTCGCGCTCGCATTCGCGGTGCTGAGCATCGACGACTCCCCCAGCGCCCTCGGGGTCGTGCTCGCCGCCCACAGCATTCCGCTGGTCGCCCTGCTGCTGGCCGGCGGCGTGCTCGCCGACCGGGTCGGCCAGGCCACGGTGCTGCGGGTCAGCAACCTCCTCGCCGGGCTCAGCCAGGCGACGACGGCCACGCTGGTCATCACCGACAGCGCCCAGCTATGGCAGCTCGTCGCGCTCGCGGCGATCAACGGCACCGTCGCGGCCGCGGCCATCCCGGCGATGTCGAGCGTGGTGCCACAGCTGGTGACGTCGTCGCTGTTGCAGGAGGCGAACGTGGTGCTGGGGATGACCCGCGCCGCGATCGCGGTCCTGGGCCCCTCGATGGCCGGCGTCCTCGTGGTCGCACTCGGTCCGGGCTGGGCGCTGGCGGTGGACGCCTCGGCCTGGCTGGTCTCCGCAGCGCTGCTCACCCGGGTCCGGCTCCCCAGTCGGGCTCCGGGTCGCCGGTCCGCCTCGGTGGGAGCCGAGCTCCGCGAGGGGTGGGCGGTGGTGCGGAGCACGAGCTGGCTGTGGGTCGTCGTGCTGGCGCTGACCGTGCTGAACGCCATCCAGAGCGGGGCCTGGTCCACCCTGGGCCCCGGCCTCGCCGGCGCCACCCTCGGCCCCCAGGGCTGGGGCCTGGCGCTCTCGGCCTTCGCTGCGGGCCTGCTCGTCACGACGCTCGCGCTGAGCCGGATCAGCCTGCGCCGGCCGCTGCGCGCCGGCATGCTCGGCTGTGCCGTCTCCGGGCTGCCCATCGTGGCGCTGGGCTCGGGCCCCGACCTCGTGATGCTGGTGGTGGCCGCCTTCCTCGGTGGCGCCGGCATCGAGCTGTTCAGCATCGGCTGGCACCTGGCGATGCAGGAGAACGTCGCCGAGGAGGTGCTCGCCCGCGCGTACTCCTTCGACGCCCTGGGCTCCTTCGCCGCCCTCCCGGTGGGCCAGCTGCTCTTCGGCCCGCTCGGGCACGCGTTCGGGGTCCGGCGGGTGATCCTGCTCGGTGGGCTCCTCTACGTCGCGATCGCGCTGCTCACCCTGGCCAGCGCCTCGGTGCGCCACCTCAGCCGACGCCCCATTTCTGTGCCAGTGCCCTGATCACCCGCTCGTTGCGCGCCGTCGCGGGCCCGAGCAGCCGCTCCACCCGTGCCGCGTCCAGCCCGCTGCCCAGGTAGGTCGCCCCGACGAGGAGGTGCACCGCCCGCCCTCGCACGACCGCGCGGTGCTCGTCGTAGCGCAGCGCCTCGAGGGCAGCGACGCCGTCGGGGTCCGGGTCGTGCTTGAGCAGGCACACGTAGTGTCCGCCGCCCTCGGGCCCCGACGCGGCCAGCTCGGCGGCGTCCGCGGCGACGGTCGCGAGCTCGTCCGGGCGCAGGACGATGGTCGGCACCTCAAACCCGCGGTCGGCCAGGAAGACCCCCTCCAGCGCCTCCTCGACCCTGGTCCGCGAGCGCATCCGGGTGCTCAGCCGGACGTTGCCGGTCTGGATGTGCGTCTCGACGTCGCCGAAGCCAGCAGCGCCCAACGCCGCCCGGAGCTCGGCCATCGGGTACTTGCGCCGGGCACCGAGATTGATAGCCCGCAGGAACGCCAGATAGGTTGCCATCGGGTCATCGCCTCCGCCACGCGTTGATCTGGTCACTTCGCCGCGCCGCTGCGCGCCGGTTGGTCTAGGGTTATGCGCCATGACACCCCGCGCAATCACCTCCGCCTTCGCCATCACCGCACTCGCGACCGTGCTTGCGGGCTGCGCGAGCGACACCGACAAGGTCACCACCGACGCCGGCGTCGAGCTGATCAAGGACGGCAAGCTCACCGTCTGCACCCACATGCCCTACGAGCCCTTCCAGTACCAGGAGGGCGGCAAGGTGGTCGGCTTCGACGTCGACCTGATGAACCTGGTCGCCGAGGAGCTCGACCTCGAGCAGGACATCTTCGACACCCCGTTCGAGGGCATCGAGACCGGTCAGGCCATGTCGACGGGCAAGTGCGACATCGCCGCCGCCGGCATGACCATCACCGATGAGCGCTCCAAGGTGATGGACTTCGCGGACCCCTATTTCGACGCCACCCAGGCCCTGCTGGTGCCGGCCGGCTCCGACATCAAGTCCCTCGACGACCTCAAGGGCAAGTCGCTGGCGGTGCAGGTGGGCACCACCGGCCAGAAGTACGCGACCGAGAACGCCCCCGACGGCGTCGAGATCCGCGACTTCGAGGACCTGGCACTGCTCACCCAGGCGGTGAAGAACGGCCAGGTCGACGCGGGCATCAACGACAACACCGTGCTCTACGACTACGTCTCCAAGAACCCCCAGGTCGAGGTGGCCGCGGAGTTCGACACCGGCGAGCAGTACGGCTTCGCGGTGGCCAAGGACGGCAACGACGAGCTCATCGACGCCGTCAACGAGGTGCTCGCCAAGGCCAAGGACGACGGCACGTACGACAAGATCTACAAGAAGTACTTCGGCGACGCCCCGGCCAAGTGATGGCGATGAGCCCGCGCAAGCGCGCGCAGATCGTCCGGTGGATCCAGTACGCCATCCTGCTGGCGGTCCTGGGCGGCTTCGCACTGGTCGCCAACTGGGGCGAGCTGCAGCGCGCGTTCTTCGACGTCGACGTGATCCGGGAGATGTTCCCCGAGATCATCACGACGGCGCTGAAGAACACGCTGCTCTACACCGCGTGCGCGTTCGCGTTCGGGCTCGTCGTCGGCCTGCTGCTCGCGCTGATGCGGCTCTCCTCGGTGGGGCCCTACCGCTGGATCGCCACCGCGGTGATCGAACTCTTCCGCGGCGTCCCGGCGCTGGTGGTCTTCATCGCGTTCTACTACGGCATCCCGATCGCGTTCCCGGGTCGTGAGGTCCCCGGCGGCATCCTCGGCACGGTCACCGTGTCCCTCGGCCTGGTGGGCGCGGCGTACATGGCCGAGACGATCCGGGCCGGCATCCAGGCCGTGCCGAAGGGGCAGACCGAGGCGGCCCGCTCGCTGGGCATGTCGCACACCCGCTCGATGATCTCGATCGTGGTCCCGCAGGCGTTCCGGATCGTGCTGCCCCCGCTGACCAACGAGCTGATCCTGCTGACCAAGGACTCCTCGCTGGTCTACCTGCTGGGGCTGAGCACGACGACCCTGGAGCTGACCAAGTTCGGTCGCGACACGCTCAACCAGGAGAAGAGCATGACCGCCCTCCTCGCGGTCGGCGTCTGCTACCTCCTGATCACCGTCCCGTTGGCGATACTGGTGCGTCGCCTCGAAGCCCGCGCAGAGAAGGCCCGCTGATGAGTCATCCGACCACGAGCCCCATGCGCGAGGCGCACGCCGGCTCGGCGATCGACGTGATCGACCTGCACAAGTCGTTCGGTCTCAACGAGGTGCTCAAGGGCATCGACTTCCACGTCGACCAGAGCGACGTGGTGTGCGTGATCGGCCCCTCGGGCTCGGGCAAGTCCACGCTGCTGCGTTGCGTGAACCTGCTCGAGCAGCCCACCTCGGGACGGATCTTCGTCGAAGGCGTGGAGATCACCGACCCCGACGTCGACGTGGACGAGATCCGCAGCCGCATCGGCATGGTCTTCCAGTCCTTCAACCTCTTCCCGCACCTGTCGGTGCTCAGCAACCTCACCATCGCCCAGCGGCGCGTGAAGAAGCGCGGCAAGGAGGAGGCCGTCGCTATCGCCCGGCGCAACCTGGCCAAGGTCGGGCTCGCCGAGAAGGAGGACGCCTACCCGGCGCACCTCTCCGGCGGCCAGCAGCAGCGCGTCGCGATCGCTCGGGCGCTCGCGATGGACCCGGACATGATGCTCTTCGACGAGCCCACCTCGGCGCTGGACCCCGAGCTGGTCGGCGACGTGCTGGCGGTGATGAAGGACCTGGCCACCGAGGGGATGACGATGATGGTCGTCACCCACGAGATGGGCTTCGCCCGCGAGGTGGGCGACAAGCTGGTCTTCATGGACGGCGGCGTGATCCTCGAGCAGGGCGACCCCGCGGCGGTGCTGGCCGACCCCCAGCACGAGCGCACCCGGTCGTTCCTGTCCAAGGTGCTCTGAGCGCTCACAGGTTGCCGCGGGCCTCCTGCTCGCGCTCGATCGCCTCGAACAGGGCCTTGAAGTTGCCCTTGCCGAAGCCGAGCGAGCCGTGGCGCTCGATGAGCTCGTAGAAGACCGTCGGGCGGTCCCCCATCGGGCGGGTGAAGATCTGCAGCAGGTAGCCGTCCTCGTCGCGGTCGACGAGGATCCGGCGCCTGCGCAGCTCCTCGATGGGGACCCGCACCTCCCCGATCCGGGCGCGCAGCTCGGGGTCCTCGTAGTAGGAGTTGGGGGTGTCGAGGAACTCGATGCCGTTGCCGCGCAGGACGTCGACGCTGCGCAGGATGTCGTTGGTGGCCAGCGCGATGTGCTGGCACCCGGCGCCGTCGTAGAACTCCAGGTACTCGTCGATCTGCGACCTCTTCTTGGCCACGGCCGGCTCGTTGAGCGGGAACTTCACCCGGTGGTTGCCGCTGGCCACCACCTTGCTCATCAGCGCCGAGTAGTCGGTGGCGATGTCGTCGCCGATGAACTCGGCCATGTTGGTGAAGCCCATCACCCGGTTGTAGAAGGCCACCCACTCGTCCATCCGGCCGAGCTCGACGTTGCCGACGCAGTGGTCGACAGCCTGGAAGAGCCGCTTGGGGTGGCCCTCGCGGCGCTCCACCCGGGTACCGGCCGCGACGTAGCCGGGCAGATACGGACCCGAGTAGGCGGACCGGTCGACGAGCGTGTGCCGGGTCTCGCCGTACGTCGCGATCGCGGCGAGCCGGACCGTGCCGTGCTCGTCGGACTCCTCGTGCGGCTCGACGAGCACCGTCGCCCCGTGGGCGCGGGCATGGGCGATGCAGCGATCCACGTCGGGCACCTCGAGGGCGAGGTCTACGACGCCGTCGCCGTGCCGGCGGTGGTGGTCGAGCAGCGCGCTGTCGGGGGTGACGCCGCCGGTGAAGACGAAACGGGCCGAGCCCGAGCGCAGCACGTAGCTCTTGGAGTCCCGTACCCCGGTCTCCGGCCCGCGGTAGGCCTCGAGCTCCATGCCCAGCGCGAGCTGGTAGAAGGTGGCGCTCTGGGTCGCGTTGCCCACCACGAACCCGATCGCGTCCAGGGCGGAGACCGGGAACGGGTCCTGCGCCGGGTCATGCTCGACCAGGCCCACCAGCTCGCGCAGCTGCTCGAGGGTGAGCCCGGCGCGCAGCTCGTCCGCGGTCAGCTCGTGGTGCTCGGGCCGGTCCTGGCCGGGGCCGGTGTGCCGTGTCGTGGTCATGCGCGCCACCCTGACCGCGCCGCGCAGGCTGCGCAACAGTGCGTGCGGAGAGTGGGCAGTCTGCCCAGCCAGCGCCGGTTTCACTGCGCATCGGGTTGTCACCGTGCCCCGCCGGCACGAGGATGCCTGCATGGACGACCTCGACCACCGGCTGCTGGTGCTGCTCTGCGACGAGCCGCGGATCCCGATCCTCGAGGCGGCCCGGCGCCTCGGCGTCGCCCGCGGCACGGCGCAGGCCCGGCTGGACAAGCTCGTCGCCCGCGGCGTGGTGACCAGCTGGGGGCCTCAGCTGTCCACCGAGGCGCTCGGCTTCCCGGTCAGCGCGTTCCTCACCCTGGAGATCCGCCAGGACCCCACCCACGAGGGCGGCCACGACCGGGTCACCGCGCACCTGGCCCGCATCCCCGAGGTGCTGGAGGCGCACACGATCACCGGGGCGGGCGACCTGTGGTGCCGGGTCGTGGCGCGTTCGAACGCGGACCTGCAGCGCGTCATCGACCTCGTGCTCTCCGACGCGGCGATCACCCGCGGCTCCACCGTGATCGCCCTCGCCACCCAGATCCCGCACCGGGTGCTGCCGCTGGCCGCCGCCAGCCTGGGGCCCGCGGCGCCCTAGCCGAGTCGGCGGGCGACCTCGGCGGCGGCCGCCACGACACGCGTAGAGACCTGCGACTCCTCCAGGTCGCCCATGGTGACGATCCCGACGCTCGCCTCGAGTCCCGGCACGCCCGGCAGCGGCGCCGCCAGCCCGCGCGCACCGGGCTGCAGCTCACCGTAGGTCACCACGTGGCCGGCTCCGTCGGCCTCCCGGCCGGCCAGGATGGCCCGGCCGGCGGCCCCGAGGGTGAGCGGGTGCCGGGCCCCCACCCGGTAGGCGACGTGGAAGTCGGTCCACGACGGCTCCACGACCGCGAGCGCGAGCGCCTCCTCACCGTCGGCGACGCTGAGGTGGGCGGTGCAGCCGATCTCCTCGGCCAGCGCGCGCAGCACGGGCGTGGCCAGGTCGCGCAGCACGGGCTGGACGGCCGAGGCCAGGGTCAGCACGCCGAGCCCGACGTAGAGCCGGCCGTGGCCGTCGCGGCGGACCAGGGCGTGCTGCTCGAGGGTGCTGACCAGCCGGTAGACGACCGTGCGGTTCACCCCGAGCCGGCCCGCGAGCTGGGTGACGGTGAGTCCGCCCGGGGTCCCGGCCAGCACCGCCAACACCTGCAGCCCCCGGTCCAGCGTCTGGGAGGTCTCCGCCACCATGCGCCGAGTGTAGGGCGCGGGCGGTAGGACGCCCGGGGGAAGCGGGCTCAGGAGCTCTTGCGCAGCGCCCACTCCCGGATCCGGTCGATGCGCGCGTGCAGCTGCTCCGCGGTGGCGATCGCGGCCGCCGGTCCCCCGCACTCCTTGCGCAGCGCGGCGTGGGTAACGCCGTGCGGCTGGCTGGTGCGGTGGTACCAGGCGGCGACCAGGCCGTTGAGCTCGCGGCGCAGCACCGCCAGCTGCTCGTGGGTCGACACCTCGCTCACCGTGTCGGCCGCGGACGGCGCGGGCGCGCTCTCCTTCTGCTTGCGGGCCCGGTCGCTCTGTCGGGTCTGCAGCAGCTCGCGGACCTGGTCGGGCTCGAGCAACCCGGGGATGCCCAGGAAGTCCATCTCCTCGTCGGAGCCGACGTGCACCTCCCCGGCGTGGCCGAACTCGCCGCCGTCGTAGAGGACCCGGTCGAACGTGGCCTGGGAGCCGATCGCCTCGTAGGCGAACTCCAGCTCGGAGGAGGCCGACTCGCTGGCGTTGGCCTGCGCGAGCAGGTCGTCCTCGGCGGCGAAGATGTCGCCGTCCTCGCTGACCTTGCGCTGTAGGACGTGGTCGCGCTCGACCTCCATCTCCGAGGCGTGCCCGAGCAGCGACGGGACGGAGGGCAGGAACACCGAGGCCGTCTCCCCGCGCCGCCGGGCGCGGACGAAGCGGCCGACCGCCTGGGCGAAGAACAGCGGCGTCGAGATCGTCGTCGCGTACACGCCCACCGCGAGGCGCGGCACGTCGACGCCCTCGGAGACCATCCGGACCGCGACCATCCACCGGTCGTCGCTCTCGGTGAACGCGGCGATCTTCTTCGACCCCGTCTTCTCGTCCGAGAGCACCACCGTCGGTGCCTGGCCGGTGATCTGGCGCAGCAGCTTGGCGTAGGCGCGGGCGGAGTCCTGGTCGGAGGCGATGACCAGCCCACCGGCATCGGGCACGTGGCGCCGTACCTCCGAGAGCCGCTTGTCGGCGGCCTCGAGCACCGACGGCATCCACGAGCCCTGCGGGTCCAGCGCGGTGCGCAGCGCCTGCTGCACCAGGTCCTTGGTCATCGGCTCGCCGAGCCGGGCGGCCACCTCGTCGCCGGCGCTGGTGCGCCACTGCATCTCGCCGGAGTAGGCCATGAACAGCACCGGGCGCACCACGTGGTCGGCCAGCGCGTGGGCGTAGCCGTAGGTGAAGTCAGCCCGGGACCGGGGCACCCCGTCGGGACCGGGCTCGTAGGTGACGAACGGGATCGGGTTGATGTCGGAGCGGAACGGCGTGCCGGTCAGCGCGAGACGGCGCGCCGCCGGCTCGAACGCCTCGCGCACCCCCTCGCCCCAGGAGAGCGCGTCACCGGCGTGGTGCACCTCGTCGAGGATGACCAGCGTCTTGTAGTTCTCGGTGCGGATGCGCATGGCCAGCGGGTTGACCGCCACCCCGGCGTAGGTCACCGCGATGCCCACGTAGTCCTTGGAGGTCCGGCCCTTGCCGGCGGCGTACGTCGGGTCGATCGGGATCCCGGCCCGGGCGGCCGCCTGGGCCCACTGGGTCTTGAGGTGCTCGGTGGGAGCGACGATCGTGATCCGGTCGATGACCCGTCGGCTCAGCAGCTCCGCGGCCACGGTGAGCGCGAAGGTGGTCTTGCCTGCCCCCGGGGTCGCCACGGTGAGGAAGTCGCGCGGCGACTCCTCGAAGTACTTCGCCATCGCCGCCGACTGCCAGGCGCGCAGCGAGGGCGCGGTCCCCCACGCCGCACGCTCGGGGTAGGCCGGGGAGAGAGCCGGGGCAGGGACGGCGTCAGGCCGCCCCGTCACGCGTCCGGGCCCGAGCCGTCGCCGTCCTGCATGGACTCCCAGATCTCCTTGCACTCCGGGCACACCGGGTACTTCTCGGGAGCCCGGCTGGGGACCCACACCTTCCCGCACAGCGCGATCACCGGCGAGCCCATCACCATCGCCTCGGTCAGCTTGTCCTTGGGCACGTAGTGGGAGAAGCGCTCGTGGTCACCCGCGTCGGTCGGGACCGTGCGCCGGTCCTCGAGGACGTCGGTGTCGCCTGAAGAGAATCCGAAGGTGCTCACGACAGAGCAGTCTAGGTCAGTTCAGCTCGGGATCCACCGGCCGTGTGGAGTGCCAGGCCAGCTCGCCGGGCTGACGGCGCAGCACGTCGCGCCACAGGTCGCCGGTGTCGGTGCGGAACGCGTCGTCGGGATCACCCGGGACGACGTACCAGCTGCCCTCCTCCACCTCCGCGCGCAGCTGGTCCATCCCCCACCCGGCGTACCCCGCGAAGATCCGCAGGTCCGAGAGGCTCCCGTCGATCAGCTCCACGGGGGCGTCCAGGTCGATCATCCCGAGCGTGTCGAAGACCTCACGGAAGCCCACCGGAGCGTGCTCGGCGTCGCGCAGCCGCCCCACCGCCAGCGCCCCGTCGGTGCCGACCGGGCCCCCGCGGAAGAGCACCTCCGGCTCGATGACCACGTCGCTCCACCCCTCGAGCACGTCGGCGACCAGGACCGGCGTGGGCCGGTTGAGGACGACGCCGAGGGCGCCGTCGGGGCCCACGTCGAGCAGCAGCACGACGGTGTCGGCGAAGTTGGGGTCGATCAGGGCCGGGGTCGCCACCAGCAGCGTGCCCGCACGCAACTCGTCCATGCCTCCATCATGACGCGACCGCGAAGAATCATGACGCGACCGCGAAGAATCATGACGCGACCGCGAAGAATAGCGACGCCCCCGGCGAAGATGCGCCCCGCCCGACCTGAGGCGCCGGGCCCGGGCCCGCCCTAGACTGCGCGGATGAGCAAGCCCTCGGCACCGAAGCTGCTGCGTACCAAGGGCACCGCGGTCCCGGGTGCCAGCCGGCGCGCCCAGTACTCCGCCTCGACCAAGCGGGCGCTGGTCGAGGTGGCAGAGGAGCTCTTCACCGAGCAGGGCTACGCCGGCACGTCGCTGGACGCGATCGTGTCCGGCGCGCAGGTCACCAAGGGCGCGCTCTACCACCACTTCAGCGGCAAGCAGGCGCTCTTCGAGGCCGTCTTCGAGAAGGTCGAGACGGAGTCGTCGAAGACGATCCAGCGGGCCCTGCGCGGCGAGAGCGACCCGTGGGAGAAGTCGCTGGCCGGCCTGCGCGCGTTCCTCGCCGTGGTGCGTCAGCCCACCTACCGCAGGATCGTGATCCAGGAGGGCCCCTCGGTCCTCGGCTACGAGCGCTTCCGCGAGCAGGAGGAGCGCTCCACCTTCGCCAACGTCGTCGACATCGTCCGCGCCGTGCTCAGCGCGGGCACCTGGGACCTCGACGAGGAGATGCTGCAGACCTTCGCCAGGATCTTCTTCGGGGCGATGTCCTCGGCCGGCGAGTCGGTCTCCACCAGCGAGGACCCGCACGCGGCCAGCGCGCGCGTGGAGACCGCCATCGGCTTCATCCTGGCGGGACTGCGCGCGCTGGTCGACTCCGGGGTGGAGCTGCCCCGCACCGCCCCGGAGGCCTGAGCCTCACTTGAAGGTGACGTCGCCCCCGGTGGCCGGCACCAGCTCGATCCAGGTGTGCCCGGCCGGCACGGTGAGCTCGCCGGCCTTGGTGCGCAGCTTGAGCGCGCCGTCGAGGCCGGACTTGCTCCAGGTGCCGCGCACGGCACGCCCGCCGTGGAACAGCAGGGCCTCGCCCTTGCCCGAGAAGATCGTCTCGGGGACCGGGTTGCCGGCCATGTCCTTGTAGCCGGCGTCGCCGACCTTGACCCGGAGCACCAGCACGTTGTCGGCCGCGAAGTCGTCGCCGTCGGCGGCCAGCGAGCTCTCGTTGGTGTAGCCGCCCTTGGCGAACGACCAGTTCGTGGTGTGCCCACCGGAGAAGGAGGCCGACACGGTCGTGGCGGGCTGCCCCTTGGGGAAGTCCGCCTCCTCGCCCCAGGCCAGGTAGTCGTCGGGACGCGCCTCGTCGGCGTCGATGGCCTTGGCCACCGAGCCCAGGTCCGCGAAGACGTTGTACGGCGCGGAGCGGGCCGAGTCGCGGCTGATCCCGCGCGCGCCCTCCTCGAAGAAGGGGATGCCGGCCTTCTTGACCCGGGCGATCGTGACGCCGGCGGCACCGCTGGTGACCACCGAGCCGTCGACCGGGGAGACGATCCCGATGTCGCTGGCGCGCATCGAGCGGACCGGGCCCACCTTGTCGGGGAGCTTGGAGTAGAAGAACGCGGCCAGCCGGGTGCTCCCGCCCTCGACCAGCTGCTCGACCACGAGGTCCGCGGAGCCGAGGCCGAGCTGCGGGCTGCCCGAGGAGGTGTTGTCGATCTTGACGACCATCACCGGGTGGTCGCGCGTGGCCCCCTTGTCGCCCTTCGCGTCGAGCCCGGTCAGCGGCCAGACCGCGTTGAGGCTGGCCCCCTCCGAGACGTCCTGGCCCTTCGGCGGGCCGGACGAGTCGTCACCGCCGCCGCAGCCGGCGAGCATCGTGGTGGCGGCGACCAAAGCGACGACGGAGAGACGGACACGGTGCACGGGAAGCTCCTGCAGGATCGAGCGGGGAAGGGTTCTGAGCAAGTGTGCGGGCGCGCCACCCGACGTGGAGGGAGGCGCGCCCGCGGTGACGGGCGCGCTCAGCCGAGCTTGGCGCCGCCGTCCACGTAGAGCGTCTGGCCGGTGATGTAGGAGGCCTCGTCGCTGCACAGGAACGCGGCGGCGGCCGCGATGTCCTCGGGGAACCCGACCCGCTTGACGGGGTTGGCCTCCGCGTTGAGCTTGCGGAACTCCTCCACGTCCATCTTCAGCCGGGCGGCGGTGGCGTCGGTCATCTCGGTGGCGATGAAGCCGGGGGCGATGGCGTTGGCGTTGATCCCGAAGGGGCCGAGCTCGATGCCGAGCGTGCGGGTGAAGCCCTGGACGCCCATCTTGGCGGCGGAGTAGTTGGCCTGGCCGCGGTTGCCCAGCGCGGAGACGCTGGAGAGGTTGAGGATCTTGCCGTACTTCTGCGCCACGAAGTGCTTCTGGGCGGCCTTGGTCATCAGGAACGCACCCTTGAGGTGGACGTTCATCACGATGTCCCAGTCGTCCTCGGACATCTTGAACAGCAGGTTGTCGCGGGTGACGCCGGCGTTGTTGACGAGGATGTGGATGCCGCCGAGCTCCTCGACCACGCGGGCGATCGCGGCGTCGACCGAGGCGGCGTCGGCGACGTCGCAGCCGATCCCGATCGCCTTGGTGGCGCCGAGGCGGCCGGCGGCCTCGGCGGCGGCTGCCTCGTCGAGGTCGATGATGGCGACCGAGGCGCCCTCGTCCGCGAAACGCTGGGCGGTGCCGAAGCCGATGCCGCGCGCGGCTCCGGTGATGACTGCGACGCGACCGTCAAAACGACCCATGTGACTACACTCCTCGACGCTGGTGGGGTGGACCGATCGTCACTCTAGAGCCGCCCGCAGTCGTGCGGCGTACTCCCCCCGTTCCTCGGGCGAGGCGTAGCCGTGGCGAGGCCAGAAGAACCCGCGCAGCCCGTCGCCCTTGGTGCGCGGCACGACGTGCAGGTGCAGGTGCGGCACGGACTGGCTCACGGTGTTGTTGACCGCCATGAACGAGCCCTGCGCGCCCAGCCCCTCGACCATCGCGGTGGCCAGTCGCTGCCCGGCGGCCAGGAACGGGTCGCGCAGCGGCGCGGGCAGCTCGGGCAGCGTCTCGACGTGGGCGCGCGGCACCAGCAGCGTGTGGCCCTTGAAGACCGGGCGCTGGTCCAGGAAGGCCACCAGCTCGTCGGTCTCCAGCACCTTCTCGGCCGGGCTCTCCCCCGCCGCGACGGCGCAGAACACGCAGCTCATCAGTGGCACACCCCGGCGCACCGCGGCGCCCGCAGGACCCGGCCGCTGGCGGTGATCGCGTCGAAGTGGTGGCTGTCGCCGGTGCCGTAGGTCCAGCGCAGCCCGTGCCGGTCCAGCAGCCGGACCACCTGGTGGCTGCGCGAGCGCCAGGCCACCCGGGCGTGGCTGCGGCTGTGCCACCAGGTGTTGGGCACCAGGCCGGTGCGCGAGCGGTAGGGGTTCTCCCACGGGTTGATGTCCACCGAGCGTCCGTAGGAGTGCGGCGAGCGGACCCCGGGCTTGTTGACGACGTCGCGGCAGTTGAACGCCGAGCTGTTGCCGGCCGCCATCGAGGCGTAGTCGTTGCCGCCGCGCAGCTTGCGCGAGTAGCCGAAGCGGTCCACGCGGTACATCGAGCGGATCGGCAGCTTGGCGTCGTACATCGCGCGCAGCGCCCGGGCGACGCGCTCGGCGGCCGAGGCGGCCACGATCATCTCGCCGCGACGCCGGTAGCCCTCGTAGTCCCAGTAGTTCACCCGCAGGTGGCGCAGCCCGGCGCGCCCGACCGGGCAGCCGCGGCGCCAGGAGACCCCGCGCATCTGCCTCCACACCTTGGTGGAGATGGTGCTCACCGTGGGGTTGGCGCCGACGCCGACGGCGTGCGGCTGCTTGGGCAGCGTGCGGCGCGGCTTGGGTGCCTTGGCCGGCAGGGTGACCGGGACGCCGGGGGCCACGTTGTCGATGGCGAGGACCCCGCTGGTGTCGCCGCTGACCCAGTCCAGCCCGTCGGCGACGGCGCGCCACCGGCTGTCGCTGCGCGGGGTGAGCGAGACGGTGGCCTGGCCCTGGGCGTCGGTGCGCACCTGCGTGTGCGCGCGCCACGTCCCGCCCGCCCGGGTCTGGACCCGCACCGGGCCGCTGACCGGCTCGCCGTTGCCGCTGACCCAGCGCAGCCGCAGGACGGCCGAGCGCTCGTCGACGACCCGGCCCGGGCCGGACAGGGTCAGGGTGCTCCCCCGCTTCACGAGCGCGACCTGGACCGGTGCGGACGTCGAGGGCGCGTACGTCGCGTCCCCGGCGTAGCGGACCCGGAAGACGTTGTCCGCGACGACGCGCGACATCGTCGCGTGGGCCGTGGCGCGCCCCTCGGCGTCGGTGACCGCGTCGCTGGCCACCGGTTCCCAGACGCCGCCCACCCGCCGCTCCACGCTCAGCGGAGCCCGGCCGATCGGCCGCCCGTCGGTGCCGGTCAGGCGCAGGCTCAGCGTGCTCGCAGCGCCGGCCGCGGCGGCGGTCCCGCTCAGCGACGCCGTGGTCGCCTCGGGCATCGCCGCGTGGGCGGTCAGGGGGGTCAGGGGCAGCAGGGCGAGCAGCAGCAGGCTCCACAGAGCAGGGCGGAGCCGGGGGCGCGATGACATGGTTCTCCCGAGAGCAGGGGCAGGTGCCGGGTCATTGTGCCGGTCCAGACCACCGGCTGCCAGCGCGGGCGGCTCAGTACGGGGTGGTGCGGGCGATCGCCAGTGCCCGCCTCATCACGAACGGGTCCGCCTGCATGTGCAGCCACGGCCGGCCGAACCACAGGTAGCCGTCGACGTGCGTCAGCGCCTGTGCGCGCTCGGTGGCGCTCAGCCCCCACCGCGGGTTGGCCACGTCGGTGGTCGGCGGGATGCCGAGCGTCACGCAGTGGGTCTGCGTCCTGGTCCGGCAGGTGTCGGCGTTGTCGGGGTGCGAGCCGACCGCATCGCCGAACAGGAAGGGCCGCCCGTTCTGGGCGGTGTTGATCACGAAGTGCTTGCCCGGGACCCCACGCCTGGCCAGTTCGGCGACCAGCCGGGTGCCGAAGGCGATGTCGCTGGCGGTGGAGACGTAGTGGGTGGAGTTCAGCGCGAAGCCACGCACGTGCTGGATGCCGGCGGGCATCAGGATCCGGGCGGCCTCGGCCGGGTCGTCCTTGGGCCAGTCGGAGGCGCCGGCGTCGATGTAGACGCTGGTGTGCGGCAGCGCCGCCAGCTTCCTGGCCGCGTAGCCGATCAGCCGCGAGGGCAGCCGGGAGCCGCGCGGGGCGCACAGCGCGAACGGGCCGTCCGGCTGCAGGATGATCGCCGCGTGGGTCTCGCCGACGGCGGCCGCGAAGCGGTTGATCCAACGCCGGTAGCTTTTCTGCTGGGCAGCGCTCGGGAGCCGCTTGCAGGCGGCGTGCTCCCACGGCACCATCCGGAAGATGGTCATCTGGACCATCACCTCGGGGTCTCCCCCGGTGGAGTTGGCGATGTAGTCGCGCACCTTCGCGCCGATCTGGGCATCGGGGATCCAGGCGCCGAACCACTTGGCCTTGGGGCGCAGTGCGATCTTGGCGAGCAACTGCTTGCGCTTCCCGGTCGCCTTCACGTAGGGCCGCCACGCCTGGTCCGCGTTGCCCTTGTAGACGCCCCACGGGCGACCGGCCAGCGGGTTGTCAACGGCCTGCGCACGCGTCGCGGCCGGAGCCTCGCCGCGGGGTGCGGACGAGGACGCCGGCGCGCCGGTCATGGCGCACGCCAGGACGAGCCCGGCGACCAGGGTGAGCAGCGCGGCGCGCGGGCGCGACGTCGTACGGCGGCGAGACAGGGGCATGCTCTCGACGGTAGGCGACGGCGCTGCGCCCGCGCAGCCTTCCGACTCAGACGCTGGACGCGCGCCGGGCCTCGTCCTCGTCCACCTTGGACGCCAGGTCGACCGTGCGCCGGGCGTTGGCCAGCGAGGTGGCCACCACGGTGCCCAGCGGACCGCTGCGGTCGAAGACGGCAGCGGCGCCGACCGCGATCCCGGCACGCTCCACGCGGTCCAGCGCCGAGAGCCCGATCTCCACGCCGACCGGCTCGCGCACCAGCGTCAGCGTGATGTCGGTGTTGATGTACTCCACTCCCCTGGTCCCCCAGTTGCTGACCAGGTTGATCCCGTCCGCGCAAGCCGCGACGGCCTGGAACGGCGTGACCGGCTCGGAGTCCACCACCGCGAGCGCGGTGGTCCACGACTGCTTGTGCGAGGCGTTCTGGTGGGTGCGGAAGTCCTGCGACCAGCCGGCGTCACTGTGCAGGAACGGGACCCGGGGCTCCTCGGAGGGCGGCACCACGTCGGCGGGCGGGGCCAGCGGCCGCTCGGCCGGGCTCCAGACCTCGCCCGCGGCGCTCTCGGTGGGCTTGAGGAACAGCGCGCTGGCCCGCGCGGCCGGACGCCCGCCCTGGGTGAGGACGGCGTCGATCAGGCACAGTCGCGGCCCCTCGCGGACCACCTCGGCGGTGACCAGGCACGGCGCGGTGGTGACGGCGCGGAACAGGTCGGCGGTGTAGCGCGCCGGCTGGAGGTCGGCCCTGCCGGTCTGGCCCAGGCACCGCTCGGCCGCCCGGGCGAGGGCTCCGCTGACGGCTACGCCGTGGACGTGGTCGGCGCCCCAGCCGCTGAGCGCGACCTCGGTGGGCACCAGGGCGTCGCCGTCGAGGCGGAAGTAGGTGAGATCCATGGGCGCATCCTGCCCGATCCGGGCACAACGGTCCGCGCAGAGGGGACCTTGTGCCGCGGGCGGGGCGCGCGGACCCGGGAGATCGTGGCGTTATGACGATCACGGGGGCCCCCATGCTGGCTGCGCTGGCGCTCGGCCTGAGCCTGACGCTCACCGGCTGCGCCGGCGAGAGCGACGAGCCGACGTCCGCGGCACCGGACCGCGCCGAGCAGGTGCTGGCCGAGCACGACCTGGCGGGGATGGACACCGCCGAGGTGATCGACCACCTCGACCGGCTCGGCGGCGACGACCGGCCCACCGACCTGATGGCCTCGGTGCGTCCCGACGAGCTGGTGCTCACCTCGGGTGACGACGAGGTGTCCCTGGCGGTCGCCGACGACCGCTTCTACCTGTCGGTGGCGCCGTACGTCGACGAGACCCACGAGTGCTTCAACCACTCGCTGACGACCTGCCAGGGCGAGCTGTCGGAGTCCGAGATCGAGGTCGAGATCGTCGATGCGGACGGGAAGGTGCTGGTGGCCGAGACGCGGACCACGTTCGCCAACGGGTTCACCGGCTTCTGGCTGCCTCGCGACATCGAGGCGACGCTGCGGGTCAGCTACGACGGGCGCAGCGGCGAGGCCGACGTGGCCACCGGGCCGGACGACCCCACCTGCCTGACCACGCTGCAGCTCGCCTGAGCGCCCGGGGAGACCGGGCGCCCAGGCGAGGGCGTCAGCTGCGGCGCCCGATCTCGCGCTCGGTGTCCGCGCGATCCAGCTCGCGCTCGAGCTCCATCTCCAGCTCTCGCTCCAGCTCGAGCTCCAGGTCGTCGCTCTCCGAGGACTTCTTCGGGCGCTCGGGGCGGTAGCGCGGGCCCATCGGAGCCGGCGCCAGGGCCTTCGCACGGTTCAGCCACGGGTCGACCACCGCGAAGTTGAGCAGCAGGGCGACCGCGCCCCAGATCCCGATCACCAGCAGGTTGCCCTCGACGCCGACGCCGTCGAAGTAGACCAGCGAGCGGGCGATGTCCACGGCCGCGGGCAGCGGCAGGACGTCGGCGAGGGGACGGAACATCTCCGGGACCATGTAGAGCGACAGGCCGCCGCCGGAGGCGGGCACACCGGCCAGCATGACCACGATCATCACCGGCACCAGGGCGCCGAGCCCGAGGACCCGGATCAGCACGGCGCTGGCCCAGGCGACCGAGAAGACGGTGATCGACCCGAAGGCGATCATCTCGAGCGCATAGCCGTTGACCGCGCCGATCAGCACGTCGTAGAGGAACCACAGCCACACCGAGATGCCCACCGACCAGCCCGCGACCAGCGGGAGCAGCTGACGGGTGCGGGTCAGGTCGGGCGCTCCGCCGCGCATCACCGCGAAGAAGAGGAAGCCGGCCATGATCCAGCCCATCCCGACGTACATGCTGTTGGCGCCACCGGCGTCGTCGTCGGTGAGCGGGGCGATGTCGTCGCTGGCCAGCTCGACTCCGCTGCCGGCCGCGACCGAGGAGAACATCTGGGTGACAGCCGACTGCTGGCTGGCACCGGCGCCGCCGGCCGTGATCAGCGTGGCGGGTGCGTCGGCGGCGGTGGGCAGCACGTACGCCGCCACCAGCTCCTGGCTGCCGATCAGCTCCTCGGCCTCCGCGGCGGACTCCACCACCCGCAGGTCCAGGTACGCGCCGAGGTCCGGCTCGAGACCGGCCACGACCTGGTCGGCCTGGGCGGGCTGACCCACCACGGCGACCGGCATGTCGTGGACCTCGGGCTGGTGCATCGACAGGCTCATCACCGTCACCACGGTGACCACGATGCTGAGCGGGAAGAGCGCGACCGCGATCAGGCGGGTGCGGTAGCGCCGCACCGGACCACCGGACAGCGCCGGGAGCGGCGCGTCGGGCTCGGTGTAGAGCGGCCCGCCGACCACCAGGTGGCCGGAGCGACGCTCCTTGAGCACCGACAGGCCCACACCGACGACGAGCCAGAGGACCAGGGTCAGCAGGTGCCCGCCGAAGCCGGCACCGTCGAAGTAGATCGCCGAGCGCAGCGCCTCACCGGCGGCCGGGAGCGGCAGGACGCCGTTCAGCCACTGGATGAACTCCGGCATCGTGTGCACCGAGAGCGCGAGGTTGGAGGACGGGACGCCGAAGACGACCAGGAGCAGCATGCCCAGCAGCACCGCGAACGGGCCGAGCACCTTGGTGAACAGCAGCTGGACGTTCGCGACCGCGACCGTGGCCAGCGTGCCGACCCCCAGGAACAGCGGGAAGTGCCCGTCGACGGCGCCGACGATCGGGTCCAGGATCAACCAGATCAGCGAGCTGGTCAGCACACCCCAGCCGATCGAGAGCGGCAGGAAGCGGCGGACCCGGAGCAGGTTCGGGGTGCCCATCAGCAGGCCGCTGAGCGGCACGTAGCCGGCGAGCATCATGCCCATCGCGGCGAACAGCACCATGGTCCCGGATCCGTCGCCCTCGGGCAGCGGCTCGATGTCGACGGTGTCGACACCCCAGGACTCGGCGACGGCGGCCGAGGTCAGCGTCTGGTCGACGAGCGTGGCCTGCGACGCGCCGCCGGCCATCGCCCGCAGGACCTTGGCCTTGGCGCCACGCTCGGCCGGGACGGTGATCGCTCCCGCGATCTCCTGCTCACCGATGAGCTCCTCGGCGTCGGACGCGTCGTCGAGCAGGCGCACCTCGAGTCCGCCGTCGGAGCCTGACTCGAGCTTGTCGGCGAACCGCTCGGCGGCGGCGCCCTGACCCACGACGGCGACCGGCAGGTCGCGCGGGTGCGGGTCGTGCATGGTCCCCATGTAGGTCGCGTACATCATCGTGATGATCAGGAACGGCATCACGAAGAGCGCGATCAGCCGACCCTTGCGCTCGGCGGAGCTCTCCGGCGGCGGTGGCGGATACTTCGCGTCGGCCGGACCTGACTGGTCCGGGGTGGCGTCGGTGTTCGTGGGCAAGGTCGGTCTCCTCGTGCGGCGCCCCGTGCAGGGGTCGCGGCAGGTGTATCGGCAGAGCTCGGTCGGGCGGAATGTGCAATACTAAGCCACGTGGCTTAAAACGCCGAAATGACATCCTCGGGATGAGACGACGCACCGATCGAGAGGAACCCCATGCCGCGTCCGGACGCCCGGCAGCCCCTCCTGGATGCCGCCGAGCGGCTCTTCGCCGAGCACGGCATCGCCACCGTCTCGGACCGTCAGGTGGCCGAGGCCGCGGGCAACAGCAACCACTCCGCCGTCCGGTACTACTTCGGCGGGCGTCCCGGGTTGATCCAGGCGCTCCTCGAGCGGCACTACGCGTCGGTGGAGGCGAACCAGGCGCAGATGTTCGAGTGCTCCGAGTCCCTGCTCGGGGACGTCCGGGCGCTGGTCATCCCGCTCACCGACGCGTTCGCCGAGCTCCCGACCCCGTCGTGGCGCGCGCGGTTCCTGCGCCAGGCACTGACCGACCCGTCGACCGCGGACCTGATGCGCCACCGCGTGGGCGGGCAGTACGTGACCTCGACACGCATCGTCGCCTCGGCCGCGGACCGGCTCGCGGACCTTGACCGGTCGGTGATCGAGTCACGGGCCAGGCTCATGGCGCACCTCGTCTCCACCGCCTGCGCCGAGATCGAGGAGCGCGCGGAGCGCTCCGGCGAGCCCGCCCGCTGGAGCGAGGCCGGCGCGTTCCTGTGCGACGCGATCGCCGGGCTCCTCCAGGCCCCGATCAGCAGCTAGCGCCGCTCAGCCGCCCTCGCGACCGTCGGTCGCTCGAACAGCTGGAGTACCCCCGCCACCGCGAAACACGCGGACCCGACGAAGGTCCCCCAGTTCGCCAACCCCGGATCCAGGTCGGTGGAGGTGGAAGGGAGTGTGAACGAGGCGACCCCGGCCACGAAGAAGATGATCGACCCGAGCTGGTTCACCGCGACGATCCACCAGCCGAGGTCGTTGACGACCCGCCAGATCCGACCGTGTCCCACCTCCACGAGGGCGAGGTGGCCCGAGACCAGGAAGCAGACACAACCGACCATGTCGGGCAACCAGATCCCGCCGTCCTTCTGACGTGGAGTGAGGCCCGAGGCGAAAGCCGCGACGAGGCTGGCACCGAAGAGCAGGGTGCCGACGAACAGCACGGCCGCGCTGAGCCAGCCGATCTGTCGCGCCTCGACGGTGAACCAGCGCCATCGGGGCGAGGAAAGCGAGCCGCGCTCGTCGATCTCGGTGGGCGTGTTGGAGGCCTGCAGCAGCGACACGTAGCCGCCCACACTGAAGAGCACTCCCCCGACGAGATAGACCGCGTCGACGTCCCACACGGTCCCGCTGCCCAGCTGCGCCAGTAGCGCACCGATCGCGAAGAGTGCCCCACCGAGCGCGAAGGACGTGGCGGCCACCCGGTTGGCCCGATCCAGCAGGCGTGCAGTCGTCGGATCCGCCTCCACGAAGCCGGCGCTCCTACCCGTAGCGTCGAGCAACTCCATCCGGCCACGACGCCGGGCCGATCGCGACGCCCAGCGGGCCATGGTGCCGTCGGGAGCACGCCAGGTGACCCGGGTCGTGAAGCCGCCGGACCGCTCGACCTGGTTCAGCGCCCAGCGCCCGGGGTGCGCACGTGGGGCATCCGGTGGTGGTGCGGGCTGCTCCGCCATGGCATCGACTCTAGGGCGAGACGCGGCGAATGCGTAGCGAAGTAAATGCACGTAGAGGCCATCACTGACCCGTGGGTCTGTGATGGCCTCTACGTTGAAGTGTTGTCCGGCGGCGTCCTACTCTCCCACAACCTCTCGATTGCAGTACCATCGGCGCTGTGAGGCTTAACTT
>NZ_JCBAJX010000011.1:0-116833 GCF_059766585.1 Nocardioides sp. Z21_20
GACCTGGGCAAGATCAAGACGCAGGACGACACCCCGGGTCTGGCTGTCTACGACCCCGGCTTCGTCAACACTGCGTCGTGTCGGAGTGCGATCACGTACATCGACGGCGAGAAGGGGATCCTGGAGTACCGCGGGTACCCGATCGAGCAGTTGGCTGAGAAGTCCAACTTCCTCGAGGTCGCCTACCTCCTCATCCATGGCGCACTCCCCTCCAAGGAGGAGTACGACAACTGGGTGCACGAGATCACGTACCACACGTTCGTCCACGAGAACGTGAAGAGCTTCATGCAGGGGTTCCGCTATGACGCGCACCCGATGGGCATGCTGATGGCCTCGGTCGGCGCACTGTCGACCTTCTACCCGGACGCGCGCGACATCAACAACCCCGAGAACCGGCACATGCAGATGGTCCGGATGATCGCCAAGATGCCGACCCTGGGGGCCTGGGCCTTCCGGCACGCGCAGGGCAAGCCCTACGTGTACCCGGACAACGACCTCGGCTACACCGCGAACTTCCTCTCGATGCTCTTCAAGATGAGCGAGCAGAAGTTCGAGGCGGACCCCCGCCTGGTCAAGGCTCTCGACGTGCTCTTCATCCTGCACGCCGACCACGAGCAGAACTGCTCGACCAACGCCGTGCGCTCGGTGGGCTCGTCGCAGGTCGACCCCTACTCCGCGGTCGCCGCCGGCGTCGGCGCCCTCTTCGGCCCGCTGCACGGCGGCGCCAACGAGGCCGTCCTGCGGATGCTGCGCCGCATCGGCTCCAAGTCGAACATCCCCGCCTTCATCGAGGGCGTGAAGAACGGCAACGAGCGCCTGATGGGCTTCGGTCACCGGGTCTACAAGAGCCACGACCCGCGCGCCCGGATCATCAAGAAGGCCTGCGACGACGTGTTCGAGGTGACCGGGGTCAACCCGCTCCTCGAGATCGCCCAGGAGCTCGAGAAGATCGCGCTGGAGGACGAGTACTTCGTCAAGCGGAAGCTCTACCCCAACGTGGACTTCTACTCCGGCCTGATCTACGAGGCCTTCCAGTTCCCGCCGGAGATGTTCACCGTGCTGTTCGCGATCGGCCGCACCCCCGGCTGGCTGGCCCAGTGGCTCGAGCTGGTCCAGGACAAGGAGCAGAAGATCGCGCGTCCCAAGCAGATCTACACCGGCGACCGGACCCTGGACTTCGTCCCGGCCTCCGAGCGTTGGGCGTGACTCGCCGCCCTGCGGCTTTCACGAGTTAACTCGTGAAACCCCCGCTTCCCACACGAAGGAACACGTGGGAAGCGGGGGTTTTGCGTGGGGAGTACGGCGCGGCCGGGCGCCGCGCCGTACGACCTCAGGCGGTGTCGTTGCCCGACGCGGCCGAGCGTCCGGCCTCCAGCAGGGCGACCGGGACGCGGTACGGCGAGCAGGACACGTAGTCCAGGCCCACCTCGTCGAAGAAGTGGATCGAGGCCGGGTCTCCCCCGTGCTCGCCACAGACCCCCAGGTGCAGGTCGGGCCGGGTCGCCCGGCCCCGCTCCACCGACATCCGCACCAGCTGCCCCACACCCTCGACGTCGAGGCTCTCGAAGGGCGAGACCCCGAAGATGCCCTTGTCGAGGTAGGTCCCGAAGAACGACGCCTCGACGTCGTCGCGTGAGAAGCCCCAGGTCATCTGGGTGAGGTCGTTGGTGCCGAAGGAGAAGAACTCCGCCGCCTTCGCGATCTCGCCGGAGGCCAGCGCCGCGCGCGGCAGCTCGATCATCGTGCCGACCTTGTAGTCCGGCGCGATCCCGGTCTCGGCGGCGATGTCCTCGGCCACCTTGACGATCTCCGCCTTGACCAGCTCCAGCTCCTGGGCGGTGGCCACCAGCGGGATCATGATCTCCGGGCGCGGGTCCCCGCCGGCCTTCCGGCGCAGCGCCGCGGCCTCCAGGATCGCCCGCGCCTGCATGGTGAACAGGCCCGGGATCACGATGCCCAGGCGCACCCCGCGCAGACCGAGCATCGGGTTCTGCTCGTGCAGGCGCCGGACGGCGTCGAGCAGCTTGTGGTGCTTGGTGTTCTGCTTGCCGTGGTCGTCCTCGATCGCCACCTGGACCGACAGGTCGGTGATGTCGGGGAGGAACTCGTGCAGCGGCGGGTCGATGAGGCGGATCGTCACCGGCAGCCCGTCCATCGCCTCGAGGATGCCGACGAAGTCGTCGCGCTGCATCGGCAGCAGGGCGTTCAGCGCGACGGCCTGCTCCTCGTCGTTCTCGGCGATGATGAGGTGCTCGACCAGCTCACGGCGATCCCCGAGGAACATGTGCTCGGTACGGCACAGCCCGATCCCCTGGGCGCCGAAGCGGCGGGCACGGGCGGCGTCCTCGGGGGTGTCGGCGTTCGCGCGCACCTGGAGGCGGCGCAGCCCGTCGGCCTGCTTCATGATCCGGTCGACCGCGCGGACGATGACGTCGTCGGCGCCGGAGGGATCGCCCTCGAAGTGGCGCACCACGAGCGAGTCCACCACCGGCACGGCGCCGGCGAAGACCTCCCCGGTCGACCCGTCGATCGAGATCACGTCCCCCTCCCGGACCACCACGTCGTCACGGCCGGTGAACTGGCGCCGCACCGGGTCCACCAGCAGCTCGTCGGCACCGCACACGCAGGTGCGGCCCATGCCGCGCGCCACGACCGCGGCGTGCGAGGTCTTGCCGCCGCGGCTGGTCAGGATGCCCTTGGCGGCGACCATGCCGACCAGGTCGTCGGGGTTGGTCTCGCGACGGACCAGGATGACGTCCTCGCCGCGCTCGGCCCACTCGGCGGCCCGGCGCGAGTCGAAGACCACCTTGCCCACGGCCGCCCCGGGCGAGGCGTTCATGCCCCTGCCGATCAGCTGCCGCTCGGCGTCGGCATCGAAGCGGGGGAACATCAGCTGGGCCAGCTGCGCGCCGGTGACCCTCTCGACAGCCTCGTCGAGGGTGATCAGGCCCTGGTCCACCAGCTCGCACGCGATCCGGAACGCCGCCTCCGCGGTGCGCTTGCCGACCCGGGTCTGCAGCATCCACAGCTTGCCCTGCTCGACGGTGAACTCGATGTCGCACAGGTCGCGGTAGTGCCCCTCCAGACGCTTCATGATCTCGAGCAGCTCGTCGAAGGCGCCCTTGTCGATCCGCTCGAGGTCGGCCAGGCCGATGGTGTTGCGGATGCCCGCGACCACGTCCTCGCCCTGCGCGTTCTCGAGGTAGTCGCCGTACACGCCCTGTGCCCCGGTGGCGGGGTCGCGGGTGAAGGCGACCCCGGTCCCGGAGTCGTCGCCGCCGTTGCCGAAGACCATCGAGCAGATGTTCACCGCAGTGCCCAGGTCGTGCGGGATCTGCTCCTGGCGCCGGTAGAGCGCGGCGCGCTCGGTGTTCCAGGACTCGAAGACGGCCAGCACGGCCATGTCGAGCTGGGTGCGCGGGTCCTGGGGGAACTCCCGGCCGCTGTGCTCGAGGACCAGGCCCTTGAAGGTCTCCACCAGTCCGCGCAGGTCCGCGGCGGTGAGCCCGAGGTCGTCGGTGGTGCCCCGCTCAGCCTTGAGGGCGTCCAGCGCGTCGTGGAAGACCGCCGCCTCGATGCCCAGGACCGTGCTGCCGAACATCTGCAGCAGCCGGCGGTAGGAGTCGTAGGCGAAGCGCTCGTCGCCCCCGGCCGTCGCGGCCAGGCCCTCGACCGAGCGGTCGTTGAGCCCGACGTTGAGGACCGTCTCCATCATCCCGGGCATGGAGAACTTCGCCCCCGAGCGCACCGAGACCAGCAGCGGGTCCTCCGGGTCGCCCAGACGCTTGCCGCGCAGCGCCTCCAGCATGGCCAGGTGCTCGCTCACCTCCTCGGCGAGCCCGTCGGGCGAGCGACCCTGCTTGAGGAAGGCGCGGCACGCGTCGGTGCTGATGATGAACCCCGGAGGCACCGGCAGACCGAGCCTCGTCATCTCCGCGAGGTTCGCCCCCTTGCCACCGAGCAGGTCCTTCTGGTCCTTGCCGCCCTCCGCGAAGGCGTACACGTACTTGGTCATGGCGTCATCCTGTCCCGCAGCGTGTTCGGTCCAACAGGGTCTGTGGTCCCCACCACAGCTCAGACGATCTTGCGGTCCCGGCCCTCCCAGTACGGCGCGCGCAGGTCGCGCTTGAGGATCTTCCCGGTGGGGTTGCGCGGCAGCGCCTCGAGGACGTCGACGGACTTGGGGCACTTGTAGTGCGCGAGCCGTCCGCGGCAGTAGTCGATCAGCTCGGCCTCGTCGGCGGCGGCTCCCGGCTTCAGCGCCACGACCGCCTTGACCGACTCCCCCCAGGTCTCGTCGGGGATGCCGATGATCGCCACCTCCATCACCGCCGGGTGCTCGGCCAGGACCCGCTCGATCTCGGGCGAGTAGATGTTCTCCCCGCCGGAGATGATCATGTCCTTGATCCGGTCCTGGACGTAGACGTAGCCGTCCTCGTCGACCTTGCCCATGTCGCCGGTGCGGAACCACCCGTCGGCGGTGATCACCTTGGCCGTCTCCTCGGGCTTGCCCAGGTAGCCCTTCATCAGCTGCGGGGTGCGCAGCCAGATCTCCCCGTGCTCGTCCGCGGGCAGGTCACGGAGGGTGGCCGGGTCGACGACGCGCACCTCGCACTGCGGCAGCGGCACGCCCGCCGAGACCAGCCGCTCGGGGTGCTCGGCGTCGCGGTGAGCCTCGGCGAGCAGGTGGGTGGCCACACCGGCCACCTCGGTGAGCCCGTAGACCTGGATGAAGTCGGTCTCGGGCCAGGCCTCCATCGCCGCGCGCAGCAGCGGCAGCGGCATCGGGGCGGCGCCGTAGGTGTAGGTCTTCAGGGCCCCGAAGAGGCGCACCGCGTCCGGTCCGGACTGGAGCACCTGGGCGAGCACCGCCGGCACCAGGAACGTGCGGTTGGCTCCGGCCATGATCGCGCCCGCCAGCGAGGCGGCGTCGGGCTCGCGGGTCATCACGCTGGCGATCCCGTCGTGGATCCCGAACAGCACGTAGGACGACCCCCCGACGTGGAACAGCGGCATCGCCACCATCGACTTGTCACCGGGCTCGAAGTCCCAGCCGTCGTGAGCCAGGACGGTGTGCGAGACCATGTTGGCGTGGGTGAGCATCACCCCCTTGGGCAGCCCGGTGGTACCCGAGGAGTACATCACCAGGCAGACGTCGCCCGGCTCGGTCTCGCCCGGACGGGCCAGCGGCTGCGAGTCGGCCAGCCACGCCTCGTACTCGTCGCCCTCCTCGCCCTCGGGGGTGACCTCGATGATCCTCTCCACCCCCGGGATGCGGTCGCGGATCGCCTCGATCGTCGCCCTCAGCTCGGAGCCGACCACCAGCACCTTCGCGCCCGAGTCGTTGACCGCGTAGTCGACCTCCTCCCCCGCCAGGCGCCAGTTCACGATCGCGTTCGCCGCGCCCAGCGAGCCGGCCGCGAGGCTGATCTCGACGCAGGCGGGGTGGTTCTTGTCGAGGAACCCGACCACGTCGCCACGCCGTACGCCGAGCGCGTGCAGGCCGCCCGCGGCGCGGCGCACCCGGTCGTCCCACTGCGCCCAGGTCCAGGTCCGCCCGCCGTAGGTCATCGCCTCCCCCTCGGGCAGGTGCTCGGCCCACCAGGAGAGGCGGTCGTCGATGAAGACCGGAGCAGGAGGCGTTGAGGTGGCGGCGGTCGGCGTGGTGGCGGTCATGGGGGTCCCTCCCTGGGAGCGGCGCGCTGGTGCGGTGATTGTGACCTAGGCCACACCGTCCGGCAAGGCGCCGATCCCGGGGACGGGACCCGGCGGACTCACCGGGGGCGGCGCACCCGCTCCTCGTCCCAGACCGGGCCGTCGGACTCGTAGACCTCGCCGTCGGCGCCGTAGACCAGGAACCGGTCGAAGCCGCGCGCGAACCACCGGTCGTGGGTCACCGCGACGACCGTGCCCTCGAACGCCTCCAGGGCCTCCTCCAGCGCCTCGGCCGACTGCACGTCGAGGTTGTCGGTGGGCTCGTCCAGCAGCAGCAGCGTCGCGCCGGAGAGCTCCAGGAGCAGGATCTGGAAGCGGGCCTGCTGACCGCCGGAGAGGGTCTCGAAGCGCTGCTCCCCGGCGTGCGCGAGCTCGTAGCGGTCCAGCACCCGGGCCGCCTGCTCGCGCCCCATCCCGCGCCGGTGCTCGTCGCCGCGGTGCAGGATCTCCAGCAGGGTCCGCCCGACCAGCTCGGGGTGCTCGTGGGTCTGCACGAACCAGCCCGGCCGCACCCGCGCCCCGAGCCGGGCCCGACCGAGGTGGCGCACCGGCTCCGGCGGCACCTCGCCGACCGGGCGGTGCTCGACGTCCGGGTCGCTGCCACCGGCGGCGAGCAGCCGCAGGAAGTGCGACTTGCCCGAGCCGTTCGACCCGAGCACCGCCACCCGCTCGCCGTACCAGACCTCGAGGTCGAAGGGCCGCATCAGCCCGCTCAGCTCGAGCTGTTCGCAGACCACCGCCCGCTTGCCGGTGCGCCCGCCGCGCAGCCGCATCGTCACCTGCTGCTCGCGTGGCTGCTCGGTGGGCGGGCCCGCCTCCTCGAACTTGCGCAGCCGGGTCTGCGCGGCGCGGTACTGCGAGGCCATGCCGTCGTTGAACTCCGACTTGATCCGGTAGCGCAGCACCAGCGCCTTGAGCTTGGCGTGCTCCTCGTCCCAGCGCCGACGCAGCTCCTCGAGCCGCGCGAAGCGGTCCCGGCGCGCCTGGTGGTACGACGTGAAGCCGCCGACGTGCGTCCAGACCGAGTTGCCGGCCGCGCCCAGCTCGAGGGTGACCACCCGCGTCGCGGTGTTGTCGAGGAGCTCGCGGTCGTGGGAGATGAACAGGATCGTCTTGGCCGACTCGCGGATCCGCTGCTCCAGCCAGATCTTGCCGGGCACGTCGAGGTAGTTGTCGGGCTCGTCGAGCAGCAGGACCTCGTCCGGGCCGCGCAGCAGGTACTCCAGCACGAGCCGCTTCTGCTCGCCCCCGGACAGCGAGCTCAGCTCGCGGTACTTCGCCCGGTCGAAGGAGGTGCCCATCGCCGCGGTCGTGCAGACGTCCCACAGCACCTCGACGTCGTACCCGCCGGCGTCGGCGAACTCGGCCAGCGCCGTGGCGTAGCGCATCTGGGTCGCCTCGTCGTCGGAGTCCATCAGCGCCCGCTCGCAGCGGTCCACCGCGGCGGCCGCCGCCCGGACCCGCTGCGGGGCCACCGAGAGGAGCAGGTCGGCGACCGTCGGCGCCTCGTCCGCGCCCTCCTCGGGCCGCGCCGCGGCCGGGTCCACGATCCCGTGGCCGACGAACTGTCGCATCACGCCGAGGCCCCCCGAGCGGGTGACCGCGCCGGCGTGCGGGACCAGGTCGCCGACGACGATGCGCAGCAGCGTCGTCTTCCCGGCCCCGTTGGCCCCGACCAGGGCCACCTTGGCCCCCTCGCCGACCCGGAACGAGACGTCGTCGAGCAGCACCCGCCCGTCCGGCAGCTCGTAGCGCACCCCGGCGACATCCACATGACCCACGCGGCGATTCTCGCGCACGGCGCGCGCGCCGCGAAACCGATAAGCCCATAGACTCGCCCCCGATGACCAGCGCCCCCGAAGAGCTCTCCCTGTCCCGACCCGACGCGGAGGCGAGCCCCCAGACGCGGCCCTGGGCCCGCGCCCTGGCGCTGGGTGTCTACGCGGTCGCGCTGCTGCTGTGGACGTTCGCCTTCGGCATCCCCAGCGACACCGTCCAGGTGTTCGGGTGGCTGTGGCTGGGCACCATCGCCTGGCAGATCGAGGCCCCGCCCCGCCAGCACCTCGGCTTCCTGCGCGACTGGTGGGTCCCGCTGGTGGGACTGATCGTCTACTTCTACAGCCGCGGCCTCGCCGACGAGCTGGGGTTCGCCCCGCACATCCAGATGCCCATCGACGTCGACCTGTGGCTGGGCGGCGGAACCCTGCCCACCGAGCGGCTCCAGGACGTGCTGTGCGGCGACCCGTGCCTCGCCTCGAGCGACCCGCGCTGGTACGACCTGCTGTTCACCAGCGTCTACACCTCGCACTTCGTGGTGGGGCTCACCCTCGCGGTGGTGCTCTGGCTGCGCAACCGCGGCGAGTGGCTGATGTGGATGCGGCGCTACCTGGCCATCAACTTCGGCGCCCTGGTCATCTACATCCTCTACCCGATGGCGCCGCCGTGGATGGCCGCGCGCGACGGCTACATCGCCGTCGACCTCCCGCGCCTCACCGGGCGGGGCTGGGCCGACGTCGGGCTGGAGCGCTTCCACCTGGTGCTGCAGGGG
Organism: Nocardioides sp. Z21_20; assembly: GCF_059766585.1. Lineage (NCBI taxonomy): Bacteria > Bacillati > Actinomycetota > Actinomycetes > Propionibacteriales > Nocardioidaceae > Nocardioides > Nocardioides sp. Z21_20. Next base: position 8,264 of record NZ_JCBAJX010000011.1, read on the forward strand.
GTCGGCAACCCGGTGGCGGCGATGCCCTCACTGCACGCGGGCATCGCCTTCCTGGTCGCCCTCTACGCGATCCAGCGGCTGCGCAGCCCGCTGCGGTGGCTGGTGCTGGCCTACCCGCTGGTGATGTCGCTGGCGCTGGTGTACTACGCCGAGCACTACGTGATCGACATCGTGGCCGGGGCCGCGCTCGCGCTCGCGACGTTGGCGGCGTGCCGCCGCTGGGAGCTGAGCCGCGGCCGCTGAGCCGCGTCGTCGTCCGCGCCGTTGCGCGCGCGGATGTGCAGCTGCTCCATCCGGGCGTCGAGGTCCGCCGCGCTCTCGGCGGCCTCCCGCAGCTGGCGCGCCAGCTCGCCGGGGACCGCGGCCCGGTACTTGTAGTAGATCTTGTGCTCGAGGCTGGCCCAGAAGTCCATCGCGACCGTGCGGAACTGCACCTCGACCACCACCGGCACCACGCGGTCGGAGAGGTGCACGGGCACCTCGACCAGCACGTGCAGGCTGCGGTAGCCGTTGGGCTTCGGCTCGATGATGTAGTCCTCGACCTGGACGATGCGCAGGTCCGACTGGCTGCCAAGCAGGTCGAAGACCTGGTAGACGTCGGAGGTGAAGCTGCACGTCACCCGGATCCCGGCGATGTCGGTGATCTCGGCGCGGATGGCCTCCAGGGTCGGCTCGACCCCCCGCCGGCGCACCTTGGCCAGCAGGCTCTGCGGCGTCTTCAGCCGCTGCTGGACGTGCTCGATGGGGTTGTAGTCGTGCAGGTGGGCGAACTCCTCCTGCAGGATCGAGATCTTGGTCGCGACCTCCTCCATGCCGAACTTGAACTCCATCATGAAGCGGGTGAACTCTCCACGCAGCTCGAGCATCTCCTCGAGGTCGAAGTCGTCGGTCGCCAGGTCGGGCACCGATCCACCGTTCTGCGTCAATGCGTCCACCCGTCCACCGTACGTACCGATCCTTCACGTTGGCTGAGGGCCCGGCTCTCGACGAGACCTGACCCGGCCCCGACCCCGACCCAGATGTGTACCCCCGCCGCGCCTGCGGCATGCGCGACGCCGGCCCGCGCGGCGCCGGCTCAGCCGCGGTCCAGGCGCTCGGCGAGCCGGCGCGCGGCCACCTGCACGATCTCCCAGGCGGTGGCGAAGGGAGGCGCGTAGGACAGGTCCATCCAGGCGAGGTCGTCCACGCTCATCTCACCCCACAGCGCCGACGCCGCGGAGTCGATGCGCTTGCCCGCGCCGGGGCCGCCGACGATCTGAACCCCGAGCAGCCGGCGGCTGCCCGTCTCGGCGAGCACCTTGACCGCGATCGGGGCGGCCTCGGGCATGTAGCCGCTGGCGGTGCTGCCCTCGGTGACGAGACCACACGTGGGCAGCCCGGCGCTGTGCGCCTGGGCCTCGCTCAGCCCGGTGCGCGAGATCTCGACGTGCTGGTCCGCGTGCAGGAACCGGGTGATCGCGGTGCCGAGCACGCCGGCGAACTCCGCGCGCCCGCCACCGATGTTCGTGCCGGCGACCCGGCCCTGCTTGTTGGCATGGGTCCCCAGCGGCAGGTAGGTCCGCTCGCCGGTCAGGCGGTGCACCTGCTCGCAGCAGTCGCCGGCCGCCCAGACCCCGTCGGCGACGGACCCCGAGGGGTCCGGGAGCAGCCCTCCGGCGGCGCCCACCGCCAGGCCGGCGGCATTCACGAAGCCGGTCGCCGGGGCGACCCCGAAGGCGACCACCAGCAGATCGCACGGGACGCACCTGCCGTCGACGGTCTCGGCCTGGCGCACCCAGCCGTCCTCGCCCACGTGCACGCCCTCCACGGCGTCGTCCTCCACCACCTCCACCCCGCAGGCACGCAGCCGCTCCGCGATCCGCGCGCCCATGTCGGGGTCGAGGCTGCTCATCACCGTGGAGCGGGTCAGCACGGTGACGTGGAAGCCTCGGCGCAGGGCCGCCTCGGCCATCTCCACCCCGATGTAGCCCGCGCCGGCCACGACCACCGAGCCACGTGACCCGCCGGTCGCCGTGCGGTGCTCGCGCGCCATCCGGTCCAGCCAGAGCTGGCCGTCGTCGAGGTCCTTGACCGGCCCGATCCCGCCGTACGCCGCTCCGCTCTCGTCGCTGGCCCACGCCGGCAGCACCGGGCGCGCTCCGGTGGCGAGCATCAGCTGGTCGAACTCGAGCCTCGACTCCACCCCGTCGGCCGATCGACAGTCGACGGTGCGGGCGTCGAGGTCGAGCCCGTGGGCGCTCACCCCGGTGCGCAGGTCGATGCCCGCGGCGCGGTGCTGCTCGGGGGTGCGGGCCACCAGGTCGGCGCGCCGGCGTACGTCACCGGCGAGCCAGTACGGGAGGCCGCACGCCGAGTACGACGTGTCGCGGGTCCGCTCGAGCGCCACCACCTCGAGCCGGGTGTCCCGGCTGCGTGCGGTGCGCAGCGCCTGGTGTGCCGCGCTCATTCCGGCGGCGTCGGCTCCGATGACGACGAGTCGTTGGCGTTCCATCTCCCCACCCTGCCCCCCTGGGGCCAGCCGAAGCCTCCGGCGCGGGCTCTGCTCAGCCGGCAGCGTGCTCGTCGCCGGCGCGCCGGGACTCCAGCACGCGGAACCCCTTGGCGCTGGCCAGCCGCACGGTCGGGAAGCCCTGCTCGCCGAGCCAGCGCTGCAGGGAGTCGGCGCCCAGGTTCTTGCCGACCACCATCACCGCGCGCCCCCCGGGGGCCAGCCGCGGCAGCCAGGTCAGCAGCAGCTCGTGCAGGGCAGCCTTGCCGATCCGGATCGGCGGGTTCGACCAGATCTCGTCGTACGTCGCCGCGTCGTCCACCGCGTCCGGGGTGGCCGCGCGGTAGCGGTCGGCGACACCGAGCGCAGCGGCGTTCTCCCGGGCGAGCAGGAGCGCGCGCTCGTTGACGTCGACGGCGGTCACCACCGCCTCGGGCACGCAGGCCGCCACGGCCAGCCCGATCACGCCGTACCCGCAGCCGAGGTCGAGGATCCGGCCGGCCGAGGGCGGAGCGGTCTCCCGGAAGAGGATGGCGGTGCCGATGTCGAGACGGCCCTGGGCGAAGACCCCGGAGCCGCTGGTCAGCTCCAGGTCGACTCCCCAGACGTGGGCGCGCACCGGCATCCGCTTGAACGGGACCGAGGGGTCCGCGGAGAAGTAGTGCTCCTCGGGCTGGTCCGCCTGGACCGGGTCAGACGGCGGGATCAAGGGTCCGGATCCTCCTCGCATCGGTGGCCTGACGGGCCAGCTGGCCCTCGGCCGGGTAGCCGACCTCCTCGAGCGTGAGGCCGTGCGGGCGCACCACCGTCACACCGGAGTCGCGCACACCCGCCCGCAGGACGGCGTGGGCCCACGCGGGCTCGTGGCGGCGCTCCCCCACCGCGACCATCGCACCGACCAGCGCGCGCACCATGTTGTGGCAGAAGGCGTCGGCGCGCACGGTCGCGACGAGCAGCCCGGAGGCCTCACGCCGCCAGTGCAGGTCCAGCAGCGTCCGGATCGTGGTGGCACCCTCGCGCTTCTTGCAGAAGGCCGCGAAGTCGTGCTCGCCGAGCAGCAGGGCCGCCGCCTCGTTCATCGCCTCCACGTCGAGGGGCCGCGACCAGGCCAGCACGTGCGCGCGGGTCAGCGGGTCGACCGCCTCGGGGAGGTCGGCGATCCGGTAGGCGTAGCGGCGCCAGATCGCGGAGAAGCGCGCGTCGAAGCCGTCCGGGGCCGCCTCGACCCGGCGCACCCGGACGTCGGGCGGCAGGATCCCGTTGAGCCGCCGGCGCAGGGCGGGCAGCGGCGGGTCGCTCGAGCGGCCGGTGGAGGCCTCCAGCAGCGCCGGCGCGACGTCGAGGTGGACCACCTGGCCGCGGGCGTGGACACCAGCGTCGGTGCGCCCGGCGCAGGTCACCGCGGTGCCGGGAACCCTCAGCACGGTGGCCAGCGCCTGCTCCAGCTCCCCCTGGACCGTGCGCAGCCCGGGCTGGGTGGCCCAACCCTTGAAGTCGGTCCCGTCGTAGCCGAGGTCGATCCGTAGCCGGACCGTCGTTCGGGCCTCGGGCACGCTCACTGCGCGCTCACCTGCTGCCTCCTGCTCGGGGTCGATCGGCACGCCAGTCTACGGCGCGGGCCGCGGCGCGACGGCTGGGGCTAGGGTCCTCCCATGCACCTGCAGCCCCCCGACCCTGCCTCGGCGGTGCCACCCTTCGAGCAGCTGCGCACCCAGATCGCCCGGCGGGTTCGCGAGGGCGACCTGGCGCCGGGCACCCGGCTGCCCCCGGTCCGCTCGCTCGCCCAGGAGCTGGGTCTGGCCGCCAACACGGTCGCCCGGGTCTACCGGGAGCTGGAGGCCGACGGCGTCGTGGTCACCGAGGGGCGACGCGGCACGTTCGTTCGCTCCAGCCCGGCGGCCGACTCCCGGGACGTTCAGGACGCCTGCGCAGACTTCGTGCGGACCGCCCGGGGCGCCGGGCTCGCGATGACCGAGGCCGTCCGGCTGGTCGAGGAGGGCTGGGGCGCCTGACGAGCGGCGCCCGCCTGTGCAGGAGCGGGCCGTTGCCACGTCGCACTGTCCCCGGCGGCTGTCACGCTGGTCCCCGACGCCACCCCCCGCCCCCGGAGAGCCCATGACCGAGCCCCGCACCCCCACCGGCCAGGACCCGATGCTCGCGAAGGTCCGCAAGCTGCTCGCCAAGGCCGAGGACCCGGCCGCCACCGCGCACGAGTCGGAGATCTACACCGCCAAGGCCGCCCAGCTGATCGCCGACTACGGCATCGACCGGGCCCTGCTCGCGCAGGGCGACCCGGCCACGGACCCGGTCGGCGACTGCGTGGTGCTCGTGGACAACCCCTACGCGAGCGACAAGGTCGACCTGGTCGCGGCGGTGGCGCAGCAGATGCGCTGCACCGCGATCGCGCGGACCCGGTGGGTGGCCGGAGCCAAGGAGCGCTCGGTGCACCTGTTCGGGCACTCCAGCGACCTCGCTCGGGTGGAGGTCCTCTACACCAGCCTCCTGCTGCAGGCCGGCACCCAGCTGCTGCGCACGCCGGTGCCGCCCGGCGAGCACAAGGCGGCGTTCCGCCGCTCCTGGCTGGCCGGGTTCCGGATGGCGGTGACCCGCCGGCTCAGCGCGGCCGAGCACCGGGCCGAGCAGGACGCCGAGGCCCGCTTCGCGGCCGCCGGCACCTCGACAGGGCTGGTCCTGGCCGATCGCTCCGCGCAGGTGAGTGCCGCCGTGGCTGAGTCCTACCCGCACCTGCGCACCGCCCGGCCCCGCACGCTGTCCGGCTCGGGCGCCCCGCAGGGGTGGGCCGCCGGGGAGCGGGCCGACCTGGGGGGCCAGCGGGTCGGCCCCGGGCGGCGGCCCGCGTTGCGCTCCGGCTCCTGAGGACTGACCGGAGAAGCGCGAAGGCCCGCCACCCCCTGCGGGATGGCGGGCCTTGCACGGTGCGGCAGGTGGCCTGGATCAGGCCTTGTTCTCGCCCTCGGCGGGGTCCTCGGTGGGAGCCTCGTCGGCGGCGTTCACCTCGGCCGCGTCGGTGGTCTCGGCCTCGGCGGTCTCCACCTCGGTGACCTCGGTGTCGATCACCTCGCTGCGACCCTCCTCGACCTCGGCCTCGACCTCGGCGGGGACCGGGGCGGCCGCGGGGGCCTTCTCGGTCTTGACCGTCTGGGCCTTGGCCACGTAGGGCTCGGTGACGAGCTCGATCACGGCCATCGGCGCGTTGTCGCCCTTGCGGGGACCGATCTTGGTGATCCGGGTGTAGCCACCCGGACGCTCGGCGAAGCTGGGGCCGATCTCGGTGAAGAGGTGGTGCACGACCGACTTGTCGCGGATGGTCTTGAGGACCTCGCGGCGGTTGTGCAGGTCGCCCTTCTTGGCCTTGGTGATCAGCTTCTCCGCGTGCGGACGCAGCACGCGGGCCTTGGCCTCGGTGGTGGTGATCCGACCGTGCTCGAACAGCTGCGTGGCCAGGTTCGCGATGATCAGGCGCTGGTGAGCCGGGCTGCCGCCGAGGCGATAACCCTTCTTGGGGGTAGGCATAGCTTCTTCTCATTTCTCCCGAGCCGTACCAGGTACTCGAGTAGACGGGGTGGTGCCGATGTCGGGCCCGACGCGGCTGCGCCGGGCCCGAACGGGATCAGATCAGTACTGCTCGTCCTCGACGAAGGCATCGTCGTCGTCGTCGCCGTACGCAGCGAGGGCGGTGGCCGGGTCGAAGCCGGGCGCGCTGTCCTTGAGGGACAGGCCCATCTCGACCAGCTTGGCCTTGACCTCGTCGATCGACTTGGCGCCGAAGTTGCGGATGTCGAGCAGGTCCTGCTCCGAGCGCGAGATGAGCTCACCCACGGTGTGGATGCCCTCACGCTTGAGGCAGTTGTACGAGCGCACGGTCAGCTGCAGGTCCTCGACCGGGAGGGCGAGGTCGGCAGCCAGCTGCTCGTCGACGGGCGAGGGACCGATGTCGATGCCCTCGGCCTCCACGTTGAGCTCGCGCGCCAGGCCGAAGAGCTCGACCAGCGTCTTGCCCGCCGAGGCGATCGCGTCACGAGGACGGATCGACGGCTTGGTCTCGACGTCGATGACCAGCTTGTCGAAGTCGGTGCGCTGCTCGACACGGGTGGCCTCGACCTTGTAGGTCACCTTCAGCACGGGGCTGTAGATGGAGTCGACCGGGATCCGGCCGATCTCGTTGTCGGCACCCTTGTTCTGCACCGCGCTCACGTAGCCGCGGCCACGCTCGACGACCAGCTCCATCTCGAGCTTGCCCTTGTCGGACAGCGTCGCGAGCTTCAGGTCGGGGTTGTGCACCTCGACGCCGGCCGGCGGCGCGATGTCGGCCGCGGTCACGTCACCGGCACCCGACTTGCGCAGGTACATGGTCACGGGCTCGTCGTGCTCGGAGGAGACGACGAGGTGCTTGAGGTTGAGGATGACCTCGGTGAGGTCCTCCTTGACGCCTTCCACCGTGGAGAACTCGTGGAGGACGCTGTCCACCTTGATGCTCGTGACCGCCGCACCGGGGATCGACGAGAGGAGCGTACGACGCAGGCTGTTGCCGAGCGTGTAGCCAAAACCGGGCTCGAGGGGCTCGATCACGAACCGCGAACGGAACTCGTCGACGACCTCTTCCGACAGAGTCGGGCGCTGGGCGATTAGCACTTATTTCTTCCTTTCCGGGCCCACCCACCATTTGACGGGCCCGAACTGTGCACAGAGCGACTGGGAAAGGGGCACACGGGGGGTCCGAGGACCCCCCGTGTGTGGATCACTTCTTGGAGTAGAACTCCACGATCAGCTGCTCCTGGACCGGGAGGTCGATCTGGGCCCGGGTCGGGAGCTGGTGCACGAGGATGCGCATCCGGGTGGGGAGCGCCTCGAGCCACGCCGGGACGACGCGCTCGCCGTGGGTCTCGCGAGCCACGATGAAGGGCGTCATCTCGAGGCTCTTCTCCCGGACGTCGATGACGTCGTGGGCGGTCACCTGGAAGGAGGGGATGTTGACCTTCTTGCCGTTGACCTTGAAGTGCCCGTGGTTGACGAGCTGACGTGCGTGGCGACGCGTGCGGGCGAACCCGGCGCGGTAGACCACGTTGTCGAGGCGGCACTCGAGCAGCTGCAGCAGGTTGTCACCGGTCTTGCCGGCGCGCCGCGAAGCCTCGACGTAGTAGTTGTGGAACTGCTTCTCGAGAATGCCGTAGGTGATGCGCGCCTTCTGCTTCTCGTGCAGCTGCGTACGGAACTCGCTCTCCTTGACGCGCGCGCGGCCGTGCTGGCCGGGCGGGTAAGGGCGACGCTCGAACGCCGCGTCTCCACCAACGAGGTCGACACCGAGACGGCGCGACTTCTTGGTCATGGGGCCGGTGTAACGGGCCATAACTCAATGACTCCTTAAGTCTGTCTGGTCGGGGTGTCGGGGCTCAGACGCGACGGCGCTTGGGCGGCCGGCATCCGTTGTGGGGCGTGGGCGTGACGTCCTGGATGGTCCCGACCTCGAGGCCGATGGCACCCAGCGAGCGGATCGCCGTCTCGCGGCCCGAGCCCGGGCCCTTCACGAAGACGTCGATCTTCTTCATGCCGTGCTCCTGCGCCCGACGACCAGCAGCCTCGGCTGCCATCTGCGCGGCGAACGGGGTGGACTTGCGCGAGCCCTTGAAGCCGACGGTGCCGGCGGAGGCCCACGAGATCACCGCACCGGTGGGGTCGGTGATGGTGACGATGGTGTTGTTGAACGTGCTCTTGATGTGGGCTTCGCCCTGAGCGATGTTCTTCTTCTCCTTGCGACGCACCTTCTTGGCGCCGGCCGCGCTGCGGCTCTTGGGAGGCATTCAGTTTCTCCTGAGGTTGCTGGAAGCTGTGAGTTCGAGTGAAGTCGGCGTGGACGCCGTGTCCCTGGTCAGGGACAACGCGTCACTTGGCCTTCTTCTTGCCGGCGACCGTGCGCTTGGGACCCTTGCGGGTGCGGGCGTTGGTCTTGGTGCGCTGTCCACGCACGGGCAGGCCCATGCGGTGGCGGCGACCCTGGTAGCTGCCGATCTCGATCTTGCGACGGATGTCGGCCTGGACCTCACGACGGAGGTCACCCTCGATCTTGAAGTTGCCTTCGATCTCGTCGCGGAGCTTGACCAGCTCCTCGTCCCCCAGCGCGTGGACCCGGGTGTTGGGGTCGACGCCGGTGGCCGCGAGGACCTGCTGGGCGCGGGTACGGCCAATGCCGTAGATGTAGGTGAGTGCGATCTCGATGCGCTTGTCACGCGGGAGGTCAACACCAACGAGGCGTGCCATGTCTGGCGGTGTCCCTTCGGTTGTTCACAGAGGTCTCTGGTCGTGTCGCGTCCCGGGCGGGGAGCCCGGGCTCCGGCCTCTGTTCCGGAGGTGGTTTCGCCCGACTGGCCCAGAGGGCCGGCACGGGCAAGCGAGCACGTGGAAATTATTCAGTTGTGGCCGCGACGCCGGACGCGCCGGCGCGGAGCCCGGGACTCAGCCCTGGCGCTGCTTGTGGCGCGGGTTCTCGCAGATCACCATGACTCGGCCGTGGCGACGGATCACCTTGCACTTGTCACAGATCTTCTTGACGCTGGGCTTGACCTTCACGAGGAGGTCCTTTCAGTAATCGGCTGCTGTCACTTGTAGCGGTAGACGATCCGTCCCCGGGTGAGGTCGTACGGCGACAACTCCACCACCACGCGGTCCTCGGGGAGGATCCGGATGTAGTGCTGTCGCATCTTGCCGCTGATGTGGGCGAGGACCTTGTGGCCGTTGCTCAGCTCCACGCGGAACATCGCGTTCGGCAGAGCCTCGGTGATGGTGCCCTCGAGCTCGATCACGCCTTCTTTCTTCGGCATGTCCTCCGCAATCTCTCAGTGGGTTCGGGAAATGTGTCTACCGTGTTGCTCCGACCGGTGGACGAGCCACCGGACGGCCGGACCGGGAACCTCCCGCACGGGTGCGGGTGGACCTCGCGAAGCCGCTGCGTGGTCCTCTTCCCGGGCACGTCACAGGCCTGCTCTCTCGAGCACTTCTGCTGGTGGTCCGGGCAGCCGCGAGGCACCACGAAACAGACCCACGTTGGGCCGACGGTCCAGTCTAGTCGCAGCCCCTACCAAACCCCAACTCGCGAGCCGCCAGGGGGTGGGGGCGCCTGCCGCACCGCCCGGCCCGAGCACCTCGGGCCGGCGTCTCGAGCCACCGTCTCAGGCCAGCGCCTCGGCGAGCAGCCGGAGGGTCTCCTCGCGCGCGGGCGAGGCGGGGGCCGCGGTCCCGGACCGGGCGCCGGCCACCGGGTGCACCATCACCTCGTCCACGTCGTACGTCGCGGCGAGGGCGCGCAGCTCGGCGGCGGCCCGGTCGGGGGTGCCGATCACCCAGCGTCCGCGCATCGCCTCGAGCAGCCGGCGGTGCCCCTGCGAGAGCTCGACCTTCTCGGCCTCCTCGACCAGGCGCTGGGGCAGCATCGCTCCCCCGGTCTGCAGGGCCAGCATCGCGAGCAGCTGCGGCAGCGCCAACAGCTCTGCCTCCTCCTGGGTCGCCGCCACGACCACGTTCGCGGTGAGGAACGTGCGCGGCTCGGGGAGCTCCGGCGAGGGCTGGAAGCCGGTCCGGTACAGCTCCAGCGCCTCGGCGGTGCCCTTGCCGCTGAAGTGGTGGGCGAAGACGTAGGGCAGCCCGCGCGAGGCGGCCAGCCGGGCGGAGTAGTCCGAGGAGCCCAGCAGCCACACCGGCGGCACCGACGTGGCCCGCGGCGTCGCCCGCAGGGCGTGGGTGCGGCCCGCCACGGTGATCCCCACCCCGCCGCTGTCCATCATCGCGACCACGTTGTCCAGGTACTCGGGGAACCTGACGACCGCCTCGTCGCTGACCCCGCCGGCGCCGTGACGCAGGGCGTAGCCGGTGACCGGGTCGGTGCCCGGGGCCCGGCCGATGCCGAGGTCGATGCGACCGGGGTAGGCGGCCTCGAGCAGCGCGAACTGCTCGGCGACGACCAGCGGCGCATGGTTGGGCAGCATCACCCCGCCCGACCCGACCCGGATCTGCGCGGTGCCGCCCGCGACCAGGCCGATCAGCAGCGGCGGGTTGGTGGCGGCGACCGAGGGCATGTTGTGGTGCTCGGCCAGCCAGTAGCGGCGGAACCCGTGCGAGTCCGCGACGCGGGCCAGCGACAGGGTCGCGGCGAGGGCGTCACCCGTGCTCTGGTCACCGCGAACGGGCACCAGGTCGAGGACGGACAGGGCCAGCTTCGGTTCGCTCACGATCTTCGAACCAGCTGCCGGCGCCGGCTATTCCGTCCCCGGGGGCGGGCCGCCCCGGCTCACGCGCGGGCGCTGCGGCGCACCAGCAGGTAGGCCAGCAGCGCGGACAGCGCGCAGAGCACGCCCAGCACGGTCATGTTCGCGAGCCACTGGCTGGCCGAGGCGCTCCACAGCTGGTCCACGGTGGCCCCGGGGACGGCCTCGTCGGGGCGTCCCAGGTCCGCGGTCGCCGCGCACGCGGCGTACGCCCAGCGAGCCGGAGCCAGCCAGGACAGCTGCTCGAGCACCGGTCGCCCGGCGATCTGCACCAGGGCCCCGGAGAGCACCAGCTGGACCATCACCAGGCCGACCAGGGCGGGCATCGTCTGCTCCGAGCTGGTGACCACGGCGGAGACGGCCAGCCCGACCACGGCCATGGTCAGCGCCAGCGCGCCGATGGCGAGGGCGATCTCCAGGCCGCCGAGCCCGAGCGCTCCCCCGTCGTCCGGCCCGGGCAGCCCGACCAGCGCCAGCGCGGTGACCAGCACGCCCTGGCCGAAGCAGGCGGTGCCGAGGACCAGGATCTTGCTCAGCAGGTAGGCGCCCGGCGACAGCCCGACGGCGTACTCGCGCTGGAAGATCGCGCGTTCCTTGACCAGCTCGCGGATCGTGACGGCGGTGCCCATCAGCGAGGCGGCCACGATCAGGATGGTCAGCCGCTGGCCCGCCTCGCGGGCGTCGAGGAACCCGTCGGCGCCGACGGTCTCCAGCAGGGAGAGGCCGGCGCCGCCCTGCACCACCCGGCTGAGGGCGCCGAGCACCAGCGGCATCGCGAGCAGCATCGTCAGCAGCAGCCGGTCGGCCACCGTGACCGCAAGGGTCCGGCGCACCAGCGTCATCAGCTGGCGCACGTAGGACTGGCGCGGGGGCGGCGCCACCGGCCGGTTGGCCTGCGGCGCCCCCATCCCGGTCTCGCCCGCCCAGGACCCGCGGGGCGGGGGCGGGATGCGCTGCCAGAGGTCGGGCTCGTCGAGCAGGTCGAAGACCTGGGGGTAGTCCCGGCACCCGAAGTGCGCGAGGACCCCCGACGGCGGGCCGAAGTAGGCGACCCGGCCGCCGGGGGCGAGCACGACCACGTTGTCGCAGACGTCGAGGGCCAGCACGGAGTGGGTGACCACCATGACCACCCGTCCCTCGTCGGCGAGCGTGCGCAGCTGGTGCATCACGTCGCGGTCGAGGCCGGGGTCGAGTCCCGACGTGGGCTCGTCGAGGAAGAGCAGCGGCGGCGCGGTGAGCAGCTCGGTGGCGATCGAGACCCGCTTCTTCTGCCCCCCGGACAGCTGCGTGCCGATCCGGTTGTCGACCTGGCGCTCGAGCTGCATCTGTCCCACCACCTGCTGCACCCGGTGGGCGCGCTCGGCGGCGGTCGTGTCCGGGGGCAGGCGCAGCATCGCCGCGTAGGTGAGCCCCTGGCGCACGGTTAGCTGCGGGTGCTGGATGTCCTGCTGGGGCACCAGCCCGATCTGGAAGCGCAGCTGGTCGTAGTGGGTGTAGAGGTCGTGGCCCTGCCACACCACGTGGCCGTGGGTGGCGGGGGTGAGGCCGGTGAGCGCTCCGAGCAGGGTCGACTTCCCCGCTCCCGACGGGCCGATCACGGCCGTCAGCGTCGAGGGCTCGAGCTGGAAGGACACGGAGTCGAGCAGGCGGCGGTTGCCCCCGACGGTGGTCGTCAGCCCGTCCACGAAGAGCGTCATGTCGTGGCGGGTGAACCGGGCGATGAGCTGGCGCCCGTCCCAGTCGAAGGTCTGGTTGCCCAGGATCACCTCGGCCCCGGGCAGCAGCTCGACCGCGCCCACCACCCGGTTGCCGTTGACGAAGGTGCCGTTGAAGCTGCCGAGGTCGCGCAGGATCACCCGCGGCCCCAGCTCGAGGGTGGCGTGACACCGGGAGACGAGCGGGTCGTCCACGACGATGTCGCTGGTGCGGGTGCGCCCGATGGTGAGCACCCGCCCCGCCGGCCCCTCGGCCGGCATCACCGTCTGCCCGTGGGCGAGCTGGCCGGGTGGGGTGCGCGGTGCGGCGAGCACCTCCACGGACAGCTCGGGACCGCCGGCGGCGCCCAGCCCGAGCTGCACCGGGCGGCCCGGCACGAGCTGCTCGTGGGTGATCCGGCGCCCGGCCACGAAGGTGCCGTTGGTGCTGTCCAGGTCGACGACGAACCAGCCGGTGCCGCTGCGGCGCAGCTCGAGGTGGCGCCGCGAGACGTCGTCGTGCGACACCACCACGTCTGCGGCCGGGTCGCGCCCCACCATCACCGTGATCGTGTCGAACTCGCGCGTCGTCTGCGCGTGCGAGACCCGCAGCCTAGGCGCGACGGGCGGCTGGTGCGTCGTCATGGTCCCCCGTGACAGCTCTCAGAGATCGTTGTTGCGCGTCACCGTAGTCGACCCGCTCAGCCAGCTCACGATCTCCTCGCCGGCGCGGACTCCGGCGTGTCTGGTCACCGACAGCCCGTGCGGCGCCCAGCCCTGCTCGTGCAGCTCCCCGTGAGCCGGCCGGATGGCCCGGTCGGCGAAGCCGAGGATGCCGCGGTCGAGCAGCGAGTCGCCCGCCGCGAGCACCGTGGTGGCGCCGGTACGGCGTGCCAGCTCGGCGAGCGCGGCCTCCTTGGTGAGCCCGCGCGGGATGGCGTAGGCCTTGCGTCCCTGGACCGACACCACCCAGCCGAGCTGCTCGGCGACGGCCGCCAGCTCGGCGTACCAGGCCGGGTCGACCTCGGCGGGCTCGAAGACGGCGTAGACGAAGCGCTGCTCGGCGTCGCGGATCTTGCGCACCCAGGGCCGGTCCAGGACCGGCCCGAGGGCCGCCGCCGCCTGCGCGAACGAGGCGTCGGCGGCGAGGTTGGCCGCCACCTGGGCCTCCCACCGCGGGCAGGGGCGTCCCTCGTCGAGGATCACCGCCCCGTTGGTGGTGACGGCGTGGCGCGCCTGGACCCCGGGGATCCGGATCCGGGAGTACTGCGCCTGGGTGCGGGTGGTGACCGGGACGAAGACGGCGGTGCGACTGAGCTCGGCGAGCTCGGCGACCGCGCCGGCGCTCATGAAGCTGATCGGCGCGCCCTCGAAGACCTCCACGCAGACCGGGTCGGCCGACGGCTCGCCCAGCGCCATCGCGCTGGCCGAGTAGATCAGCGTGCGGTCGAGGTCGGAGGCGACCAGGACGGAGCCGGGGGTGGGGGTGGGGGTGCTCACGAGGAGTCCTTCTCGGTGGGACGGATCAGGCCGACGCAGCTGTAGGGCAGCCCCTCGACGGGGACCACCTCCACCCCGCGCTCGGCGGCCAGCATCTCGACGTGGCGCAGGTCGGCGCGCCGCTCGGGGTTGACCACGACCTTCCACGGCACCCGGCGCAGCAGCACCCGGGTGGTCTCGCCGACCCCGGGCTTGACCAGGTTGATGTGCGGCAGCCCGTGCTCGGCGCGGATCCGCTCGGCGGCCTGCCAGCCCACCCAGGTCGGCGTCCGGTCGGTGTCGAGCAGCCGGCTCGTCTGCGCGGCGACCTCCTCGGCGACCGCGTCGTACTCCGCGCTGACCCGGTCCAGGTAGAGCCCGGAGACGTCCTGGTCGGCCAGCTCGGCGTAGAACTTCGCCCCGTGGAAGTCCTCGGGGCCGATCAGGTCGCGGTTGAGCACCGTGCGGGAGACGAGCCCCGAGACCGTCGAGTTCAGGCACGCCGAGGGGATCAGGAAGTCCTCGCGGGTGCCGTAGAGCTCCACGCACTCGCCGGGGTCGGCGAGCACGGCGAGGTCGCTGTGGAAGCCGCCGCCCTCCCCGGCGCCGCCCAGCCCGAGCTCGGTGTTGGCGGTCTGCACCGCCTCGGCGAACTCCCGGGTGATGGCGCCCTTGCCGGTCCACCCGTCGACGAACAGGATCCGCGCGGGGTCGTAGCGGTCGGCGAGGTGACGCATCGCGACCAGGTCGATGCCGCGGTCGCGCACGATGCTGATCGTGTAGTGCGGCCAGTCCAACCCGCGGCGCGCGGCCCAGCGGCGCATCAGCACGCCGATCGGGGTGCCGGCGCGCGCCAGCGACACCAGCACCAGGTCCTCGCGCCCGCGGGTGGCGACCGCCAGTTCGCTGACCACGCCGACGGCCGTGGCGACCCGCGCCGCGACCTCGTCGAGCTGCTGGTGGAAGAGGCTGCGGTAGGACTCCTCGGGCTGGTACTCCACCGGCAGCGACTCCGCGTAGTGGGCCTCCCCGGCCTGGATGGCCCGCTCCCGGGTCGCGAGATCGGCCTCGAGCCGGACGTGGGAGAGGTCGGTGAGCAGCCAGGTCACCTCCTCGGGCGGGTAGGAGCCGAACTCCGGGCCGTGCAGCTCGCGCGGGCGGCCGGTCAGCACCGGCAGCACCACTGGCCGCACGGCACGCGCGTACGGCGCGAGCTCCGCGAGCAACCCGGCGACGCCGGCCGACCAGGTGGGCGCGTCGAGCACGACGACGATGTCGCTCCAGGGCTGGTCGGCCACGTTGTAGGCGAACCGGGCGCCGGTCTCGGCGTCGCGGTCGTGGGCGCCGAACGCGATCCCCGACCGCACCGCGTACCCGTCCTCGTCACGCACCTGGACCGGCGAGCGGGTGGTGCTGGAGAACCGGACGCTCGCCGTCTCCCGGTGGCGCTGGAGGGCGTCGGCGATCATCAGCGGGGCGTGCATCAGCTCCTCGGTGCCGAGCACCAGCACCCGCTCCCCCACCAGGGCCGCCAGCTCGCCGGCCACCGTGTCGGCCGCCGACTCCAGGGCCGCCTCGTCGCGGGGGGTGAAGCCGTGCCGGCCGCCTTCGCGCACACCGACCGGCCAGCCGCGCAGGGCGGGCGCGGCGGGCGGGCGGGGCTCCGCGGCGACGCCGGGGGCCGGCACGGCAGCGCCGGACACCGGCAGCTGCGCGACCCGCTCGACGGCGTCGCCGGGCACCACGACCTCCCCCGAGGCCAGCGCGACCACGTCGATGCTGACCCCGAGCTCGCCGGCGACGGCCGCCATCCGCTCGCGGTCGGCCTCGCGGCGCACGTCGACCAGCGCGGCGATCAGGTAGGCCCCGCGCGGGTGGAGGGCGTGCAGGGCCCGGATCGTGTTGAGGGCGGTACTCCCCGTGGACAGCTCGTCGTCGACGAGGATCACCGGCCCGGCGGACCGCAGCAGCTGCGGGTCGTCGGGCAGCACCAGGTGCTCGGTGGCGTGGGAGTGCGCCTCCTCGAAGTCCAGCGCCGGCAGGTGGCCGGTGACGTGGCGACGGGTGGAGTGGATCACCGGCAGCCGCAGCGCCCGGGCCACCAGGTGCCCCAGCCCGGTGGCGGTCTCGGCGTAGCCGAACACCAGCCCCGGCTCGGGCACCGCTGCGGCGGGGTCGGGCTCGGCGTCGACCTCACCCGCGGCAGCCTCGACCGCCGCCGCGAGCTTGACGACGTCGCCCTGCCCGCGCAGGACGTCGCCCAGCAGGCCGGGCAGCGCGTCGTCGACGTCGGCGCCACGCCCCAGGACGCGGGCGGCGCGCAGCCCCAGCAGCAGGCCGGCTGCCCGGACCACCCGCGGGTCGGTGGGCACGTGCTTGGCCAGCACCCGCGAGACCAGCAGATGCGGCCGCTTGGGGTTGACCCGCAGCGCGAGCCCCACCAGATCCTGCGCCGTCAGCCCCGGCAGCAGCCCGGCGTCGTGCACCCGCACGCCCACCCGCTCCTGCACCCAGTCACCGGTCCAGCTCACAGGGTCACGCTCGCTTCCAGCAGGTCGACGAAGGTGACGTCCTCGCGGGCCACCCCGAACGCGCGTGCCCGCAGCGCGATGCGCTCGGCCCAGGCCGAGTGCGGGCTCGCCTCGTTCATCTTGTTGCCGTACTGCGACGCGGAGACGCCGCCGGCACGGGTGGCGGCCACCACGTCGAGCGCGTCCACGTAATCCTCGTGGCTGACCACCGAGAGCGCGTGCACCGCGGGCACGTGGGTCGGGTGGATCACGGTCTTGCCGGTGATCGCGTTGGCCTGGTCGAGCGCGACCTCGCGCATCAGCCCGTCCAGGCCCTTGCTGATCAGGTTGCGGCGCAGCACCCGCACGGCGTGCGCCGTGAACGGCGTCTCGCGCAGCTGGGGCTTGAAGAGCCGCTCGCGGTTGTCGAAGTGCTCCCAGACCGGGCCGGTGATGATGTGCCCGGTCCCGTCGCGCCGCCCCAGCATGTTCACGATGTCACCGATCACCGCGGCCACCGGCACCACGTCGTACACGGTGATGTCGGGCTGGCGGCGCAGGCCGAGCAGGGAGCTGAGGTCGGTGGCGCCGATGCGGACCGCCAGCACCTCGGCGGGCGAGGCCGCGAGCGCCTCGCGGATGCCCTGCAGCGCGGCGACGCGGGTCTCGAGGTGGAAGACCTCCGGGGACTCGATCACCGGCATCACCCGCAGCGGGCGACCGATCACCTGCGAGGCGGCGGCGACGGCGGTGAGGAAGGGCGCCCCGGTGCCGGCGGTGAACTTGGGGATGACGATCCCGTCCAGGTGCCAGGCCAGGTCGCCCAGTGCGGCGACCAGGCGCTCGACCTGGCCGGGCTCGCGGACGCGCACGAAGACCAGCGGGCGCTCGCGGCCTGAGGCGAAGAGGCTGACCAGCTGCTGGGCCAGGTTCTTCTCGGCGACCTCGACGTCCGCGTCGGCGATGGCGTCCTCGAGGCACAGCACCACCGAGACCACCCCCCGGTGGTAGGCGGTCGGCAGGTCCTGCTCGATGGTCGGGCGGGTGGCCGGCGAGTAGAGCGTGGCCCCCAGGGCGACAGCCAGAAGATCGCGCTCGGTGTCGCGGCTGAACTCTTCGGGAGCGAGGTGGAACAGGCGCTGCGCCGTGTTCTGATCAAGGAAGTCGAAGTGGCGCAAGCGGGGGTCTCCCTGTCCAGTGCATACGGCGTCGGGGTTCCGGCCGTTCGACGAGAATACGTTCGTCCGTCCAACCGCGCAGGCCCTGGCGCGAACGTGTCCGGCGCGCAGTGCCCCGCGTCACGCCCCGTGCTCCCCCGGCCCGGGCCGGGGCGGGGTCACTGCGAGGAGCGGAAGTCGTCTACCAGGCGCCGGACGCGCTCCTGCAGCTGCTCCGCGCGGCGGTGCAGCGCGAGGTAGTCGGGGTGGGTCGGCTCCAGCAGCGACTCCATGGCGATCAGCTCCCGGGCGATCGCGTCGAGCCGGTCGCCCCAGGGCTGGGGCGCCACCTGGCGCCCGCGCATCACCAGGTAGCGGGCATCGCGCACGCTGAACCGGGCCCGCTCGAAGACGGCCTGGGGATCCTTGCGCACCGAGCGCAGCAGCTCCAGCCGCTCGCGCGGTCCGTCGACGAGCGCCTGCGTCTGCTCCAGGGTCTCCTCCAGCCGGGAGAGCGCCTCCAACGCCGCGGTGAGCTCCCCGGCGCGGTGCAGGCGACTCAGCTCCCGCAGCTGCTCGCGAGCGCGGGCGAGCCCGCCCTCGACCTCGCGCTCCTGGTCGGCGATGTCCTGCCAGTTGCCCAGCGAGAACTCGCGGCGCAGGTGGCCCATCGCGTCGGGCACCGAGGCGGCCCGGTTGCCCAGCGCCTCGATCCGGGTGGCGAGCGAAGGGATCCGGGTGGGCAGCGTCGCGGCCCGCTGCGGCAGGTCGGTGGCGAGCCGCTCGGCCTCGGCGGCGAGCCGCTCGACGGTGCGCGCCGGCTCCTCGGCCCGCTCGGGGGTGAGGTGCTCGGCGATCTCGGAGAGCTTGCGCGCGGCGAGCGCCGCGCGGGCCAGGGCCTCGTCGGCGACCGGGAATTCGTGGCCGGCCTCGCGCATCGCCCGCCAGGCCGTCTCCGCCCGCCCGGCCGCCGCGACCGCCTCGTCGACTCTGCGGCGGACCTGCGCCCGGGTCTCGCCCAGGCGGCGCAGCTCGGGCCCGAACCGCTCCAGGTAGCCCTCGAGCTCGTCGGCGAGGTGGCCCAGACGGGGCGTGAGCTCACCGAACGCCCGCGCCGCCTGCTGGATCTGCGGCAGCAGCGACTCCTCGAGGGGGTCGAACCGGTCGAGGGCCTCGAGGTAGGCCAGGATCCCCGCGTGCGCCTCCTCGTCGAGGCGCTCCCAGCCCGGGACGACCCCGGTCGTCCGCGCCCGGTCCGGGAGGAGCGCGGCGTAGGACTTCACGGTCGTGCCGATGTCACGCTGCAGCTGGTCGACGCGGTAGAACTGCTCCTGCAGCTGCGCGCGGGCCTCCTGGGCCGCCGCGAGCGGAGTGGGCGGGAGACGCCGCGATCCCTGTCTCCGCGTCCACTCGTTGCCCATGGCGCTCATCGTACGGAAGCGCTGGGGATGTCGGCGCCCGCTCCTGCGCTCAGTACCCGGCAGGCTCAGCCGATGTTGACGCCGTAGTCGCGGGCGATGCCCGCGAGTCCGCTGGCGTAACCCTGCCCGACCGCGCGGAACTTCCACTCGCCGTTGCGCCGGTAGAGCTCGCCGAAGACCATCGCGGTCTCCAGCGAGGCGTCCTCGGTGAGGTCGTAGCGGGCCAGCTCGCGCGAGTCCTCGGCGTTCACCACGCGGATGAAGGCGTTGACCACCTGCCCGAAGCTCTGACGCCGGGCGTCGGCCTCGTGGATGGACACGCAGAACACGATCCGCTGCACCGAGTGGGGCAGCTGCTCGAGGTCCACCTCGACGACCTCGTCGTCACCCTCGCCCTCACCGGTCAGGTTGTCGCCGGTGTGGCGCACGCTCTGGTCCGGTGAGGTGAGGTTGTTGTAGAAGACGAAGTGTCCGTCGCTGAGCACCTTGCCGTCCGCGCCCACCAGCAGGGCGGAGGCGTCGAGGTCGTAGTCGGCCCCCGTGGTCGAGCGCACGTCCCAGCCGAGGCCGACCGCGAGCCGGCGCAGCACGACTCCCCCGGACTCCTTGGCCAGGGAGACGTTGCCACCCTTCTGCAACGTGACTGCCATGCGCTTCACACCTCCGGGTCGAAAGGGACGGGCGGACCGCTCAGACGCCGACCTTGTGGATCTCTTCGGGGTGCCGCTTGTTGGCCCGGATGCTCCACCCCAGGGAGGCCAGGATGAAGGCGACGCCGATCAGGCCGGTGATGATCTCGGGGATCTCGTACTTCATCGTCACGAAGAGCAGCACCGCCAGGGCGCCGATGGCCCAGTGCGCCCCGTGCTCCAGGTAGCGGAACTCCGACAGGGTGCCCTTGCGGACCAGGAACACCGTCAGCGACCGGACGTACATGGCACCGACACCGAGGCCCAGCGCGATGATGATCGGGTCGGAGGTGATCGCGAACGCGCCGATCACGCCGTCGAAGGAGAAGCTCGCGTCGAGCACCTCGAGGTAGAGGAACATGAAGAACGCGGCCTTGCCGGTGGCCAGCACCAGGCTGCCCGCGGAGCCGTTGGCGACGGGCGCAGCGTTCCCGTCCTCGTCCTCCTCCATCAACCCGGAGCTCGCCGCGAACAGGTCGCCGAGTCCCTTGACCACCAGGTAGGTGAGCAGGCCGAGGATGCCCGCGGCCAGCACGCTGCCGAGGTCCTTGACGTCGAAGCCCCAGCCGATCAGCAGCAGCAGACCCAGCGACAGGATCACCGCGGCACCCTCGAGCGAGCCGAGGCTCGTCATCCGGCGCTCGATCGGCTCCAGCCAGTGGTGGTCCTTCTCCTGGTCGAAGAAGAAGTCCAGGAAGATCATCATCAGGAACATGCCGCCGAAGGCGGCGATCATCGGGTGCGCCTCATGCAGGATGTGGGCGTAGGTCTCCTGCCCCGGGGCGACGTCCTCGCCCTGCATGGCCAGGTCCCAGGCCTCCAGTGGCGCCAGGCCGGCGGTGGCCCAGACCACCACGAACGGGAACACCAACCGCATGCCGAAGACGGCGATCACGATGCCGACGGTGAGGAACATCTTCTGCCAGAACGGCGACATCTTCGCCAGCACCTTGGCGTTGATCACCGCGTTGTCGAAGGAGAGCGAGACCTCGAGGACGATCAGGATGGTGGCAATGGCCATGCCGGTGAGGCCGCCGTACCAGAAGGCAGCGGCGAGGCCGACGATCGTGATGCCGAACGACCAGCCAAAGGTCTTGAGGATCAACTGCATTCCTTGTCAGTGACGAGAGAGGGGGCGCGCAGGTCCACGAGACCCTGCGCCGGGGAAACCCTACCGCCCACCGAAAGGCACGCCGAGCGATCCGAGCATCTCCTCGCCGCCGTCCAACGCAGTCAGCACCCAGGTGCCGGTGGGGGTGAGGGTCATGGTGTGCTCGAAGTGCGCGGCCCACGAGCCGTCGGTGGTGACGACCGTCCAGTCGTCGTCGAGCAGGTCCGTCTCGTTGGTGCCGAGGGTGATCATCGGCTCCACGGCGAGAGCCAGTCCCTCGACGAGCTTGGGGCCGCGACCGGGGCGCCCGTAGTTCGGGACGTTCGGCGGCAGGTGCATCTCGGAGCCGATGCCGTGCCCGACGTAGTCCTCCAGGATCCCGTAGCTGCCGCGCGAGCGCACGTGGGACTCGACGGCGTGGGAGATGTCGGTGACTCGTCCGCCCAGCCTGGCCGCGGCGATGCCGCGCCACAGTGCCTGCTCGGTGACCTCCATCAGCTCGATCACCTCGGGGCCGACCTCTCCCACCGCCACCGTGATCGCGGCGTCACCGTGCCAGCCGTCGACGATGGCGCCGCAGTCGATGGAGATCACGTCGCCCTCGGCCAGCACCCGGGCGTCCGGGATGCCGTGCACGACCACGTCGTTGACCGAGGTGCAGATCGATGCGGGGAACCCGTGGTAGCCCTTGAACGACGGCGTCGCACCCGACGAGCGGATGTTGTCCTCGGCGATGGCGTCGAGCTCTGCGGTGCTGACCCCCGCCTTCGCCGAGCGACGCATCAGCTCGAGGGTCTCCCCCACCACGAGGCCGGCGCGACGCATCACGTCGATCTGCTCGGCGCTCTTGATCTCCACCCCGCGGTCGCGGAAGCCCATCGCCGCCAGCGCCCTAGGAGCCGAGCGCGTCGAGCGAGGCGAAGATGCGGCCGGTGACGTCGTCGACCTCGCCGATCCCGTCGACACGGACCAGCAGCCCGCGCGCGTCGTAGACCTCGATCAGGGGGGCGGTCTGCTTCTGGTAGATCGCCTGCCGGTGGCGCACGACCTCCTCGGTGTCGTCCGCACGCCCCTCGATGTGGGCGCGCTGCAGCAGCCGCTGCACGAGGTGCTCGTCGTCGACGGTCAGCACCAGGACCGCGTCGAGCTCGACGCCGGCGGCGCTGAGCATGCCGTCCAGCTCGTCGACCTGCGACAGCGTGCGCGGGTAGCCGTCGAGCAGGAAGCCCGGCTTGGTGTCGTCCTCGTCCAGTCGGGCGCGCACCATCGCGTTGGTGACCTCGTCGGGCACGTAGTCGCCGGCGTCCATGTAGCGCTTGGCCTCGACGCCCAGCGGCGTCCCCTCCGTGACGTTGGCACGGAAGATGTCGCCGGTGGAGATGGCGGGGATGCCGTAGCGACCGGCGATGATCTTCGCCTGCGTGCCCTTGCCGGCACCAGGCGGGCCCATGATGATCAGACGCATCAGCGGAGGAACCCTTCGTAGTTGCGCTGCTGGAGCTGGCTCTCGATCTGCTTCACCGTGTCCAGGGCGACGCCGACCATGATCAGGATCGAGGTGCCGCCGAACGGGAAGTTGGCGTTGGCCTCGATCAGCACGAGTGCGATCAGCGGGACCAACGAGATCAGACCGAGGTACAGGGCTCCCGGCAGCGTGATCCGGGACAGGACGTAGGACAGGTAGTCCTCGGTCGGCTTCCCCGCCCGGATCCCGGGGATGAAGCCGCCGTACTTCTTCATGTTGTCTGCGACCTCCGTGGGGTTGAAGGTGATCGAGACGTAGAAGTAGGTGAAGAAGATGATGAGGGCGAAGTAGACCGCCATGTAGTACGGGGAGTCGCCGTTGACGAAGTTGTCCTTCAGCCAGGTCACCACCGGGGAGGTGCTGGAGTCGTTGAACTGCACCGCCATCGAGGGCAGGTAGAGCAGCGACGAGGCGAAGATGACGGGGATGATGCCGGCCTGGTTCACCTTCAGTGGGATGTAGGTGGAGTTCCCACCGAACATCTTGCGGCCCACCATCCGCCGGGCGTACTGCACCGGGATCCGGCGCTGGGCCTGCTCGATGAAGATGACGGCGGCGATGAGGATCAGCCCGATCACCATGACGGCGATGAACGTGAACCAGCCCTGGCCCTTCTGGACCGCCCACAGCGAGGACGGGAAGGTCGCCACGACCTGGGTGAAGATCAGGATCGACATGCCGTTGCCGATGCCGCGCTCGGTGATCTGCTCACCGAGCCACATGATCACCGCGGTGCCGGCGGTCATGGTGATCACCATGACCAGGAAGGTCTGGGTGCCGTCGTCGTGCAGCAGCGGCTGCTCGCACGGCAGAAGCTGGTTGGAGCGGGCCAGCGCGACGATGCCGGTGGCCTGGAGGACGGCCAGGGCCAGCGTCAGGTACCGGGTGTACTGGGTGATCGCCGTCTGCCCCGACTGCCCCTCCTTCTTCAGCGCTTCGAGTCGTGGAATCACCACGACGAGCAGCTGCAGGATGATGCTGGCGGTGATGTAGGGCATGATCCCGAGCGCGAAGATCGTCAGCTGCAGGAGCGCCCCACCGGAGAACAGGTTGATCAGCCCGTAGACACCCTCGCTACTGGTGTTGTCCAGGCAGGTCTGCACGTTGCGCACGTGCACGCCCGGGGCCGGGACCTGGGAGCCGAGTCGGAAGATCACGATGACCCCAAGGACGAACAGCAGCTTGCGCCGCAGGTCCGGGGTTCTGAAAGCGTTGGCGAACGCGCCTAGCACGAGATCCTCTTTCTCCAGGCGAAGTGTGGCTCCAGCAATACGCCGCTGGGCCCGCGGAAGCCTAACAGGCTGGCCCGCATGGCCCACCATGCACGCCGGGGCGCAGCAGGCCGTCCTGTCGGACGGTCCCGCTGCGCCCCGGCGCTGGTGAAGTGCAAGCTCCTCAGAGCACCGTGGTGGTGCCGCCAGCAGCCTCGATCTTCTGCTTGGCCGAGGCGGAGAACGCCTGAGCGCTCACCTGGACGGCCACATCGATGTCGCCCTGGCCGAGAACCTTGACGGGGTGACCGGAGCGCACGGCGCCCCGGGCCACGAGGTCCTCGACGGTGACGGCGCCACCCTCGGGGAAGAGCTCCGTGAGGCGGTCGAGGTTGACCACCTGGAACTCGACCTTGAACGGGTTCTTGAAGCCCTTGAGCTTCGGCAGCCGCATGTGCAGCGGCATCTGGCCACCCTCGAAGGCGGCCGGCACCTGGTAGCGGGCCTTGGAGCCCTTGGTGCCTCGTCCTGAGGTCTTGCCCTTCGAGCCCTCACCACGACCCACGCGGGTCTTGGCGGTCTTGGCCCCGGGGGCAGGACGCAGGTGGTGCAGCTTCAGCGTCATCAGTCGACCTCCTCGACCGTCACAAGGTGACGGACGGTGTGGACCATGCCCCGGATCTCCGGACGGTCCTCCTTGACGACCACGTCGCCAATCCGCTTGAGACCGAGCGTGCGCAGGGTCTCGCGCTGGTTGGCCTTGCAGCCGATCTTGGACTTCTTCTGCTCGACCTTCAGGCGTGCCATCAGCTGGTCACCCCCGCCACGCCCTCGGCGCGCGCCTTGAGCAGCGCGGCCGGGGCGACGTCCTCGACACGCAGGCCGCGACGTGCGGCCACCGCCTCGGGCTCCTCGAGCATCTTGAGGGCCTCGACCGTCGCGTGGACGATGTTGATCTGGTTGGACGAGCCGAGCGACTTGCTCAGAACGTCGTGGATGCCGGCGCACTCGAGCACCGCACGCACCGGGCCACCGGCAATGACACCGGTACCGGGAGCGGCGGGACGGAGCAGGACGACACCCGCGGCCTTCTCACCCTGGACGGGGTGCGGGATGGTGCCCTGGATGCGGGGGACGCGGAAGAAGCTCTTCTTCGCCTCCTCGACACCCTTGGCGATCGCCGCGGGAACTTCCTTCGCCTTGCCGTAGCCGACGCCGACGAGTCCATCGCCATCGCCCACGATCACCAGGGCGGTGAAGCTGAAGCGACGACCACCCTTGACGACCTTGGCGACACGGTTGATCGCGACGACTCGCTCGATGTAGGCGGTCTTGTCGGCAGCCTGGCCGCGACGGTCGTCGCGATTGCCACGCCGCTCGCCACCGGCGCGTCCGCGCTGGGGTCCGCTCATGAGACTGTTCCTCTTCTCTCTCTTGCTGTCTTCGCGATCAGAAGGACAGGCCGCCCTCGCGGGCCCCGTCTGCCAGGGCCGCGATGCGTCCGTGGTACTTGTTGCCGGCCCGGTCGAAGACCACCGACTCCACGCCGTTGGCCTTGGCCCGCGCGGCGACGAGCTCGCCCACCCGCTTGGCCTTGGCCGTCTTGTCCCCGTCGAGGGAGCGCAGGTCGGCCTCCATCGTCGAGGCCGAGACCAGCGTCTTGCCGACCAGGTCGTCGACGACCTGGACGGTGATGTGCTTCGACGACCGGGTGACGACGAGACGCGGACGCTCGGCGGTACCGGAGATCTTCTTGCGTCCACGAACCTGTCGACGCAGGCGCGAGCGGACCCGCGAAGCGGTGTGCTTGTTGTTCTTCAGTGAGATCGCCATGATCACTTACCAGCCTTTCCGACCTTGCGGCGGATCTGCTCGCCGGCGTAACGCACGCCCTTGCCCTTGTAGGGCTCGGGCTTGCGGAGCTTGCGAATGTTCGCGGCGACCTCACCGACGAGCTGCTTGTCGATGCCCTGGACCCCGAGCTTCGTGGGCGACTCCACCGTGAAGGTGATGCCCTGCGGAGCGTCGAAGGTGATCGAGTGCGAGTAACCGAGCTGGAACTCCAGCTGGGTCGGACCCTTGGACAGGACGCGGTAACCCACGCCCACGATCTCGAGCTTCTTCTCGTAGCCCTCGGTCACGCCGGTCACCATGTTGGCGATCAGCGTGCGGGTCAGGCCGTGCAGCGAGCGGCTCTCGCGGTCGTCGTTGGGGCGCTTGACCTCGAGGACGCTGTCCTCGTTGCGCTCCACGACGATCGGGGCGGCCACGGTGTGCGACAAGGTGCCCTTGGGGCCCTTGACGGTCACGGTCTGGTGCGGGCCAGCGTCGATTGCGACGTCGACACCCGACGGGACCGTGATGGGGAGCCTGCCAATACGCGACATGCTGTACGTCTCCTTCTCGGTCTCGTCGTTACCAGACGTAGGCGAGGACTTCCCCACCCACGCCCTTCTTGTTGGCCTGGCGGTCGGTCAGCAGGCCCTGGCTCGTCGAGATGATCGCGACGCCCAGGCCGCCGAGCACCTTCGGGAGACCCGTGTGCTTGGCGTAGACCCGGAGCCCGGGCTTGCTGATCCGGCGAACGCCCGCGATGGAGCGCTCCCGGTTCCGGCCGTACTTGAGGGTGATGGTGAGCGTCTTGCCGACCTCGCCCTCGGCGGGCTCCGTCACGTCGTACGACGTGATGTAGCCCTCCTGCTGCAGGATGTCAGCGACACCCTGCTTGAGCTTGCTGTACGGCATCGACACCACATCGTGGTACGCCTGGTTGGCGTTGCGCAGACGCGTGAGCATGTCTGCGATCGGGTCAGTCATCGTCATGGCCGGATAGGCCCTTTCTCCACCGTGGTTTCGTCCCGCGTGCCGGGAACGACCTTCAGCGATCGTTGTGTTGTTCGGTGATCGAGCCTGTCGAGTTGACTCAGCCGGCTCGAAGAGGTCATTACCAGGAGGACTTGGTGACGCCCGGCAGCTCGCCGCGGTGCGCCATCTCCCGCAGGCAGATACGGCACAGACCGAACTTGCGGTAAACCGCCTTCGGTCGGCCGCAACGCTGGCAGCGGGTGTAACCGCGGACAGCGAACTTCGGCTTGCGGGCGGCCTTGACCTTCAGGGAAGTCTTCGCCATGTCAGTTCTCCTTGAACGGGAAGCCGAGCTGCTTGAGCAGCGCGCGGCCCTCGGCGTCGTTGGTGGCCGTGGTCACGACGGTGATGTCCATACCGCGCGACCGGTCGACCTTGTCCTGGTCGATCTCGTGGAACATGACCTGCTCGGTGAGACCGAAGGTGTAGTTGCCACGGCCGTCGAACTGGGTGCCGCTCAGACCGCGGAAGTCGCGGATGCGCGGCAGGGCCAGCGACAGCAGACGGTCCAGGAACTCCCACATCCGGTCGCCGCGCAGCGTGACGTGCGCACCGATCGGCATGCCCTCGCGCAGCTTGAACTGCGCGATGGACTTGCGAGCCTTGGTGACCTGCGGCTTCTGACCGGTGATCGCGGTCAGGTCCTTGATGGCGCCCTCGATCAGCTTCGAGTCGCGGGCCGCCTCGCCGACACCCATGTTCACGACCACCTTGGTGAGGCCGGGAACCTGCATGACGTTCTTGATGTCGAACTCGGACTGCAGCGCGGGGAGGATCTCCTCGCGGTAGCGGACCTTCAGACGGGGCATCGACGGAGCCTCGGTGGTGTTCGTCGTCATCAGATCTCCTCACCGGTCTTGCGCGAGATGCGCACACTGCGCTGGGCGGTGTAGGTGGACCCGTCGGGGCGACGCTTGGTGACCTCGTCACGGCGGAAGCCGATCCGGGTCACGCCGTCGCCCTCGACCAGCATCACGTTCGACACGTGGATCGGAGCCTCGGTGGTGATGATGCCGCCGGTGTTGCCCGCACCCTGGTTCACGACCTTGGTGTGCTTCTTGATCCGGTTGACACCCTCGACGATGACGCGGTCCTCGTCGCGGAAGACCGCGATGACCTTGCCCTCGGCGCCCTTGTCCTTGCCAGCGATCACCTTGACGGTGTCGCCCTTCTTGATGTTCATGTTCTTACCCATGACTCAGAGCACCTCCGGCGCGAGAGAGATGATCTTCATGAACTTCTTCTCGCGCAGCTCGCGGCCCACGGGGCCGAAGATGCGGGTGCCTCGGGGCTCGCCGTCGTTCTTGAGGATGACGGCGGCGTTCTCGTCGAAGCGGATGTACGAACCGTCCGGGCGGCGACGCTCCTTGACGGTGCGCACGATAACGGCCTTGACGACGTCACCCTTCTTCACGTTGCCGCCGGGGATCGCGTCCTTGACGGTGGCAACGATGACGTCGCCGATACCGGCGTAGCGCCGACCCGAGCCACCGAGAACACGGATGCAAAGGATTTCCTTCGCACCGGTGTTGTCGGCGACCTTGAGTCGCGACTCCTGCTGGATCATCAGTTTCTCCTGGTTGTCGCACCGGTTCTCGCGCTCTCAGCGGAGCGCGAGCCTGGCCGAACTAGTGGGTTTACTTAGCCTTTTCGAGGATCTCGATGACACGCCAGCGCTTGGTGGCCGAGAGCGGACGGGTCTCCATGATCAGGACCCGGTCGCCGATGCCGCACTGGTTCTGCTCGTCGTGCGCCTTGAGCTTGCTGCTGCGACGCAGCACCTTGCCGTAGAGGGCGTGCTTGACACGGTCCTCGACGGAGACGACGACGGTCTTGTCCATCTTGTCGCTGACGACGAGGCCCTCGCGGACCTTGCGGGCCGAGCGCTCGCTGGTGGTGATCTCGGTCTGCTCGCTCATGCGGCGCCGCCTTCCTGGGCATCCGTGCTGGTGCCCGGGGTGGACCGGATGCCGAGCTCGCGCTCACGCACCACGGTGTAGATCCGGGCGATGTCCTTCTTGACCGTCCGCAGACGGCCGTTGCTCTCCAGCTGGCCGGTGGCGGCCTGGAAGCGCAGGTTGAACAGCTCCTCCTTGGCCTCACGCAGCTTGGCCTCGAGGTCGACGTTCGTAAGCTCGTCGAGTTCGTGTGCGGTTGTAGCCATCAGAATTCACCTGCCTCGCGGGAGACGAAGCGGCACTTCATCGGGAGCTTGTGCATCGCGCGGCGCATGGCCTCGCGGGCGACTTCCTCCGAAACACCGGAAAGTTCGAACATGACGCGGCCGGGCTTCACGTTGGCGATCCACCACTCCGGGGAGCCCTTACCCGAACCCATGCGGGTCTCGGCGGGCTTCTTGGTCAGCGGACGGTCCGGGTAGATGTTGATCCACACCTTTCCGCCTCGCTTGATGTGGCGGGTCATCGCGATACGCGCCGACTCGATCTGGCGGTTGGTCACGTAGTGGCCCTCGACCGCCTGGATGCCGAAGTCGCCGAAGGCGATCTTCGTGCCACCCTTGGCCGCACCGGTCCGCTTGGGGTGGTGCTGCTTGCGGTGCTTGACACGACGGGGCATCAGCATGACGGTCAGCCCTCCTGCCCGGCGGGTGCCGGGGTCTCAGCAGCAACCGGGGCCGCAGCCTCGGGTGCCGCGGTGCTCTCGGCGGGGGCGCCGTCGCGACCCGAACGGGTCGGACGGTCGGCGCGCGAACCGCGGTTCGGACGCTCGCCGCCGCGGGCCGGCGGACGGCCACGGCCGGGCGCACCGGCCCGGGCAGCAGCCTGGGCCTCGCGCTCGGCGCGGGTGCCCGCAACCTCGCCCTTGTAGATCCAGACCTTCACGCCGATGCGGCCGAAGGTCGTCTTGGCCTCGTAGAAGCCGTAGTCGATGTCCGCACGCAGGGTGTGCAGCGGGACGCGACCCTCGCGGTAGAACTCCGTGCGCGACATCTCGGCACCGTTCAGACGACCCGAGCACTGGATCCGGATGCCCTTGGCACCCGAGCGCATCGAGGTCTGGATGGCCTTCTTCATCGCACGACGGAACTGCACGCGACCAGAGAGCTGCTCGGCGACGCCCTGGGCGACCAGCTGCGCGTCGACCTCGGGGTTCTTGACCTCGAGGATGTTCAGCTGCACCTGCTTGCCGGTGAGCTTCTCGAGCTCGCCACGGATCCGGTCGGCCTCGGCGCCACGGCGACCGATCACGATGCCGGGACGCGCGGTGTGGATGTCCACACGGACGCGGTCACGGGTGCGCTCGATCTCGACCTTGGCGATGCCGGCGCGCTCCATGCCCTTGGACAGGAGCTTGCGGATCGCCACGTCCTCGCCGACGTAGGCCTTGTACAGCTTCTCGGCGTACCAGCGGCTCTTGTGGTCGGTAGAGATACCGAGGCGGAAGCCGTTCGGGTTGATCTTCTGCCCCATCAGGCAGTCCGTCCCTTCTTCTTCGCCTGCTTGTTCACCGCGAGCACATCGGCCGGCTGAACCGCCAGCGTGATGTGGCTCGTGCGCTTGTTGATCCGCGTGGCGCGGCCCTGCGCACGCGGGCGCCAGCGCTTCATCGTCGGGCCCTCGTCGACGCGGGCGACGGAGACGACCAGGTTGCCGGCGTCGAGACCCTCAGTGGTCTCGGCGTTGGCAACGGCGCTCTCCAGCACCTTGTAGACGGTCTCGGACGCGGCCTGCGGTGCGAACTGCAGCAGCGCGAGGGCGTCCTCGACGGGCAGACCGCGGACCATGTCGACGACACGGCGGGCCTTCATCGGCGTGATCCGCACGAAGCGGGCGCTCGCGAAGGAGCCCGGCTGGTCGCCGAGCAGCGACTCGCGGCGGGCGCTGGTGCGCCTGCGCTCAGTAACGCTCATTGCTCGTAATCTCCAGTTTCTGGTCCCACCGCGTCAGCGGCGGCGACCCTTCCGGTCTTCCTTCACGTGCCCGCGGTAGGTGCGGGTGGGGGCGAACTCGCCCAGCTTGTGGCCGACCATCGAGTCGGTCACGAAGACGGGGACGTGCTTACGCCCGTCGTGCACGGCGATCGTGTGACCGATCATGTCCGGCACGATCATGGAGCGACGCGACCACGTCTTGATGACGTTGTGCGAGCCCTTGTCGTTCTCGGCATCCACCTTCTTCATGAGGTGGCCGTCCACGAAGGGACCCTTCTTCAGGCTGCGAGGCATCTCTCAGGTCCCTTCTCAGCGCTTCTTGCCGGACTTGCGGCGACGGATGATCTGCGAGTCGCTGGCCTTGCGCTTGCGCGTACGGCCCTCGGCCTTGCCCCAGGGCGAGACCGGGTGGCGACCACCGGAGGTCTTGCCCTCACCGCCACCGTGCGGGTGGTCGACCGGGTTCATGACGACACCGCGGACGGTCGGGCGCTTGCCCTTCCAGCGCATGCGGCCGGCCTTGCCCCAGTTGATGTTGGACTGCTCGGCGTTGCCGACCTCGCCGATGGTGGCGCGGCAGCGCACGTCGACGAAGCGCATCTCGCCCGACGGCAGACGCAGCGTGGCGCGGCTACCCTCACGGGCAACCAGCTGGGCGCTGATACCGGCGGAGCGGGCCATCTTGGCACCGCCGCCGGGACGCAGCTCCACGCAGTGGATCGTCGTACCGACCGGGATGTTGCGCAGCGGCAGGTTGTTGCCGGGCTTGATGTCGGCGTTGGGGCCGGACTCCACGGCGGTGCCCTGGGTCAGGTCCTTCGGCGCGATGATGTAGCGCTTCTCACCGTCGATGTAGTGCAGCAGCGCGATACGGGCGGTGCGGTTGGGGTCGTACTCGATGTGAGCGACCTTGGCCGGCACGCCGTCCTTGTCGTAGCGGCGGAAGTCGATGATGCGGTAGGCGCGCTTGTGGCCGCCACCCTGGTGCCGCGTGGTGATCCGGCCCTGGTTGTTGCGGCCGCCCTTCTTGGGCAGCGGACGCGTCAGCGACTTCTCCGGCGTGGTCCGGGTGATCTCGACGAAGTCGGCGACCGACGAGCCACGACGGCCCGGGGTAGTCGGCTTGTACTTACGGATAGCCATTAGTCAGATGTCCTCGTTGCTCTGTCTCTTGGGAGCCCGGTCAGGAGACCGGACCTCCGAAGATGTCGATGCGGTGGCCCTCGGCGAGGCTGACGATCGCCCGCTTCGTGTTGGCGCGCTTGCCCATGCCGAAGCGGGTGCGACGCGTCTTGCCCTGACGGTTGATCGTGTTGACCGACGTGACCTTGACGTTGAACACCTTCTCGACCGCGATCTTGATCTCGGTCTTGTTGGCGTCCGGCCGCACGATGAACGTGTACTTGTTCGCGTCGAGGAGGCTGTAGCTCTTCTCGGACACGACCGGTGCGATCAGGATGTCGCGCGGGTCCTTCTGCAGGGTGCTCACTTGGAGGCCTCCTCGGTCTCGGCGGCGGCCTCGGCGGAGGTGGCGACGGCCTTGGCGGACTTGCCCTTCGGCGCACCCGCCACGAGCGCGTCGTACGCGCCGCGGCTGAAGATCACGTCGTCGCTGGCCAGCACGTCGTAGGTGTTGAGCTGGTCGACCGCGACGATGTGCACGTCGGGGGCGTTACGCAGCGAGAGCCAGGTGAGGGTGTCGTTGCGCTCCAGCACGACGAGCGCGCGGCGACGGTTGCTGACCTGGGCGATCGCGGCGAGCGCGGCCTTGGTCGACGGCTTGTCGCCGGAGACCAGGGCGTCGACGACGTGCACGCGGTCGTTGCGGGCCCGGTCGGAGAGGGCGCCACGAAGAGCGGCGGCCTTCATCTTCTTGGGGGTCCGCTGGTCGTAGTCGCGCGGCTTGGGGCCGTGCACCACGCCACCACCGGTGAACTGCGGTGCGCGGGTCGAGCCCTGACGGGCGCGGCCGGTGCCCTTCTGCTTGTGCGGCTTGCGGCCACCACCGCGAACCTCGCCGCGACGCTTGGTGGAGTGCGTGCCCTGACGGGCAGCGGCCTGCTGGGCCACGACCACCTGGTGGATCAGGGGGATGTTGACCTGGACGTCGAAGATCTCGGCCGGGAGGTCGACCTTGGCCTTCTTCACTTCGGTGCTCACTGAGCAACTCCCTCACTCTTGGCTGCCGAGCGGAGGACCACGAGGCCACCCTTCGGACCGGGGACCGCACCCTTGAGCAGGATCAGGCCGCGCTCGACGTCCACACCGTGAACGGTGACGTTCTGGGTGGTGACGGCGTCGTGACCCATCCGGCCGGACATGCGGGTGCCCTTGAAGACGCGACCCGGGGTGGCGCAGGCGCCGATCGATCCCGGCTTGCGGTGGTTCTTGTGCGCACCGTGGGAGGCCCCGACACCGTGGAAGCCGTGACGCTTCATCGTGCCGGCGAAGCCCTTGCCCTTGCTGGTGCCGGTGACGTCGATCTGCTCGCCGGCGGCGAAGAGCTCGGGAGAGAGCTCCTGCCCGACGTTGTACGACGCGGCATCAGCGGTGCGGATCTCGACCAGGTGGCGACGCGGGGTCACCCCGGCCTTGTCGAAGTGACCGGCCTGCGGCTTGTTGACCTTGCGGCCCTCGATCTCGCCGAAGCCGACCTGGATGGCGTTGTAGCCATCGGTGGCGGGCTGGCGGACCTGGGTGACCACGTTG
Organism: Nocardioides sp. Z21_20; assembly: GCF_059766585.1. NCBI lineage: Bacteria > Bacillati > Actinomycetota > Actinomycetes > Propionibacteriales > Nocardioidaceae > Nocardioides > Nocardioides sp. Z21_20. Next base: position 41,291 of record NZ_JCBAJX010000011.1, read on the forward strand.
GTGCTCGCGGCGATCACAGTCAGGGGGACGATGCGGTTGTTCTCGTCCCAGGTCTGGGTCATGCCGAGCTTCGTGCCCAGCAGGCCCTTCACGTTTCGTTCGAAAGTCATCTCGGCAGACCTCAGAGCTTGATCTCGATGTCGACACCAGCAGGCAGATCGAGGCGCATCAGCGAGTCGACCGTCTTCGGCGTCGGGTCGATGATGTCGATGAGGCGCTTGTGCGTGCGCATCTCGAAGTGCTCGCGGGAGTCCTTGTACTTGTGGGGCGAGCGGATGACGCAGTACACGTTCTTCTCGGTCGGCAGCGGCACCGGGCCGGCGACCTTGGCACCCGTACGGGTGACGGTGTCCACGATCTTGCGCGCCGAGGTGTCGATCACCTCGTGGTCATAGGCCTTGAGCCTGATGCGGATCTTCTGTCCCGCCATAGGTCTCTCTCGTCCTTATCTTCGGTACCGCGTGCTGGTCACGACACAACCTCGGGTGAGGCCGTCCCGCCCGTGCTCCACCACCTGATCCGCCGACCCCCGCGGTCGGGCGTGTCGCGCACTCTTCTCGCGACACGAGACCGGGGTCTCGCTGTATTCAGTGGCACCCGACGGGTTCGTCGGGCTGATCGGGTCCCCAGATCGGTGCGGCCGCACGCCAGAGCACCGATCGATCCACAGGGAGACGCGATTCAGTAATCAAGGTGTGTGACACGCACCCCGGCGACCCGCCGGAGCAACCGGACTATCTTGGCAGAGTCCCACACGGAAACAAAATCCGCGCGAGGGGTCCGCCACCGGCTCTGCCACCCGCCGCACGGACCAGCCGAACGGACCGGCGCAGCGCCGGAACAGGAGCCTGACAAGATGGCCGCGGGAAGGGGCTCTCGCACTCTCCCGGACCGACAAGCTACTGCCACTCAGCACCATACAGGGGGGAACGATGGCGCCCGACAACGGCGACCAGTCCACGGAGGGCGCCTGGCCCGCCCCGCCGCCGGGCTACGCGGCGGTTGCGCCCGGCCCCGCGCGCTACACGCCGCCCCCTCCCCCGGCGTACCCCTGGCCGGCGGCCGGCCCCGGACCACTCGGCCCCGGACCCGGACCACTGAGCCCCGGCGGCCCCGGTCTGCCTGCGCTGGCCGCCGCCCACAAGCCGGGTGCCATCCCGCTGCGGCCCTTGCGCCTGAGTGACATCTACGACGGCGCCTTCAAGATCATCCGACGCAACCCCGGCGCGACCGTCGGCTCGGCCACCTTCGTCTCGGCGCTGACGCTGGCGATCCCGGTGCTGGTGGTCGCGGTGCTCACCCAGATCCTCGACCTGAGCATGGTCTCGCAGTCCTTCCTGTTCGAGGACCTGCTCGCCGACCCGGCGCCCGGGTCCGACGATCCCGCGACGGCCGGCGAGGTGGCCGGGCTGGTGCTGACGGCCGTGTCCCTGCTGGTCGGCCTGGTGCTGCAGGCGGCCGGCATCGTGCTGGTCACCGGGATGGTCGCGCACGTGACGATGGCGGCGGCGCTCGGAGGGCGGCTGACGCTGAGCCAGGCCTGGGCGGCGACGCGCGGGAAGCGCTGGCGGCTGCTGGGGCTGGCCGCGCTGCTGAGCACGGCCGTGCTGGTCGTCCTGGCCGGCTACGCGCTCAGCTGGGTCCCGGTGGCGGCGTACGGCGACACGCTCGCCGTCGTCGGCTACCTGCTGGTCAGCCTGCCCGTGCTGGCGGCGTTGCTGGTGTGGGGCTGGGTGCGGGTGCAGTACTACGCGGTCCCCGCGCTGATGCTCGAGCCGGTGGGGGTCCTCGGTGCGCTGCGCCGCTCGCTGGCGCTGAGCCGCGGCCAGTTCTGGCGCACGCTCGGGATCGCCCTGCTCACCGCCCTGGTGACCGGGATCGCCGGCAGCGTGCTCACGACGCCGGTCAGCCTCGTCGGTCAGGTCTTCACGTTCCTCCTCGACTCCCCCGAGGCCGTCCTGCTCGTCACGCTGCTCGTCTTCGCCGCCAGCACCACGATCCAGTACGCGTTCACCACGCCGTTCACCAGCACCGTCGCGGCCCTGCAGTACCTCGACCAGCGCATCCGCAAGGAGGCGTACGACGTGGAGCTGGTCGCACGCACCGGCGGGTTCCTGCGGTGAGGCTCGAGCCGCCCCTGCACCCGGACGGGGAGGAGGGCCGCGCCCGGCTGCGCCGCGAGCTCCTCGGCCCGGAGTACCAGGACAGCGAGATCCTCGACCGGCTGCTCACCTGGATCCGCCGCCGCTTCGAGCAGGGCGCCGCGGTCGCGACCGACTCACCCGCGCTGACCACCTTCGCCGCGATGGCGCTCGGCCTGGCTCTGCTGCTGGCCCTGGGCTGGCTGCTCTCCCGGGCCCGGCGCGACCCGGCAGCCGGCCGCCCGGCCGGTCCGGTGCTCACCGGGGAGCCGCTCAGCGCCGCGCAGCTGCGCGAGCGCGCGCAGGACGCCCTCGAGCGGGGCGACCACGCGCTCGCCCTCGTCGAGGCCTTCCGCGCCCTCACCGCCCACCAGGTCGAGCGTGGGGTGGTGCTCGACGCGCCGGGAGCCACCGCGCACGAGGTCGCCCTGGTCGCGGCGCAGGCCCACCCACGCGCCGAGGGCGCCCTGCACGACGCCGCCGACAGCTTCGACCGGGTGCTCTACGGAGGCCGTGCGGCCACGGCGGCGCAGGCGCGGACGATGCTGTCCCTGGACGACGAGCTGGCGGGTGTCCGGTGACCCGCTGGCGCGGGCGCCGCTCCGCCCTGGTCGTCGGGGGGACCGTGCTGGCGGCGCTCGCCGCGACCGTCCTGCTCGGCGGCTCGCCGCAGACGCACGGGGGCGCCCTGGACCCGGAGAACCCGCGGCGCAGCGGCGCGCAGGCCCTCGCCCGGGTGCTGTCCGAGGAGGGCGTGCAGGTCAGCGTGGCCCGCGGCGCCGACGCCCTGGACGACGCCGAGGTCGACACCTCGACCTCGGTGGTGGTGACCTCCACCGACCAGCTCGGGCCGAGCACCTCGCGCCGCCTCCTCGAGCAGGACGCGAGCCGGCTGATCGTGGTCGAGCCGGACCCGCTCGCCCTCGACTCCCTGGGGATGGACGCCACCGTCGCGTCGGTCTCCGTCGGGTTGGCGCGCTCGGCGTCGTGCGCCGGCGAGCTCGACGCCCTGATCCCCGGCGAGCTGTCGCTCGAGGTCGACCGGGCCCGTGCCTACGGCGAGACGGGCTGCTTCTCCGCCGACGGCGGCTCCCTGCTGGTGCAGCCCCGCCCGGGTCTCCTCGTGCTCGGCGCAGGCGAGGCGCTGTCCAACGACCAGGTGCTCCGCGCCGACAACGCCGCGGTGGCGCTGCGGCTGCTGGGCCAGGACCGGCGGCTGGTCTGGTACGTCCCCGACGCCGAGGACCTCGTCGCCGGGGACGCGGTCGACCTGCCCGACCTGCTCCCCCGCTGGCTCGGCCCCGGGCTGGCGATCGTCAGCCTCGCCGTGGTCGGTCTGCTGCTGTGGCGCGGACGACGGCTCGGCGCGCTGGTCACCGAGCCGCTGCCGGTGGTGGTCAGGGCCGTGGAGACCACGCAGAGCCGGGGCCTGCTCTACCGCAAGGCCGGCGACCGGGGCCACGCGGCGCGGGTGCTGCGCCGTGCCAGCCGACGCCGCGCTGCCGAGCGGCTCCGGCTCCCTGCCACCACCCCGCCCGCCGTACTCGTCGAGGAGGTGGCGCGCCACCTGCGCCGGCCTCCCGCCGAGGTGTGGGCGCTGCTGAGCCCGGAGGCTCCCGCACCGACCGATGACCACGCCCTGCTCACCCTGGCCAGCGACCTGGCCGCACTCGAGGAAGAGGTACGCCGCCGATGAGCGACGACGCACAGCACCGCCGGGATCTTCGCGACCCGTTCCGGAAGGAGGGGTCTGCGCCGGACACCGGGCCGGACGGCGCGACGCTCCCGGTTGCCTCCCCGAACCCGGCAGAGGCGGACTCCGCGGCGCAGGCCCGGGCACGCCTCGCGGCGGTGCGTGAGGAGGTGGCGAAGGGCGTCGTCGGCCAGGACGCCGCGGTGTCGGGGCTCCTGGTTGCCCTGCTGTGCGGCGGGCACGTGCTGATGGAGGGCGTGCCCGGGGTCGCCAAGACGCTGCTGGTGCGGACCCTCGCGGCGGCGCTGTCCATCGACTCGCGGCGGGTGCAGTTCACGCCCGACCTGATGCCCGGCGACATCACCGGATCGATGGTGATCGACAGTCACCGCGGCGAGCTCAGCTTCCGCGAGGGCCCCGTCTTCACCCACCTGCTGCTCGCCGACGAGATCAACCGGACGCCACCCAAGACCCAGTCCGCGCTGCTGGAGGCGATGGAGGAGGGCCAGGTGTCGGTCGACGGCGTCTCGCACCTGCTGCCGCGCCCCTTCCTGGTGGCCGCCACCCAGAACCCGGTCGAGTACGAGGGCACCTATCCGCTGCCCGAGGCGCAGCTCGACCGGTTCCTGCTCAAGGTCGTGCTGCCGGTCCCCGATCGCGACGCCGAGCTGGAGATCCTGCGCCGTCACGCCGCGGGATTCGACCCGCGCGACGTCGCCGGCGCCGGGGTGCGCGCGGTGGCCGGCCCCGAGGACATCGCCGCCGGGCAGCGCGCCGTGCGCCGGGTCCAGGTGGCTCCCGAGGTGGCCGGCTACATCGTCGACGTCGCGCGCGCCACCCGGGAGTCGCCGTCGCTGAGCCTGGGTGTCAGCCCGCGCGGGGCGACCGCGCTGATGCACGCCGCCCGCGCCTGGGCCTGGCTCAACGACCGCGACTTCGTCACCCCGGACGACGTCAAGGCGCTCGCCCACGCGACCCTGGTGCACCGCCTCGGGCTGCGCCCCGAGGCCGAGCTCGAGGGGGTCGACGTCGCCCAGGTGCTGGGCTCGGCACTCGCCTCGGTGCCGGTCCCGCGCTGATGGCGCTCACCGGCCGGGTCCCGCTGCTGGTCCTGCTGGGCCTGGTCCCGGTGGTACTGCGTCCGGTCGCGGGCACCGTGTGGTTGTGGCTGCTCGCGGTCCTGCTGCTGGTGGCGGCGGACTGGCTGCTGGCGCCGCGACCGGCTCGCCTCGACGTCGTACGCCGCGAGCCCGGGTCCGTCCGGCTCGGGGAGTCGGCGCACAGCCTCCTGGTGGTGGGCAACCCCTCCTCACGCACCGTCCGGGCCTGGGTGCGAGACGCCTGGCAGCCGAGCGCCGGGGCCGGAGCCAACCGGCACCGCGTGCACCTCTCCCCCGGCGATCGGGTCCTGCTCGACACCAGCCTGCACCCGCGCCGGCGCGGCGACCTGCACGCCGCCGGGGTGACCGTGCGCAGCTACGGCCCGCTGGGGTTGGCCGGGCGGCAGCGGACCCTGGAGGTGCCCGGCACCGTGCGGGCCCTGCCTGCGTTCGAGTCGCGCCGGCACCTGCCCAGCCGCCTGGCCCGCCTGCGCGAGCTGGACGGCCGCGCGGCCGTGCGGGTGCGCGGCCAGGGCACCGAGTTCGACTCGCTGCGCGAGTACGTGCGCGGGGACGACGTGCGCGCCATCGACTGGCGGGCCTCCGCGCGCAACCGCAACGTCGTGGTGCGCACCTGGCAGCCCGAGCGGGACCGTCGCGTGGTGATCGTGCTGGACACCTCGCGTACCTCGGCCGGGCGCGTCGAGGACGTGCCCCGCCTCGACTCCGCGATGGACGCCGCCCTCCTGCTGGGGGCGCTGGCCTCACGGGCCGGGGACCGGGTCGACTTCGTCGCCGCGGACCGGCGGGTGCGCACCCGGATGCGCTTCTCGGGCCGGCGCGACGTCGCCGCCCGGATGCAGGACGCGATGGCCGACCTGGCGCCGGTCATCGCCGAGGCGGACTGGGCGAGCATCGCCGGCGCCGTCACCGGCCTGGGACGCCAGCGCGCGCTCGTCGTACTGCTCACGCCACTGGAGCCGGCCGCGGTCGAGGAGGGCCTGCTCCCCGTCCTGGCCTCCCTGGTGCGCCACCACCGGGTCGTCCTCGCCTCGGTGAAGGACCCGGCCCTCGAGCGCATGGCCCACGCCCGCGACGGCATCGGCGACGTCTACGCCGCCGCGGCCGCCGAGCAGGCCCTGCTCCGCCGACGCCACACCGCCGACCTGCTCCAGACCCTCGGCGTCGACGTCCTCGACGCAGACGCCGACGACCTCCCCCCGGCCCTGGCCGACCACTACCTGGCCCTCAAAGCGCGCGGGCTGCTCTGACGCCCCCGCCGTGCGCCGTCTCACCCCCACCGTTTGGTCCCCAACGGATGCCATACGGCGTCAGAACATGCCGTCTCTGACCAATCGACGCACCACCCACGCCCTCCCCCGCCGAACCGCGCCCATACCCCCACCGTTTGGTCCCCAACGGATGCCAAACGGCGTCAGAACATGCCGTCTCTGACCATTCGGCGCACCCCGCCGCCCCGCCCCCCGCCGCCCCGACCACCGCCGACCCGACCACCGCCGCCCCGCGACAGCCGACCTCATGCGGCGGTAGCGGCGCGGTCCTCCAGCAGGGACGCGTCGACGTCGCCGGTGTGCCCGCGCAGGTACGCCGCGCGGCCGAGCACGAACACGTAGCCGAAGAACACCGCCTCCGCCAGGATGCCGATGCCGAGCCGGGCCCAGGTGGGCAGCCCCGACGGGGTCACGAAGGCCTCGATGAGCCCGCTCACGAAGAGCACCCCGACCAGGCCCAACGCCACGGTGCCGGCGGTGCGCCCCTCGCGGGCCACGGACTGCGAGCGGCTCAGCGCGCCCGGTTCGACCCAGGACCAGAAGAGCCGGAACCCGACGCCCGCGGCCACGAAGACGGCGGTGAGCTCGAGCAGCCCGTGCGGGAGCAGCAGGCCGAAGAAGTGGGCGCCGTGGTCGTGCCGGATCATGATCGACCCGATGATCGCGAGGTTGGCGATGTTGGTGAAGAGCAGGTAGACGACCGGCACCCCGAGGATGCCCAGTCCCAGGCAGAGGGCCGTCACCCAGGCGTTGTTGACCCAGACCTGGGCGGCGAAGTGCGAGGCGGCGTGCTCGCTGTAGTAGCCCTCGAAGTCCTCCTCCACCAGCTGGTCGACCTCGTCGGCCGACAGCAGCGTCTGCTCGACCTCGCCGTGCCCGAGCAGCCACCAGATCATCACCGCCGCCACCACCACGTTGGCGCCCATCGTGGCCAGCCACCACCAGCGCAGCCGGTACAGGGCGGCGGGGAAGCGCTCGGTCACGAACGACGCGACGGCGCCCCAGGTGGTCACCCGGCTGCCGGAGGAGCGGGTGCGCGCCCGCGCCAGCACCGAGGACAGGTAGGCGACCACCGACGCGTCGGGAGCCGAGGTACGCACCACCGAGAGGTGTGTGGCGGCGCGCTGGTAGAGCTCCACGAGCTCATCGCTCTCGGCCCCGCTCAGCCGGCGCCGCCGGGTCAGTTCCTCGAGGCGTCGCCACTCCAGGTGGTGCGCGAGCACGTAGGCGTCCAGATCCACGCCCCGAGCCTAGGCGCTGACCCCTATGCTGGCGGCGATGTCCTCCACGTCCGCGCGCGCCCCGGAGTTCGCCACCCTCACCGAAGACGACCTGGTCACCGGCGAGGCCGTCGCCCTCGACCTGCCCCCGGCGGGCCTGGGCACCCGGATCGCCTCCGGACTCATCGACGTCGCCGCCACCCTCGTCCTGCTGATCGCAATGATGTTGGTCGCGCTGGTCGCGGCCCTCGACACCGACGAGGCGCTGCTGTGGGTCGCCTACATCGCCACGATGATCACCGCGTTCCTGGTCTGGCCGACCGCCATCGAGACGCTGACCCGCGGCCGCTCCCTGGGCAAGCTCGCGCTCGGGCTGCGCACGGTGCGCGACGACGCCGGCCCGATCACGTTCCAGCACGCGTTCGTGCGGGCGCTGGTCGGGTTCGTGGAGATCTACGCCTTCACCGGGGCGCCCGCCTTCTTCTCCGCCCTGCTCAGCAGCAAGGGCAAGCGGCTCGGCGACTACGCGGCCGGCACCTACGTCGTCCGGGACCGGATGCCCCTGCGCCTGGCGCCGCCGCCGCCGATGCCGCCTCCGCTGGCCAGTTGGGCGGCCACCGCCGACATCGCGAGCCTGCCCGTCCCGCTCGCGCTGGGCGTGCGCCAGTTCCTCTCCCGCGCCCCCCACCTCGATCCCCGCTCGCGCCACGATCTGGGCGTGCGTCTGGCCGTCGAGGTCAGCCAGTACGTCGCGCCCGCCCCGCCGCCCGGCACCCCGCCCGAGCCCTACCTCGCCGCGGTGATCGCCGGGCGCCGCGAGCGCGACGCGGCCCGTCTGCGACGCGAGGAGCAGCTGCGGCGCCGGCTCGGCGTCGGGCGCCGCCGATGAGCACGTCCGCCGATCTCGCCGAGGTCGTCCGCCGTGAGCGGCTGCTGCTCGACCCCACCCTGCGGGTGTGCCGCGAGGACCTCGAGCGCCTGCTGCACCCCGACTTCGTCGAGTACGGCGCGTCCGGGCGCGTGTGGGACCGCGAGACCCTGATCGCCGCGCTGAGCACCGACGCCGAGGTGTCCGGACAGGCGGAGGGCTTCACGGCGGTCCCGCTGGGCCCCGGAGTGGTCCTGGTGACCTACCGGATCTCCGGCTCGTCCGGCTCGTTGCGCAGCTCCGTGTGGGTCGACGAGGCGCCCGAGGGCTGGCGGCTGCGCTTCCACCAGGGCACCCGCTCACCGGACACGGCGCCCGGCCACCCCTGACGGCGCCCGGCAACCCCTGACGGCCCGGCCACCACTGACGGCGCCCGCCGTCCTCACAGCAGCGGCAGCACCGTGTCGCGGACCCTCTCGTCGGCGCAGACCAGCACCGGCAGGTCGATGTCGGTGGGCAGGTAGTCGGAGCCGTCGGGATGGGTCACGCTGCCGCCGACCTCGCGGGTGAGCAGGGTGCCGGGCACGTGGTCCCAGGGCTTCGTCATCCCGTAGAGCACGTAGTCGGTGGCGCCGGTGACCAGCTGGGGGAAGTCCACCCCGCAGCACACCCAGGACAGCTCCATCGGGTCCAGGGCGCCCAGCGAGGTGCCGACCCGGCCCCGCATCGAGGTCACCCCGCGCGGACGCCGCGGATCCGCGGGCGTCGGCTGGCGAAGCCGCACTCCGTCGGCCCAGGCCCCGGCGCCACGCTCGGCGACGTAGGCGCGCGCGTGCGCGGGCTGCCAGATCCAGCTGCGCACGATCTCCCCACCGCGGACCTCACCGACCATCACGGCGTGGTCGGGCGAGCCGTGCACGAAGTTCTTGGTCCCGTCGATCGGGTCCACGCAGAACCAGTGCTCCACGCGGTCGAGCCCGTGCAGCAGCGAGGGGTCCGCCGAGACCGCCTCCTCGCCGACGATCAGCGCGTCGGGGTAGGCCGCCTGCAGCCGCCGGGTGATGGCCACCTCGGCCTCGCGGTCGGCGACGGTGACCAGGTCACCGGGGTTCTTCTCCATCACCTCGTGCTCGGCCAGGGCGCGGAAGCGCGGCTCGACGAGCTCCGCGGCGACCTCCTGCAGCAGTGCGAGCACGGCGTCGCTGTCCATGGCCGCCACTATGCCAAAACCCGCCCGCCCCGCCGGGAGGGGGCTGGGGCCCGTCCCGGCTCAGTCGGTACGTCGGTAGGCCAGATCGGTGATCGAGCGGCCGGCGGCCAGGCCTTTACGCTCGAACCTGGTGACCGGGCGCGGCGCCCAGCGCTCGACCACGCCGCCGACCAGGCGGGGCTCGGCGTCGAGGACCTCCACCATCTGCTCGGCGTACTCCGCCCAGTCCGTGGCCAGGCGCCACACCGCCCCGGGCGTGAGCCGCGAGGCCGCCCGCGCGACGAATTCCGGGTTGACCAGGCGCCGCTTGTGGTGACGCTTCTTGTGCCACGGGTCGGGGAAGAAGGTCCACAGCTCAGCCAGCGCGCCGGGGGCGAGCAGGTGCTCCAGGGACCAGACCGCGTCCACCGAGCAGAACCGCACGTTCGTGGCGCCCGCCTCGGCGACCCGGCCCAGGCCCTCGGCCACTCCGGGGCGCCACACCTCGAAGGCCAGCACGTTAACGTCGGGTCGCGCCGCGGCCAGGGCGGCGGTCGCCTCGCCGACCCCCGAGCCGATCTCCACCACCAGCGGCGCCGGGCGCGCGAAGCTCCCCGCCAGGGTGAAGCCCGGGTCGTCGACCGCCTCGTCGGGGATCACCCACTCCCCCGCGTGCGCCTCCCAGGCCTCGCGCTGGCGGTCGGTGAACCGGCTGCCGCGCCGCGAGTAGGTCAGCACCTCGCGCACCCGGCGTCCGTCCTCGGTGAGCCGGTGGTGCGGGCGCGCCGGGCGTACGCCGCGCTGGTCCGCGTCGTCGCCGGACTGCGGGACGGCGGGAGGCTCGGCGGGCGGGCCGGAGGTCTCGGGCGAGAGGGGCACGGCGTTCTCCTGCGCGGGTCAGGGGGAGACGGGAGGAAAGGACTGGCTGAAAAAAGGCGAACGGCCCCGGACCGCGAGGTCCGGGGCCGTTCGGTGCTGCTGGTGAGGCTAGATCACTTGGTGATCTTGGTGACCCGGCCGGCGCCGACGGTGCGGCCACCCTCGCGGATCGCGAACTTCAGGCCCTCGTCCATCGCGATGGGCTGGATGAGCTCGACCGACATCTCGGTGTTGTCACCCGGCATGACCATCTCGGTGCCCTCGGGAAGGGTCACGACGCCCGTAACGTCCGTGGTACGGAAGTAGAACTGCGGGCGGTAGTTGTTGAAGAACGGCGTGTGACGGCCGCCCTCCTCCTTCGAGAGGATGTAGACCGACGCGTCGAAGTTGGTGTGCGGCGTCGTGGTGCCCGGCTTGATGACGACCATGCCGCGCTCGACGTCCTCGCGCTTGGTGCCACGAAGCAGCAGACCGACGTTCTCACCGGCCTGGCCCTCGTCGAGCAGCTTGCGGAACATCTCGACACCGGTGACGGTCGACTTCATCGCGCCCTCGCGGATGCCGACGATCTCGACCTCCTCGTTGACCTTGATGATGCCGCGCTCGATACGGCCGGTGATGACCGTGCCGCGACCGGTGATCGTGAAGACGTCCTCGACGGGCATGAGGAAGGGCTTCTCGGTCTCACGCTCGGGGGTCGGGATGGCCTCGTCGACCGCCGCCATGAGCTCGAGGATCGACTTGCCCCACTTCTCGTCGCCCTGCAGCGCCGGGAAGGCAGCCACGCGGACCACGGGGATGTCGTCGCCGTCGTACTCGTACTCGGAGAGGAGCTCGCGCACCTCCATCTCGACGAGCTCGATGAGCTCCTCGTCGTCGACCATGTCGCACTTGTTCAGGGCGACAACCAGGGCGGGAACGCCGACCTGGCGGGCGAGCAGGACGTGCTCGCGGGTCTGCGGCATGGGGCCGTCGGTGGCCGCGACCACCAGGATGGCGCCGTCCATCTGCGCCGCGCCGGTGATCATGTTCTTGATGTAGTCGGCGTGACCGGGGCAGTCGACGTGCGCGTAGTGACGGCTCTCCGTCTGGTACTCCACGTGCGCGATCGAGATCGTGATGCCGCGCTGACGCTCCTCGGGAGCCTTGTCGATCTCGTCGAACGCCGAAGCGGCGTTCAGGTTCGGGTACGCGTCGTGCAGCACCTTGGTAATCGCCGCGGTCAGCGTCGTCTTACCGTGGTCGATGTGACCGATGGTGCCGATGTTGACGTGCGGCTTGGTCCGCTCGAACTTCGCCTTAGCCACTGGGGCTCCTCCTGGTGTGGGTTGTTACTTGACTCGTACTGGGGTGATGCCGAGGTCCGGACGAGATTACTCGCCGCGAACCTTCTTGATGATCTCGTCGGCGACGTTCTGAGGAACCTCGGCGTACGAGTCGAACTCCATCGAGTACGAAGCCTGGCCGGAGGTCTTGGACCTCAGGTCGCCAACGTACCCGAACATCTCTGACAGCGGCACAAGGGCGTTGACGACGCGGTCGCCGTGACGGTCCTCCATGCTGCTGACCTGGCCGCGCCGCGAGTTGATGTCACCGATCACGTCTCCAAGGAAGGAGTCGGGAGTGGTGACCTCGACCGCGAACACGGGCTCGAGCAGGACCGGCTTCGCCATCCGTGCGGCCTCCTTGAAGGCCGCGATGCCGGCGATCTTGAAGGCGAGCTCGGAGGAGTCGACGTCGTGGTAGGCGCCGTCCTCGAGCGAGACCTTCACGTCGACCATCGGGTAGCCGGCGAGGACGCCGAACTCCATGGCCTCCTGGGCACCGTGGTCGACCGAGGGGATGTACTCCCGCGGGATGCGACCACCGGACACGTTGTTGGCGAACTCGTAGCCGGCACCGTGACCGGTCTCGGGGTCGGTGTTCGGCTCGATCGAGATGACGATCTTGGCGAACTGACCCGAGCCACCGGTCTGCTTCTTGTGGGTGTAGCTGTGGTTCGAGACCTTGCGGCGGATCGTCTCGCGGTAGGCCACCTGCGGCTTGCCGACGGTCGCCTCGACGCGGAACTCGCGACGCATGCGGTCGACCAGCACGTCGAGGTGCAGCTCGCCCATGCCGGCGATGATCGTCTGGCCGGTCTCCTCGTCGGTCTTGACGGTGAAGGTGGGGTCCTCCTCCGACAGCCGCTGGATGGCCGTGCCCAGCTTCTCCTGGTCGCTCTTGGTCTTGGGCTCGATCGCGACCTCGATCACCGGGGCCGGGAACGTCATCGACTCCAGGACGACCGGCTTCTGCACGTCGCAGAGCGTCTCGCCGGTGGTGGTGTCCTTGAGACCCATCACCGCGACGATCTGGCCGGCGCCGACCGAGGCGATCTCCTCACGCTTGTTGGCGTGCATCTGGTAGACCTTGCCGATCCGCTCCTTGCGGCCCTTGACCGAGTTGAGCACGGTCGCGCCCGCCTCGAGCTTGCCCGAGTAGACGCGGACGAAGGTCAGCTTGCCCAGGTGCGGGTCGGAGGCGATCTTGAACGCCAGGCCGGCGAACGGCTCGTCGTCGGCGGGACGACGCTTGATGATCGTCTCCTCGTCGTTGACCTTGTGACCCTCGACGGCCTCGATGTCGAGCGGCGAGGGCAGGTACTTGACGACCGCGTCGAGCAGGGGCTGGACGCCCTTGTTCTTGAACGCGGTGCCGCACAGGATCGGGTTGACCTTGTCGGCCAGCGTGGCGCGACGGATGGCCGCCTCGAGCTCCTCGACGGTGAACTCCTCACCCTCCAGGTACTTCTCCATGATGGCGTCGTCGGCGTCCGCGATCGTCTCGAGGAGCTTCACGCGGTACTCCGCGGCCTGCTCGGCGAGCTCGGCGGGGATCTCCTCGACCTCGTAGTCCTCACCGATCGTGGTCTCGCCGCGCCAGGTCAGGGCACGCATGCCGACGAGGTCCACGACACCGATGAAGTCGCCCTCGGCGCCGATCGGGAGCTGCAGGACCAGCGGGGTGGAGTTCAGCCGCTCGATGATCATGTCGACGCAGCGGAAGAAGTCCGCGCCGGTGCGGTCCAGCTTGTTCACGAAGCACATCCGGGGCACGGAGTACTTGTTGGCCTGGCGCCACACCGTCATCGTCTGCGGCTCGACACCGGCAACACCGTCGAACACCGCGACGGCACCGTCGAGGACGCGCAGCGAACGCTCGACCTCGACCGTGAAGTCGACGTGTCCGGGGGTATCGATGATGTTGATCTGGTGCTTCTTCCACCAGCAGGTCGTCGCGGCGGACGTGATGGTGATGCCGCGCTCCTGCTCCTGCTCCATCCAGTCCATCGTGGCGGCGCCCTCGTGGACCTCACCGATCTTGTACGTGATGCCCGTGTAGAACAGGATCCGCTCGGTGGTGGTGGTCTTGCCGGCGTCGATGTGCGCCATGATGCCGATGTTGCGGACCTGGTTGAGGTCCGTGGTGATGTCGACAGCCACTTAAGTGTCGTCCCCTCGGAGAAGTCGGGAGGTGGATCGGTCCGATCGGACCGATGTCACCAGCGGTAGTGCGCGAAGGCCTTGTTGGACTCGGCCATCTTGTGGGTGTCCTCACGCTTCTTCACCGCGGCGCCGAGGCCGTTGCTCGCGTCGAGGATCTCGTTCATCAGCCGCTCCGACATCGTCTTCTCGCGACGGGCCTGGGCATAGCCGACGAGCCAGCGCAGGGCCAGCGTCGTGCTGCGGTTGGGCTTGACCTCGATCGGGACCTGGTAGGTCGCACCGCCGACGCGGCGGGACTTGACCTCGATAGCCGGCTTCACGTTGTCGAGCGCACGCTTGAGCGTGACGACCGGGTCGGTGCCGGTCTTCTCGCGGCAGCCCTCGAGCGCCGTGTAGACGATGCGCTGCGCAACCTGCTTCTTGCCGTCCTGCAGGACCTTGCTGACCAGCTGGGTGACGACCTGCGAACCGTAGACCGGGTCGACGTCGAGCGGGCGCTTCGGGGCGGGACCCTTACGCGGCATTAGCTCTTCTCCTTCTTCGCGCCGTAACGGCTGCGGGCCTGCTTGCGGTTCTTGACACCCTGGGTGTCGAGCGAGCCGCGGATGATCTTGTAGCGGACACCGGGGAGGTCCTTCACCCGGCCGCCGCGAACGAGCACGATCGAGTGCTCCTGAAGGTTGTGACCCACACCGGGGATGTACGCCGTGACCTCGACGCCGCTGGACAGGCGCACGCGGGCAACCTTGCGCAGGGCGGAGTTCGGCTTCTTCGGGGTGGTCGTGTAGACGCGGGTGCAGACACCGCGGCGCTGGGGCGAACCCTTGAGGGCAGGCGTCTTGCTCTTGGACACCTTGTCCTGGCGGCCCTTGCGGACCAGCTGGTTAATCGTGGGCACCTGGTGGTTCCCCTTCGTTTTCTCTCTCAGTACCCGGCGCTCTGCTGGGCACGATGATGCTGCTCTGTGTACTGGTGGTGCTCGGCGAACCTGAACCGCTACAACCCCCGCGGTCGGGCGTGTCGCCCTTCCCCGATAGTCACCACACGGGTAACTTGCGCCGGGATCCGTGCCCGTCACCGGCGGTTTCGACCCGCCGACTACTTCCGAGCACGCGCAACGGCCTGGTTGTTCCAGACACGAGGGAAAAGACTACTCGGCCGCACAATGCCGGTCAAAACGCGGCGACCGGGCCCGAACAGGGCCACCGCGAGCAGCACGCCGACCATCGTCATCGCCCCTCCCCCGAGCAGCGTCCAGCGGGCTCCGAAGACCTCGCCGATCCAGCCGACCACGGGAGCGCCCAGCGGGGTCCCGCCCATGAAGATCATCATGTACAGCGCCATCACCCGCCCCCGCAGGGCCGGCTCCACCGACATCTGGATGACGGTGTTGGCGGCCGTGATCATGGTCAGCGCGCTGACCCCGAGCACCGGCATCCACAGCGCGAACGACCAGTAGTGCGGCAGCAGCCCCGCCACCACCTCGGAGGCCCCGAAGGCCAGCGCGGCGAGCACCACCAGGCGCTGACCGACGTGCGTGCGCCGGGCCGCGAGCAGGGCGCCGGCGAGCGAGCCGACCGCCATCACCGAGCCCAGCAGGCCGTACTCGGTGGGCCCCTTGTCGAAGACCTCGGTGGCCATCAGCGCGGAGGTCATCTGGAAGTTCAGCCCGAAGGTGCCCGCGAAGAACACGATCGTCAGGATCAGCAGCAGGTCCGGGCGGCCGCGCACGTAGCGGATGCCCTCGCGCACGCCTCCGGCTCCCTTGCGCAGTGGCTCGGGGGTGGCCAGCAGCGCGGGGTTCATCCCGCGCAGGGCGACGATCGGGGCGGCGTAGGTGAAGGCGTTGATGATGATCACCCAGCCGGTGGCCACCGCTCCCCCGCCGAGCGCGGCGATCAGCAGGCCGGCGATGGCGGGTCCGACGAGACGCGCGGCGTTGAACGAGGCGGAGTTGAGGCCGACGGCGTTGCTCAGGTCCTCGCGGGTGACGATCTCGCTGACGAACGACTGCCGGGCGGGACCGTCGAAGGCGGTGCCGATGCCGAAGACGAAGGCCAGCACGTAAACGTGCCACACCTCGGCGACCCCGGTCACCGCGAGGAGACCGAGGACGAGGGCGGGCAGCGCCATCATCACCTGGGTGACCTGCAGCAGGGTCCGCTTGGAGACCCGGTCGGCGACCAGCCCGGCGTAGGGCGAGAGCAGCAGGATCGGCAGGAACTGCAGTCCGGTGGTGATGCCCAGCGCGGTGCCGCCGCTGGTGGCCAGCTGCAGGACCAGCCAGTCCTGGGCGACGCGCTGCATCCAGGTGCCGACGTTGGAGACGACACCGCCTGCGGCGTAGAGACGGTAGTTGGCGTTGGCGAGCGCCTTGAACGTGGGAGACGTGGTGGTTCAGTCCTTCCGGGCCAGTGCTTGCAGGATGGGGGTGGCCCGGCGCAGCACCTCGCGCTCCTCGGGCTCGAGCTCGGCCAGCCGGCGGGCCAGCCACGCGTCGTGACGGCGACGATCGGCCAGCACGACCTGCCGGCCCGGCTCCGACAGCGCGACCAGCACCTGACGGCCGTCGGTGTCGTGGGGGCGGCGAACGACCAGGCCACGGTCCACGAGGGCGTTCACGGTCCGGGTCATCGACGGCGGCTGGACCCGCTCGATCGCGGCGAGCTCACCGAGGGGGCACTCCCCCTGGCGCAGCAGCGTCCCGAGGACCGCCATCGCCCCCGAGCTCAGCTCGTTGTCGGGGTGCCGCTCGGCGGCCAGACGTCGGCGCAGCCGCATCACGGACAGGCGAAGCTCGGCGGCGAGGCCGGCGTCGGTGCGCGAGGCGGGCTGAGGGATGGGCACACCTCTCCCCAACTCGTTACCGTTGCTAACTATTCCAGCAGTTTCGAGTGATGCGCGCCACAGTCGCTCCGGGGGCCCGGCGGTGGTCCGGGGGCCGGTGGTTTCCCCGGTCGGCCGGGGAACGCTGAACTTGTCGGCCGAAGTTTCGCCCGACAAGTTCAGCGATCGCCTGAGGCTCAGCCCACCCAGTTCGAGATCGGGTTGATCGCGAAGTACACCGCGAACAGCACGGCCACCACCCACATCAGCCCGTGCACCTCGCCGACCTTGCCGCGCACCACCTTGATCAGGACGTAGGCCAGGAAGCCCGCGCCGATGCCGGCCGAGATCGAGTAGGTGAACGGCATCACCACGATCGTCAGGAACGCCGGGATGGCGATCTCGAGGTCGTCCCAGTCGATGCCGCGCACCTGCTGCATCATCAGGAAGCCGACCAGCACCAACGCCGGCACCGCGGCCTCGTTCGGCACCACGCGCACCAGCGGAGCCAGGAACGTCGCCAGCAGGAACAGCACCCCGGTGACCACGGAGGCCAGACCGGTACGGGCGCCCTCGGCGACCCCGGAGGTCGACTCGATGTACGACGTGTTGGACGAGACGCTGGCGGCGCCACCCGCCGCGGCGGCGAGCGAGTCGACGATGAGGATCCGCTTGGTGTTCGGCGGGTTGCCGTCCTCGTCGAGCAGGCGCCCCTCGGCCCCGATCGCGGTCATCGTGCCCATGGTGTCGAAGAAGTCGGCCAGCAGCAGGGTGAAGATCAGCAGCGCGACGGTGACCACGCCGGCGTTCTCCCACGAGCCGAGCAGGTTGAACTCGCCGACCAGGCCGAAGTCGGGCATCTGGACGATCTTGTCCGGCCAGTCCGGGACGTTGAGGTTCCAGCCCTTGGGGTTGACCGTGCCGTCCGCGCGGAACGTCGGGCCCACGTCCGCGATCTTCTCCACGATGATGGCGATCACGGTGGTGGTCAGGATCGAGATCAGGATCGCGCCGCGCACCTGATTGACGTAGAGGCCGATCAGCAGCGCCAGGCCGATCACGAACACCAGCACCGGCCAGCCCTGCAGCTGCCCGCCGATGCCCATCTCCACCGGCACCGAGGAGGCGGTCTTGCGCACGAACCCCGCGTCGACCAGGCCGATCAGGGTGATGAACAGACCGATGCCGACCGAGATGGCCACCTTCAGCTGCCCGGGGACGGCCTTGAACACCGCCTCGCGGAAGCCGGTGAGCACGAGGACCAGGATGATCAGGCCCTCCATCACCACCAGGCCCATCGCGTCGGCCCAGGTCATCTGGTTGGCGAT
This sequence comes from Nocardioides sp. Z21_20, assembly GCF_059766585.1. Classification (NCBI taxonomy): domain Bacteria; kingdom Bacillati; phylum Actinomycetota; class Actinomycetes; order Propionibacteriales; family Nocardioidaceae; genus Nocardioides; species Nocardioides sp. Z21_20. The sequence continues at coordinate 59,315 of NZ_JCBAJX010000011.1, forward strand.
CGAGTAGGTGACGAAGGCGTTCAGCCCCAGTCCCGCGGCCAGTGCCATCGGGAAGTTGGCGACCACGCCCATCACCAGCGTCAGCAGACCCGCCACCAGCGCCGTCGCGGCCGCGATGGCAGCCACGTCGCCGCCGGCGAGCTGGTCGCCGTTCACGTCGGTGCCACCGGTGAGGATGATCGGGTTGAGCACCAGGATGTAGGCCATCGTCAGGAAGGTGACGATGCCGCCGCGCACCTCGCGTCCGACGGTCGATCCTCGCTGGGAGATCTTGAACCAGGAGTCGAGTGCGCCTACGGACTCGGGGGCGGTTCGTGTCGTCTGCTTGTCCACAGATGACAACTGTGTCAGATCCGGGAGCCCCATCCGAGCCGTCGATGCCTGGATGAGACGAATGCGGACTTGGATCTTCGTCACACCGTGCGACCACGCAGCCGCGCCGCCGCGTCGGCCCGCCCATCGTCTAGCGTGGAGGCGTGGAGAACCGCGACGAGCAGCCGATGACGCACGAGATCGGCAACCGCACCTACCTCGTCGCCGACGTCGAGCCGCTCGACGTCGACGGCGTGCGCACGGTCACGGTCGGCACCGCGCTGTGGCTGGTCGCGTTCGTGGCCCTGCTGCCGTTCTACGGCGAGCTGAACGAGAGCGGCCGCGAGTGGTGGCTGTGGACGTGCCTGGCCGGCTTCGGCCTGGGGCTGTTCGGCGTGGAGTACTGCCGCCGGCGCCGCCAGGCCCGCACGGAGGGCTAGCCGGGAGGGTCAGCCGGCAGGTCCAGCCAGGGCTAGAACGACTCCATGTCGTCGGGGTTGATCGTGTCCACCACCGGCTCGAGCGGCGGCAGCGGCTGGTGCTTGCGGGCCAGCTGGACCTCGGAGTGGGCACCGCAGCCGTGGTCGAAGGACACGATCCGGCCGTCGTCGTTGGCGCTGCCGTTCGCGCAGACCCCGAACATCTCCGAGAGCGGGCCGGCGATGCGCATCAGGAACCCGCACGTCGTGCACGGCTCGGGGGCCGCCTGGGCGACCGGGGAGGTCGGGCCGCCGTCCCCGTCGTACCAGCGCTGAGCGGCCAGGTCACGACCCTCGACCGAGAGGGTGCGCACCCGACCGAGCCCGAGGTCCGTGGCGACCTGGCGGATCTGAGCCTTGTCGTCGGCGTCGAGGGGGTCGTCGCCGAAGGAGTACGTCGGGACCAGTCGCGGGTCGTCGTCCTCGACCGGGAGCAGGTCGCCGGGTGAGAGGTCGCCCGGGCGGACGCGCTCCCTCCACGGCAGCCACGGCGGGGCGACGATCGCCTCCTCGCCGGGCACCAGCACCACCTCGTCCACGGTGATCTTCTTCTGGCGCGAGGCGCGCGCCACCGTGACCGACCAGTGCCAGCCGCGGTAGCCCGGGCGCAGGCAGTCGAAGAGATGGGTGACGACGCGCTCCCCCTCGGCCTGCAGGGCGAGGTGTTCACCCACATCGGCAGCGTCGACGAGGTCGAGCAGGGCCGCGCGGGCGACGTCGACCGCGGCTGCCGCAGCGGCGTCGGGCTTGGAACGAAGGGTGGCCATCACACGCGAAATCATGACGCATGCCCCCCTCCTCTGTCGCCCCGGCCCGAGATCCGTCTCGCGAACGGCTCCCCCGAGTGCCCCTGCGGCCCTGCCGGCCGGACCGGCGAGACACGACCGACCAGCTGCGCGGACACCGCTCCGCGAACGCCCCGGGCGCGGCAGGATGTCCCCATGACCGCCGACCCCGACCCCACGCAGGAGCGCCCCACCACCGCGCGACGCGTCGGCTCCGCGGTGCACACCGGCGCCCGCGCCACCGCCGGCGCGCTGCGCGGGGCGGCCCGGGTGAGCGGACGGGCCGGCCGGTTCACGCTGCGCCAGGCGCGGCGCGCCTCGCACGCCGAGGGGGCGGGCGACTCGGGGCTGTCCCGGCTGATCGAGATGCACGCCTTCAACACCGCCGGCGACGCCGCGGTGGCGATCTCGCTCGCGGGCAGCCTGTTCTTCCAGGTGCCGACCGGCGAGGCCCGCGACCAGGTGGTGCTCTTCCTCGGCCTGACGATGCTGCCCTTCGCCATCGTCGCTCCGCTGATCGGGCCCTTCCTGGACCGGTTCAGCCACGGGCGCCGGTGGGCGATCGGGTCGACGATGGCGCTGCGGGCGTTCCTGTGCTGGGTGTTGGCCTCCGCGGTCGTCACCGAGTCCGCCTGGCTCTTCCCCGCCGCGCTGGGCGTGCTCGTCGCGTCCAAGGCGTACGGCGTGACCCGGGCCTCCGCGGTGCCCCGGCTCGTGCCGCGCGAGTTCACCCTGGTCAAGGCCAACGCCCGCATCTCCCTGTCCGGGGTGGTGGGCGCGTCGGTCTCCGCCCCGATCGCCGCACTGGCCGCGACCTTCGGCGCGCAGTGGTCGCTGCGCTACGCGTTCGTGCTCTTCGTGGTGGCGACGGTCCTGTCGATCCTGCTGCCCGCCAAGGTGGACTCCAGCCACGGCGAGATCAGGCTGGCGCTGCTGCCCGGCTCCACCTCGGACCGGGCGACGTACGGCGCGGGCGGCGTGAGCGCGGCGAGCGGGGAGGAGCCGGGGACCCGCACGAGCCGCCGGCGCCGGCGCGGGCCGAGCGTGCGGATGCCGCCCACCGTGGCCTTCGCGCTGCGCGCCAACGCCGGGCCGCGCTGGATGATGGGCTTCCTGACGATCTTCATGGCGTTCCTGCTGCGCGAGAACCCGATCGCGGGCTGGAGCACCGAGCTGCTGCTCGCCGTGGTGATCGGCGCCGCGGGGGCCGGCAACGTCATCGGGATCGCGATCGGCTCACTGCTGCGCCGGGTGAACCCGGCCACCACCGTGGTGCTGGCCCTGCTCGCCGACGTCGCGATGGCCCTGGTCGCCGCGCTGTTCTACGGCGTACTGCCCCTGGCCGCGCTGGGGCTGACCGCCGGCCTGGCGCAGTCGCTGGCCAAGCTGTCCCTGGACGCGACCATCCAGCGCGACGTCCACGAGCGGGTGCAGTCCAGCGCCTTCGCCCGCTCCGACACCACGCTGCAGCTGGCCTGGGTGATCGGCGGCTTCGTCGGCATCGCGATGCCGCTGCTGCCCCGGCTCGGCCTGGGCGTCGCCTGCGGGGTGCTGGCCGCCTGGGCGATCTACGTGCTCGCGGCGCGCGTCCAGCAGCCCGCGGTGCGGATCAGCTGAGCTCGAGCTCGTCGGCCAGCGCCCGCAGCAGCTTCGCGGTGGGGGCCGAGGTGCGGGTGTCGGGGTGACGCCCGTGCCGGTAGCCCTCGCCCACACCGTCGAGGAGCTTGATCAGGTCCTCCACGATGGTGGCCATCTGCTCGGGCGACTTGCGCTGCGCGCGCGACTGGTTGCGGGCCACCGAGGTCGGTGCCTCCAGCACCCGCACCTGCAGCGCCTGCTCGCCGCGCCGGCCCTGGACGATGCCGAACTCGACCCGCGTCCCGGCCTTCAGCGTGGCGACGCCGTTGGGCAGCGCATCGGAGCGCACGTAGACGTCGGGCCCGTCGTCCTGCGAGAGGAAGCCGAAGCCCTTCTCCGCGTCGTACCACTTGACCTTGCCACTGGGCACGGGGCCGACCTCTTCCGTAGTCCTGCGCCGCGACCCTGTGCCCCGGCGAAGGCACAGCCTAGGGGCGAGAACGCCGCGCTGCCACCGCGATGACCGGTGGAGGGGGCCGGGGTCGCGCTGGGGACGGTGTGGCGCACGTCCCCTGGCTTCCTCGGCGTGCGCCTGTCATCATCGCTCGTCTACGCAAGAATGGGCCTCCGAGACAGCTGGGACGGAAGAGAGACGTGGGTTCGCACGGTCGACTCCCCCGCCCGCGCCGGCGCTCGCCGGTCGCGGGGCTTCGTCCTGCCCTCGTCTCGGCCCTCGTCACGGTCCTCGCCCTCGGCGCCGCGACCGGTGTGACCCCGGGTAGCGCCGCCGCCCCCACCGAGCCGGACTCGACGGGCTCGACCGGACCGACCCGCTCACTGCACCTCGTCGCCCTCGAGGGCCCGGGGACCGCCGGTTACCGCGGCTCGCTGCGTACCGCCGACTACCGCCTGCGCCTGCTCGAGCGGCAGCGCGACGCGCTGGCCGGCGTCGCAGCCGTCGCCCCCGTCTACCGGTGGACCACGGCCCTCAACGGCATGGCGGTCGCGCTCACCCCCAGCCAGGCCGACGAGCTTCGCGCCACGCCCGGCGTCGCCTCGGTGGAGCCCAACTCCGTACGTCGCCTGGCCGGGGCCCGCGACGGCGCCCGCTCCCCCGCGGCGACGTCGATCCGAGGTGGCGGCGCGGGCACCGTCGTCGGCGTGGTCGACACCGGGATCTGGCCCGAGAGCCCGCTGTTCACCGGACACACCGGCGAGCCGATCAGCCGGCGGTTCCGGGGCGCGTGCACCGCCGGCGACGAGTGGCCCACCGACGGCTGCGACGCCAAGCTGGTCGGGGCGCGCTGGTTCGTGGCCGGCTTCGGCGCCGACGCCGTGCGGACGACCTCCTCGCTGTCCCCGCTCGACGACACCGGCCACGGCACCCAGGTCGCCTCGATCGCGGTGGGCAACGCCGGGGTCTCGGTCAACGCCGCCGGGGAGTCGATGGGCGCCTACTCCGGGGTGGCACCCGAGGCCGCGCTCGCGGTCTACAAGGCCTGCTGGACCGCTCCCGACCCGGCCGACGACGGTTGCGCGACCGCCGACCTGGTCACCGCGATCGACCGCGCCACCCGGGACCGGGTCGACGTCCTGAACCTCTCGGTGTCCGGCGGCAGCGCCCGCGACACGGTCTCGCGGGCACTGCTGGGCGCCGCCGAGGCCGGGGTGGTGGTCAGCGCCGCGGCCGGCACCGGCGCCGCGCAGTCGGCGGCGCCGCCCTGGGTCGTCTCCGCCGGGGCCACCACCGCCTCGGTACGGCGCGGCGAGGTCCGCGTCGCCGGCGGTCCGCGCCTGAGCGGAGCCATGCTCTCGCGCCGGCGCACCCAGCCCGCCCCCCTGGTGCGCGCCGCGGACGCGGTCGCCCCCGGCGCCCGCCGGGCCGACGCCCGGGTCTGCCGGCCCGGGTCGCTGGACGCCGCCCAGGTCTCCGGCGCGGTGGTGCTCTGCGCCCGCGGCGCTCTGGGCCGCGTCGACAAGTCGCTGGCGGTCCAGCGCGCCGACGGCATCGCGATGGTGCTGGTCAACCCGCGCGGACGCGACGTCGCCGCCGACTTCCACAGCGTCCCCACCGTCCACCTCACCGCACCGGCCGGTCGCCGGCTGAAGGCATGGCTGGCGCGTCACGACGACGCCCGGGTCGCCCTCGCCCCGCTGCCGGCCGATCGCGGTCCGCTGCGGGTGGCGCCCTCCTCCCCGTCCGCCGCCGCCGGCGGCCCCGACCTGGTCGCGCCGGGCGTGGGAGTGCTGGGCGCGGTGCCGCCCACCGGCTCCGGGGCCCGTTGGGACTTCCTCACCGGCACGTCGGCCGCGGCGGCGCACGTCAGCGGCACGGCCGCGGCGCTGCTCTCCGGCGGGCTCTCGTCCGCCGAGGTCCGCTCCGCGCTGGTCACCTCGGCCCGGCCGCTGCCCGCAGCGCCGGTCGCCGAGCAGGGCTCGGGCGCACTCCGGTCGCTGCGCGCCGCGCGGCCTGGCCTGGTGCTGGCCACCCGGCTGCCCGACTACCGCGCCTGGCTGGAGCGGGGGCTGGCCACGGACGCCCTGAACCTCCCCGAGATCACCGTGGCTCCCGGGCAGCGCCAGGCCACCCGACGGGTCACCAACGCACGCGGACGGGCGCTCTACTTCTCCTCCGGTGCCCGCGGCTTCGCGCGCTACGGGGTGAGCGTGACCCCGGCCGCCCTGCGCCTGGCCCCCGGCGAGTCGGCCACCTTCCGGGTGCGCCTGGACCGGCCGGCCTCCGCCGGGCGCCGCGACGACGGGCACGTGGTGTGGCGAGGCGCCGACGGCTCGCGGGTCACCATCCCCGTGCTCGTGAGTCCTTGAGCCCCGACCCCCTCACAGCCCCAGGGTCCGGGTCGACTCCTCGCGCATCGCCACCTTGCGGATCTTGCCGGTGACCGTCATCGGGAACTCCTCGACGAACAGCACGTAGCGCGGGACCTTGTAGTGCGCCAGCCGGTCGCGGGCGAAGTCGCGCACCTGCTCGGCGTCGACGCGGGCACCGGGCCGGGCCCGGACCCAGGCACACAGCTCCTCGCCGTACCGCTGGTCGGGCACCCCCACCACCTGGACGTCCTCGATGTCGGGGTGGGCGTAGAGGAGCTCCTCGATCTCGCGGGGGTAGATGTTCTCGCCACCGCGGATCACCATGTCCTTGATCCGCCCGACGATCGTGCAGTAGCCGTCCTCGCGCATCACCGCCAGGTCCCCGGTGTGCATCCAGCCCTCGGCGTCGATCGCCTCGCGGGTGCGCTGCTCGTCGTTGAAGTAGCCGAGCATGACGCTGTAGCCGCGCGTGCACAGCTCCCCGGTCTCGCCCCGAGGCAGGGTGCTGCCGGTGCTCGGGTCGACGACCTTGACCTCGACGTGGGGATGCACCCGCCCGATGGTCGCCGTGCGCCGGTCGAGGTCGTCGTCGGCGCGGGTCTGGCAGCTCACCGGGGACGTCTCGGTCATCCCGTAGGCGATCGCCACCTCGGCCATGTGCATCTCCTCGATGCAGCGACGCATCACCTCGACCGGGCAGATGGACCCGGCCATCACGCCGGTGCGCAGGGTGGAGAGGTCGTGGCTGGCGAACGTCGGGTGGCTCTGCATCGCGATGAACATCGTCGGCACGCCGTACAGCGCGGTGCAGCGCTCCTCCGCGACGGTGCGCAGCGTGGTCTCGGGGTCGAAGCCGGGGCCCGGGATCACCATCGTGGCGCCGTGGGTGAGGCAGCCGAGGTTGGCCATCACCATCCCGAAGCAGTGGTAGAAGGGCACCGGGATGCACAGCCGGTCCTCGGCGGTGAAGCCGATCAGCTCGGTGGTGAAGAAGCCGTTGTTGAGGATGTTGCGGTGCGAGAGGGTGGCGCCCTTCGGGTTGCCGGTGGTGCCGGAGGTGTACTGGATGTTGATCGGATCGTCCGGGCTCAGCCCGGTCGCGCGCTCGGCGAGTGCCCCGGCCGGCAGGTCCGCGCCCTGCGCCACCAGCGCGGCCCAGTCCCCGGTGTCGAGCAGCACCACCCGCTCGAGGTCCGGGCAGTCGTCGCGCACCTGCGCCACCATCGCGGCGTAGTCGCTGGTCTTGAAGCTGCTCGCGCACAGCAGCAGCCGCAGCCCGCTCTGCCGCAGGGCGTAGGCCAGCTCGTGTGAGCGGTACGCGGGGTTGAGGTTGACCAGGATCGCGCCGACCCTGGCCGCGGCGACTTGGACGATGGTCCACTCCGCGCAGTTGGGGGCCCAGATGCCCACCCGGTCGCCGACCGCGATCCCGGCACCGATCAGCCCCCGCGCCAGCGCCTCCACGTCACGGTCGAGCTCGCGCCAGGTCCAGCGCCGACCGGTCGCCACCTCGACCAGGGCCTCGCCGAGCGGGTACGACGCGACGGTGCGCGCGAAACTCTCCCCGATCGTCTCCTCCAGGAGGGGCGGGCTGGTCTCACCGACGGCGTAGGACTCCATGCCTGCACCCTAGTGACCCCGGTCACAGTGCTCAGGAATCCCGGGCCACGCTCATCTCCCGGTCGCCGAACAGGACCACGTCGCCGGCCAGCAGCGTCGCGGGCTTGCCGGCGGTGAGCTCCCGGTTGACACCCTGGCGGCGCAGCATGGATCCGTTGGTCGACCCGCGGTCCATCACCACCAGGACGCCGTCGCTGAGGTGGAACTGCGCGTGCGTCTTGGACAGCGACATGTCCGCCGAGGGCAGGGGCACCAGGTGCCGCACCGGCTCGCCGGCCCGCCCCTCGGGGCGCCGCCCGACCAGGCCGAGCCCTTCGACCACGAAGCTGGTGCCGGTGTCGAAGGTGACCCGCCAGCGGGTGCCCAGGACCGGCGAGCCGGGGCGGAGCACGGTGCGTCCCCCGGCTGGCTGGTCGATGGGCTGGGCGGGGGCGGGCGGGTACGACGGAATGGCCGGCGCGACCAGGGGCGGCGCGACCGGGCGCGACGACACCGGGGCCGGTGCGACCGGAGGCGGCGACACCGCGACCGGCTCCGCGACAGGCGGCGCCGCCGGCGGCTGGACGGCCGGGGGCTGGACGGGCGGCAGCTGAGCGGCCGGGGGCTGAGCGGCCGGGGGCTGAGCGGCCGGGGGCTGAGCGGCGGGGGGCTGGAACGCGGGCTGCTCCGGCGCCGCCGCCGGCACCAGTCGCATCGCCGTGAGGTTGACGATGTGGCGCGGGCCGCGGTCCTCCTCCTGGTCCACCTCGGGCGGCGGCGGGCGGACGTCGACCACGATCGAGTGGGCGAGCCGGTCGTGCAGCCCTCGCCGCTGCCGGCCGCGGTCCATCAGCGCCGTCCAGGCCAGCGTCGCCACCCCCAGCCCGAACGTCGGCAGGGTGGAGACACCCAGCACCAGCCCGCGCAGGAGGGCGCGGCCCACGCCGATCGGCGTGCCGGTGCCGTGGTGGACGACCCGCACCCCGAGCAGCGCCTTGCCCGGCGACGCGCCGGTGAGGCCCTGCACCACGGCGAAGAGCAGGCTGAGCAGGAGCACGGCGGCGACCACGGCGCCGATGCCGGGCCAGAGCCGGTCGCGCTCCATCAGGAAGTACCAGGCCGCCCAGCCCGCGGCGGCGTACGCCGACCAGGCCAGGAGGCGGTCGACGGCGAAGGCGTAGAAGCGACGGTCCAGGCCGGCGGCGGGGAACGTCGGTGCGACGGGGGCGACGACGGCCGGAGCCGGCGCGCTCATCGGGCGAGCGGCCGCGGGGCGGTCCGGTGCCGGCGGCGCACGGACGCGAGGCTCATGGCTGGGTGACCTGGATGGTGACGCTGTCACCGAGGTCGAGCACGGCGCCAGGGATGAGCTGGACGGCCACGCCGGGTCGCAGGTCCTCGGGAGGAAGCCCCGGCTGGACCAGCACCGTGCCGTTGGTCGAGCCCATGTCGGTGACGACCGCGGTGCCGTGGTCGGCACCCGAGCCTGGCCGGATCTCCAGGTGGGTGGAGGAGATCTCCTTCTGCGGGCTCGGCACCGTCACCAGGCGCGGCTGCTCGGTCGAGGTGAAGCGACGTGCCTCCGGCGCGCGGCCCACCAGGATCACCCGGTCCACCTCGACGGTGTCCCCGCTCGAGATCGTCAATCGCGCCACCGGGCGCGAGACCACGCTCGGCGGCGGAGGCTGACCGGGCAGGCCCGGGTGCTGGCGCGCGAATTGGCCGGGCTCCCAGCCACCGGCGCGCGTCATGCCGTCATGGTCGGCGTCGCCGGCCACCGGCGGGCCGAACCCGGGGGGCGGCGACGGGTAACCGCCGGGCGGGCTCGGCGGCGGGCTCGCGGGCAGCGGCGGCGGCGGCGCGAACGGGTCGGAGGGCGCCAGGATCTCGCGGGCCACCTCCGGGGGGAGGGTCTGGATCGGCTCGGTGGGCCGGGAGTCCTCGATCGGCTCCGGCAGCGGGTCGAGGTCGGGGACGGCCGCGAGCACCGGCTGCTCCGGCTCGGCCTCCTCCGGCTCGGCCTCCTCCGGCTCGGCCTCCTCCGGGGCGACCTCCTCCGGGGCGGGCTCCTCCCCGGCGGGCTCCTCCCCGGCGGGCTCCTCCGGGGCGAGCACCTCGATCACCTCGGGCACCTCGGGCACGGGGTCGTGCCGCACGGGCTCCTCCGGCTCGGGCGCCTCGTGGGCGGCCTCCTGCGCAACGGCGCCCTCCAGCACGGCCTCGTCCGGGACCGGGTCCGGGCTCACCGGCGAGGCGACCGGCCGGGCCGGCTCCCGCAGGCCGCCCAGGCGGACCAGGCCCGCGTCGACGACCAGGTCGGCCTCGTCCATGTCCGCGTCCGCGTCGAGCAGCACCGTGAAGACGCTGACGTCGGTGAGGGTCCGCTCGGTCCAGGTGGCGCTTCCCGAGCCGTCCAGCACCACGGCACCGTCACCGGTCACCGCGCTCACCCGGGCCTCGCCGCGCAACAGCACCCGCAGACCGTCCTCGGTGGGCGCCCACAGCACGAACGCCGGCAGCTCGCGCAGCCCGGCGGCGACCAGCGTGTCGAGGAGCTCGGCGAAGTCGGCGCCCGCGTCGACCAGCTCCCACAGCCCGGCCACCCGGTGTCGCTGCGTGGGCGGCAGCAGCACGCTCGCGTGCTCGCCCAGGATCCCGAACCAGGTCCCCGGACGGAACGCCCGCGGCGTACGGCGAGCGGCCGGCTCGTCACCCAGGTGGTCGTGGCTCATGGAAGTGCCCCCAGTTTCTTTTCCAGACTCTCGCGCAGGCGCTCGGAGTCATAGGAGTCGTCGTGCCGCGCCAATCCCACCACATCCACCACCACTGCGGTGGCGTTGTCCTTGCCTCCGGCCTCGACCGCGGCCGAGACGGTCCGGTCGGCGGCGTCGCGGGGGTCGGAGGCGCCGACCAGGATCTCCTCCATCCGGGCGTGCTCGAGCATGCCGCTGACGCCGTCGGAGACCAGCACCAGGCGCTCGGCGCCCGAGAGCGGGAACAGGAAGTAGTCGGCCTCGTCCAGCCTGGGGCCGCCCAGGGCTCGGGTGACGACGTGGCGCTCGGGATGCACGGCGGCGTCCTCGGGGGTGATCACGCCCGCGTCGACCAGCTCCTGCACCAGCGAGTGGTCCACGCTCACCTGCTCGAGGCGCTGGTCGACGACCCGGTAGACGCGCGAGTCGCCGAGGTTGGCCAACAGCCACTTGGGGCCCTCCTCGTCCTCGACCAGCAGCGCGACCACCGCCGTCGTCCCGGCGTACCACTGGGGGTCTCCCCCCTCACGCTGGCGGGCGCTGTAGGCGTGGATCTCCTGCTGGCAGGCCCGCAGTGTCTGCGCCACCACCTCCGCGCCGCGGCGCGAGTCGTAGCCCTCGTCGGCCAGCCGCGCGAACTGCTCGACCACGATCCGGCTGGCGACGTCGCCCCCGGCGTGCCCGCCCATCCCGTCCGCGACGACGAACACCGGCGGAGCGGCCAGGAACGAGTCCTCGTTGACCTCGCGGACCCGCCCGACGTCCGTGGCGGCCCCGTGGTGCAGGTCGACGCGGCTCACGCGCGCCCCCCTGCCGGAGTGCGGGGTGCGGAGGCCGCGACCGGCAGCAGTAGTTTGGAGGCGATGGCCAGTTCCGAGCACGAGCAGGGCGCGAGCGACGACCTCACCGGCGACGCCCCCGCCAGGACCCTCGCCGACCAGCTCCGCGGCTGGCCGGACGATCGTCTTGCCCGGCTGCTGCGCGCACGTCCCGATCTCGCCACTCCAGCTCCCCACGACTCCGCACAGCTGGCGTCCAGGGCCGCCACCCGTTCTTCACTGACGCGAGCCCTCGACCAGCTGACCCAGCTCGAGCTCTCCGTCCTTGATGCCCAGGTGGTTCAGGGTCAAACCACCCGGGCGGCGCTCGTCGCCAGCGTGCACGCCGACCCGCGCCGTGTCGAGGAGGCCGTGGACCACCTCCTGGACCTGGTCCTGATCTGGTCGTCCACCGGCGGGCTGCGTCCGCTCTCCGGCGTCGCGGAGGTGCTCGGCGCACCCGGCGCACCCGGGGTCAGCGGTCTGCGCCAGGTCTCCGCCGGCGCCCCCACCGCCGAGGTGGTGCGCCGACGCATCGAGGCGCTCTCGCCGGCGGCCCGGGCTCTGCTCGAGCACGTCACCGACAGCGGCGGCGAGGGTACGACGGGCTCCGCGCGCACCACCGTGCTGCCCCAGGACGCCACCACGCCGGTCGAGGAGCTGCTCGCGCACCGGCTGCTGCTGCCCCGCGACGGCGGGCTGATGCAGGTGCCCGGCGAGGTCGGGCTCGCCCTGCGTGGCGGGTGCACCACCGCGAAGCCCGTCGACGAGGTGCCCGAGCTGCTCACCTCCATGCGCAGCGAGGCGCTGGTCGACCGCACCGCGGCCGGCGCCGCGTTCGAGCTGGTACGGCGCGTCGAGCTGCTCCTCGACCACTGGGGGACGCAGCCGCCCGGCGTGCTGCGCGGCGGCGGGCTGGGCGTGCGCGACCTGCGGGCCACCGCGCTGCACCTGCACGTCGACGAGCCGACCGCGGCCCTGCTGGTCGAGGTGGCCGCCGCCGCGGGACTGCTCGCCTCCGGGTCCGACTCCCACGGCACGCCGTCGTGGCTGCCGACCGACACCTTCGACGCCTGGGTGCAGAAGCCGATCGCCGCACGGTGGCTGACCCTGGCCACCACCTGGCTGGCCAGCCCCCGGACCATCGCCCTGGTCGGCACCCGCGACCAGGCGGGGAAGACCTGGAACGCGCTGGCCCCCGAGCTGTCGAGCATGCTCGTGCCCGAGACGCGCCGGCTGACGCTGGAGGTCCTCGCCGCGCTCGCCCCGGGCGAGGCCCTGGCCGCCGGCACCGGCACCCCTTCGCTGGTGCAGCGGCTGGCCTGGCTGCGCCCACGCCGGCCGCGGGTGCGCGCCGAGATGGTCGTCTGGTCGGTCGACGAGGCCGCGGTGCTCGGGGTGACCGGGCTCGGCGCGGTCGCCACGCACGCCCGGCTGCTGCTGGCCGGCGACACCACCGCGGCGGTCGAGGCCCTCGAGCGGCTGCTGCCCCAGCCGATCGACCACGTGCTCCTGCAGGCCGACCTGACCGCGGTGGCCCCCGGCCCGCTGGAGTCGGGCATCGCCCGGCGCCTCCAGCTCGTCGCCGACATCGAGTCGCGCGGCGGCGCGACGGTCTACCGCTTCACCCCCGGGTCGGTGCGCCGTGCCCTGGACGCCGGCTGGTCCGCCGCGGAGGTGCACGAGTTCGTCGCCTCCGTCTCCCGCACGCCGGTCCCGCAGCCGTTGAGCTACCTGATCGACGACAGCGCACGCACCTTCGGCACCATCCGGGTCGGCCACGCCGAGGCGTTCCTGCGCGCCGACGACGAGTCCGCGCTCACCGAGCTGCTGCACCATCCGCAGGCCGACAGCCTGGGGCTGCGCCGGATCGCGCCGACCGTGCTGGTCAGCCAGACCCCGCTGGACGTGCTGCTGCCCCGGCTGCGCGACCTCGGCGCGGCACCGGTGGTGGAGGCGGCCGACGGCACCGTGCGCGTGGCGCGGCGCGACCTGCTGCGCGCGCGCACCCCGCGCGAGGCCCGCCGCGACGCGCGCGCCGACGCGATCGCGCTGGCCCGGGAGAGCGCGCACCTGGCGTCGGTGCTCACCGCGCTGCGCGCCGGGGACCGGGCCGGCGCCGACCGGCTCGGCAGCATGATGACGGCCTCCACCCCCAGCGGCGCGCTGGCGGCGCTGCGCGAGGCCGTCGAGGCCGGGGCGACCGTGTGGATCGACTACCTCGACAACCACGGCACCTCCACCGCGCGGGTCGTCGACCCGCTGCGCGTCGAGGGCGGCCAGCTCACGGCGTACGACCACCGCTCCGACGACACCCGCACGTTCGCGGTGCACCGCATCTCGGGTGTGCGCGGCGTCGCAGACCGGACCTGAGCGGGACCCGTAGAGTTGGGGGGTGGACTTCATCGCCTATGCCGAGGGATCGGCGAGCCTGCTCAACGCCGAGCTCCCCGACGTGGGGGCGCTGAGCGAGCACCTGGGCGACCGTGAGTGGCTGCTGGCGCGGGTCAGCGAGAAGGACCTGAGCACCCTGCGCCGCTTCCAGCACGAGCTGCGCCCGGTCTTCGAGGCCTCCGAGGCCGGCGACACCGAGGCCGTCGTCGCGGGCATCAACACGCTGCTGGAGCGCTACCCGCTCACCCCGCGCATCTCCGACCACGACCCGCAGCGGCTGCACCTGCACGTGGCGCACCGCAACGCCGGGATCGCCGAGCTGCTGATCTCGGAGTCGCTGCTCGGCCTGGCCACGCTGGTCTGCGACCTCGGCCCCGGCCGGCTCGGCGTGTGCAGCGCCGCGCCGTGCACCCAGGTCTACGTCGACACCTCGCCCAACCGGTCGCGTCGCTACTGCTCGGACCGCTGCTCCTCGCGCGCCAACGTCGCCGCCTACCGGGCCCGCCAGAAGGCGCTCGCCCCCTCCGAGGTCCGGGGATGAACGACGGCCCCCTCATCGTCCAGTCCGACAAGACCCTGCTCCTCGAGATCGACCACGAGCTGGCCCAGGACTGCCGCAAGGCGATCGCGCCGTTCGCCGAGCTGGAGCGCTCCCCCGAGCACATCCACACCTACCGGCTGACGCCGCTGGGGCTGTGGAACGCGCGCGCCGCCGGCCACGACGCCGAGCAGGTCGTCGACACGCTGCTCACCTACTCGCGCTACGCGGTCCCACACTCGCTGCTGGTCGACGTCGCCGAGACGATGGCCCGCTACGGCCGGCTGCGCCTGGAGAAGCACCCGGTGCACGGCCTCGTGCTCTCCTCCAGCGACCGCCCGGTGCTCGAGGAGGTGCTGCGCGCCAAGAAGGTCAAGGGCATGCTCGGCGAGCGCCTGGGCGAGGACACCGTGGTGGTGCACGCCTCCGAGCGCGGCAACCTCAAGCAGGCCCTGCTCAAGCTGGGCTGGCCCGCGGAGGACTACGCCGGCTACGTCGACGGCGAGGCCCACGCGATCTCGCTGGTCGAGGACGGGTGGCAGCTGCGCGACTACCAGCGCGACGCCGCCGACTCCTTCTGGCACGGCGGCTCCGGCGTCGTCGTCCTGCCCTGCGGCGCGGGCAAGACCATCGTCGGCGCCTCCGCGATGGCGCACGCCCAGGCCACCACGCTGATCCTGGTCACCAACACCGTCTCGGCACGGCAGTGGAAGGACGAGCTGGTCAAGCGGACCTCGCTCACCGAGGACGAGATCGGCGAGTACAGCGGCGCGGTCAAGGAGATCCGGCCCGTCACCATCGCGACGTACCAGGTGCTCACCACGCGCCGCAAGGGCGTCTACCCGCACCTCGAGCTGCTCGACGCGCGCGACTGGGGCCTGATCGTGTACGACGAGGTGCACCTGCTGCCCGCCCCGATCTTCCGGATGAGCGCCGACCTGCAGGCGCGGCGCCGGATCGGCCTGACCGCCACCCTGGTGCGCGAGGACGGGCGCGAGGGAGACGTGTTCTCGTTGATCGGGCCCAAGCGCTACGACGCGCCGTGGAAGGACATCGAGGCCCAGGGCTGGATCGCGCCGGCCGACTGCGTCGAGGTGCGGGTCACCCTGCCCGAGTCCGAGCGGCTGGTCTACGCGACCGCCGAGCCCGAGGAGCGCTACCGGCTCGCCTCGTGCACCTCGCGCAAGACCGGCGTGGTGCGTGACCTCGTCGCCCAGCACGCGGGGCAGCCGACGCTGGTGATCGGGCAGTACATCGACCAGCTCGACGAGCTCGCCGCCGAGCTGGACGCGCCGCTGATCAAGGGCGAGACCACCGTGAAGGAGCGCCAGCGGCTCTTCCAGGCGTTCCGCACCGGCGAGATCGGGCTGCTCGTGGTCTCCAAGGTCGCGAACTTCTCCATCGACCTGCCCTCCGCGGAGGTGGCCATCCAGGTCTCCGGATCGTTCGGCTCCCGCCAGGAGGAGGCCCAGCGCCTCGGCCGCCTGCTGCGCCCCAAGTCCGACGGCCGGGGGGCGCGGTTCTACACCGTCGTCTCG
This sequence comes from Nocardioides sp. Z21_20, assembly GCF_059766585.1. Classification (NCBI taxonomy): domain Bacteria; kingdom Bacillati; phylum Actinomycetota; class Actinomycetes; order Propionibacteriales; family Nocardioidaceae; genus Nocardioides; species Nocardioides sp. Z21_20. Next base: position 74,938 of record NZ_JCBAJX010000011.1, read on the forward strand.
CGTGACACCGTGGACGCAGAATTTGCCCAGAATCGCCAGCGTTTCCTGGCCGAACAGGGATACGCCTACCGAATCGTCGACGCGGAGGACCTGCCCACCCCATGAAAGCCCTGCTCCTGGAGAACATCCACCCCGCCGCCGTCGCCCGGCTGGAGGACGCCGGCTTCGAGGTCGACCTCCGCAAGGCGGCGATGTCGGAGGAGGAGCTCGTCCACACCCTCGCCGGCGTCCAGCTGCTCGGGGTGCGCTCGAACACCAACGTCACCGCACGGGTGCTGGAGAAGTGCCCCGACCTGGTCGCGGTCGGCGCCTTCTGCATCGGCACCAACCAGATCGACCTGACCGAGGCCGCGAACCGCTCGGTCGCCTGCTTCAACGCGCCGCACTCCAACACCCGCTCCGTCGTGGAGCTGGTGATCGGCGAGATCATCATGCTCGCGCGCCGCCTGGTGGAGAAGACCATGCGGATGCACGACGGGATCTGGGACAAGTCCGCCGCCGGCAGCCACGAGGTGCGCGGACGCACGCTGGGCATCGTCGGCTACGGCAACATCGGCTCGCAGCTCTCCGTGGTCGCCGAGGCGATGGGGCTGCGGGTGATCTTCTACGACATCGCCGACCGGCTGGCGCACGGCAACGCGCGCCGGATGGCCACCCTGGAGGAACTGCTCGCCGAGGCCGACGTCGTCTCGCTGCACGTGGACGGGCGCCCGGGCAACGCCGGGATGTTCGGGGCCGAGCACTTCGACCGGATGAAGCCGCGCTCGCTGTTCATCAACGCCTCGCGCGGGATGGTCGTGGACACCGAGGCGCTGCGCGAGCGGATCCTGTCGGGCCACATCGCCGGTGCCGCGCTCGACGTGTTCCCGGTCGAGCCCAAGGCACAGGGCGACCCGTTCCAGTCGCCGCTGCGCGGCCTGGACAACGTGATCCTGACCCCGCACGTCGGCGGCTCCACCCAGGAGGCGCAAGAGGGGATCGGCCACTTCGTCGCGGGCAAGCTCGCGTCGTACGCGCACGAGGGGAACACCGAGCTGTCGGTGAACTTCCCCGAGGTCACCGCCCCCCGCGCGCCCGGCACCTACCGGGTCGCGCACCTGCACGACAACGTGCCCGGCGTGATCGCGGAGATCAACCACATCCTCGCCGAGGAGTCCGAGAACGTCGTCGCGCAGTCGCTGGCCACCCGTGGCCAGCAGGGCTACGTGATCACCGACGTCTCGGCCCCCCTCGGCGCCGCCGCCCTGCAGCGCCTGCACGCCATCCCCCACACCCGCCGCATCCGCGCCCTCCCCGCCTGAACAGCACGCCGGCGGCGCCGAGTCGGCGTGAACTCGCACGCTGACGGCGCCGAGTCGGCGTGAGCTCGCAGGCCGGCGGCGCCGAGTCGGCGTGAACTCACGCCGACTCACCCGCCGTACGACGAGAGTTCACGCCGACTCACCCGCCGTACGACGCGAGTTCGCGCCGACTCGCGCCCGCGGGCTTGCGTCACCCGTCACGATGGGAGGCATGGCCATGCCCGTCACCTCCGTCGTACGAGGCGCGCGCGACCGCCTCGGCGAGGCTCTCTTCCTGCGCGTGGCGGGCCCCGACGGCCCCGCCAACCGGCAGCGGATCCACGGCACGCCGGGCCCGCGCTGGTTCGCCCCGGACAGCCCCATCGGGCGGGTGCACGGCGACGCCTCGATGTTCGTGGGCGGGCTGCGTGCGCTGATGCTGCAGGCGCTCCACCCGGTCGCGATGACGGCCGTCTCGGAGCACTCCGGCTTCCGCGGCGACATGTGGGGGCGGCTGGCGCGCACCAGCACCTTCCTGGCCACGACCACCTTCGCGGCCGACGACGACGCCCAGGCGGCGGTCGACCTGGTGCGGCGCATCCACGACAAGATCACCGGCACGATGCCCGACGGCACGCCGTACATCGCCTCCGACCCGCATCTGCTGATGTGGGTGCACGTCGCGGAGGTCGACAGCTTCCTGCGCGCGCACCAGACCTACGGCGCCCGCCCCCTCGACCAGGCCGGACGCGACGAGTACGTCGCCCAGACCGCGCTGGTCGCCGAGAAGCTCGGCGTCGTCGCCGCGCCGCGCAGCGAGGCGGAACTGGCCCGGATCCTGGCGTCGTACGAGCCCGAGCTCGCTGGCACCGAGCACGCCCGCGAGGCGCTCGACCTGCTGCTGCGTCGCCCGCCGCTGCCGCTGCCCGCGCGTGGGCCGTACCTGATGCTGGTGGCCGCGGCGGTCGGGATGATGCCCCGCTGGACCCGCGAGCCGCTCGGACTGCCGACGGTGCCGCTCGCCGAGCAGCAGCTCACCCGCGGGCTCGGCACCCTGGCCACCGCCACGATCCGCTGGGCTCTGACCCCGCCCAGTCCCCCGCCGGAGCCCTGAGGTGGAGGTCGGGACGCCGCCCCTGCACGACGCCTGGCCGCTCCCCGGGGCCGGGGACCTGCGCGACGCCCTGCTCGCGGCGTACGGCGCACCCAGTCGCGGCTACCACGACACTCGCCACCTCGGCGAGGTACTGGCCCGCGTCGAGGAGCTGGCCGAGGCGGGCGAGCTCTTCGACCTGCCCACGGTGCTGCTGGCGGCCTGGTTCCACGACGCCGTGCACGACGCGCTGCCGGGCGCCGAGGAGCGCTCGGCGCAGTGGGCCCTCGACGCCCTGGCGGGGTGCCGCCTCCCGGCCGGGCTGGTCGACGATGTCGCCCGACTGGTGCGGCTGACCGAGACCCATCGCCCCGAGCCCAACGACGTGGCCGGGTGCGTGCTGAGCGACGCCGACCTGGCCATCCTCGCCGCCCCCGCCGAGCGCTACGCGCAGTACGCCGACGACGTCCGCCGGGAGTACGCCGCGGTGCCCGACGAGGACTTCCGGGCCGGGCGCGCGGCCGTGCTGGCGGACCTGCTGGCCAAGCCGACGCTGTTCCACACGGCGTACGCCCGGGAGCAGTGGGAGCGCAGCGCGCGCGCCAACGTCACCCGCGAGCTCAGCCGGTTGACCGACGCTCGTTGAGCCGTCATTGGCTCCGCGACACGCCGCGAAAGACGTCGAGGGAGTGACGGGTCGGCGCACTTGGGGTGGGGCTGGGGCTGGGGGCTGGGGTGGGCTGGGGCTGCTTGGAGGTGGGGTCAGCGGAGGGCGGGGGTGGGGACGGTGAGGGTGCCGGCGTCGGCGTCCAGGACCGCGGTGGCGCCCAGGGGGACGGCCAGGTTCCGCTCGCCGTGCCCGACCTCGACGTCGTAGACGACCGGGACGCCGAGCGGGCCGAGTCGGGCGGCGAGCAGCTCGCGGACCTCGTGCGGCGGCCCGCAGTCGGTGAAGGAGCCGCAGACCACCCCGCGCACGCCGTGGAACCAGCCCGAGCGCAGTAGCTGGGTCAGCGCCCGGTCCAGGCGGTAGGGCCGCTCCCCCACGTCCTCGAGCAGCGCGATGCCGCCCTCCGCGGGACGCAGGTGGGCCGTACCCACGCACCCGGCCAGCACCGTGACGTTGCCGCCGACGAGCACCCCCCGCGCGCCGCCGGGCACCCCCGGGACCCCGCGCAGCGGCACCGCCACGCCATCCAGCACCAGCGAGGCCGCCGCCTCCCGGCTCGCGTCGTCCCCGGGCCCGTTCCGGTCGCCCAGCCCGGCGACGCCCGGCCCGTGCACGCTGACCAGCCCCAGCCGCGCGGCCACCGCCTGGTGCAGGGCGGTCACGTCGGAGAAGCCGACCAGCAGCCGCGGCCCCGCCTGCGCCAGCCGCGGCCAGTCGAGCAGGTCGAGGACCCGGTGCGAGCCGAAGCCGCCCCGCGCGCACCACAGCGCCCGCACCTCGGGGTCCGTCCAGGCCTCGCTCAGCGCCGCGGCGCGCTGCTCGTCGCTGCCGGCCAGCCAGCCGAACGACGTCCGGTCGGGGCGTCGGGTCAGATCGCGTACCTCCAGCCCCCAGCCGCGCAGCACCTCGATCCCCGCGGCCAGCCGTCGCTCGTCGACGCCGCCGGCCGGCGTCACCACCGCGACGGTGTCCCCGGGCCGCAGCCGGGGCGCCCGCACCAACCGCGCCCCCGGCGCACGCGGGCCCGGGGTCTCGCTCTTGCGGCGACGCAGCCCGGCCCGCACCAGCCGGTCGATCAGCTCACGCGAGGAGACCGGACGCGCCCCGGCCCGCAGGACGCGCTCGTACCACTCCGCCGGCACGTCGTAGTGGTCCCGGTCGAAGCCGCGCTCGGGGATCCCCAGGCCGCGGGCGAAGGCGTGCAGCTCGTCGTACGACGCGTCGCTGGCCAGGTGCGACCACAGCCGTCCGTGCCCGGCGGCGTTCGGGGGGTCGATCAGCACGCTCATCGACTGGCGCGCTCCACGGCGTCGTCGATCAGCAGGCGCCAGGACCGGACCAGCGCGGCGTCCACGTGGACCCGGTCCGTGCCGCCGGGCCGGGCCTGGGGCCCCAGTTGGAACTGACGCACGCCGGCGCGGGCCAGCCACCACACGTGCTCGGGCAGCAGCCCCGCCCCGGGCATCAGCAGCGCCGCGATCGCGGGGTCGGTGGCGGCGATGTCCAGCAGGTCGTCGTAGCCGGTCTCGAGCCCGCGCGGCGAGCCGGCCGAGCAGACGGCCGTGAGCCGCGGCAGCTCCAGCAGCCGACGCCACGAGCGGTGCGGATCGAGCGCGGCGTCGATGGCGCCGTGGAAGGTCCACGGCACCTCCGGCAGCGCATCGACCAGGTGCCGACACACCTGCACGTCCACCTCGAGGTCGGCGTCGAGGAAGCCCAGCACCACGCCCTCGGCTCCCCGCCCGAGGTAGTCCTCGGCCAGGCCGACCAATCGGCTGAGCTCGCCCCCGGTGGTGGTCCAGGTGTCGTTGAGCCGGAGCTGGACCCGCACCGGCAGGTCGCTCTCCCGGCACACCGCCAGCGCGGTCGCCAGCTCGGGTGAGAACCCACCGAGCTCGGTGCGCGCGCTCAGGTGCAGTCGGTCCGCGCCACCCTCCTGCGCGCCGGCGACATCGCGCTGGTGCAGGACACTCACCTCGAGCAGGCCCTCGTCGGTCATGTCTGGCACTCTAAGGCCGCGAGCACGTACTTCGCGCCGGACATGACGGCCCGCCCGCGCCCCGACTTTGCCTGGTCATGACAATGGACCCCATGGACGACGCAGTGCTGCTCGAGTCGCGGGCCCGGGTCCTCGCCGACCTCGAGGCCCGCCAGCTGGCCACCCCCGTCGCCGTCTCGGCGCTGGAGGAGTCGGTCTCCGCGCGCCGGTGGTGGGTCGAGCAGTGGCCCGAGGGCGCCCAGTACATCGCCGGGCTGATCGCCCAGGACGTCCAGGACGCGCTGTTCGAGAGCATCGGGCGCTGGCCGGTCTGCGACGCCTGCGGGGACGCCCCGGCACATCCGCTCTACATCCACCCCGAGCTGGGCGGACCCGACCCGGTCTGGGTCTGCGAGGAGAGCGGGACGACGGTGGCCGCCTTGGGCCTGCTCAGCCCTCGTCGCTGAACTGCACGTACATCGTGAAGCGGTCCGCGCGGTAGACCGAGCGCGAGACCTCCACGACCTTGTCGCCGCACACCGCTCGCCGCGCCACCCGCAGCACCGGGGAGCCCGGCGCGATCTCGAGCGCGGCCGCCTCCTCGGGGCCGGCCAGGTCGGCGGAGATCGAGTCCTCCGACCAGCTGGGCCGCAGCCCGCGCGAGGCGAGCGCGTCGTACAGGCTGGTCGGCATGCCGCTCTGCAGGAAGCCCGGCAGCAGGATCTCGTTGAGGTAGGCGTCCTCGACGCACATCGGAACGGCGTCGGCGCGACGCAGGCGCTTCCAGTGGATGACCGCGTCGCCGGCGGTGATGTCGAGGGCCCGGGCCACCCCCGGCCCGGCCTGCTCACGGCGCGCGAGCAGGGTCTGCGACTCGGCGAGCAGCCCGCGTCGGGCCATCTCCTCGGTGTAGCTGGTCAGCCGACCGACGTCGTTGCGCGGCTTGGCCACGAACGTGCCACGTCCGGGCATCCGCTCCAGCAGCCCCTCGCTGACGAGCGCGTCCATCGCCTGGCGCACCGTCATCCGGGCCACGCCGAAGCGCTGCACGAGCTCGCGCTCGGAGGGGGCCGGGGTGCCGGGCGCTGCGCCCTCGACCAGGGCGCGAACATATTCGCGGACCTGGACGTGCTTGAGGGCGGGCCGTCCGGCCGAGAGCTGCTGCGTCGTGGTCTGCGTCACGCAGTGAACTCTAGGCGCGGTCTAGACCCCCTGTCCTGCGAATCGGGGATCTTTGCTACCGGACATCGGGCAAGAAAAACCAGACGTGCTCAGTCCGTCGCGATCGCGGCGAGCACGTTGAGCTTGGCCGCCCGACGCGCCGGCAGCACCGCCGCCAGCACCCCGACCACCACCGCGACACCGAGGAACACCGCCAGCTGCAGCCAGGGCACCGCGGTGACCTCCAGCCCCTCGCTGCGCAGGGAGCCGGCCAGCGCGACGCCGAAGAAGATGCCCAGCAGCACGCCCAGGCTGGCGCCGAGGATGGCGATCACCACCGACTCCAGGGTGACCATCCGGCGCAGCTGGCGCCGGCTCAGTCCGATGGCGCGCAGCAGCCCGACCTCGCGGGTGCGCTCGATGATCGACAGCGCCAGGGTGTTGACGATGCCCAGCACGGCGATCAGCAGCGCCAGACCGAGCAGCGCGAAGATCATCAGCACCAGCTGGTCGATCGGTGCGCGCTGCTCGGCGGCGAACTCGCCCTGGTCCTTGACGGTCACCATCCGCAGGTCTGCGACCTGCGCGTCGATGCCGTCCTGGACCCGGTCGAGCGCGGCGCCGTCCTCGGCGTCCACCACCAGCATCCGGTCGTTGTCGGGCACCCCGGCGTCGATCAGGGTCTGCACGGTGGTCACGTAGGGGAAGCCGATCAGCGGGTTGTCCTCGAACACGCCGACCACCTCCAGCTCGTGCTCGGTGCCGAACAGCTCGTAGCGGACCGTGTCCCCCACCTTCGTGCCCTCGTCGGCGACATCCTCGGAGACCACGACCGTGCCGTCGCGGACGTCGGCGGCGTCACCCTCGACCAGGTTCAGCCCCATCACCTGCTCGAGCTGACGGGGGTCGCCGGCGCTGAGGCCCTGGCCGTCACCGTCGATGGAGCCGAACGCGTAGCGCAGCGCCGCCACCGACTCGACGCCGTCCACCTCGGCGATCTGGTCGCCCAGCGACGAGGAGAACTCCTCGCCGATGGCGTTGCTGACCACGAAGTCGCCGCGGAAGTTGTCCGCGACGATCTGGTCGATGCTGGCCTTCGCCGAGGCCCCGACGATCGACATCGTCCCGGCCAGGGCGAGCCCGATCATCAGCGCCGAGGCGGTGGCGGTGGTACGGCGCGGGTTGCGCAGGCTGTTCTGCCCGGCCAGTCGCCCGACCGTGCCGAACGCGCGCGAGGAGAGCCACCCGGCGGCCACCAGGAACGGCTGGCTGAGCACCGGGCTCGCACCGGCGACCCCGAGCAGGACCGCGAGCATGCCGGCCCCCAGCACCCAGCCCGCGCGGGGCACGTCGCCCAGCAGCGCGGCCGCCATCATCGCCAGGCCCGCGACGATCAGCGCGATGCCGGCGATCAGGCGCCGCCGGATCGAGGTCTCGGGCAGGGCGACGTCGTCGCGCATCGCCTGGACCGGCGCGATCCGGCTGGTGTGGCGCGCCGGCAGCCAGGCCGCCGCCATCGTCACGGCCACGCCCACGACGTACGCCGTGATCACGGTGCTGGGCTGGAACACCAGCGACTGGCCGGCGATCTCCAGGCCGACGAAGGTCGAGAAGAACCACCGCAGCGCCATCGCCAGCAGCACGCCCAGCCCGAGCCCGAGGGTGGAGCCCAGCAGCCCGAGCACCAGCGCCTCGAGCAGCACCGAGCGGGTGACCTGTCCCTGCGAGGCGCCCAGGGCCCGCAGCAGGGCCAGCTCGCGGCTGCGCTGGGCGACCAGGATCGAGAACGTGTTCACGATCAGGAAGGCGCCGACGATCAGCGAGATGCCGGCGAAGATCAGCAGGAAGGTGCTCAGGAACGAGATGGCCTGGAGCAGCTGCGAGGCGGACTCGTCGGCGGCCTCGTCGCCGGTGACGGCCTCCACCCCGTCGGGCAGCTGGGCGGCCACCGCATCGCGCAGCTCCTCCTGGGAGACGCCGTCCTCCGCGGTGACCCAGATGTCGTTGTAGACATCGCGGCCCTCGTGGAAGAGCTGCTGGGAGGTGGGGGTGTCGAAGAGGGTCAGGGTGGCGCCGTTGAGCGACCCGCCGTCGGCGAAGTCGGCGACTCCGACCAGCTCCTTGCGCAGCACCGGCTCGGCGCCGACGGTGTTGAGCAGGACCTCGTCGCCGATCTCGTAGCCGGACTTGTCCGCGGTGTCCGCGTCGAGGGCGATCTCGCCGGCCGCACTGGGCTCCTCGCCCTCGACGATGGTGAGCCCCTCCAGGCCGTGGCCGGCCGGGGCGTCGTTCCAGTTCAGGCCGAGGCCGGGGGCGCCCTGCCCGCCGATCACCTTGTCCTCGGTGTCGACCACGAAGACGCCGTTGACGCTGACGTTGCCGTCGGCGCGGGCTGCGCCGGGGGTGTCGCGCAGGTCCTCGACGAGCTCGGCGGGCAGGGTCCGCGTCGAGATCCCCTCGCCGAGGTCCCCGCCGTCGGGGCGGACCACGACGTCGCCGACGGTGGAGGCGAACAGGGCGGTGAAGCTGCGTTCCAGGGTGTCGGTGAAGACCAGGGTCCCGGCCACGAACGCGATGCCCAGGACGATGGCGAAGGTGCTCAGCAGCAGCCGGATCTTGCGGCCGAGCAGGCTCTTGAGGGCGGCTCTCCACATGGTCAGGCGTCCCGATCCTGCATCAGCGGCACCTGGTCGTGGGGCGTCTGCTCGTGGGGGGGCCGCTCGTCCTCGCCCCGGCCGTGCGAGGCGGCGCCGGCCGGGTCGCTCATCTGCGTCATCACCGCGAGCACCTGCTCACGGGTGGGGTCGCGCAGCTCGTCGACGACGTGGCCGTCGGCGAGGAACACCACCCGGTCGGTGTACGCCGCGGCGACCGGGTCGTGAGTGACCATCACGACCGTCTGGCCGTAGTCGGTGACGCTGCGCCGCAGCAGCTCGAGCACCTCGGCCCCCGAGCGGGAGTCCAGGTTGCCGGTCGGCTCGTCGGCGAAGACGATCCGGGGCCGGCTCACCAGCGCCCGGGCCACCGCGACCCGCTGCTGCTGGCCACCGGAGAGCTCGTTGGGCTTGTGGTGCAGGCGGTCCGCGAGGCCGACCGTGTTGATCACCGTCCGGTGCCACTCGGGGTCGGGCTTGCGGCCCGCGATCGCCAGCGGCAGGGCGATGTTCTCCCCCGCGGTCAGCGTCGGGACCAGGTTGAACGACTGAAAGACGAACCCGACCTCGTCGCGGCGCAGCCGGGTCAGCGCCTTGTCCTTGAGCCGGCTCAGGTCCTGCTCGCCCACGAACACCGACCCCGACGTACCCGTGTCCAGAGCGGCGCAGCAGTGCATCAGCGTGGACTTGCCCGACCCGCTGGGCCCCATCACGGCGGTGAACTCGCCCTCGTAGAGGTCGAGCGTGACGTCGTCGAGGGCGCGGACCAGCGCCTGCCCGGAGCCGTACGTCTTGGTGAGGTTCTGCACGCGTGCGGCAGGGATGCGCTGGATCGGCGCCGAGCTGAGGGTCATGGGTCAACCATCCCAACCCCAGGCCCGCTCGCCAACCGGGATTCTCCCCGGGGCATCCCTGAGGGGGCTCGGAGTGGGCGTCCGGGGGCTGTCGGTTTCCCCGGTCGACCGGGGAAGCCTGAACTTGTCGGCCGAAACTTCGCCCGCCCAGTTCAGCGATACCCGGCCGGCCGGGGAAACCGACACGCCAAGCCTCATCGAACAAGCGTTCGATCCGCGCTACGCTGGCGCGATGGACTTCCAAGGGACGCTCTTCGCCGCCGACCCGCAGACCCTGGGCGGCGGACGGGCCCAGGTGCTGCCGCTGTCCGGTGCGGTCGAGCGTACGGCGCTGAGCCGCGGCGCGTGGGTCGACGTACGGCGCGACTGGGTCGCCGGGGCCGACGAGCTCTTCGAGGCGCTGGTCAGCGAGGTGCCGTGGCGCGCCGAGCGACGCGAGATGTACGACCGGGTCGTGGACGTGCCGCGGCTGGTGTACACCTACGGGATCGGGGCGCCGCTGCCGCATCCGGTCCTCGAGCAGGCGCGCGACGCGCTCTCGGAGTATTACCGCCCCGAGCTCGGCGAGCCGTTCCTGACCGCCGGGTGCTGCTACTACCGCGACGGGCGCGACTCGGTGGCCTGGCACGGCGACACGTTCGGCCGCGGGCGCACCCAGGACACGATGGTCGCGATCATCTCGGTGGGCGACCCGCGCCGGCTGGCCCTGCGGCCGCGTGGCGGCGGGGGCGGCTCGACGGGCTTCACGATGGGCCACGGCGACCTGCTGGTGATGGGCGGATCGTGCCAGCGCACCTGGGAGCACGCGGTGCCCAAGGTCGCCCACGCCGGGCCGCGGCTGTCGGTGCAGTTCCGCCCGCGCCACGTCTTCTGAGGAACAGGCGGAACTGAGGCCGCAGTTCCAGCAGGTTGACATGCGAAGTTGCGGCAACAGGCGACGACTGCACCATCCCGTCAGGCGCACGAGACGGGCCACGTACTCGCCGCTTGTCGTGCTGCTATCCGCGAGCCCAGGGCTTTGGGTTCTCGCGGAGGGTCTGCTCGGTGAGGAGCATCGGGCCAAAGTCGTGGCGGGCGCTGGCGATGAGGTCGGGGTCTGGTTGTTGGGTGTAGAAGGCGTGGGCGTCGCGGTGGCGTACGAGGTGGCGTTGGTCGCCCAGAGGGGTGATGTCCCAGTCGGTGAGGTCGTGGGCCTTCTCGAGGTGGGCGTCGGTGAGGACCTGGACGCCGTGGGCGTCGACGGCGTAGGTCTCCAGCAGGTGGTAGATCCGCTGCGCGATATCGACTGGAGGGTGCGGACCGGGGCCGATCTTGAAGTCTTCCCAGGTCTGTGGCAGGGCTCGGGTGGAGCGGATGAAGGCCTGCCGGACGATCCCGCGCTGGGCAACGACGGGTGCGAGCAGCCGGCCGATTAGCGCTTCGAGGTCCAGGCCGGGCGCGCCGCACTGCTGCACGACGGTGCCGTGGACGCTGAACTGGATGTCGTTGAACTCGCCCCGGCGTGGCCCCACGCTCCGCAAGCCAGCCCTGGTCTTGGGGTGTGCCAGAGCTGAGCGGAGGAGGGGCGCGACGTCGGGTCCGGTCTCGAAGGTGTGCAGCTCGCGGCGCACGTAGATCCGGGCGCGGTCGCGTTGTGCCCACTCGACTGCCTGGGTGACGATCTGGCGAGTGAGGTCCTCGGGCACCAGCCATTCGGAGCGGGCCTGGTGGGTGGTGAGCGTGCTCTCCTCGACAACCTGGTAGGCGACGAAGCAGGCGGGGATCCACGGTGAGTCGAGGGGGGAGGGGAGCCCGGCCGGGTGTCGAGCCTCGGGTGCCACGCCCAGGGTCCCGCTCAGGCCGGCGGCCTCAGCGTGGCGGGTGAAGGAGTCCATCCAGGCCTCGAACGCCGGTGGGGTGCCACCCTTGTCGTCGAGGGCGGCGACGGGGCCCTTGTCGGAGGCGCCGACGCACACGACGCCGATCTCCTCCTCCAGCCCGGCCGCGTCCATGTCCTGGGCAGCCAGCTCGAGCACGCCTTCGAAGAGCGTGACCACGTCCACGTCCGAGTCCGCTAGCGCCTGGTCGGGTCGGAACTCCAAGAACAGCTCCGACCAGTCCGTGCGCCGCCACGCCCGCTGCAGCTTCTGCCGCTGCACCTCAACCTCGCCCACTGGCGCCCCTAACCCGTCTTGAAGTGAACATCTGTTGGCAATCGAGTGTTCAGTGGCGGCAGACGGGGCTGTAGAACGGCGGCGTCACCATCGGCGACGGTAGCCTGATCGGGCGCTTGTTGCAGGGTGGCGTCACGGGATGCTGCGAATTGATGCTGGCTGAGTGCCAAGTCGTTGCAGAGTCAAGAATCGTCGGCATCTGAGGGGCGTGGGCGGCCACCTCCCGACCGCCCCCGCCAGACCCGGCTCAGCTCCGGCAGTCGCAGCCGCGCCGCCCCCGGCGCCGACCCAGCCAGTAGAACAGCACCGCACCGGCCAACCCGGCCAGGGCCGGCTTGGCGTAGCTCCTCACCAGCACCGGCAGCACCGCCGCGCCGAGGTCGAGCGCCTCGCCCTGGGGCCCGCCGCTGACCCGGTCCGAGGCCGGCCCGGGATCCACCGCCCGCGCCGAGGGCGCCGCCGCGGCGGGCGCGGGCGCAGCGACTGCCGGACCAGGCGGAGCAGGCGCCGCCGGAGCCACCTCCGCGGCCTCCTCGGCGGCGTCGTCCCCCGCAACCATCTCCTGCGACGCGCCCACCCGCTGCTGCAGGCAGTCCACGAACTGGTGCAGCAGCTTCTCGCTGACCTCCTGGATCACCCCGCGCCCGAACTGCGCGGGCTTGCCGGTGATCGCCAGGTCGGTGACCACCGTGACCCGGGTGCCCGTCGCCTCGGCCGTCATCGAGGCGACCACGTCCGCGCCGGCCGTGCCGTTGCCGCGCTTGTCCTTGCCCTTGGCGGCGATCTTCATGACGTGGGCGGCCTCGTCCTTGTCGACGAAGGTGCCGGTGCCGTTGTAGACCAGCGCGATCGGACCCAGCTTGACCTTGACCGAGCCGTGGAAGCTGTCCCCCTCCACCGAGGAGACCACCGCCCCGGGGAAGCAGCCGGCCACCGACTCGATGTCGTTGAGCGCGGCCCAGGTCTCCTCGACCGAGGCCGGCACCGTGAACTCGTGGGTCAGCTCCATCCGCCTCAGGCCCCCGCGGCGGCGAGCACGGCCCGCCGAGTGAGCACGGTGGCGAGGTGGCGGCGGTAGTCGGCGTCGCCGTTGAGGTCCGAGGGCGGGTTGGTGCCCTCGGTCACCGCGGCCGCCGCACGCCGTACGGCGTCGTCGGTGGCGGGCTGGCCGACCAGCGCCTCCTCCACCGCGCGGGCCCGCAACGGCGTGGAGCCCATGTTGGTCAGCCCCACCCGGGCCTCGGCGATGGTCCCGCCCTCGGCGCGCACCGTCGCCGCGACCGCCACGATCGGCCACTGGTGCGCGACCCGGACGAACTTCTCGTAGTGCGCCCCCCAGCCGGTGTGCTTGGGCAGCCGGATCTCGGTGAGGATCTCGTCGTCGGCGATCGCGGTGGTCATGAAGTCCTCGAAGAAGTCGTCGGCCGCCACCGTGCGGGAGCCGGCGCCGCTCGCGATCACGAACTGCGCGCCCAGCGCCAGCGCCGGCGCCCCCAGGTCACCGGCGGGGTCCGCGTGCGCGAGCGCACCGCCGAAGGTGCCACGGTGGCGGATCTGGGCGTCGGCCAGGTGCCCGATGGCGCGGGTCACCAGCGCCGCGTGCTGGGCCACCAGCGGGTCCTTGCCGACCTGGTCGTGGGTGGTCATCGCACCGACGACGAGGGCGTCGCCGTCGTCGCGGATCCCCCGCAGCGCGTCGATGCGGCGCAGGTCGATCACCATCTCGGGTGCGTTGAGCCGCATCCGCAGCACCGGCAGCAGGCTCTGCCCGCCGGCGATGATCTTGGCGTCGTCGCCGTGCGCGGCGAGCAGGCCGAGGGCCTCCTCGACGGTGGTGGGCGCGACGTAGTCGAACTGGGCGGGGATCACTGGCCTGCTCCGTCCGTGCGGTCGGCGGTCCCGGACATGCCGGTCCCGGTGTCGAAGTGCGGTGCGGCTGCCTCGGTGGTGGGCTCGTGGGCGCCCGCGGAGCCCTGCTGGATCGCGCGCCAGACCCGCTCGGGGGTGCACGGCATCCGGATGTCGCGCACGCCGTACGGCTTGAGGGCGTCGACGACCGCGTTGACCACGGCGGGCGTGGAGGCGATGGTGCCGGCCTCACCCACCCCCTTGGTGCCGAGCGTGTTGGTCAGCGCCGGGGTGGTGGTGTGGTCCACGTCGAAGCTGATCGTGTCCGCGGCGGTGGGCACCAGGTAGTCGACGAACGATGCGGAGACCAGCGTGCCGGCCTCGTCGTGCACCGCCTCCTCCCACAGCGCCTGGGCGATGCCCTGCACCAGCCCGCCGTGCACCTGGCCCTCGACGATCAGCGGGTTGACGATGGTGCCGATGTCGTCGACGCAGGTGTACTTGCGCATCTTCACCGCGCCGGTCTCGGTGTCGACCTCCATCGCGCACAGGTGGGTGCCGTGCGGGTAGTTGAAGTTCACCGGGTCGAACGTGGCGTCGGAGTCCAGCGAGGCCTCGACTCCGTCGGGCAGGTTGTGCGCGGCGAACGTGGCGAGCGCGACCTCGGCCAGCGCCAGCCCGTTGTCGGTGCCGCGCACCGACAGCCGGCCGTCCCTGAACTCGATGTCGTCCACCGCGGCCTCGAGCAGGTGCGCCGCGATCGGCCTGGCCTTGTCGATCACCTTGTCGGCGGCCCGGACCAGCGCCTCGCCGCCGACCACCAGGGAGCGTGAGCCGTAGGTGTCGAGCCCCTTGTGCGCGACCATGGTGTCGCCGTGCAGCACCTCGACGTCCTCGAAGGCGACGCCGAGCCGGTCCGCGACGATCTGGCTGAAGGCGGTCTCGTGGCCCTGCCCGTGCGCGGAGGCGCCGGTGGTCACCTCGACCTTGCCGGTCGGCAGCATCCGCACCGAGGCGTGCTCCCAGCCGCCCGCGCCGTAGTCCAGCGAGCCCAGCACCCGCGAGGGCGCCAGCCCGCACATCTCGGTGAACGTCGAGACGCCGATGCCGAGCTGGATCGGGTCCTTGGTCTCGCGGCGGCGCTGCTGCTCGGCGCGCAGCTCGTCGTAGCCGAAGTGCTCCTTGGCCAGCGCGGTGGCCTTCTCGTAGTTGCCGGAGTCGTACTCGAGCCCGGCGACGGTGGTGAAGGGGAACTCCTCGTGGCGGATCCAGTTCTTCTCCCGGATCTCCAGCGGGTCCACGCCCAGCTCGTCGGCGAGCTCGGTCATGATCCGCTCGATGGCGAACGTCGCCTCCGGGCGCCCGGCGCCGCGGTAGGCGTCGGTCCAGGTCTTGTTGGTCAGCACGGTCTGCACCGAGAAGTGGTAGGCGGGGAACTTGTAGATCGCGTTGAACATGAACGCGCCGAGCACCGGCACGCCGCCGCCGACCAGCGAGACGTGCGAGCCGAGGTCGGCGAGCAGCTCGACCTTGAGGCCAGTGACGGTGCCGTCCTTCTCGGCGGCGAGGGTGATCTTCTGCCACTGGTCGCGGCCGTGGTGCCCGGCCATCAGCGACTCCGAGCGGGTCTCGGTGTACTTCAGCGGCCGGCCCAGCCGGCGCGCCAGCACGAAGGTGATGAACTCCTCCGGGGTGGCCTGCAGCTTGCCGCCGAAGCCGCCGCCGACGTCGGGGGCGATCACCCGGATCTTGGCCTCCGACACCCCGGTCACCGCGGCCAGCAGGTAGCGCAGGATGTGCGGGATCTGGGTCGCCGACCACATCGTGGTCTGCTCGCCGGTCGGGTCCACCACGACCGAGCGGGGCTCCATGAAGGCCGGGATCAGCCGCTGCTGGCGGTACTCGCGCTCGAGCACGATGCCGTCGGTGCGGGCCCGGTCGATGGCCGCGTCGGCGGAGCTGCCGGTGCCGGCCTCGGCGGAGTCGAAGACCCACAGCGCGGACCTGTTCGTGCCGAGGTCGGGGTGGGCCAGCGCGCCGCCGTTCTCGGGGGTCGCCGCGGCCGCGGCCTTGAGCTCGAGCGCGGCGGGCAGCTCCTCGTAGTCGACGTCCACCAGCTCGGCCGCGTCGCGCGCCTCGGCCGCCGTACGGGCCACCACCACCGCGACGATCTCGCCGGCGAAGCTGACCCGGTCGACCGCGACCGGCGGGTGCTCGGGGGCGACCTGGTCGGGGGTGATCGGCCAGGCGTTGGGCAGCGAGCCCTGCACGTCGGCGACGTCGCGGCCGGTGACCACGGTGACCACGTTGGGCGCCGCCTTGGCGTCGGCGGTCTCGATGTTGAGGATCCGGGCGTGGGCGTAGGGGCTGCGCACCATCGCCAGGTGCAGCATCCCGGTGAGCTGGAGGTTGTCGGTCCAGCGGGTCCGCCCGGTGATCAGCCGCTGGTCCTCCTTGCGGCGCCGGTCGCGCCCGATCTCGGGGACCGCGGCGACCTGGGGCTCGTCGGTGAGGGTCATCGGGCCTCCCCTGCGCCGGCCCCGGCGGGGGCACCCTCGGGTGCGCCCTGAGCGGCGGCGTGCTGCACCGCCCGGACGATGTTGTGGTAGCCGGTGCACCGGCAGAGGTTCCCCTCGATGCCTTCGCGGATCTCCTGCTCGCTGGGGTGGGGGTTCTCGTTGAGCAGGTCGACGCTCTGCATGATCATCCCCGGCGTGCAGTAGCCGCACTGCAGTCCGTGGCACTCACGGAAGGCCTCCTGCACCGGGTGCAGCTGCCCGTCGACGGCCAGACCCTCGATGGTCAGCACCTCGGCCTCGTCGGCCTGGACGGCGAGCACGTTGCACGACTTCACGCTGCGTCCGTCGAGGTGCACCGTGCAGGCGCCGCAGTTGCTGGTGTCGCACCCGATCACGGTGCCGGTCTTGCCGAGCTTCTCGCGCAGGTAGTGCACGAGCAGCATGCGGGGCTCGACGTCGTCGCTGACGCGGGCGCCGTCGACGGTGAGGTTGATCCTGGCCATGAGCGACTCCTGGGTGAACGGGCCGGCGGGAACGCGCGGTGACGAGCAGCGGTGAGCGCGGGCTGTGATCGCGCTCACACGCTGGGCAGGCTAGACCCGCGAGGTTGGCCGAAGGTTGGCTCAGCGGCGAGCGGCCGCGAGCCGCCCCCTCAGCAGCGGCCGGGCCGGGTGCGGGCTGTCGCCGAGCGCGGCCAGCGCGGCCTCCACGACCTCCACGTCGTACGGCGCTCGCTCGGCGTAGCGCAGCACCGCGCCGGGCTCGGGGTCGGCCAGCAGCCCCTCGCGCACGGCGACGGCGACGTAGTCGGCCAGCTCGCTGAGCGCGGGCGAGGCGGTGCCGGGCAGCAGGTCGCCGCGATAGGCCTCGACCGCGTCCGCGATCCGCCCCTGGCGCACGCAGCGCAGCACCTCGTCGACGTCGGTGGCCACCGGCATCAGCAGCCGGTAGGGCCGCGAGGCCAGCCGGCCGCCGAGCGCCTGCCGCAGGTGCGACACCTCGGCCTTGAGCGTGGACAGCGTCACCGGGGAGTCGCCGTAGACCAGCGCGTGCAGCTGCTCGAGCGAAAGCCCCTCGGGGTGCAGCGCGAGCAGCGCCAGGATCTCGCTCTGGCGCCGGTTGAGCAGCAGCCGGACCCCGTCCAAGGACGCCTCGGCCCGGCCCAGCAGGTGCAGCTCGAGTCCGGCGCCGGCCTCGTGCGCGATCGCCGGCTGCCGCGCGGGGCGCTCGGGCTGGGGCATCGCGGTCTCGATCAGCCGGGCCAGCACCCGGGCGGTGGCCAGCCCGATCGGGTGGGTCCGGTCCCAGGTCGTGGAGAGGTCCACCACGCCGAGCGTGGCGCCGGTGACCGGGTCGTGCAGCGGCGCCGCCCAGCACACCCAGTTGTGCACGATCGGGGCGTAGTGCTCGGCGCTGAAGACCATCGCCGGCGCGTCGTGGCGCTGGGCCAGGTCCAGGGCGTTGGTGCCCACGCTCGCCTCGTCCCAGCGTCCGCCGGCGACGAAGTTGACGCTCTCGGCCTTGCGGCGCATCACCCGCCCGCCGTACGTCCACAGGATGCGGGTCCGGGCGTCGGTGACCGCGAGCACCAGGTCGCCGTCCTCGGCGGTACGGCGCAGCTCGTCCTCGACCCGGGCGACCGCGCGCTGCAGCGGGGAGCCGCGCCAGCGCTCGGCCAGCTCCCCCTCGTCGACCATCGGGGCCTGGCGGACCTCGGCGGGCAGCGCGCTTCCCGAGCGACGCCAGCTGCTCAGGATCTCCGGGCGCACCGGCGTCGGCGCGCCGGGCCGGCGCGAGCCCGAGCCCGAGTCCGATCCCGGAGCCGAGCCCGCGTCAGCGCCTGCGACGAAGTCGGACCAGGCGCGCACCGCGGCGCGCCGACGGGCGAGGAGCTCGCTGCGCGTGTCCACCGTGAGGCCTCCCGGGGCATGTGACCCCGGTCACGGTAGCGCGCCGTCCCGGATCCGGTCGACCTGCAGCAGCAGCTGGTCCAGGGAGGCCACGAACGTCCCGCGCGACCAGGACCCGGGCAGCGTCGTGTGGTAGTAGAGCCCCTCGCCGATCAGCATGATCGCCTCGGCCGCGTAGGTGTCGCCGACCTCGCTGCGGATCAGCTCCAGCCAGTCGCGGTGCACCTCGTCGAGCGCCTCCACCGCGGAGGCGTGTCCGGCCTGGGCCAGGCGCAGCACGGCGCCGAAGTAGGTGTCGAGATCGGTGCCGGTCAGGCAGGACGTGCGGACGTAGTGGCGAGCCGGCCCCTCCTCCGCGGACGCCATCGCCGCGAGGTCCTCCTCGACGACCTCGCGCAGCCGCACCAGGACGGCGTCGGCGAGCGCCTCCTTGGACGGGAAGTGGTAGAGCAGGCCGCCCTTGGAGACCCCCGCGCGCGCCGCGGTCGCCTCGAGGGTGGCGCCCCGGTCGCCCTCCTCGCACAGCAGTGCGGCGTACGCGTCGAGCACCTTGAGCCGGGCATGGGGCGGGCGGGACATGCCAGGACCCTATCCCCGTGTACAGAGCGCCGATCCCGATTCCTTAGTAAACCGTCCAGACGGTACAGTTATGGGTTGCACCCATCCCCCGAAAGTCGCAGGACCGCCCCGCCATGACCATGCTCGACGTCGCGCTGCGCGATGTGTCCCCCGCCCGTCCCGCTCGCTCCGTGAGGCCCACCCGGACGGCCTCCAGCGACCGGTCCGGCACCCACCGACCCGGGGCCGGCCGCCGGTGGGCGGCGCTCGCGGTGCTGATGCTGCCGGTGCTGCTGGTCTCGGTGGACAACACCGTGCTGAGCTTCGCGGTGCCCGCGATCACCCGGGCCCTGGGGCCCTCGAGCACCCAGGTGCTGTGGATCATCGACGTCTACCCGCTGGTGCTGGCGGCGCTGCTGATCCCGATGGGCAGCCTCGGCGACCGGATCGGCCGGCGCCGGCTGCTGCTGCTGGGCGCGGTGGGCTTCGCGGCGACCTCGGCGGCGGCGGCGTTTGCGCCCACGGCCGGCGCCCTGGTCGCCGCCCGCGCGCTGCTCGGCGTCTTCGGCGCGATGCTGATGCCGGCGACGCTGGCGCTGCTGCGCAACGTCTTCACCGACCCCGGCGAGCGTCGTACCGCGATCGCGATCTGGGCGACCGGGTTCTCGGCCGGTGCCGCGCTCGGGCCGATCCTCGGCGGCTGGCTGCTCGAGCACTTCTGGTGGGGCTCGATCTTCCTGCTCGCGGTGGTGATGCTGGTGCCGCTGCTCGTCGCCGCACCGCTGCTGGTGCCCGAGTCACGCGACCCCGCGCCCGGCCCCGTCGACCCGGTCAGCATCGTGCTGGTGGTGGCGGCGATGCTCCCGATCGTCTACGCCGTCAAGCACGCCGCGGCCTCGGGCGAGTGGCTCGGCCCGGCCCTGCTGGTGGCGGCCGGCATCGGCGCCGGCGTGGTGTTCGTCCGGCGCCAGCTGGCGCGCGCCACCCCGATGCTCGACGTGCGACTCTTCGCCAACCCGGTCTTCTCCGGCGCGCTCGCGGTGAACATGTTCAGCCTGTTCGCGTTCGTCGGCTTCCTGTACTTCCTCGCCCAGCACCTGCAGCTGGTCGCCGGGATGGGGCCCGTCGAGGCGGGCGTGTGGTTGCTGCCCGGGCTCGGCCTGACCGTGGTGGCCGGCCTGGCCGTGGTGCCGCTGGCGCGCCGGTTCGCGCCGGCGACGATCGCCGTGGTCGGCCTGGGCTCGAGCGCGTCGGCGTACGCCGTGGTGGCCGCGGCCGGGCACACCGGCTCCGCGGTGGTGCTGATGGCGGCGTTCTGCCTGCTCGGGATCGGCGTCGGCCTGGCCGAGACCGTCGCCAACGACCTGGCCCTCTCCGCGGTCCCGGCGACCAAGTCGGGCGCCGCGTCGGCGATCTCGGAGACGGCCTACGAGATCGGGGCGGTGCTCGGCACCGCGGTCCTGGGCAGCATCCTGAACGTCGCCTACAGCACCGGGGTGCGCGTGCCCGCGGACCTGACCGCGGCGCAGGCCGAGCAGGCCCGGGCGACGCTCGGCGGCGCGAGCGAGGTGGCCGCGGAGCTGCCCGCCGGGGCCGGCGGGGCTCTGCTCGACTCCGCGCGGCACGCCTTCGACGCCGGGGTCACCGCCACCGCCGTGATCGCCCTCGTCGTCACCCTCGCCACCGCCGCGGGGGCGCATCGGGCACTGCGCGGGCGCACCGGCTGAGCCGGGCCCGGCGGGGCCCCGTCCGCCGATCGCGGGCCTGCGCTCACTCGCCGTGGATGCGCCCCCGCGTCGCAGCCAGCGGCTCACCCGAGCCGCCCCAGCGCCGGGCGATGATCTCGGCGGCGATGCTCACCGCGGTCTCCTCCGGGGTGCGCGCGCCGAGGTCGAGTCCGATCGGCGAGGACAGCCGGGCCAGCTCGACCTCGCCCAGTCCGATCTCGCGCAGCCGGGCCAGCCGGTCCTCGTGGGTGCGTCGCGACCCCATCGCCCCGACGTAGGCCACGTCGGGCAGGCGCAGCGCCACCTCGAGCAGCGGCACGTCGAACTTGGGGTCGTGGGTGAGCACGCAGATCACCGTGCGCCCGTCGATGCGCCCGGCCTCGACCTCCGCCTCGAGGTAGCGGTGCGGCCAGTCCACGACCACCTCGTCGGCGTGCGGGAAGCGGCTGTTGGTGGCGAACACCGGCCGGGCGTCGCAGACGGTCACGTGGTGGCCCAGGAAGCTGCCCACCCGGGCCACCGCCGCGGCGAAGTCGATCGCGCCGAAGACCAGCATCCGGGGCTTGGGCGCGAAGGCCCACACGAAGACCCGCATGCCCTCGCCGCGGCGCTCCCCGTCCGGCCCGTAGCCCAGCACCTCGCTGTGCCCGGAGGCGAGCAGGCCGAGCGCGTCGTCGTGTACGGCCGCGTCCGCGCGCGGGCTGCCCAGGGAGCCGCTGCGCTCCACGACCTGGCTGGTGGAGTCCTCGGGGCGCACCAGCATCCGCCGACCGACCCACGCGGGGTCCGGGTGGTCCACGACGGTGGCGACGGCGACCGGACGGCCGGCCTCGACGTCGGCGGCGATCTCGGCGAGCTCGGGGAAGGTCTCGCGGCTCACCTTCTCGACGTACACGTCGAGGATGCCGCCGCAGGTCAGCCCGACCGCGAACGCGTCGTCGTCGGAGACGCCGTAGCGCTCCAGGAGCGGTGTCCCGTCCACGGCGACCTGCTGGGCGGCCTCGTAGACCGCGCCCTCGACGCAGCCCCCGGAGACCGAGCCGACGGCCGTCCCGTCCGGCCCGACCAGCATCGACGCGCCGGGCGGGCGCGGCGCCGAGCGGAAGGTGGCCACCACGGTGCCCATCCCGACCGTCTCGCCGGCCTCCCACCAGCCCATCAGCTCCGGTAGCACCTCACGCACGTGCGACCACCTCCACCAGCTCCGTGTACGTCGCGAGCGAGTGGCCCGCGAGGAAGTCGTCGACGTGGGGCAGCACCGCCACCACGCCCTGCTGCACCGGCTCGTAGCCGGCCTTGCCGCGGTGCGGGTTGACCCACACCACCCGGTGCGCCAGCCGGTGCAGCCGCGCCATCTGCTCGGCCAGCAGCGTGGTGTCGCCGCGCTCCCAGCCGTCGCTGAGCACGACCACCACGGCTCCGCGGGCCATCCCCCGCGCGCCCCAGCGGTCCAGGAAGACCTTCAACGACTCCCCGAGCCGGGTCCCGCCCGACCAGTCGGGCACGGTGGCACCGGCGGCCACCAGCGCTCGCTCGGGGTCGCGCAGGCGCAGCGCCTCGGTGATCCGGGTGAGCCGGGTGCCGATGGTGAAGACCTCGACCCCGCCGCGCGTGACGCGCCCCCCGCGGGTCGTGCTCTGGGCGCAGGCGAAGCGGTGCGCGAGGCGCAGCAGCGCGTCGGCGTACGCCTCCATCGAGCCGGAGACGTCGATCAGCAGCACCACCCGGCGCGCGCGCAGCCCGCGCCGGCGCCGGACCACCTCGGCGGGCTCGCCCATCCGGCGCAGGCTGGCGCGCAGGGTCCGCGAGGCGTCGATGTCGCCGCGGCGCCAGGTGCGGTGCCGGGCGGTACGGCGGGTCGGGGCCCGCGGGTGCAGCCGCGCGAAGAGCGCGGTGAGGCGCTGCCGCTCGGCGACCGAGAGCGTGGCCACGTCGCGGTGACGCAGGATCTCGACCGCGCTGGCGGCGGCGCGCACCGCGTCGGGCTCCTCGCCGTCGCCGTCCTCGCCGCCCTCGGGCTCACGCTCGGGCAGGGAGGCGAAGGAGAGCGCCGGTGGGTCGTCGGAGCTGCGCGGGCGCGGCAGGGCGTCGCGGGGGTTGAACCAGGCCTCGAAGACCTGGTCGTAGCGCTCGAGGTCCTCGGGGCTGCCGCACAGGGTGGCGCGCCCGGCCCGGTAGGTCGCGGGCCGGTCGCCGAGTCCGAGCAGGGCGACGGCGTCGAGGAAGGCGTGCGCACGGTCCTGGGTGACGGCGACCCCGGCCGCCCGCAGCGCCCGGGAGAACCCGAGCAGGATCGCGTCGGCGCCGCCGACGGTGCCGGCCTGCGCGGCGCTCGTCACCCGGCCAGCATCCGATCGAGCGCGGCGCGGACCCGGTCGTGGTCCTCGCGGTACTTGACCAGAGCGCCGAGCGTCGCCGAGGCGGTGGCGAGGTCGAGGTCCTCGGCGCCCAGCATGGTCAGGGCGCGGGCCCAGTCGAGGGTCTCGGCGACCCCGGGCGGCTTGAGCAGGTCGTGGCCCTCGCGCAGCTGCTGGACGGCGACGACCACCTGGCGGGCCAGCGTCTCGGAGACCTCCGGGGAGCGGGTGCGCAGGATCTCCACCTCACGCTCCAGGCCGGGGTGGTCGATCCAGTGGTAGAGGCAGCGCCGCTTGAGCGCGTCGTGCAGCTCGCGGGTGCGGTTGGAGGTGAGCACGACGATGGGCGGGGTCGCGGCCTTCACGGTGCCGATCTCGGGGATCGTCACCTGGTAGGTGGAGAGCACCTCGAGCAGGAACGCCTCGAACTCGTCGTCGGCGCGGTCCACCTCGTCCACCAGCAGCACCGCCGGGCTGGCCTGCAGGGCGGCCAGCACCGGGCGCGCCAGCAGGAACCGCTCACTGAAGAGGGTCTTCTCGGCCTCCTCCACCCCGTGGCCGGCGGCGCCGGTCGCCTCCAGCGCCCGCAGGTGCAGGATCTGGCGGGGGAAGTCCCAGTCGTAGAGCGCCTGGGTGGCGTCGATCCCCTCGTAGCACTGCAGCCGGATCAGCGGCACCCCGAGCACCTGCGCCAGCGCCTCGGCCAGCGCGGTCTTGCCCGTCCCGGGCTCGCCCTCCAGCAGCAGCGGACGCTCCATCCGCAGCGCCAGGAAGAGCACCGTCGCCAGGGACTCGTCGGTGACGTAGCCGGTGGCCGAGAGCCGCTGCGCCACGTCGGCGGGGTCGGCGAAGGACGCCGAGGCCGCCGGGGGCATCGAGGCGGCGGACACCGGGGTGGCGGACGCGGTGGCGGCTGACGCGGCTCCGCGAGGGTGGGCCGAGCCGGCCGGGCGCACCGGCTCCACGGGAGGCGCGACCGGACCGGAGGAGTGTGACGGGGACTGCATCCGGCAAGGCTACTCAGCCGCACGTTGGATCCCGGTTGGCAGCACTTGACGAACCCCACCCCACCCAGTCGGCGAACTCGCGCCGTACAGGCGCCGAGTCGGCGTGAACTCGCGCCGTATCCGGGCCGAGTCGGCGTGAACTCGCGCCGTACAGGCGCCGAGTCGGCGTGAACTCGCGACGTAGGGGCGCCGAGTCGGCGCTCAGACGTGGCCGGGGGTGTCCACGTCGCGCCCGGTGGCCAGGTCGGCGCACTCCACGAGGCTCACCTCGCGGGCGGCCAGGTACTCCCGTGCCCCGCGGTCCCCGGTGGCGCTGGACGCGATGCCGGCCCAGTGCGCACGGCCGAGGAGCACCGGGTGCCCGGGCACGCCGGCGTACGACGCGCGCCGCAGGGTCGTGGGCCCAGGAGCCGGCCCCGCGGCGAGCAGGCGGGCGACGACCTCGGGCCCGACGTCGGGCAGGTCCACGAGGGAGACGAGGGCGACGTCCTCTGCGGACCCCAGCGAGGCGAGGCCGGCGCGCAGGGAGGCGCCCATCCCCTCGGCCCAGTCGTGGGCGAGCACCACGTCGACGTCCTCACCGGCCTCGTCCAGCAGGGCGCGGGCGTCGGCGGCGGATGCGCCGAGCACCACCGTGAGGCCGGCGCATCCCCCCAGGCGCAGCGCCGCGAGGCTGCGCAGCAGCCACGACGTACCGTCCGCGTCGCGCACGAGCGCCTTGGGAGTCCCCATCCGACGTCCGGCTCCGGCTGCGAGGAGTAGTCCGGTGGTCACCGGCCAAGCCTCACACACCCCAGCCGCCTCAGCGTGGCCGGGAATCCACGGCGTTGGGTTTACACAACATTTCGTTCTGTTTTTCCGACGATATGTGTTGACGGCCTAATGTTCCTCCACCTAAGTTCGACGTGTGACAGGGCGTAGGCGCAAGGACGCGAGACCGATCCACAACCGCGTGGCGGTGCTGCGCGCAGAGCGGGCCCTCTCGCGGGCCGCACTGGCCGAGCGAGTCGGCGTCAACCCGCAGACGATCGGCGCCCTCGAACGCGGGGACCACTCCCCCAGCCTTCACCTGGCGATGAGTATCTGCGAGGTGTTCGGCGTACCGATCGAGGCGGTCTTCAGCCGGGAGCCGTTCCCGTCGATCACCGCGGGCTACCGGACCCAGAGCCCCCAGAACTCTCAGGAGGACCCGACATGACCAAGCAGACGCTGACCCCGACCCGTCGCCATTCCCTGGCCCCCACGACCGCTCTGGTCGGCACGGCCGCCTGGCTGGTGTTCGTCGCCCTCATCGCGGCCCAGCAGCAGCCCTACGGCTGGGCGGGGGGCGCCACTCTCCTGGTGCTGGGCGGTTGCTGGTTGGGCTGCCGCAAGCTGATCGGTGACATCGCCGAGCGCCGAGTCGACGAGGTGGACGAGTACGAGCTCGCCCAACGCAACCTGGCCCGCAACGCCGGCTACGCCGTGGCGCTGGGCTCGCTGACCGTGCTGTACCCGCTCGCCGCGACCGCCGACCGGCTGGCCGAGCGCGGGCGGCCCGAGCTGCTCGCCCAGCTCGGGCCGCTCGTTCTGGCGGCGCTGCTGCTCACCGCCGCGACGCCGACGTTCCTGCTCGCCTGGCGAACGCGCCTCCAGGCCGCGGAGCTGGACGAGCACGGCCTCTGAGCCGAGCGGCCGACGCGACCTCACGCCGACTCGACCGCCCTACGACGCGAGCTCACGCCGACTCGCCCCCCGTGCGACGCGAGCTCACGCCGACTCGACCGCCGTACGACGCGAGCTCGCGCCGACTCGTCAGCCGACCTTGTCCCAGCCTCGGCGGGGTCGGTGGCTGCCGAGCTGGTCGTCGCGGCTGCGGTAGACGATGTAGGGCCGGGTCAGGTAGCCCACCGGGGCGCTGAAGACGTGCACCAGCCGGGTGAAGGGCCACAGCGCGAACAGCATGAACGCGGTCAGCGCGTGCAGCTGGAAGCCGATCGGCGCCTCGGCCATCAGTGCGGCGTCGGGCGTGAACGCCAGGAAGGAGCGGTACCAGACCGACACCCCCTCCCGGTAGTTGTACTCCCCGCCCAGGGTGAAGATCGAGCCCGCGATGGTGTTCCACATCCCGAGGAAGATCACCACCCCGAGGAAGGCGTACATGACCTTGTCCATCCGCGTGGTCGCCGAGAACACCGGCCCCACGGTGCGCCGGCGGTAGATCAGGATGACCATCCCGACCGTGGCCGCGATGCCGGCGACGAGGCCACCGCCGACCGCCAGATAGTGGTAGAGGTGGTCGTCGATACCGACCGCCTCGGTCCACGAGCGCGGGATCAGCAGGCCGATCACGTGACCGCCGACGACGCCGAGCATCCCGAAGTGGAACAGCGGCGAGCCCAGGCGCAGCATCCGGTCCTCGTAGAGCTGGGAGGACCGGGTGGTCCAGCCGAACTTGTCGTAGCGGTAGCGCCAGAAGTGGCCGACCACGAAGGTCGCCAGGCACAGGTAGGGAAAGACCACCCACAGGAACTGGTCCATGTCAGGCTCCTCGTCGGGTCGGCAGGGAGGGCATCGGCAGGTCCACGACCCCGCCGGTCGGCGGGGGCATCCGTCGGCCCCCCATCCGGTCACTCAGCGCCGCGTCGAACTGCGGCGTTCCGTACGGCGTGAGGCCGACCTCCTCCTCGGGAGGCCCCTCGGCGGCGAGCCGGCGCACGGCCTCGCGCTCCTCGCCCTCCAGGGGCGGCAGCGTCGCCGACACCGCCTCCATCACCTCGGCCCAGGGCGAGCCCAGGTCGCTCAGCGCGATCCGCAGCAGCTCCAGGCCGGCGCGGTGGTCGAGCATCAGCTGGCGGCCCTGCTCCTGGTCCACGCACGCGGCGTACTCGAGCACCACGCACAGGTGGTCGGGCAGCTCGGAGTCGTCGAGCTCGACGCCCGAGGCCTGGTAGGCCTGCTTGAAGCGCAGCAGCGCCATCCCCCGCTTGCGGGTGTCCCCGTGCGCGAAGTAGGTGAGGAACAGGTTGCAGCGTCGCCGCGAGTCGAAGGTCTCCACATAGTCCTGCTGCAGCTGGCGCAGGTCGGTGGCGTCGCGGTGGGCCAGGAACCGGGCCAGCGGCTCCCCGACGCTCGCCGGCAGGTGCGGCACCGCCCGGCGTACGACGTCGAGGTCCTGCTCGTCGCCGGGGTAGTCCAGCAGCAGCGAGGCCGACTGCCAGGCCAGCGTCAGCTCCTCGGAGGTCAGCTCGCGGCGTCCCGCCCGTGGGCGGGGCCGCAGCCGGGTCCTCATCGCGCCCCGCCCTCACTGTCCGGCTTGGGCGGGAACAGCCCCGTGGGCGCCCCCTTGCCGTCCCAGTTGAGCAGGTTGACCCGGGCGCTCTTGTTGTCCGGCGCGGCGAACGAGTCGGCGGTCTGGCGATCGCGCAGCATCTGGAAGTTCTCCACCGCGATCGGCGTGGGCGCCCCCGACCCCTCCCCGAACGGACCCGAGCCGCCCATCCCCGGCCCGCCGTCGTAGTCCAGCGAGCACTCGGTGGCCAGCTCCTCCAGCGAGTGCGCCTGCTCGGCGTGCGCCGCCGGGATGACGTAGCGCTCGTCGTACTTCGCGATCGCCAGGAGGCGGTACATGTCGTACATCTCCTCCTCGCTCATCCCGACCGCGGCCGGGATCGCCGCGTTCGGCTCGCGGCCCATGTTGATGTCGCGCATGTAGGAGCGCATCGCCGCGAGCTTCTTCAACACGCGGTCGACCGGCGCCACGTCACCGGCGGTGAAGAGCTCGGCGAGGTACTCGATCGGGATCCGCAGGGCGTCGATGGCCGCGAACAGGTTGCCGGTGTCCTCGGCGTCCTCGCCGGTCTCCTTGACCACGTCGATGACCGGCGAGAGCGGCGGGATGTACCAGACCATCGGCATCGTCCGGTACTCCGGGTGCAGCGGCAGCGCCACCTTGAAGGTGTTGATCAGCGCGTGGATCGGCGAGCGCTGGGCGGCGTCGATCCAGTCGCGCGGGATGCCCTCGCGCTCGGCGGCCCGGATCACCTCGGGGTCGTTGGGGTCGAGCAGCACCGAGCGCTGTGCCTCGTAGAGCTCGTGGTCGTCCTCGACCGAGGCCGCCTCCAGCACGCGGTCGGCGTCGTAGAGCACCAGGCCGATGTAGCGCAGCCGGCCCACGCAGGTCTCCGAGCACACCGTCGGCAGGCCGACCTCGATGCGCGGGAAGCAGAACGTGCACTTCTCGGCCTTGCCGGTGCGGTGGTTGAAGTAGATCTTCTTGTAGGGGCAGCCCGACACGCACATCCGCCAGCCGCGGCACTTGTCCTGGTCGACGAGCACGATGCCGTCCTCGGAGCGCTTGTAGATCGCCCCGCTCGGGCACGACGCCGCGCACGACGGGTTGAGGCAGTGCTCGCAGATCCGTGGCAGGTAGAACATGAAGGTCTGCTCGAACTCGAACTTCACCTTGTCGGCGATCTTCGCCAGCATCGGGTCGTGCTTCTCGGTGGCCTTGGAGCCGCCGAGGTTGTCGTCCCAGTTCGAGGACCACTCGATCTTCATGTTCTTGCCGGTGAGCAGCGACTTGGGCCGCGCCACCGGGGTGTGCTCCTGCGCCGGGGCGTCGGTGAGCGTGGCGTAGTCGTAGGTCCAGGGCTCGTAGTAGTCCTGGATCGAGGGCATCTTGGGGTTGGAGAAGATCGTGGCGAGCTTCTTCATCCGGCCGCCGGCCTTGAGCTTGAGCCGGCCGCGCTTGTTGAGCTCCCAGCCGCCCTTCCACTCCTCCTGGTCCTCGTAGGTGCGGGGGTAGCCCTGGCCGGGTCGGGTCTCGACGTTGTTGAACCAGACGTACTCGGTGCCGGCGCGGTTGGTCCACGCCTGCTTGCAGGTGACCGAGCAGGTGTGGCACCCGATGCACTTGTCGAGGTTCATCACCATCGCCATCTGCGCCATGACCTTCATCAGTAGGTCACCTCCTGCGAGCGCTTGCGGATGACGGTGACCTCGTCGCGCTGGTTGCCCGTGGGGCCGAGGTAGTTGAAGGCGAACGCCAGCTGGGCGTACCCGCCGATCAGGTGGCTGGGCTTGACCAGGATCCGGGTCAGCGAGTTGTGGATGCCGCCGCGCTTGCCCGACGTCTCCGCGAGCGGTACGTCGATCAGCCGGTCCTGTGCGTGGTGCATGTAGACGGTGCCCTCCGGCATCCGGTGCGAGACGATCGCCCGCGCGACGACGACGCCGTTGCGGTTCACCGCCTCGATCCAGTCGTTGTCCTCGACGCCGACCTTCTCGGCGTCCTTGTCGCTCATCCAGATCGTCTGCCCGCCCCGCGAGAGGGAGAGCATGAACAGGTTGTCCTGGTACTCGGAGTGGATCGACCACTTGTTGTGCGGGGTCAGGTAGCGCACGGTCACGCTGAGCTGGCCGTGCGACTCCCCCATCTCGCCGATGGCGGGCTCGCTGAACAGCGCCCCCATGTTCAGCGGCGGCCGGTAGACCGGCAGCGACTCGCCCAGCTCGGTCATCCAGTCGTGGTCGAGGTAGAAGTGCTGACGCCCGGTGAGCGTGTGCCAGGGCTTGAGCCGCTCCACGTTGATGGTGAACGGCGAGTAGCGCCGCCCGCCGGTCTCCGAGCCCGACCACTCCGGCGAGGTGATCACCGGCACCGGCGCCGCCTGGGTGTCGGCGAAGGTGATCTGCTTGCCCTCGTGCTCGGCCGCCAGGTCGTGCAGCAGCGTGCCGGTGCGCTTCTCCAGGGTCTTGAACCCCTGGGTGGCGAGGTGGCCGTTGGTGGTGCCCGACAGCGCGAGGATCGCCTCGCAGGCGTGCACGTCGCGCTTGAGCGACGGGCGCCCGTCGGCCGGGCCGCCACGCACGGTGCCGTTCTTGTGCTTGAGGTACTCGATGGACTTGGTGACGTCGTAGGTGACGCCCTTGGTCGTCGTGCCGAGCTTGTCCAGCAGCGGCCCGAGCGCCTTCATCTGCGCGCCGATCGCGGCGTAGTCGCGCTCCACCTCGACGATCTTGGGCATCGTCACGCCCGGCACCGGCTCGCACTCGCCGTGCTTCCAGTCCGCCACCACGCCGTGCGGGTTGGCCATCGCGTCCGGGGTGTCGTGCAGCAGCGGCACCGCCACGACGTCCTTGCGGGTGCCCAGGTGGGTGGCCGCGAGCTCGCTGAACTTGTCGGCGATCACCTGCCAGGCGTCCCAGTCGGTGCGGGTCTGCCACGGCGGCGCGATCGCCGGGTTGAACGAGTGGATGAAGGGGTGCATGTCGGTGGTGTTGAGGTCGTGCTTCTCGTACCACGTCGCGGCCGGCAGCACGACGTCGGAGAAGATCGTCGTGCTGGTCTGGCGGAAGTCGAGGGTCAGCAGCAGGTCGAGCTTGCCCTCGGGGGCCTCCTCGTGCCAGTCCACCTCGGTGGGCCGCTGGCTCGGCGCCGCCTCGGTGGCGCGCAGCGAGTTGTCGGTGCCGAGCAGGTGCTTGAGGAAGTACTCGTTGCCCTTGCCCGAGGAGCCGAGCAGGTTGGCGCGCCAGATCGACAGGATCCGCGGGAAGTTCTCCGGGGAGTCGGGGTCCTCCGCGGCGAAGCGCAGCTCGCCGCTCTTGAGCTGCTCGACCACGTGCTCGGCCACCGGCCGGCCGGCGGCGGCGGCCTCCGCGGAGACCTCGATCGGGTTGCGGTTGAACGTCGGGTAGGACGGCATCCAGCCCATCCGCGCGCTCTTCGCGATCACGTCGGCGGTGCTCATCCCGGCCAGCTTCCCGCTGCCGGTCTTCGCCGAGAGCACGTCGGCGGCGAAGTGGTCGTAGCGGAACTGGTTGGTGTGCAGGTACCAGTACGCGGTGTGGATCATCTGCCGCGGCGGGCGCATCCAGTCCAGCCCGAACGCCAGCTGCGCCCAGCCGGTGACCGGACGGCACTTCTCCTGCCCGACGTAGTGGGCCCAGCCGCCGCCGTTGACGCCCTGGCAGCCGGTCAGCGTGGTCAGCGCGAGGAAGCCGCGGTAGATCGTGTCGGAGTGGAACCAGTGGTTGGTGCCGGCGCCCATCAGGATCATCGAGCGACCCTTGGACTCCTCGGCGTTCTGCGCGAACTCCCGCGCGATCCGGGCCGCGGCCGAGGCCGAGACGCCGGTGACGGTCTCCTGCCAGGCCGGGGTGTACGGCGCGCTGGCGTCGTCGTAGGACGTCGCGTAGTCGCCGGCCAGCCCCTCACGCCCGACGCCGAACTGGGCCAGCATCAGGTCGAAGACCGTGGTGACCAGCCGGCCGGCCACGCGCCGTACCGGCACCGCGCGGGTCAGCGAGCCCGGCGTGCCGTCGACGTTGTCGAAGCGGGGCAGCTCGGCCAGCACCGTCTCGGCGCCGGGCTCGAGCAGGCTCAGCTGCGGGTCGACGTCGCCGAGCTCGAGGTTCCAGTGTCCGGCTCCGCTCTCGCCGAAGCGGTGCCCCAGCGACCCGCCGGGGACCACCGGCTGCCCGGTGCGGGCGTCGACGAGCACGGTCTTGAAGTGGGCGTTCTCCTCGCCGGCGTGCTCGGGCAGGTCCGAGGCGGTGAGGAACTTGCCGGGGCGGAACACGCCGGCGCCCTCTCCGGCGACCTCGTCGAGGGCGACCAGGTAGGGCAGGTCGGTGTACTTCTTCGTGTACTCGGTGAAGTACGGCGTCTGCCGGTCGACGAAGAACTCCTTGAGGATCACGTGCGCCATCGACATCGCCAGGGCGCCGTCGGTGCCGGGCGCGATCGCGAGCCACTCGTCGGCGAACTTCACGTTGTCGGCGTAGTCGGGGGCCACCACGACGACCTTCTGGCCGCGGTAGCGCGCCTCGGTCATCCAGTGCGCGTCGGGGGTGCGGGTGACCGGGACGTTGGAGCCCCACATGATCAGGTAGCCGGCGTCCCACCAGTCGCCGGACTCCGGCACGTCGGTCTGGTCGCCGAAGACCTGCGGCGAGGCCACCGGCAGGTCGGCGTACCAGTCGTAGAACGACAGCATCGAGCCGCCGATCATCGAGGTGAAGCGGGCGCCCGAGGCGTGCGAGACCATCGACATCGCGGGGATCGGCGAGAAGCCGGCCACGCGGTCGGGGCCCCACTTGCGGATCGTGTGCACGTAGGCGGCCGCCACCATCTCGGTGGCCTCCTCCCAGCTCGCCCGGACCAGGCCGCCCTTGCCGCGGGCCGACTTGTAGGCCTTCGCGCGCTGGGGGTTGTCGACGATGTGCGCCCACGCCTTGACCGGGTCGCCGCCGTGCTGGGACTTGGCCTCGCGGTACATCTGCTGGAGCACGCCGCGCACGTAGGGGTAGCGCACCCGGGTCGGCGAGTAGGTGTACCAGGAGAACGCCGCGCCACGGGGGCATCCGCGCGGCTCGTACTCCGGCGAGTCCGGGCCGACCGACGGGTAGTCGGTCTGCTGGGTCTCCCAGGTGATGATCCCGTCCTTGACGTAGACCTTCCACGAGCAGGAGCCGGTGCAGTTGACCCCGTGCGTGGAGCGGACGACCTTGTCGTGGCTCCAGCGGTCGCGGTAGAAGTCGTCGGCCCCCCGCCCACCCGTGCGGTGCAGGGTGCGCAGATCCGCGCTGACCTTGGCCTTGGTGAAGAACCGCCGGCTGCGCACCATGGCGTCGGAGAACCCGCCGTCCATTCCCGCCTGCTTGCTCCGCTTTCCCTCGGGCTGGACCTCAGTGCTCACGTTTCTCTCCCCTTGCGTGCGGGCCTTTGGGGGCCCTTCTGCCAGCCTGAATAGGGACCCTATCCTGGCCAGAACGGGCCGAATGTCCCTATATCCACGGAGCTGAGTACCCCGATGCTTAGCGACGTCCGCTTTACCTTGCCGACCCCCATGCAAGCAGACCGGAGAATCCAGTGTCAGCCCCACCCGTCTCACAAGCACCAACTGCAACAGCTCCGGCGCCCGTCCCCCCGGGCGCCGGTCGCGTGCTGAGCCTCTCCACGATCGCGTTCACCCTGATGTTCGCGGCCTGGATGATGTTCGGCATCCTCGGTATCCCGATCCGCGACGAGTTCGGTCTCTCCGACGTCCAGCTCTCGTGGCTCTCCGCCGTGGCGATCCTCAACGGCTCGCTGTGGCGGCTGCCCGCCGGCATCGCCGCCGACCGCTTCGGCGGCCGGGTCGTGTTCATCGGCCTGCTGCTGGCCACCGCGCTCTTCTCCTACCTGGTCGCCCAGGCCGGCAGCTACGGGATGCTCCTGCTGCTCGCCTTCGCGGTCGGTTTCGCCGGCAACGCCTTCACCGCCGGCATCGCCTGGAACTCGGCGTGGTTCCCGCGCCAGCGCCAGGGTTTCGCGCTCGGCGTCTTCGGCGCCGGCAACGTGGGCGCCTCGGTCACCAAGTTCATCGGCCCGGTGCTGATCACCGCCACCGCCGGCGGCACCTACTTCGGCTTCGTCGAGGGCGGCTGGCGGTTGATCCCGGTCATCTACGCCGTGCTGCTGCTGGTCATCGCGGTGGCGCTGTGGGTGGGCACCCCCCGCCAGGACCGCAAGCCCGGTGCCGGTCGCCCGATCCGCGAGCAGCTCGTGCCGCTCAAGCAGCTGCGGGTGTGGCGCTTCAGCCTCTACTACGTCGCCGTCTTCGGTGCGTACGTCGCGCTGTCCTCGTGGCTGCCGAAGTACTACGTCGACAACTTCGACATCTCGCTGACCAAGGCCGCGCTGCTCACCGCGACGTTCATCTTCCCGGCCAGCCTGCTGCGCCCGCTGGGCGGCTGGTTCTCCGACAAGCTCGGCGCGCGCCGGGTGATGTACTGGACCTTCGCGATCATGCTGGTCTCGACGTTCCTGCTGATGATGCCCAACGGCCACGTGGTCGTGGAGGTCTCCGAGAAGACCGACCCCTCCGGCATCGCCGAGGTGCTGCCCTACTCGATCGGCCTGTGGCCCTTCGTCGGGCTCGTCTTCCTGCTCGGCTGCTCGATGGGCATCGGCAAGGCCGCGGTCTACAAGCACATCCCCGAGTACTTCCCCGGCGAGGTCGGCTCCGTCGGCGGCCTGGTCGGGATGCTGGGCGCGCTGGGTGGGTTCTTCCTCCCGCCGCTGTTCGCCTACACCACGTCGTGGACCGGCCTGCCGTCCGCCACGTTCTTCGTCCTCTTCCTGCTCACTCTGGTCTGTGCGATCTGGATGCACTGGACCGTGGTGCACATGCTGCACAACGAGTCCCCTGAGTTGGCAGGTCACTTCGAGAAGCCCAATGCCATGGAGGCACGAGCCTGATGACCACTTCCCCCCCGTCCGCCCCCGACGCCGCTCGCAGCGGCAAGGAATGGCTGCAGGCCTGGGACCCGGAGAACGAGGAGACCTGGGACAAGGCGCTCGCCTGGCGGACCCTGTCGATCACCACGTTCACCCTCACCCTCGCCTTCGCCTCCTGGTTCATCGCCAGCGCGCTGGCCCCGAAGCTGAGCAACCTCGGCTTCGACCTGACCAAGGACCAGCTCTACTGGCTGGTCGCGCTGCCCGGTCTCTCCGCCGGTCTGCTGCGGCTGACCTGGATGGTCCTGCCGCCGATGCTCGGCACCCGCAAGCTCGTCACGCTGACCACCCTGTTGCTGCTGCTGCCGCTCGTCGGCTGGGCGATCGCGGTGCAGAACCCGGACACGTCGTACACGACGCTGCTGATCCTGTCGTTCATGTCCGGCATCGGCGGCGGTGCGTTCTCCGGCTTCATGCCGAGCACCTCGTACTTCTTCCCGCGCCGGATGCAGGGCACCGCGCTCGGCCTGCAGGCCGGCATCGGCAACTTCGGTGTCTCCCTGGTCCAGTTCGTGACGCCGTGGATCATCGGCTTCTCGATGGTCGGCTTCCTCGGCTCCTCGCAGCTCGAGAGCGTGCCCGGGAAGGCCTCGCAGGAGGTCTGGTACCAGAACGCCACCTACGTCTACGTGCCGTTCGTCCTGATCGGCGCGTTCCTGGCCTGGACGATGCTCAAGAGCGTCCCGATCAAGGCCAACGTGCGCCAGCAGTTCGACATCTTCAAGAACCAGGACACCTGGTGGATGACGCTGCTCTACATCATGACCTTCGGCACCTTCGCCGGCCTGTCGGGACAGTTCGGCCTGATGATCAAGAACCTGTACGGCGCCGGCAACACCGAGATCGCCACGATCCTCTCCGACGGCACCACCCAGATGCTCATCGAGGGCTACTCGATCCCGGACCCGGTGAAGTTCGCGTTCCTCGGCCCGCTGGTCGGCGCCGGCGCCCGGGTGCTGTTCAGCCCGCTCACCGACAAGCTCGGTGGCGCCAAGTGGACCCTGGTGAGCGGCATCGGCATCCTCGCCTCGATCATCTACACGAGCATGCACCTCACCCCCGACACCAGCTCGGCGGCCGCGCTCGACGCGGACTTCGACAGGTTCCTCTACGGGATGCTCGCGATCTTCCTGTTCACCGGCATCGGCAACGCCTCGACGTTCAAGCAGATGCCGATGATCTTCGAGCGCCGCCAGGCCGGCGGAGTGATCGGCTGGACCGCGGCGATCGCCGCCTTCGGGCCGTTCTTCTTCGGCATCGGCCTGACGATCATGGCGCCCGAGACCTTCTACTACATCGGCGCCGCCTTCGCGACGATGTGCATCGCGGTCACCTGGATGCGCTACGCACGCCCGGGGGCACCCAAGCCCTCCTGAGCGCACAGTGCTTCGCGCTGGCGCGAAGCAGCTGAGACGAGCCGCTGGCTGGACCGGTCACCCCGGATCCGGCCGGCGGCTCGCGTCGTTCCCGGGGTTTTACTACTGTGGGATCCGTGGAAAACGTCTCGTGGTCCCCGGCGGATCGCCCCGCCGGCTTCGGGCCCCGGCTGGGCACCTCGCGCCCCCTGTCCCCGGCGCGGGCCGCGATCCTGGCCAAGCTGCACGACCAGCCGGACCCCACCACCCAGGCCGCGATCGTGGCCGCCACCGGCCTGCACCCCAACACCGTGCGCGAGCACCTCGACGGGCTGGTCCGCCGCGGGCTGGTCCGTCGCACCCGGGCGCGACCGTCGGGGCGGGGCCGGCCGGCCTGGCTCTACGAGTCGGTCGCCGAGGACCCCGCACGCTCGGAGTACGCCGGGCTCGCCTCCGCGCTGGCCGTCACCATCGCGCGCCACAGCCCGGCCCCGCAGCGCGACGCCGCCGAGGCCGGCGAGAGCTGGGGCCGCCAGCTGGCCCGCGACCGCGGAGCCTCGCCGGTGCCCGCCGAGCAGGCCCGTGCGCAGGTCGTCGAGCTCCTCGACGACCTCGGCTTCGACCCCTCCCCCGAGGAGGGGCGCCCCGAGCACGTCCGGCTCACCCGCTGCCCGCTGCTCGAGGTCGCCTACCGGCAGCCCGAGGTGGTGTGCTCGGTCCACCTGGGCCTGGTCCGCGGCGTGCTGGCGGAGTACGGCGCCAGCGCGGAGGGCAGCGCGCTGGAGCCGTTCGCCGAGCCCGGGGCCTGTCGCCTCGTCGTACCGCCCGTGCCGGGGCCGGACGCCGGCTGAGACTCCCGGGCCCCCCGGGACGCCAACAGGGCCCCGGTCCGAAGACCAGGGCCCTGCTGGTGGTGCTGTGCGGGAGGAGCTGGACTCAGAAGACTCCCTGAATGGGACTTCTTCCTCCTCCGCTCGTACCTCGCTGCGGACTCAGAAGTCCATACCACCCATGCCGCCGGACGGGTCGCCGCCCATGGGCGCCGACTTCTCCGGCTTGTCGGCCACGACGGCCTCGGTGGTGAGGAACAGCGCAGCGATCGACGCGGCGTTCAGCAGCGCGGAGCGCGTCACCTTGGCCGGGTCGATGATGCCCTCGGCGATCATGTCGACGTACTCGCCGTTGGCCGCGTTCAGACCGTGACCGGCGGTCAGGTTGCGCACCTTCTCCGCCACGACGCCGCCCTCGAGGCCGGCGTTGATCGCGATCTGCTTGAGCGGGGCCTCGGTGGCCTTCAGCACGATGTTCGCGCCGGTGGCCTCGTCACCCTCGAGCTCGAGCTTCGGGAACACGATCGCGGCAGCCTGGACCAGCGCGACGCCACCACCGGCGACGATGCCCTCCTCGACGGCGGCCTTCGCGTTGCGAACGGCGTCCTCGATGCGGTGCTTGCGCTCCTTGAGCTCGACCTCGGTGGCCGCGCCGACCTTGATCACCGCGACACCGCCGGCCAGCTTGGCCAGGCGCTCCTGCAGCTTCTCGCGGTCGTAGTCGGAGTCCGACTTCTCGATCTCGGCGCGAATCTGGTTGACCCGGCCCTCGATCTGGCCGGCGTCGCCGGCGCCCTCGACGATCGTGGTCTCGTCCTTGGTGATGACGACCTTGCGGGCCTGACCGAGGAGCTCGATGCCGGCCGACTCGAGCTTGAGGCCGACCTCCTCGGAGATGACCTGGCCACCGGTCAGGATCGCGATGTCCTGCAGCATGGCCTTGCGGCGGTCGCCGAAGCCCGGAGCCTTGACGGCGACGGACTTGAACGTGCCACGAATCTTGTTGACGACCAGCGTGGACAGAGCCTCGCCGTCGACGTCCTCGGCGATGATGACCAGCGGCTTGCCGGACTGCATGACCTTCTCGAGCAGCGGCAGCAGGTCCTTGACGTTCGAGACCTTCGAGTTGGCGATCAGGATGTAGGGGTCCTCCAGGACCGTCTCCATCCGCTCGGGGTCGGTGACGAAGTACGCCGAGATGTAGCCCTTGTCGAAGCGCATGCCCTCGGTGAGCTCGAGGTCGAGCCCGAAGGTGTTCGACTCCTCGACGGTGATGACGCCTTCCTTGCCGACCTTGTCCATCGCCTCGGCGATGATCTCGCCGACCGTGGTGTCAGCAGCGGAGATCGAGGCCGTGGAGGCGATCTGCTCCTTGGTCTCGACGTCCTTCGCCATGCTCAGCAGCTGGGCGGAGACCGCCTCGACAGCCTGCTCGATGCCGCGCTTGAGGCCCATCGGGTTCGCACCCGCGGCCACGTTGCGCAGACCCTCGCGGACCATGGCCTGAGCCAGCACGGTCGCGGTCGTCGTGCCGTCACCGGCGACGTCGTCGGTCTTCTTGGCAACTTCCTTGACCAGCTCTGCGCCGATCTTCTCGTACGGGTCCTCGAGCTCGATCTCCTTGGCGATGGACACACCATCGTTGGTGATCGTGGGGGCGCCCCACTTCTTCTCGAGAACGACGTTGCGGCCCTTGGGACCGAGAGTGACCTTGACGGCGTCGGCGAGCGTGTTCATGCCACGCTCGAGGCCGCGCCGGGCCTCCTCGTTGAAAGCAATCAGCTTTGCCATGTCTCCTGCGATTCCTTCACGCTAGAGAGTGTCGGACCGGGTCGTTGCCCGCGACGGACGATCTGGCCGTACCGGCGAACCCTTCCCGCCGACGCTGCAGACCTCAACTCACCGGTCCGGTGTCTGTCACTCTCATCACGAGAGTGCCAACGTCATGTTTAGCACTCGAGCAAGGCGAGTGCAAAGCCCTCAGGGCAACGAGGCGGCCGCCAGGGCCGCGAACGCCTCCGCGTTGTCGGGCACGACGTCGAGGTAGAGGCCGGGTTCGATCAGCTCCAGCTCGCTGAGGACCGGCCGGCCGGCGTAGGACATCAGGTCGACCCGGCCGTAGCGCAGCTCGCGGCCGAGCCTGCGCCCGGCCGCGGCGAGCGCCGCCTGCGCGGCTGCGGCCAGCTCCGGGACCAGCGGGACCGGGCGCGACGAGCCGCCGTACGCCTCGTGCACCCGGATCTCGTCCCCGCCCGGCAGCTTGTCGACCTGGGAGACCGCGCGGCCGTCGAGCACGAAGACCGAGCTCTCACCGCGGCTGCGCACCGACTCGACCAGCGGCTGCACGATCCACGGGCCGGCGCTGAGACCGGCGAGCCTCGGGTCGTCGGCGCTGTCGGCCACCACCACCCCGACGCCACCGGCTCCGGTGCGCGCCTTGACCACCACCGTGCCGTGCTCCTCGATCGCGGCCTGCAGCCCCGGGCGCAGGTGGGAATCGTCGAGCAGCGCGGTGGGCACGACCGGGACGTCGTCGGCGAGCTCGGCGAGGTAGGCCTTGTCGGCGTTCCACGCGAAGACGTCCGCGCCGTTGAGCAGTCTCGTGCGCTGCTCCACGCCCCGGGCCCAGGCCAGGAACTCCGGCAGCCGCCGGTGGTAGTCCCAGGTGGACCGCACCGCCACCAGGTCAGCCGCCGCCCAGTCGATCGTCGTGTCGTCCCAACAGACCCAGCGCGCCGCCATCCCCCGGGCGGCCAGCGCCGCCACCAGCAGCTGGCCCTGCGGCTCGCCGTCGGGCAGCAGCGGGAACGTCACCAGCAGTACGTCGGGCACCGGGCCAGCCTAGGCGCCGTCCGGGCCCCCGTTGCGGATCCCTCAGCAGCCGCCGGCCACCGCCGGGATCACCGAGATCTGGGTCCCGTCCGGGGTCGGCGTGGCCAGGTCGTCGAGGAAGCGGACGTCCTCGTTGCCGACGTAGACGTTCACGAAACGGCGCAGCTGGCCCGCGTCGTCGAGGATCCGCGCGCGGATCCCGGCGTAGCTGCTCTCCAGGTCGTCGAGCACCTCGCCCAGGGTGCCGCCCTGGGCGCTGACCTCGGACTCCCCTCCGGTGTAGGTGCGCAGGATCGTGGGGATGCGGACGGAAACGCCCATGTGCTGCTCCTCTGGTGCGGGCGGACGGTGCTGGCGGACGGTGCTGGGTGGGCTGCGGCGCCGGCTCAGGCGATGCCGGTGGCCGAGAACGCGGCGTACGACGCAGCGATGGTGGCCGCCGGACCCACCTGGTCGGAGATCGCGTCGAGGGTCTTGAGCCCCATGCCGGTGTTGATCACGACCGTCTCCAGTGTGGGGTCCAGCTGGCCGGTGTCCACCAGCTTCTTCAGCACCGCGACCGTGGTGCCGCCGGCGGTCTCGGT
Organism: Nocardioides sp. Z21_20; assembly: GCF_059766585.1. Taxonomy (NCBI): domain Bacteria; kingdom Bacillati; phylum Actinomycetota; class Actinomycetes; order Propionibacteriales; family Nocardioidaceae; genus Nocardioides; species Nocardioides sp. Z21_20. Next base: position 114,572 of record NZ_JCBAJX010000011.1, read on the forward strand.
GAAGATGCCCTCGTTGCGGGCCAGCAGCAGGATGCCCTCGCGCACCTCGTCGTCGCTGACGTCCTCGACCGCGCCACCGGTGCGCCGGCAGATGTCGAGCACGTAGGGACCGTCGGCGGGGTTGCCGATCGCCAGGGACTTCGCGATCGTGTCGGGGCGCACCGGGCGCACCACGTTCTTGCCGTCCTTGAACGCCACCGACACCGGCGAGCACCCGGTGGCCTGGGCGCCGTAGATCTTGTAGGGCTTCTCCTCGACCAGGCCGAGCGCGATCAGCTCCTGGAAGGCCTTGTCGACCTTGGTGAGCTGGGAGCCGGAGGCGACCGGGATGACGACCTGGTCGGGCAGGCGCCAGCCGAGCTGCTCGGCGATCTCGTAGCCCAGGGTCTTGGAGCCCTCGGCGTAGTAGGGCCGCACGTTGACGTTGACGAACGCCCAGCCCTCCTCCTCCCCCGCGATCTCGGAGGCCAGCCGGTTGACGTCGTCGTAGTTGCCCTCGACGGCGACCAGCGCGTCGGTGTAGACCGCGGAGTTGACCTGCTTGGGCTTCTCCAGGTCCGAGGGGATGAAGACCACGGTCTTGATCCCGGCCCGGGCACCGGCAGCGGCCACCGCGTTGGCGAGGTTGCCGGTCGAGGGACAGGCGAAGACCTTGCTGTGGAACTCGCGCGCCGCGGACAGTGCGCAGGCCACGACCCGGTCCTTGAAGGAGTTCGTCGGGTTCGTCGAGTCGTCCTTGACCCACAGGTTGTCGATGCCGAGCTGGCGCCCGAGGTTGTGGGCCTTGAGCAGCCGGGTGAACCCGGGCTCCATGTTCGGGCTCTCCTCGATGTCCGCGGGCACCGGCAGCAGCGCCTTGTAGCGCCAGATGTTGCGCGGCCCCGCCTCGATCTCGGCGCGGGTCACGGCGGGGAAGTCGTAGGCGATCTCGAGGGGGCCGAAGCACTCGGGACAGGCGTAGTGCGGGCCGAGGGCGATCGCGTGACCGCACTCGCGGCAGGCAAGGCCGGTGGCGTTGCCGAACGCGCCCTCGCGCAGGACAGGTGTGCCGGACGGTGCGGCCTCGGTTCGGACCGACGTGTCAACAGCGCTCATGAGTGACCTCCTCCTCATCTTCCCCGCGACGTACCTCGCCGTGGGCGGAATTAGCACCGTTTCCACGACTGCCGAAGCAGGGAGAACGTGGCGGTTGCCGGGACTTCACTGGGCCGTTCCCTCAGTCCCTCTCGATGAGCTGCCGCGAGCCTACGGCCGCCGTCTCACGATGTGCACATCGTGACCAACATGCGAGATGGGTGGTGGGTGCTGGCGGGACCACGAGTTAACTCGTGAAACCCGCACTTCCCACATGTTGCAACGTGTGGGATGTACGGGTTTCGTGTGGCCAGTACGGCGCAGCCGGGCGACGGGCCGCGCGCGCCGTCGGCGTTGCGCTACACCGCTCCGGATCGGACTTTCCGCTACTCGCCGCGACCGTGCAGGAGGCGGTCGTCGAGCTCGCGCCGCCGGCATCGATCGGCGAACCGCGCCCCGGCAGCCTCGTCCTGCGCGAGCGCGGCGTACTCATCTGGGGTGAGCCGGTAGTGCACCTCGAACTCGACGCCCCCGTTGCTCACCGGGATGGAGAGGTAGGGCTCGCCGGTGGTCGCGACAACACCGAGGGAGAAGCCTCCGCTGCGGGAGACGTGGATGTCGCGGTAGGGCCGCGGTAGGGCAGGTCGTGCGGCGGGCCGCTGTCCGGGCCGCGTAAACGGGGACACGATGATCCCCAAGACGAGGGCAAGGATCGTGAGCACCGCGGAGAACAGCACCGCCCAGCCGGCCCGCCATTGACCGAATGCGAACGCGAAGGTCGCGACGACGAAGACGACCACTGCCACCAGCGCCAGGCCGGCCAGCAGGTAGGTGGCGATCAACCTTCCTGACACCCGGCGCGGCGCGGCTGCCTCCCTCACCTGCATGTCCCGTCCCACCCTTGAGCACGCTTTGAGCGGAGTCGGGTTGCCGGGGAAGGCTGGTCGCTGGGCACGGGGTCCATCCTGCCAGTCCTGTGGCCCTGAGGGGCGGAGCTTCCGTGACCGGACCGCGACGAGAGGGGACGCGGACGGAGCCTGCGCGGGTGGGACCGGTGAGGCTGGATCGCCGGCTGGGGCGGCCGGTGTCGGCGGAACCACGAGTTAACTCGGGCGGTCTCCAGGTCCTAGTGCAACACCGGGGTTTCGTACGGTCTGCCCAGTATCTCGTTGAGGGCCTCGGCTGGTG
>NZ_JCBAJX010000012.1:0-100096 GCF_059766585.1 Nocardioides sp. Z21_20
AAGTTAAGCCTCACAGCGCCGATGGTACTGCAATCGAGAGGTTGTGGGAGAGTAGGACGCCGCCGGACAACACTTCACGTAGAGGCCACCCACCTGGGTGGCCTCTACGGCATTTACAACCAGGCGCAGTGTTTACTGTGTCTGAGAGATCGACTGCTCCTGGAAGGAAGACTCGTGGCTGAAGACCGCCGCAGCCAGCGCCCCGCCTCTGGTGGAGGACGCTCCGATGGTCCCAAGCGCTCGGGCAGTGCGCCCCAGAGCGGAGGCCGCGGCGCGCCTGCGCGTGGCCGCTCCGACGCGAGGGACGGCGACCGCCGGGGTCGTGACGACCGTCGTGGTCGCGACGACCGTCGTGGTCGTGACGACCGTCCGGCACGCCAGGGTGACTGGAAGCGTCCGGCGACCGACCAGAAGACCCGCGACGAGGACCAGGCGCGCTACGACGGTCCGCCGCTGCCGGAGGGGATCACCGGCCAGGAGCTCGACCGGTCGATCACCGCGCAGCTCAAGGGACTGCCCGAGAAGCTCGCGGCGCGCGTGGCTCGTCACCTCGCCGCGGCCGGCACCCTGATCGACGAGGACCCCGAGACCGCCTATCAGCACACGCTGGCTGCTCGTGCACGGGCCTCGCGCCTCGCGGTCGTACGAGAGGCGACGGGTGAGGCCGCCTACGCCGCCGGCCACTACGCCGAGGCGCTGGCCGAGCTGCGTGCCGCCAAGCGGATGAACGGCGCCACCGCCTACCTGCCGATCATGGCCGACTGCCACCGCGCGCTGGGACAGCCCGAGCAGGCGCTGAAGCTCGCGAAGAGCCCGTCGGTGGCCGGTTTCCCGGCCGAGGCCAAGGCCGAGATGACGATCGTGGAGTCCGGCGCCCGCCGCGACATGGGACAGTTCGACGCCGCGCTGCGGACGCTCGAGCTCGCCCCGCTGAACTCGAAGACCCGCGCGAACTGGGTGGTGCGCCTGCGCTACGCCTACGCCGACACCCTGGTCGCCGCGGGCCGCGAGCGCGACGCGCTGGAGTGGTTCCACCGCACCCACGCCATCGACAGCGAGGAGACCACGGACGCCGCGGAGCGCGCCGAGCAGCTGGAGAAGAAGCTCGACCGCTGATCTGTATCTCGTCGGTTGCCGCGTGACACGCTGAGGCATTGACGCGCACCTGCTGGCATTCGGCGGGTTTTTCCGCCACAATGTCCTCATAACTACACACGTGTCACTCAAGGCTTCGACATCTTCGAAAGAGACCGCTGGGGAAGGCGTATCTCGACGCCGAGGATGAAGGAGGTCACCGTGACCACACGTACTGCCGCCCGCCCCAACGGTCCGGGGACGCGGGGCATCATGTTCGTGCACTCAGCGCCGTCGGCGCTCTGCCCACACATCGAGTGGGCAGTCGGCGGTGTCCTTGGCGTGCCCGTCAGCTTGGACTGGACTCCGCAGGCCGCCCAATCGGGCACCTACCGCGCGGAGCTCTCGTGGACCGGTGCGGCGGGCTCCGCCGCTGCCGTCGCCTCCGCCCTGAGGGGGTGGAACCAGCTCCGCTTCGAGATCACCGAGGAGCCCACCGCCTCCACGGAGGGCTCGCGCTACTCCTACACCCCCGAGCTCGGCGTCTTCCACGCGGTGACCGGCCTGCACGGCGACATCATGATCCCCGAGGACCGGCTCAAGGCTGCGGTGGTCAAGGCCGCGCTGGGCGACACCACGCTGACCGGCGAGGTCGACAAGCTGCTGGGCAAGCCCTGGGACGACGAGCTCGAGACGTTCCGTCACGCGGGGGACGGCGCCCCCGTGCGCTGGCTCCACCAGGTCGTCTGAGCGAGCCCCTCTGGTCCCGATCACCCCGGCTTTCACGAGTTAACGTGTGAAACCCCCGCTTCCCACACGAAGGAACACGTGGGAAGCGGGGGTTTCGTGTGCTCAGTGCCCGCCGGGGACGCTGCGCCGCCGTACGACGCGGCGCGGCGCCGCCCTGGGTGCGGGCGAGGCGGTGCTCAGAGCGGGATGTTGCCGTGGGCTCCCCGCTTGACGCCGTCGGTCTCGACGGCGTCACAGATCGCACGGGCCAGCGCCGAGCGGGTACGCGACGGCTCGACCACCTCGTCGACGACGCCGATCTCGACCGCCTTGTCGATGCCGCCGGCCAGCCGCTCGTGCTCGGCGGCCAGCTGCGCCTCCACCTGCGGACGGATCTCGGGCGCCACTTCGGCGAGCCGCCGGCGGTGGAGCACGCGGATCGCGGCGACCGCCCCCATCACCGCCACCTCGGCGCCGGGCCAGGCGAACACCCGGGTGGCGCCCAGCGAGCGTGAGTTCATCGCGATGTAGGCGCCGCCGTAGGTCTTGCGGGTCACCAGCGTCACCCGAGGCACCACGCACTCGCCGAAGGCGTGCAGGAGCTTGGCTCCGCGCCGGACGACTCCGTCCCACTCCTGTCCCACGCCCGGCAGGTAGCCGGGGACGTCGACGAGCACGATCAGCGGCACGCCGAAGGCGTCGCACATGCGCACGAAGCGCGATGCCTTCTCCGCGGACAGCGAGTCCAGGCAGCCGCCCAGGCGCAGCGGGTTGTTGGCCACCACCCCGACGGTGCGACCCCCGAAGCGGCCCAGCGCCGTGACGATGTTGGGGGCCCAGCGGGCGTGCAGCTCCTGGGCCGTCCCCTCGTCCAGCACGCCGTCGACCAGCGGGTGGACGTCGTAGGCGCGTTTGCGCGACTCGGGCAGGAGCGCGGCGAGGTCCGTGTCGACGACGTCCTCGGCATCCAGGCTGCCCTGGGCGCCGAGCAGGGATGCCACGCCGCGGGCCCGATCGAGGGCCTCCTGCTCGCTCTCGGCCAGGATGTGGACCACGCCGGAGCGGCGGCCGTGCGGCTCGGGGCCGCCGAGGCGGAGCATGTCCACGTCCTCGCCGGTGACCGAGCGGACCACCTCGGGTCCGGTGACGAAGATCCGGCCCTCGGGGCCGAGCACGACGACGTCGGTGAGCGCGGGGCCGTACGCCGCGCCGCCGGCGGCGGGTCCGAGCACCACCGAGATCTGCGGGATCTTGCCGGAGGCCTGGGTCATCACCTGGAAGATGCGGCCCACCGCATGCAGCGAGAGCACGCCCTCGGCGAGGCGGGCCCCGCCGGAGTGCCACAGACCGATGACGGGCACCCGGTCGGTCATCGCCCGGTGGTAGGCCTTGACCACCACCTTGCAGCCCTGGTCTCCCATCGCGCCGCCCATCACGGTGGCGTCCGAGCAGAACGCCACCACGGGTGCGCCCTCGACGGTGCCGACCGCGGCGAGCATGCCCGAGTCGTCGTCGGCGGTGATCAGCTCGAGCGAGCCGTCATCGAGCAGGGCGCCCAGCCGCTTGAGCGGGTGGCGAGGGTCCTGCTCGCGCGGCAGCTTCTCGCGGCGCGCGGGCGTGGCGGTCTGGGTCATCACACGCTCCGGAAGGCCAGCGCCACGTTGTGCCCGCCGAAGCCGAAGGAGTTGTTCAGCGCCGCGATGTCTCCGGCGGGCAGGTCGCGGACCTTGTCGGCGAGGTCGAGCCCGACGTCCTCGGGAGCGTCGAGGTTGATGGTGGCCGGCACCTTGCGGTGGTGCAGGGCCAGGATCGTGGCGACCGACTCCAGGGCCCCGGCGGCACCCAGCAGGTGACCGGTCATCGACTTCGTGGAGGTGACGACGACCTGGTCGGCGGGGTCGCCGAGCGCCGTGCGGATCGCCAGCGCCTCGGCGAGGTCGCCCTGCGGGGTCGAGGTGGCGTGGGCGTTGATGTGGACCAGGTCGGACGCACTGAGGTCCGCCTGGCGCAGCGCCATCCCCATCGCCCGGGTGGCGCCACGCCCCACGGGGTCGGGCTGCGCGATGTCGTGGGAGTCAGCCGTGATGCCGGCGCCGGCGGCGTCGGCGTAGATGCGTGCGCCGCGCGCCTCGGCGTGCTCGGCGGACTCCAGCACGATCACCGCTGCGCCCTCGCCCAGCACGAAGCCGTCGCGGCCCTTGTCCCAGGGACGCGAGGCGCGGGCGGGGTCGTCGTTGCGCTTGGAGAGCGCCATCATCTGGCCGAAGGCGGCCATCGGCAGGGCGTGCACGGCCGCCTCGGTGCCGCCGCAGACGACCACGTCGGCACGGCCCAACTGGATCTGGTCGATCCCCAGCGCGATCGCCTCGTTGCCGGAGGCGCAGGCCGAGACCGGGGTGTGCACGCCCGCCTTGGCGCCGATCGCGAGCCCGACCGCGGCGGCGGGCCCGTTGGGCATCAGCATCGGGATGGCCAGCGGGGAGACCCGCCGCGGGCCCTTGGCGAGCAGGCTGTCGTAGTTGTTGAGCAGCGTGGTGACGCCGCCGATGCCGGAGGCCAGCGCCACCCCGAGGCGCTCGAGGTCCATCAGCGGCTCCTCGCCGTCCTCGACGGCGAGCCCGGCGTCGCGCCACGCCTCGAGCGCGGCGACCATGGCCAGCTGGCCCGAGCGGTCCATCCGGCGCGCCTTGACCCGGTCCAGCACCTCGCCGGGCTCGACCGCGACGCGGGCGGCGATCCGGGTGCCGAGGGGTTGGGCCCAGTCGTCGTTCAGGACACCGACGCCCGAGCGCCCCTCCAGCAGCGCTTCCCAGGTGGTCGGTACGTCCCCACCGACGGGGGAGGTGGCACCGAGACCGGTGACGACGACTCGCTTGAGCGACATGAGGAAGGTCCTTCGGGTTGCGGGGGTCTCACGTGGGGTGGTGACGAGCTGGGTGGTGGCCACGGGGCCGACCGGAGCCTGGACCGGTGGTCCCGCTGGCAGCGGGACCACCGAGGGGGCTCAGCCCTGGGCGCGCTCGATGAAGGCGACGGCGTCACCGACGGTCTTGAGGTTCTTGACCTCGTCGTCGGGGATGGACACGCCGAACTTCTCCTCGGCGGCCACGACGACCTCGACCATGGACAGCGAGTCGACGTCGAGGTCGTCGACGAACGACTTGTCCAGCTGGACGTCGTCGGTGTCGATCCCAGCGACCTCGTTGACGATGTCGGCGAGGTCGGTGCGGATCTCTTCAGTGGTGGCCATCTGTGTTCCTTCTCTGTGGGGGTGGGGGGTGAACTCTGGGGGTGCCGCTCAGGGCACGACGACGACCTGGGCGGCGTAGGAGAGCCCGGCGCCGAAGGCGATCAGCAGGGCCTTGTCGCCGCTGCGGGCCTCGCCCTCCGCGATCATCCGGTGCAGCGCCAGGGGGATGGACGCGGCCGAGGTGTTGCCCTGGTCGGCGACGTCGCGGGCGATGCGCACGTGCTCGGGCAGCTTCATCGCGCGGGCCATCGCGTCGATGATGCGCATGTTGGCCTGGTGGGGGACGAAGACGTCGAGGTCGGCGGAGGTGATCCCGGCCCGGTCGAGCGTCTGCTGCGCGATCTTGGCCATCGTGAAGGAGGCCCAGCGGAAGACCGGGTTGCCCTGCATGGTCAGGTGCGGCATCAGCGGGGCCTCGGAGGCGATCACGTCGCGCCAGTCCTCGCGCTGACGGATCAGGTCGAACTGCTCACCATCGGATCCCCACACCACCGGGCTGATCCCGGGCGTCGGGCTGGGGCCCACGACCGCCGCCCCCGCGCCGTCGGCGAAGATGAACGCCGTCCCGCGGTCGGCCGGGTCGGTGATGTCGGAGAGCCGCTCGACACCGATCACCAGGACGTGGCGAGCGGTCCCGCCGCGGACCATGTCCGAGGCCAGCGCGACCCCGTGGCAGAACCCCGCACAGGCGGCGGAGATGTCGAAGGCGGCCGCCTGCTCGGTGCCGAGCTCGTGGGCGATCGCCGTCGCGATGGCCGGCGTCTGGAGCAGGTGGCTCACGGTCGCCACGATCACGCAGTCGATCTGGCGTACGTCGATGCCGGCGCTCTCCAAGGCCCCCCGGGAGGCGGCCACCGACATCATCTGGATGGTCTCCGCCGCAGTGGCGAAGCGGCGCTGGCGGATGCCCGAGCGCTGCTGGATCCACTCGTCGGTGGAGTCGATCGCGTCGATGATCTCCGAGTTGGGCACGACCCGGCTGGCGCGGTAGGCGCCCACGCCCAGCACGCCCGCGTGGGCTGCGCCGGGGGTGCCGCCGGACAGGACGGACGCGCTCATCACGGCTCCTGGGGGTGCAGGCGCAGCAGGGGCTGGCCGGGGGAGACCAGGTCGCCGTCCTCGACGAGCCACTCCACCACCTGGCCGCCGTGCGGGGCGCTGATCGAGGTGCGGTCCCGGGTGCTGGCCACCTCGCCGATGACGGTGGCGGCGGGGAGGAACTCGGCGTCGGCCACCTCGCGCGCACGGTGGAAGGTGCCCTTGCCGGGCGAGACCACCATCCGCCAGGTGGGGTGGAGGTCGAGGCCGTTGGCCTCGCCGTGCTTGTCGCAGAAGGCGCGGGCGTCGTCGAGCTGGTCGGGGGTCTTCAGCGCGAACGTCTCGACCCCCTTGAGGGCCCGCTTGGCGATGCCGGTGAGCGTCCCGGCGGGAGGCATCTCGAGGATGCCGGTGACGCCGAGGTCGAGCATCGCCTCCATGCACAGGTCCCAGCGGACCGGGCTGGCGATCTGGCCGACGATGCGGGCCAGGGCCTCCCGGCCGTCGTGGACGACCTGGCCGTCGCGGTTGGAGATCAGGGCGGTGCGCGGGTCGTGGGTCGACACCGAGCGAGCCAGCTGGGCGAGGTGGCCCACCGCCGGCTCCATGTGCTCGGTGTGGAACGCGCCGGCGACGCTGAGCGGCATCAGCCGGGCGCGGGCGGGGGGCTGCTCGGCCAGGGCGGCGAGCTGCTCGGTGGTGCCCGCGGCCACGATCTGGCCGGGGCCGTTGTCGTTCGCGGCGGTGAGGCCGAGGCGCTCCAGGGTGGCCAGCACGTCGGTGCGCTCCCCGCCCAGGATCGCGGTCATCCCGGTGGCGGTGACGGCGGCGGCGTCGGCCATCGCCCGGCCGCGCTCGCGGACCAGCACCATCGCCTGCTCGGCGCTGATCGCGCGGGCACCGGCCGCGGCGGTCAGCTCGCCCACGCTGTGCCCGGCGACGGCCCCGATCCGGGAGAACGCGTCGGCCGGGTGCGGGAAGAGCTCGAGGGCGGCGACGAGGCCGGAGGCGACCAGCAGCGGCTGGGCGATGCGGGTGTCGCGGATGGTCTCCGCGTCCGCCTCGGTGCCGTAGTGGACGAGGTCGAGGCCGGCGACGGTGGCCAGCCACTCGAAGCGCGACGCGAAGACCGGGTCTTCGAGCCACGGGGTCAGGAAGCCGGGGGTCTGGGCCCCTTGGCCGGGGGCGACAATGACGAGCACCACACCACTGTGCCCCTTGGCCGGGCTCAGATTCGCCTTCGGCGCACACCAACCCGAGCGGGGTTCTTTGGAGGGTTCCTACAACTATTGAGGCCCGCGGCCCGACTGGCGTCCGAGCACGAGGGCGATCCGGAGGGTGAACGCGTCCCGCGAGTGCGAGGCCGTGAGCCCGGTCAGCTCCGCCACCTGGCGCAGCCGGTAGCGCACCGTGTTGGTGTGCACGAACAGCTCGCGTGCGGTGCCCTCCAGCGAGCCGCCGCCGTGCAGGTAGGCGGCCAGCGTCTCGATCAGCGTGCCGCGCGCCTGGAGCAGCGGCAGGTAGACCTCCTCGATCAGGTGGCGCCGGGCGTGCCCGTCGCCGGACAGGGCCCGCTCCGGGAGCAGGTCGTCGCTCTGCACCGGGCGCGGCGCCTGCGGCCAGCCGGCGCTGGCGCGGTGCGCGGACAGCGCCGCCCGCGCGGAGACGTGAGCACCGCCGAGGTCGCCCAGGACCGGCCCCACGACCACCGGCCCCGGCCCGAACAGCTCGGCCAGGGGCGCGACCGAGGTGTCCGCCGGCAGTTCGACCCCGCCGAGGACGATCACCATCCGATCGCCGTGCGTGCCGCACAACGCGTCCATCCCGACGCCCTGGGCGGTACGGCGCACCTCCTCGAAGAGGTCCGTCTGCGGTCGGGCGGAGGACAGGCTGCCGAGCATCACGGCGACGCCGGCCCGGCCCTCCCAGCCCAGGGCGCTGGCCCGGGAGAGCACCTCCTCGTCGGCGTCCGCGCGCAGGATGGAGTCGACCACCAGGGCCTCCAGCCGGGCGTCCCAGGCGCCGCGCTGCTCGGCGGCGCGGGCGTACACCTCCGCGGTGGCGAAGGCGACCTCGCGACCGTAGAGCAGCACCGCCTCGTGCACGGCCGGCACGTCCTCGGGGTGCAGGAAGGTGGCAGCCTGCTCCTCCACGACCTCCAGCGTCAGCCGCACCAGGTCGACGGTCTGGCGCAGGTTGATCACCCGGGTGAGGGCCTGCGGCGCCGCGCCGAAGACCTCGGCCGCGATCGCGTGCTCCCCGCTCAGCCGGCGCGCCTCGTGGCGGTACCACTCCACGAAGGCCCGGATGCCCGCCTGGATGATCAGGCCCACCCAGGATCGGTCCTCCGCGCTGAGCCCGCGGAACCAGGGCAGCGCCGACTCCATCCGGGTCACCGCGGAGGTGCTCAGGGCGCCGACCGAGCGCAACAGGGCGTCCGCAGCCCGGGCCCGGGCCTGTCGTCCGGAGAGCTCGGGAGTGGTCACGAGGGCGAGGCTAGAGGATGTCGATCGCCCGTGGACACCGGCTTCCCCCTCCGCCGGGCCCCAGGTCTGCTTGAATCGGGGGATACCTGAGGAGGCTCCGATGACCGGAACGCCGCACGAGGTCCAGTACCTCGAGATCCACGGCCATCGCCGCGCCTTCGTGAAGGCCGGCAAGGGCCCTGCCCTGCTCCTGCTGCACGGACTGGGCTGCGACCACACCACCTGGTCGCCGGTGATCGACGCGCTGGCGCGCCGCTACACCGTCATCGCCCCCGACCTGCTCGGGCACGGGCGCTCGGCGAAGCCGCGCGCCGACTACACGCTGGGCGGCTACGCCAACGGGATGCGCGACCTGCTCACGCTCCTGGGCATCGACCGCGCCACCGTGGTGGGACACAGCTTCGGCGGCGGTGTCGCCATGCAGTTCGCCTACCAGTACCCGGAGCGCACCGAGCGTCTGGTGCTGGTCGCCAGCGGGGGACTGGGGCCCGAGGTGAGCCCCGCCATCCGGGTGGTCACCACGCCCGGCTTCCACCAGGCGATGGGAGTGCTCACGCTGCCCGGGGTGCGTCACCTGGGCCGGGCCGGGATGCGCGCGATCGCCAGGCTCAGCCCGCTCAAGGGGACCCGCGACCTGGCCGAGGTCGCCGAGATCTACGACTCCTTCAAGGACCCCGAGGCCCGGGCCGCGATCCGCCACGTGGTGCGGGCGGTGGTGGACTTCAAGGGCCAGATCGTGACGATGGCCGATCGCGCCTACCTCACCGAGGCGCTGCCGATGTGCGTCATCTGGGGGCGCGACGACGCCGTCATCCCGGTGCATCACGCCGCCAACGCCGCGGCACTCGCACCGAACGCGCGGGTCGAGGTGATCCGCAACGCCGGGCACTTCCCGCACAAGGACCACCCGCAGCGGTTCGTCAAGATCGTGAACGACTTCGTGCGGGCCACCGAGTCGGCCCAGCACAGCCGCGAGGAGTGGCGCGCCCTGCTCGAGCACGGTGCCACGGTGCTGCCTCGCGAGGCCGAGGCGGGGCACCGCCCGGTCGCACCCGTGGACCGGCACGGACGCGGCGCGGAGCCGAACGCAACGGCCGGACGGGCCACCATCGCCTGAGGTGGTGGCCCGCCCGGCCGCTGCCGGTGCTACGCGGAACTAGGCGTCGCCGCCCTCCTGCTCGACGTCCGCGACCGCGGTCGGGTCGTCGATGCGGTACTTCTCGAACGCCTGCTGCACGACCTCCGGGGAGATCTGCGCGTCGTCGGCCAGGGCCTGCAGGGCCTGGACCACCACGGACTGCGCGTCGATGTGGAAGAAGCGCCGGGCGGCCGGTCGGGTGTCGGCGAAGCCGAAGCCGTCGGCTCCCAGCACCCGGTAGTCGGCCGGGACCCACCGGGCGATCTGCAGCGGCACCGCCGCCATGAAGTCCGAGACCGCGACGACGGGACCCTCGGAGCCGGAGAGCTTGTCGGTCACGTACGCCGTGCGGGGCTCCGCCGAGGGGTGCAGCAGGTTCCACTCCTCCGAGGCGATCGCCTCACGGGAGAGCTCGTTCCACGAGGTCACCGACCAGGTGTCGGCGGCGACGCCCCACTCCTCGGCCAGCATCCGCGCGGCGTCCTGGATCCACGGGTAGGCGACGCCGGAGGCGAGCAGTTGGACCCGGGGGCCCTCCGCCTCGGCCGTCGACACCTTGTGCAGACCCTTGAGGATGCCCTCGACGTCCACGTCCGCGGGCTCCACGGGCTGGGTGACCGGCTCGTTGTAGACGGTCAGGTAGAAGATCACGTTCTCCGGGTGCGCGCCGTACATCCGCTCCAGGCCCGAGCGCATCACGTGGCTGACCTCGTAGGCGAACGCCGGGTCGTAGTGCACGACGGCCGGGTTGGTCGCCGCCAGCAGCGGCGAGTGCCCGTCCGCGTGCTGCAGCCCCTCGCCGGTCAGCGTGGTGCGCCCGGCGGTGGCGCCGATCAGGAAGCCGCGGGCCATCTGGTCGGCCATCGCCCAGATGGAGTCGCCGGTGCGCTGGAAGCCGAACATCGAGTAGAAGATGTAGAACGGGATCATGTGCTCGCCGTGCGTGGCGTACGCCGAGCCCGCGGCGGTCGCGGAGGCCAGCGCGCCGGCCTCGGAGATGCCCTCGTGGAGCATCTGACCCTGTGCGGACTCCTTGTAGGAGAGCAACAACTTGCGGTCGACGGACTGGTACTGCTGGCCGGCCGGGTTGTAGACCTTCGCGGTCGGGAACATCGCGTCCATGCCGAACGTGCGGTACTCGTCGGGCGCGATCGGCACGATCCGCTTGCCGATCTCCGGGTCCTTCATCCAGTCCTTGAGCAGGCGCACGAGCGCCATCGTGGTGGCGATCTTGTTCTTGCCCGAGCCCTGGCCGAGAGCGGCGTAGACCGAGTCGCCCGGCAGCTGGAGCGGCTTGGCCCGGTCCACGCGGCGCGGCAGCGAGCCACCGAGCTGGCGGCGACGCTCGAGCATGTACTCGATCTCCGCGGAGTCGGCGCCCGGGTGGAACAGCGGGGCGGTGCCGTTCTGCTCGTAGGAGCGGTCCAGGTCCCGGTCGCTGATCGGCAGGTACAGCCGGTCGCGGAACTTCTTGACGTCGGCCGGGGTGAGCTTCTTCATCTGGTGGGTGGCGTTCTTGCCCTCCAGGGCGTCGATCGTCCAGCCCTTGATGGTGTGCGCGAGGATCACCGTCGGCTGGCCGACGTGCTTGGTCGCGGCGTCGAAGGCGGCGTACACCTTGCGGTAGTCGTGGCCGCCGCGCGGCAGCTTGCGGATCTGGTCGTCGCTCATGTGCTCGACCATCTTGCGCAGGCGCGGGTCGCCGCCGAAGAAGCTCTCCCGCACGTAGCCGCCGGTCTCCACCGAGTAGGTCTGGAAGTCGCCGTCGGGCGTGGTGTTCATCTTGTTGACCAGCACGCCGTCGACGTCGCGGGCCAGCAGCGCGTCCCACTCGCGGCCCCAGACGACCTTGATCACGTTCCAGCCGGCGCCGCGGAAGATCGACTCCAGCTCCTGGACGATCTTGCCGTTGCCGCGCACCGGTCCGTCGAGCTGCTGGAGGTTGCAGTTCACCACGAAGGTCAGGTTGTCGAGCTCCTCGCGCGCCGCCACCGAGATCGCGCCCAGCGACTCGACCTCGCCCATCTCGCCGTCACCGAGGAAGGCCCACACGTGCTGCTGGGAGGTGTCCTTGATGCCGCGGTTGTGCAGGTAGCGGTTGAAGCGGGCCTGGTAGATCGAGTTCAGGCCGGTGAGACCCATCGAGACGGTGGGGAACTCCCAGAAGTCCGGCATCAGCCGGGGGTGCGGGTAGGACGGCAGGCCCTTGCCCGGTCCGTGCTGGACCTCCTGGCGGAAGCGGAAGAGCTGCTGCTCCTCCAGGCGGCCCTCGAGGAAGGCGCGCGCGTAGATGCCGGGGGAGGCGTGACCCTGGATGTAGATCTGGTCGCCGCCGCCGGGGTGGTCCTTGCCGCGGAAGAAGTGGTTGAAGCCGACCTCGTAGAGGCTGGCCGAGGACTGGTACGACGCGATGTGCCCGCCGACCTCGAGTCCCTTGCGGTTCGCGCTCGAGACCATCACCGCGGCGTTCCAGCGGATGAACGCGCGGATACGTCGCTCGATCTCCTCGTCGCCGGGGAACCAGGGCTCGCGCTCGGGAGGGATCGTGTTGATGTAGTCGGTGCTGCGCAGGGCGGGCACCCCGACCTGCTTCTCGCGGGCGCGCTCGAGCAGGCGGAGCATCACATAGCGGGCACGCTCCCGGCCGCGGTCGTCCACGAGGGCATCGAACGAGTCGATCCACTCGTGCGTCTCGTCCGGATCGATGTCGGGCAACTGGGTCGGCAGGCCCTCGTGGATCACGGACGGGGTGGAGCTGGCACGGGACTGGGGTACGTCGTCGGTCACCGAACCATCGTTGCACGCGCGCTGTTGACAGGAAATCCACCCACGACTAATCGCGCGTCGCGCGGGTCCAACGGGGGCAAGGGTTGCGTCGGTGGAGGAACTTCGATGGACTACCCCCACCCTTGCCCACGCCACCCCGTACGTCGCAGCGCAGAGCGCCACGCGAACGGGCGGTGTTTGGTCGGGAACCAAGTGCGGGACACTGTTCCGCATCCGTGTCGATCAGCAGAGCAGATGGAGGCGTCAGTGAGTCCGACCGCGGGTGGCGGGTCCACCCAGACAGATGCAGGCCAGACAGAAGCAGGCCAGACCGGTCCGGCTTCGCAGGATGCAGACAAGTCCACGCCCTCGGGGCCGGCCGCCAGGCTCGGCTTCAAGGCGGGCATGGTCATCCAGGAGCTCGGCTGGGACAACGACAGCGACGACGAGCTGCGCGTTGCGATCGAGGACTGCATCGACGCCGACATGGTCGACGGCGACTACGGCAACGTGGTGGACGCCGTCGTGCTGTGGTGGCGCAAGGACGACGGCGACCTCGTCGACGCCCTCGTCGACGCCCTGACCGACCTGGTGGGCGGCGGAGCGATCTGGCTGCTGACGCCGAAGGTCGGCCGCCCCGACGCCGTGGACGCCGCGGACATCTCCGAGGCCGCGCCGGTCGCCGGACTGGCCCAGACCACCACGGCCACGGTCAGCAAGGACTGGTCGGCCACGCGGCTGATGGCACCCAAGCCCCCTGCCTGACGCCCCGCACGTCCCCACGACCCGGAAGCAGGCTGATGCGACGCGTTCTCGACCTGGCCGGGACGGCCGCGACCAGCGCCCGGGTGCTCACCTCGGCCGGCGTGCTCCGTCCCTTCCCGCCCCTCGTGCTGGGCCGGCTGGCCCGCACCGTGCTCACCTGGGGCACCGGACCGGCGGGAGGCTTCACGACGCTCGCGGCCCGGTTCTCCGACCGTGTCGGCCTGGTCGACGAGCTGGGCCCGCTCACCTTCGGTGAGATGCACCGCCGCAGCAACGCCCTGGCGCGGGGGCTGCGCGAGCGGGGCGTCGGCGAGGGCGACAGCGTCGCGCTGATGGCGCGCAACCACCGCGGGTTCCTGGACGCGACCGTGGCGGTGGCCAAGCTCGGCGCCGACCTGCTCTACCTGAACACCGCCTTCGCCGGACCTCAGCTGGTGGACGTGCTGGCCCGCGAGAAGCCGGTCGTGGTGATCCACGACGAGGAGTTCACCGAGCTCCTCGCCGAGGCGGACGCGCAGCACCGGATCCTGGCGTGGGTCGACTCCGAGCAGGACGACGTACCCACCCTGGAGGCGCTGATCCGCGCTGGTGCCGACGACGACCTCGACCCGCCCGAGCGCCACGCCCGGATCGTGATCCTCACCTCCGGCACCACCGGCACCCCCAAGGGGGCGCCGCGCCGCGAGGCCGGCATCGACGCCGCGGTGGCGCTGCTGTCGCGGATGCCGCTGCGCGCGGGCTGGCGCACCCACGTGGCCGCGCCGCTCTTCCACACTTGGGGCTTCGCCCACATGGCCCTGTCCATGCTCCTGGGATCCACGCTGGTGCTGCGGCGCCGCTTCGACCCCGAGGGGTGCCTGCAGGTGCTCGAGGAGGAGCGCTGCGACTCCTTCGTGGTGATCCCGGTGATGCTCCAGCGGATCCTCCAGCTGCCCGAGGAGGCGCTGGACCGCCACGACCTGAGCGCGGTCAAGGTCGTCGCGGCCTCGGGCTCCGCGCTGCCCGGCGACCTGGCGCTCGCCTGGATGGACCGCTTCGGCGACACCCTCTACAACATCTATGGCTCCACCGAGGTCGCCTGGGCGAGCATCGCCACCCCCGAGGACCTGCGCGCGGCGCCGGGCTCGGCGGGCAAGCCGCCCTACGCCACGGTCGTGCGGATCCTCGACGAGCAGGGCAAGGAGGTCGAGCAGGGCACCACCGGGCGGATCTTCGTCAGCAACAGCTTCCTGTTCGAGGGCTACACCGGCGGCGGTCACAAGGAGGTCGTCGAGGGCCTGATGTCCACCGGGGACGTCGGCCGCTTCGGCGAGGACGGCCGGCTCTACGTGGAGGGCCGCGACGACGAGATGATCGTCTCCGGCGGGGAGAACGTCTTCCCCAAGGAGGTCGAGGACTGTCTGGCCCGCCACCCCGACGTCGCCGACGTGGCCGCGGTGGGCGTCGACGACCCCGACTTCGGCAAGCGGCTGCGCGCCTTCGTCGTGCTGCGCGGTGCCGATGCGGCGAGCGAGGACGACCTCAAGGGCTGGGTGAAGGAGAACCTGGCCCGCTACAAGGTGCCGCGCGAGATCGTGTTCCTCGACGAGCTGCCCCGCAACTCCACGGGCAAGGTGCTCAAGCGCGAGCTGCACGAGGCGTGAGCGGGGGCGGCCGGGACCCGCACGGGCTCCGCCGCGCTCCCGGGTGCGAGGATGGGGCCATGAGTGCCGACCACCAGCGCCGACCCAGCGGGGCCGCTCGATGACCGGCATCGAGCTCGGCGGGATCGCCCCCGACTTCGCGCTGCGCGACCAGTTCGGCCAGGACGTCGCGCTGTCCTCGTTCCGCGGGCGCAAGGCGGTGGCGCTGTTCTTCTACCCCTACGCCTTCTCCGGTGTCTGCTCCGGTGAGCTGGCCGGCATCCGCGGCCGGCTCGCGGAGTTCCTCACCTTCGACACCGAGGTCCTCGCGATCTCCTGCGACTCGGTCTACTCGCTGCGGGCGTTCGCCGACCAGGACGGGCTGAACTTCCCGTTGCTCTCGGACTTCTGGCCGCACGGCGAGGTGGCCCGCGCGTACGACGTCTTCGACGAGGCCAAGGGCTGCCCCCGGCGCTCGTCGTACATCGTGGACGCCGAGGGCCGGGTGACCTGGTCGGTGCACAACGCGATGCCCGAGGGCCGCGACCTCGACGAGCACCTCAAGGAGCTGCACGACGCCGCGGTCTAGACCGAGGCGGCGGGTTTCCGGTGATTTCCGCCTCGATTCCTGACGGGTGCGAGACCCCGCGCTAATCTTGTTGATGTCGCGCCGCTGGTGACCCGAGACGCCAGCGGCGCGACTCTCATTTGTCCGGCGGTTGTCCGGCATGGGTCCCGGCCTACCCGGCCGAGTTGCCCCGCACGTGTCGATCTCGTCTAGTCTGTGCGGGCTTCACGGGCGTATAGCTCAGCGGTAGAGCTCTGGTTTTACAAACCAGCGGTCGGGGGTTCGATCCCCTCTGCGCCCACTCCCGCCGGCCTCACACGGTGACCGGCTGGCCCCCGGTCACGGCCAGCACCTCGCCGGTGACGTAGCTCGACTCGGCCGAGGCCAGGAACACGAAGGCGGTGGCCACCTCGGCCGGTTGGCCGACGCGACCCATCGGGGTCTGCTCGCCGAAGCTCTCGACCTTCTCCTCGGTCATCGTGGCCGGGATCAGCGGCGTCCAGATCGGGCCGGGGGCCACCGAGTTCACCCGGATCCCGTCCTCGGCCACGCTGGCCGCCAGGCCGCGGGTGAAGTTGGCGATGCCGGCCTTGGTGGTGGCGTAGTCGAGCAGGTGCGAGGACGGGGAGGAGGCCTGCACCGACGAGGTGTTGATGATGCAGGCGCCGCGCTTCATGTGGGGCAGCGACATCCGGCACAGCCAGAACATCGCGTAGAGGTTCGTCTTGAAGACCCGGTCCAGCTGCTCGGTGGTGATGTCGGCCAGGCCGCCGGGTTGCGACATCTGGTAGGCGGCGTTGTTGACCAGGATGTCGATGCGCCCGAACTCCTCGACGGTCCGGTCCACGAGCTGCTGGCAGAACTCCTCCGAGGTGAGGTCCCCGGGCACCGCGACCGCGCGGCGACCGGCCTCCTCGACCAGGGCGACGGTCGCGCGGCCGTCCTCCTCCTCGCCGGGGAGGTAGGTGAGCACCACGTCGGCGCCCTCACGGGCGAACGCCAGCGCCACCGCGCGCCCGATCCCGGAGTCGCCGCCGGTGATCAGCGCGACCCGGTCGATGAGCTTGCCCGTGCCCCGGTAGCTGTCCTCGCCGTGGTCGGGCTGGCTGTCCATGGCGGGGGTGACCGACCCCGACGAGCCGGGTGCCGGGAGCTGCTCGCCGGAGGTGTCCGGCTGCGGGTGCTGGCGGTGCGGGTCGGTGGTCTCGGGGGACTGGTCGGGCATCGGCTGCTCCTGCTCCTCGGGGGTGAGCGCTCTGCGACCCCGCCCGGTGACGGGGCGCTGCCGGGTACCCGTTCGGCTGAGCCACAAAACGCCGCCCGCGGCGCCGAGGACCCTCATGTAACGCGGAGATGAGAGGGGTCTCATCGGGGGCTCACGGTGTGCTCACGGGGGGCGGGCAGCGTCTGGGGGGTCAGGTGCACAGGCGGGCCGCCCGCCGCAACGAGAGGAGATCGCGATGAGGAAGCTACTCACCACCGGAGTGCTCGCGCTGACGGGGATGGTGACGGTCGGGCTGCTGGCGATGCAGTCCCCGTCCGTGTCGGCGACGGGAGGCGACGAGTTCAGCAAGCGTGAGGACGACGTCCCCGAGCTGGTGCTGGTCGCCGACGACGACGACGATGACACCAACGCCGACACCCACACCAACACCCGCGATCGCGACAGCGGGTTCAGCCGGTCCACCCGGGACAACACCCGCAGCAACTTCACCCGGGTGAGCCGCAACCGCGACCTCAGCCGCAGCGACAAGACCCGGGACTGGACCCGCGACGGCGCCGGCCAGCGCAAGCGCGACTGGTCGGCGAACCGGACCAACGACCGCTCGCGCAACGACACCCGCGGCCGCGGCTGACGGCGTACGACGCGAGCACCGGGAGGTCGGGAGAGATGACGCAGAGCTGGAGGCTGGCCGAGGGCGACGCCCTCACCCCCGAGCTGACGGTGGCCAGGCTGCTCGGCGGGGGAGCGGCCTACGAGGCCTATCTGGCGTTCGACGAGATCACCTACTCGCCGGTCGTGGTGAAGGTGCTGCGCCCCGACCAGGTCGCCGACGAGGCCAGCCTCCGGGGGCTGCGCCGTGAGGTGGCGTCGCTGGCCCTGGCCAGCCACCCGGTGCTCGTGCGCGGCCTGCGCCACGAGCTGGCGGGCGAGCGACCCCACGTCGTCCTCGAACACATCGACGGGCCCCGTCTCTCGACGCTGATCCGGCGTTTCGGGCCGCTGCAGGCCCAGCAGTACCTGCCCCTGGCCATCGACGTGTCGGCCGCCCTGCACTATCTGCGCCACGTCGGCCACACCCACCTCGACATCAAGCCGAGCAACGTGATCATGGGGGCCCCGGCGCGGCTGATCGACCTCTCCGTGGCCCGTCGCGTCGAGGACGCGCAGGCACTGCGCAGCCCCATCGGCACCGACGCCTACATGGCGCCCGAGCAGTGCGATCCGCCCGGCACCGGCAGGCCGGGACACGCCAGCGACGTGTGGGGACTGGGGGCGACGCTGTTCGAGGCCGTCGCGGGCTACCGGCCCTTCGACGTCGGCGAGCCCGACGCCGCGGACCTCGCCGAACGGTTCCCGCAGCTGCGCGACGCGCCGTACGAGCTGCCCGACGCGGTGCCGCACGAGGTCGCCAAGGTCATCGCGGCCGCCCTCGAGCCGGACCCGGCCGACCGGCCGGTTCCGCACGAGATCGCCGACGCCCTGGAGCCGGTGCTGGCCCGCCAGCCGCGCGGCCACCTGGCCGGGTTCAGGCTCACGCGTTGAACCGGTAGCCCATCCCGCGCACCGTGGAGATCGCCCCCGCCCCGAGCTTGCGGCGCAGGTAGCCCACGTAGACGTCCACGACGTTGGACCCGGGGTCGAAGTCGTAGCCCCAGGCGTGGTCGAGCAGCTGCTCGCGGGAGAGAACCTGGCCGGGGTTGAGCATGAAGATCTCGGCGAGCGCGAACTCCCGTGCGGAGAGGTCGACCTGCCGCCCGGCCGCCACGGCTCGACGGGTGCGCAGGTCCAGGCGCACCGCGCCGACGGTCAGCACCTCCTCGCGACCCCCGGCGCCCGGCGCCCCGTCCTGGCGCAGCCGAAGCCGGACCCGGGCCAGCAGCTCCGCGAACCGGAACGGCTTGGGCATGTAGTCGTCGGCCCCACCCTCGAGCGCCGACACGGTGTCGGTCACCGAGTCGCGCGCGGTGAGCACGATGACGGGGACCCGGGACCCCTGCGAGCGCAGCTGGTCGAGCACCGCGAAGCCGTCCAGACCCGGCAGCCCGATGTCCAGCACCACCAGGTCGAAGTCCCCGCCGAGCGCCAGGTCGAGCCCCTCGCGCCCGTCCGCGGCGACGGTGGTCCGGTGACCGTCCGCGCGCAGCCCCTTGGCGACGAACGACGCGATGCGCTCCTCGTCCTCCACGATCAGGATTCGGGCCATGTGTCCTCCTGCGATGTCGTACGGCGCGCAGCGGGCGGCTGGGCGGGGAGCGTGATCACGAACCGTGAGCCGCTCGGCTCGGCGTCCTCGACGTGCACCTCGCCTCCGTGCGCGGCCGCGATCGCGGAGACGATCGAGAGCCCCAGCCCGAAGCCCTCGTCGGCGACCGACACGCTGCCGCGGGCGAAGCGCTCGAAGATGTGCTCACGGTCCTGTGCCGCGACGCCGGGACCCTCGTCGCGCACCCAGAGCCGGACGGTGCCCGGCACGTCCGGCGACCCGGGCTGCGGCTCGTAGGAGGAGCCGACCGCCACCACGTCACCGGGACCGGTGTGCTTGACGGCGTTGTCGGCCAGCTGCAACAGCGCCTGGGTGAGCCGCTGCTCGTCGAGGATCACGGTGCCCTCGCCGGTGCCGTCCAGGCGCCAGTCGCGCTCGGCCAGGCCCTGGGCCTTGGCCCACACGGTGTGCGTCAGCGGCCCCAGCCCGACCGGGCGCGCAGCGAGGAAGTCGGGGCGCCGGCTCTTGGCGAGCAGGATCAGGTCGCCCACCAGCCGTGACATCCGATCCACCTCCTCGAGCAGCAGCTCGCGGGTCTCGGCGACGTCGGTGGGAGAGTCGGCGTCGAGCAGCTCCAGGTGGCCGCGCAGCACGGTCAGCGGGGTGCGCAACTCGTGTCCGGCGTCGTCGAGGAAGCGGCGCTGGTCGGCGAACCCGCTCTCCAGCCGGTCGAGCATGTCGTTGAGGGTGCGGGTCAGCGCGGTGATGTCGTCGTTGCCGCGCTCGGGGATGCGGCGCGACAGGTCGGTTGCGGTGATCTCGGTGGCAGTCCGGCGCAGGGTGGCCAGCGGCGCGAGCAGCCGCCCCGATTGCCAGCCGGCCAGCGCCGTCACCGCGCCGAGGGCGAGCAGGGCGACCAGGGAGTAGGTCTGCATGGTCCGGTTGAGCTCGGCCCGCTCAGCGTCGAGGAAGCTGACGATGATCAGCCCGCCCGCGTCCCGGGTGCTGCGGACCGGCACGATCGTCACCCACGCCTCGCCCAGCTCCGAGGACTCGATCTCCTCGGTGCCTCCGTCCTGGAGCATCCGCCCGACGGCGGCGGTGTAGGCCGGACTCTGCAGGATCTCCTGGCCGTAGCGGTTGGCGGTGACGTCGCGCGCCCGGCCGCGGTAGTGGGCGACCAGCATCTCGTCGTCGTCGGGGACGTTGCGCACCAGGAAGACCTTGAGCAGGCGGCTGACCTCACGGAACGGCTGGGCGGTGGCGGGGTCGTTCCCCGAGGTCTGCAGCTGGCGGAACTCCGCCACCTCCTGCTCGATCTGCTCGGTGACCGCTCGGTCGATGCGCTGGGACTCGAGGGCGTAGACCAGCACCCCGGCCACGGCCATGGCGGTGGCGGTGAGCAGCGCGATGACGGCGACCAGGCGGGTCCGCACCGAGAACTGCGGCAGGACACCGCGCCGCGATCGCTCAGTCCTCGTCAGAGTCGTCCCCCTCACGGTCGGCGTCGTCGTCCCGGTCATCGTCCGGCCCGTCGTCCAGTTCGTCCGGTCCGTCGTCCAGGTCGTCGTCGAGCTGGGTGGGCTGCGGGGTGAGCACCCGGACGTCGCCGCCGTCGCCGGGGGAGCGCTCGGGCTCGGGCGCGCGGCTCGGCGTGGTTGCCGGGGGGCGCGGGGACGCAGGGGCCTCGGTGATCACCACCGGCTCGAGCCGGTTGGGATGCTCCCGCGAGGACGCGGCGAGCGAGCCGACCACGTACGCCGTCATCGGCAGTGCGATCAGCAGCCCGAGCAGGACCTTCAGCAGCGTGCTCATCAGACCCACGATCCTGCCCCATCGTGGGCCCGTGGTGAGAGCCTGATGAGAGGACCCTCATCGGCTGGCTACAGTGACGCCCACGCCAGCGTGTGAGGGAGAGCACATGTTCGTTCCGTTCAGCGTCACGGACTTCATCGACCGCGCCGAGACCGTGTACGGCGAGCGCCCCGGGGTCCTCGACGAGCCGGAGCAGCCCGCCCCCGCGCTGGGGACGCTCAGCTACCGCGAGCTGGCCGCGCTGGCCCGACGTCAGGCGGCCCGGCTCGACGAGCTGGGCATCGGGGTCGGGGAGCGGGTCGCCATCGCCTCGCACAACAGCGCGCGGATGCTCGCCTCGTTCTTCGCG
Organism: Nocardioides sp. Z21_20; assembly: GCF_059766585.1. Lineage (NCBI taxonomy): Bacteria > Bacillati > Actinomycetota > Actinomycetes > Propionibacteriales > Nocardioidaceae > Nocardioides > Nocardioides sp. Z21_20. The sequence continues at coordinate 21,029 of NZ_JCBAJX010000012.1, forward strand.
GTGGCCGGCTCCGGGCGGGTGCTGGTGCCGATCAACTTCCGGCTGCGCCCCGACGAGGTGCACTACATCGTGCGGCACTCCGGTGCCCGGGTGCTGCTGGTGGACCCCGAGATCGCCGAGGAGCTCGACGTCGTCCCGGTCGAGCACCGCATCGTGCTGGGCTCCGACGAGGAGCTGTTCGCCCCAGCCGGCGCCGAGCCGGTGCCCTGGGAGCCGGACGAGTCCGCGACCGCGTGCATCAACTACACCTCCGGCACCACGGCGCGCCCCAAGGGCGTGCAGATCACCCACCGCAACATCTGGGTCAACGCCACCACGATGGCGATGCACCTGGGGCTCAGCGACCGCGACGTCTACCTGCACACCCTGCCGATGTTCCACGCCAACGGCTGGGGGATGCCGTTCGCCACCGCCGGGCTCGGCGTGCCCCAGATCGTGCTGCGCAAGGTCGACGGCGCGGAGATCCTGCGCCGCGTCGCCGAGCACGGCGTCACGATCATGTGCGCGGCGCCGGCCGTCGTCGCCGCCGTCCTCGAGGCCGCGCAGACCTGGCCGGGCGAGATCCCCGGTCGCGACCGGGTCCGCATCGTCGTCGCCGGCGCGCCGCCGCCGACCAAGACCGTGGCCCGCGTCGAGGAGGAGCTCGGTTGGGAGTTCATCCAGATCTACGGCCTCACCGAGACCTCGCCGCTGCTCACCGTCAACCGCAGCCGCGCGGAGTGGGACGAGCTCACCGCCGAGGAGCGCGCCGCCAAGCTGGTCCGCGCCGGGGTGCCCGCGCTCGGCGTACGCCTGGCGACCTCGGACAGCGGCGAGGTGCTGGCCCGCTCCAACGTCGTGCTGGAGGGCTACTGGGAGCAGCCCGAGGAGAGCGCCCGCGCGCTGGAGGACGGCTGGTTCCACACCGGGGACGGCGGCACCCTCGGCGAGGACGGCTACCTGACGATCAGCGACCGCAAGAAGGACGTGATCATCACCGGCGGCGAGAACGTCTCCTCGATCGAGGTCGAGGACGTGCTCTTCTCCCATCCGGCCGTCGCCGAGGTGGCGGTGATCGGGGTGCCCAGCGACCGCTGGGGCGAGACGATCATGGCGCTGGTGGTGAAGGCCCCCGACGAGGAGGCGCAGGCGGTGACCGAGGCCGACCTGATCGCCTGGTGCAAGCAGCGGGCCGCCGGCTACAAGGCCCCGACCGCGATCGAGTTCCGAGACGAGCTGGCCCGCACCGCCACCGGCAAGCTGCAGAAGTTCAAGCTGCGCGCGCCGTACTGGGAGGGGCGCGAGCGCCAGGTCAACTGAGCCGGCACTAGCCTGCGAACATGACGACGCTCGGTGACCTGGTCTCGCTGCTGCACGGTTGGTACCCGCCCGCGACCGCGGAGTCCTGGGACGCCGTGGGCCTCGTGTACGGCGACCCGGCGGCGCCGGTGCGCAAGGTGCTCTTCGCGGTCGACCCCAGCCCGGAGGTGGCGCACGAGGCCGCCGAGTGGGGCGCGGACCTGCTGGTCACCCACCACCCGCTCTTCCTCAAGCCCGTGCACGGGTTCGCCGCCACCACGCCCAAGGGACGCACCCTGGCCACGCTGGCCGGCGCCGGTTGCGCGCTGCTGGCCGCGCACACCAACGCCGACCAGGCGATCGGGGGAGTCTCCGAGGCGCTGGCCCACGCGCTGGGCCTGACCGGGCTGAGCCCGATCATCGCGGCCGACGCGGACGCCCTCGACAAGATCACCACCTACGTCCCGCGCGGCGACGCCGAGCGGGTGCGTGAGGCGCTCGCCGCCGCCGGGGCGGGCGCGATCGGCGACTACGACCACTGCTCGTTCAGCACGCCGGGCGAGGGCCGCTTCCGGCCGCTGCCCGGCGCCCAGCCGGTCGTCGGCTCCGTCGGCGGGCTCGAGGTCGTCGACGAGGTGCGCGTGGAGGCCGTCCTGCCGCGCTCGCGGCGCGGCGGCGTCGTCACCGCGCTGCTGGCCGCCCACCCCTACGAGGAGCCCGCCTACGACGTCGTCGAGCTGGCCGACCCCGGGCTGGCCGAGACCGGCACCGGCCGGGTCGGGGACGTCGCGCCGACCACCCTGCGCGGCTTCGCCGAACGGGTCGCGGCCAGCCTGCCGCAGACCGCGCACGGCGTCCGGGTCGCCGGCGACCCCGATCGCGTCGTACGGCGGGTGGCGGTCTGCGGCGGCGCGGGGGACTTCCTGCTGGACCGGATGGCCACCAGCGACGTGGACGTCTACCTGACCAGCGACCTGCGCCACCACCCCGCCTCGGAGTTCGTCGAGAAGGGCGGGCCGGCGCTGGTCGACGTGGCGCACTGGGCCGCGGAGTGGACCTGGCTGCCGGTGGTGGCGGCTCGGGTGGCCGCGGCGCTGGGCGAGGGCGGTGCGGGGGATACGGTGGAGACCCGCGTGAGCACCCTGCCCACCGACCCGTGGCGGTTCCGGCTGTGAGTCGCCGACCCGCCCGCCACCACCGTGCCACCCCCTGATCGAGGAGCCGACGCTGAAAGCCGACCCGTTCGCCCAACTCAAGCTGCTCGACGTGCAGGAGCTCGACGCCCGCATCGCGCGGCTGACCCACCAGCGCCGCACCCTGCCCGAGATCGCCGAGATCGCGGAGCTGCAGCAGACGCGCACCGGGCTGGACAACCAGGTCCGCGACGCCCGGATCGTGGTCGACGACCTGAGCGTGGACCAGAAGAAGGCCGACCGTGACGTGGAGCTGGTCAAGACCCGTCGACGCCGCGACAGCGAGCGGATGGACCAGGGGCTGATCACCAACCCCAAGGACCTCGCCCGGATGCAGACCGAGCTGGTCTCCCTGGACCGCCGGATCAACAGCCTCGAGGACGAGGAGCTGGAGATCATGGCGCGCCTGGAGGACGCCCAGCGCGACCTGGACCGCCTCACCGGTGAGCTGGCCGTGATCGACGAGCGGCTGGCCGAGCTGGCCGCGGCCCGCGACGAGCGGACCCGGGAGATCGACGCGGACCTCGAGGCCGTGCGCTCCTCGCGCGCCGCCGAGGCCGAGGGCCTCCCCGAGGACCTCGTGACGCTCTACGACAAGCTGCGCGAGAAGCACGGCGGGGTCGGCGCCGCGGCGCTGCGGGCCCGCCAGTGCGGCGGCTGCCGGCTGACCGTGGACGCCGCCGAGCTGGCCGTGATCAAGGCGGCGCCCTCCGACCAGGTGATCCGCTGCGAGGAGTGCTCGCGCATCCTGGTCCGCACCGACGAGTCGGGCCTGTGAGCGCTGGCTCCGGCCAGGGTTCGGGACTGCCCACGCACGAGGCCGTCGTCGTCGAGGCCGACGGTGGCTCCCGCGGCAACCCCGGCCCCTCGGCGTACGGCGCCCTGCTCAAGGACGCCCGCACCGGTGCGGTGATCGCGGAGGCGGCCGAGACGCTGGGCGTCGCGACCAACAACGTCGCGGAGTACTCGGGCCTGATCGCCGGGCTCAAGCTCGCCGAGCAGTTCGCCGCCGGGGCGCAGGTCGAGGTCCGGATGGACTCCAAGCTGGTCGTCGAGCAGATGTCGGGGCGGTGGAAGATCAAGCACCCCTCGATGCGGCCGCTGGCCGAGCAGGCGCGTCGACTGGCGCCGCCCGGCACGACGTACACCTGGATCCCGCGCGCCAAGAACAGCCACGCCGACCGGCTCGCCAACGAGGCGCTCGACGGCAAGCGGAACGGGATCACCGCCGCCGGGATCGACCCCGACCAGGGCCTCGACGACCCCGAGCTCTCCGACCCCGACACCCAGCCGGCACGCGGCTGGGCCGCCACCGGCGACAAGCCGACGACGGTGGTGCTGGTGCGCCACGGCGTCACCGAGCACACCTCGGCCAAGCGGTTCTCCGGAGGCCTCGGCGGCGACAACCCCGGTCTCAGCGACGAGGGCCGCGCCCAGGCCCGGGCCACCGCCGAGTGGCTGGCGCCGCTGGTCGAGGACATCGACGCGATCGTCTCCTCGCCGGTGCGGCGCACCCTGGAGACCGCACAGATCATCGCCGACTTCCTCGACGAGGGCGCCCCGCGCGAGGTCGAGGTCGAGCCGGGGTTCGCGGAGATGGAGTTCGGCACCTGGGACGGGCTGACCTTCGCCCAGATCGCGCGTCGGCACCCGAGCGAGCTGGACGCCTGGCTCGGCTCGATGGACGTGGCCCCCGGCGGCGGCGAGTCGTTCCGCACCGTCGAGAAGCGGGTCCTGGCCGGGCTGCACCGGCTGCTGACCCGCCATGCCGGCAAGACGGTGGTCGTGGTCAGCCACGTCACCCCGATCAAGACGCTGGTGGCCGACGCGCTGCGCGCACCGCTGGAGTCGGTCTACCGGATGGAGCTCTCGCCGGCGTCGGTCACGGTGCTGTCCTACTTCCTCGGCGGGCACGACGGCGACGAGTCGATGGCATCGATGCGCCTGTACAACGCTCGGCCGGCGGACCACCCCGCCCTGAGATAGTCGTCACAGCGGGGCGCCGATGCCGAGCGCTCGGCGCCCCGTTTGTCCGTGCCGCGCCGGGGAATCGTGAGGTGCCACATCCCCTACCGACAGGCGGCGCCATGGACCGGATCCTCGACCCGTCGGAAGGGGCAGCGGCGGCGTCGCCGGCCACGGTCCGCGTCCGTAGGACCTTCGACGACGGCCCGCCGCCGATGCCGCAGATCGACGCCGACCCCCGCAAGATCGGGGCAGTCAGCGTCGCGGTGGCGCTGGCCGCCGCCGCCGAGGCTCACCCCACGGCGACCCCGGCGCAGATGGCCTCCCTGGCCGGCGCCGCGCTCGCGGACCGCTTCGTCGGGGACTCGCCACCCCGGGCGGCGGCGGAGGTGGGCGAGATCTTCCTCGAGGCCCACCGCGTCCTGGGCGGGCGGGCACGGCTGGTCTCCGTCGCGGAGGATGCCGTCGAGGTGATGGTGCTCGATTGCCCCCTGGGAGCCTCCGGCCCGGGCAGCGAGACGCTGTGCCACGTGGTGAGCGGTCTCGCCGGCCGGCTGGGCGCCCGCCTCAACGGAGTCGCCACCGTCGCGCTGGAGCGGCCCATCGAGGGCGAGACGGGGGAGTGTCACCTGCAGATCTGGCTCGGCTCCCGGGGCCAAGAGGAGGGCGAGACGCACCGCTGGCCGCCCACCGCTGCCCGGCACGAGGGCCCGACGCCGCACCTGGACCTCTCGCTCAGCCTGCCCCGGGAGAGCGTGAGCGTGCCCGTGGTGCGCCGGCTCGCGGCCCAGGCGCTCCAGGCCTTCGGGGTCGTCGACTCCGACATCGACGACGTCCAGCTCGCGATCACCGAGGCCTGCGCCAACGTGATCGACCACGCCATGGAGACCGACACCTACGACGTGAAGGTCGAGCTGGCCGCCGACCGGTGCGCGATCATCGTCGTCGACAGCGGCAGCGGCTTCGACGCGAGCTCGGTCCCACGCACGGCCGAGGAGTCGGCCGAGGCGGGACGCGGGCTCACCCTGATGCGGGCGCTGGTGGATCGGCTGCACTTCCGCGACGAGCCGCAGTCCGGCGCGGTCGTGCACATGGTGAAGTCGCTGTCCTACGACGCCACGCATCCGCTGTGGCAGGGCTCCGAGGGCTGAGCGGCCCTCAGACGTCGCCGACGACCACGTCGAGCTGGGTGCCGCGCGGTCCGGGGGTGCCGAGCTCGACCACCCAGCCCAGGTCGCGCAGCACCTCGGCGAGCGCCGCGGGGGTGCGCGGCGCGCGGCCGTCCTCCATCAGGGCCCGCACGATGCGGCCCTTGGTCGCCTTGTTGAAGTGGCTGACCACCTTGCGGACCCCGTCGACCTCGTGCAGCACCCGCACCGTCGCCACCCGCGCCGCGAGCTCCGGCCCGGGGCGCCAGAACGCGGCGTACATCCCGGAGCGCAGGTCGACCAGCAGGCCCTCGCCGAGCGCCTCGACCGCGGCCGCGCCCAGGTGGGCGCGCCACAGCGCCGCCACCGAGCCGACGCCCGGCAGCGTCGCGTCGCCGGAGAGCCGGTAGGCGGGGATCGCGTCACCGGGACGGACGAGCCCGAACAGCGACGAGGTGACCGCGACCCGGGCACCGGCCCGGCGCTTGGCTGCGGTCGAGAGCGTCGCGAAGTCGAGCGCCTCGTAGAGCACCCCGGTGTAGACCTTGTCGGCTCGAGCGGTCGGGGCCTCACGGAGCTCGGCGTTGCGCTGCACGAGGTCCAGCTGGGTCGCGCCCAGACCGAGCACCTTCGCGGCCTCCTCGGTGGGGCCGTCGCACAGCTTGACCAGGGCGTCGAGGACCTCCTGGCGAGCGTCGGTGAGTCCCGGGAAGCCGAGGGTGTCGAGGGCGAGGGGGCGGCCCCGGCGGGGCGCGGCCTTGCCCTCGCTGGGCGGCAACAGGATCAGCACGACCGACAGGGTAGGCGGTGCGGCCGCGCGGCCGGCGGCGTGGGTCGAGTGGAGCGCAGCCTGCGTTTTGTTACCCAATTGTGGGGATCCTTTACCTTCCTGGTCGATGAGCGCGGCCTACCCGCGGGTAGAGAAAGGGTCCACGCCGTACCCGCACCGCTAATTCCTCAGGACCCGCCATGACCTGCCCCTCATCCACGTCCCTGTCCACCATGCTCGAGTTCCTCGAGGCCCGCGCGCGTGAGGACGAGGAGGCGGCCTGTGCCGACGGGTCGGCCGACCTGGTCCTCGTCGACGGCAGCCGGATCACGCTGGCCGGCGTGGAGCGGGTCCGCAGCCAGGGCGAGGACCCGCGCACCCACCGTCGCCTGCACGCGCTGCAGATGCGCGCCGAGCTGTACGCCGACCACCCCGACTACCGCGAGGAGTGGCGCCCCGGCACGCGGCGCGCCGAGGCTCCTCGATCGCGGGCACGGCGCCGCCAGGTGGCGGACCACGCCCGGGACTGATTCGGCGCCGCTTCTGGTGCCCTTCGGGGTCCCGGTCGCGTTACCGTGATCAGGGTGGCTGCCACGACCGGCGGCGTCCGTGTTCTAGGAGCGGCATGCAGGAGTCCTCGGGCGAGCTCGAGGGGGAGGGCTCGTCTCCGGCGTGGGACGAGATCTCCTTCGACGAGCTCATGCGCATGGCAGGTCAGCAGGTCGACGGCGCCACGAGCGGCGAGGGCCGCTGGCACTCGCTGGTCGACGCCCTCGCCACCCTGGGCGCGGACCTGTCGCTCGCCCAGCTGCTGGACCACGTGCTCGCGGTCGCCGCCGACCTCACCCGGGCCCGCTCCGCGACGCTGACGATCGCCGACGGCGCGGTGGGGCAGCGGGTGCTGGCCAGCCACGGTCCCGCCGTCGACGAGGTGGCGCGCATCCGGGGCGCGGCGCAGACACCGCACCCACCCCGGCGCCCCTTCCTGCGGGTCCCGCTCCGGCTGGCCGAGAAGGTCCTCGGCACGCTCCACCTCACCGCCGCGCCCGGCGGCGGGTTCGGCGACGAGGACGAGCAGCTCGTGGCCGCTCTGGTCGCGGCCGCGGTGGTGGCGATCGACCACGCCCGGCTGCGCGAGGACGCGCTGCGCCGCGAGCGCTGGCTGGCGGCCGCTGCCGACCTCGCCACCGCGGTGCTCAGGCCCGACGCCGAGGACGTCGCCCTGCAGATCGTGGCGGACCGGGCCCGCGACCTGGCCGGGGCCGACGTCGCCTGGCTGGTCACCGGCCCCGACCCGGCCCACCTGCGGCTCCAGGTGGTCTCCGGTCTGCCCGCGCAGCCCGACGCGATGTCCGGGCTGGACTTCAGCAGGTCGCTCTCGCGCTGTGCCGCCGCCTGCGGGCGCCCCCTCGCCGTGAAGCGGCTGTCCGAGCACCCGCGTGCCGTCGACGTCAGCCGGGCCCTGGGCGGAGAGCCCGTCGCCGCCGGGATCGGCGTGCCGCTGCGCAGCGCGATCGGGTTTGAGGGCGTGGTCACGCTGGGCTGGTGCGCCGACGCCGACGCCGACGCCGCCGCGGCCGTCCGCCCGCCGGACGCGGCGCTGGTGGCGCTGCTGGCCGAGCAGGCGGCGCTGTCCCTGCACATCGCCCGCACCCGTCGCGCCGCGGAGAGGCTGGCGGTGCTGGAGGATCGGGACCGGATCGCCCAGGACCTGCACGGCCTGGTCCTGCAGCGGCTGTTCACCATCGAGCTGGAGCTGCAGGGCACGGCGTCCCTGCACGACCACGTGGAGATGGGACGCCGCCTGGGCCAGGCGATCGAGGAGATCGACACCACGATCCGCGACCTCCGCGCCGCCGTGTTCGGTCTCCGCTCGGCGCCTTCGACTCGGCTGGGCGAAACCGGCCGGGAGTAGCCTCGAAGAGCGACCTCCGCTCGGGAAGGACCCACCATGCGCCGCACAGCCTCGACCCTCACCGCCGCCCTGATCCTCGTCCTGGGAGCCTCCGCCTGTGGCGAGGACGACTCCGTCAGCGACAGCGAGCGCGACCGCGCCGGAGAGGTCGCCCTCGAGGAGGTCGGCGAGGGCCGCGTCACCGAGGTGGAGAAGGGGGACGGTGACGACCCCTACGCCTACGTCGTCGAGGTGACGCTCGACAACGGCGAGGACGTCGAGATCCAGCTCGACGAGGACTACGAGGTGCTCAACCCCAGCAGCTGAGGGGCGTGCCTGCTCAGAGACTGGCCTCCCAGCCGTCGTAGTCCCCGCCGTGGTGGGCGGCAGCGACCGCCTCGAAGAAGCTGCGCGCCCTGTCGACCGTCTCGGAATCGACGACCGCGCCGTGCGCCTCCGCGATCACGATCCACTCCGGACCGCCGCCGGCGGACCGGTCCACCCGTTGCAGGCCCCAGCCGGCGGTGCTGATCTGTGCCGCGGCGGCGCGGGCCGCGTCTTCGCCGGCGAAGTAGAGGTAGTGGATCCAATGCCGCCCGACGCTCGGCTCGCTGGGCGGAGCGGGCGGCTCGATCACCGGCTTCCTCCGGAAGATGCCCATGGCTCACTCTCCCATGGCTCCGAGCCGCTGGGGGTGGCGACCGTTCGGAAGGAAAACACGTCGGCGCCCACGCCTGGAGCAGCCTGGCGGGGCTCGCGTTTTCCTTCTGAACGGTCGCCCACCAGCCGTCCCCCGCGCGGCCCGGCGGCACCGTGATTGCGGGCCGGGAAACCTGCGGCGATAACATTCGCGCTCCGCCCAGAGAGGACCCCGCATGGCCACTGATTACGACGCATCCCGCAAGACAGAGGACGAGCAGAAGGAAGAGAGCCTGGAGGCTCGACGCCTCACCTCGGGCGAGCAGGACAAGACCTCGGGGAAGGTGGACGAGGACGAGGCCGAGCTGGCCGAGTCGTATGAGCTTCCGGGCGCGGATCTCTCCCACGAGACGCTCTCCATCGAGGTCACGCCGATGCAGGCCGACGAGTTCACCTGCACCGGCTGCTACCTGGTCCAGCACGGGTCGCGGCGCTCGGCGCCGGGCTCGGACCTCTGCAGCGACTGCGACTAGCACGACAGCGAGCCCCAGCTCAGCGCATTGCCCGTGAACGCGCCACGGATCGAGCGGAGGTAGGGACGGCCTCACGCTCAATCCGGGTCCGCGCTGCGGTGCGTGAGGGCCGCAGGAACGTAGGCTCGCGCGTGCCGCACCCGCACCGAACGCAGACCGAGGAGGCGCCGTGCCCCACGCCGCAGATCGATTCCGCACGATTCTGCCCGGATCGGGCCGCGCGGCCCTCGGGGCCACCCTCGCCGGCGGGGTGCTGACCGGCCTCGCGTCGGCCCCCGACCGGATCGGGCGACTCTTCCGTCGGCGCTTCCCGACGGTGGCCGTCACCGGGATGACCGGGGTCGGCAAGACCCAGCTCGCCGATCGGCTCGCGCGGCGCACCTCCGGTGACGGGGTGGCCGAGGTCGGCTCGGCGGTGATGGAACGGCGCACCCGGCGCTCGGCCCGCCTGCACGGCTTCCGGTTCCTGGTGGTGCCCGGCGACAACGCGGCGACGCGCCTGGGTGCCCTCGACGAGGTCTTCCACGACGAGCCCGTGGACGGGGTGATCCACGTCGTCGCCAACGGCCACGCCACGCCGCGGCGTACCGCGGGCACGACGGGGGTCGCGGTCGCGACCCGCGAGGAGCAGCTGGCCGCGGAGCTCGAGGACTGGGCGATCACCGCGCACCGGATCGCCTCGATGGCGGTACGCCGCGACCGGCCGATCTGGCTGGTGATCGCGGTGACGAAGGCCGACCTGTACGCCGACGAGCTGGACGAGGTCGTCCGCTACTACTCCCCGGGCAGCGGCTCGCCGTTCGGCGACAAGATCGACGAGCTGCGGGCGCTGGCCGGCGGCGCGAGGCTCTCGGTCGACGTGCTCCCGGTGTCCAGCCAGGGCGGCGACCGGCACGCGGCCATCTCCGCCAAGAGGGCCGGCGCGATGGTGGATGCGCTCGCGGCTCGGCTGGAGCAGCTCAGCGGGCAGGTCTGAGCGGCTTCGGCGGCTTCGGTGGCCTCGCCCGGGCGCGCTCGACCGCCGGGCCCACCCAGGCCCCCAGCGCGTCGGCGTCCGGAAGATCGGCCGCGGGGACCAGCACCACGCCGCCCATGGTGCGCGCCCCCATCATCGCCGGGCGGGCGCCTTGGGCGAGTGCCTCGTGGACTCCGTCCACGCCGACATGGACCATCAGGTCATCGGCGCCGGTACCGACGGCCATGTGGGTGTTGACGGTCCAGCACAGGCCACCGAACATCTTGATCTCGCGTATGCCGTCCGCCCCGGCCGCCACGAGGACCGCGGCCCGGATCCGCTCGGCCAGGCTCTCGTCGTAGGTCATCGGGAGCCTGTGTCCTCACTCGCCCGGCGCAGCGTCGTAGGCGGGATCGTGGGAGGACACCTGGCGCGCCCGGGCCAGGTGCCCGCCCAGGTAGGAGCCGACTCCCGCGATCGTCGCGCCGGCCAGCGCGAGCCGCGCCCCGGCGCGCTGCCGGCCCCGGCGGCGGGCGGTCCAGGACGCCGCGTAGGTGAGGACCGCGGCGGCGTTGGTGGCCGCATGCACCACGCCGACCCGCTGCTCGCGCGGGCCGGCACTCGACCACTCGGCCCACCCGGTCCAGGCGGTGGGAACGACGAACAGCAGGCCGGTGCCGACGAGTCGCCGCGCCGCCGCCGCTGACCCGGGTCCGCCGAACAGGTCCAGCACCGTGGCGGAGGTCCAGGTGCCGAGGACGACGTCGGTGAGCGCGGGATGGACCGCGTGCCCGAGCCAGTCGCCGCGCAGCACCGAGCCTCGCGTGCCCGTCCCGAACTCGGCGCGGATCGAGGGCTCGATGGCCTGTACCGCACGGTCGAGGGCCGCGGTCTCCTCGAGGCGCAGCGTCCAGCGAACGATGGCCGGGGGACGTTCGATCGAGCTCATCGGCTTCTCCTCGCGCACGGCGCCGTTCCGATTCACGGTGCCCTGCACCACCGCATCGGTCAACAGGGAAACAGCCCGTCCCGTTGCGATGACTTTCCGGCCCGCCCGGGGTCAGGCTGAGGAGAGGGCGAGATCGGCCCGCGGGGGGACCACGCCGCGAGGAGCCGAGGAGGCAGCCTGAGCCATGGAGGACACCGACCCGATCATGCTGCTCGCGACCATCGATGCGGTCACGCGCGAGGTCATCGGCGGTGAGCTGCGCCGTCGCTATGGCGGCGACTACGAGGTGGTCGTCTGCGCGAGCTACGCCATGCGCGCGATCCTCGAGGGGCTGCGGCGCTGGCAGCGGGCGGTCGCGCTGGTCATCGGCTTCCACGGGCCGTAAGCCCAGCCGGGTCAGGCGTCGGCGAGCACCCCAAGGACGGGCGCACCCCAGCGCTGGAGCTTCTGCGGGCCGATGCCGACGATGTCGAGCAGCTGGTCGGGGTTGCTCGGGTTCTGCTGCGCGATGCTGAGCAGGGTGCGCTCGTTGAGGATCAGGAACGGCGAGAGGCTGAGGTCGCGCGCCTGGTCGGAGCGCCACGCGTGCAGGGCGCCGTAGCGGGCCTGGGCGTCCGCGTCGAGGTCGCCCAGGACGAGCGGTGCGGGGGCCGTGGTCTTGCGGGTGCTGCGCTTGCGGCTGCGCTTGGTGCGGCCGCGACGACCACGGCGGCGGGAGGCGCGGGCGGCGCGCGGTGCCGCCCGCGCGGCCGGCGCCGCGGCCACCGGCGTCTCCTTGCGCAGCCGGAGGCTCACCTCGCCGTCCAGGAGCAGCGCCGAGGTGTCGGTGAGGTGCAGCGTCTGCCGGCCGCGGACGTCGCAGGAGAGGTAGCCCTGCGCCACGAGCTGGCGGACCACGGCGCGCCACTCCTGCTCGGTGGTGGGGGAGCCCTCCCCGCGCAGCAGCTCGATGAGCGGCTCGACGCCGAGCACCTGCCGGCTCTGCGCGAGCCGCGCCACCGCGGTGAGCAGCTCCTGCGCAGGCACGGTCGCGTCGTAGTCCTCGGGCGGGCTCGTGCAGGTGTCGCAGTTCCCACAGGCGGTCACGGTGAGCTGACCGAAGTAGGTGAGCAGCTGGGCGCGCCGGCAGCGCATCGTCTCGCACAGCGCGAGCATCGCGTCCAGGTTCGCCGTCTGGACCTTGCGCTGGGCGGCGCCGCCGGGGGAGCGGGCGATGAACCCGCGCAGCCGCACCGCGTCCGCCGCGCCGTACGCCAGCCACGCGGTCGCCGGGGCGCCGTCGCGGCCCGCGCGGCCGGTCTCCTGGTAGTACCCCTCGACGGACTTGGGCAGGTCGAGGTGCGCGACGAACCGGACGTCGGGCTTGTCGATGCCCATCCCGAACGCGATCGTGGCCACCACGACGAGCGGCGACTCACGCTGGAACCGGGCCTGGGTCTCGGCGCGCACGGCCGTGGGCAGGCCCGCGTGGTAGGGCAGCGCCTCGATGCCCTGGCGGGTCAGGAAGGCCGCGGTCTCCTCGACGGAGCGGCGCGAGAGGCAGTAGACGATGCCGCTCTCACCGGCGTGCTCGCGGGTCAGGAAGTCGAGGATCTGGGCATGCGGATCGGTCTTCGCGACGATCCGGTACTCGATGTTGGGGCGGTCGAACGACGCCACGAACCGGCCGGCGTCGTCGTCGCCCAGGCGGAGGTCGAGCCGGTCCGCGATCTCGGCGGCCGTCGCGGTGGTGGCGGTCGCGGTGAGCGCGATCCGGGGGACGTTTGGGAACTGCGCGGTCAGCCGCGAGATCGTCAGGTAGTCGGGCCGGAAGTCGTGCCCCCAGGACGCGACGCAGTGCGCCTCGTCGATCGCGATCACGCTGATCGGGGCCCGGCCCAGCAGCTCCAGCGTGCCAGGGGCCGCCAGCCGTTCGGGGGAGAGGTAGAGCAGGTCGAGCTCGCCCGCGCCGTACGCGCGGACGACCTCGTCGCGCTCGGGTGGCGTCAGCGCGGAGTTCCAGAACGCCGCCCGCACGCCGAGCGCCGCGAGCGCGGCGACCTGGTCCTGCATCAGCGAGATCAGCGGCGAGACCACGATCCCGGTGCCGGGGCGGACCAGCGCCGGGATCTGGTAGCACAGCGACTTCCCGCCGCCGGTAGGCATCAGCACCAGGGCGTCGCCGCCGGCCGTGACGGTGTCGACGATGGCGGCCTGTGGACCGCGGAACGCCTGGTGGCCGAAGGTGGTCCTCAGGACCTGGAGCGGAGTCAGGTCGGGGCGGCGCACGGGGTCTACCGTCTCGTATCGTCGACCCGGGACGGCGGCCGCCCCTCGGGCGGCCTGCATCTGGGCAGGTCAGCGGCGTGAGGAGGAGGGACTGGCCAAAGCAGCCCTCGGATCCCTCGTGGCACCCGAGGCCGCAGGTGGCGAACCAGATCCTCGTGTCATCCTGCGTGAATGAATAGGTCCGGTGCCTTGATCGCCGCAGTCACTCTCATGCTCACCATCCCGGCAGGGATTGCCTCGGCTGAGGTAGTTACTCGTGAGGACAGGTTGAACGACGCTCCGGCCGGGATTGACATTAAGAGCGCGCGATACGTGCATACGTCCGAAAAAGTCGCGGTCACGGCCCAAGTTCCGGGGCTTCGGCGGAATGGGACTGCCTCGCTCAGCATCTCGCGCTTCGAGATATTCGAGGCTGGTTATGTCGTCGAGATCAGCAAGAGACGGGGACGAGCAGCACGCACCAAGCTCCTCTTTTTCGACCACTTCGATGCGGCCCCGCGTCGCTGTCGAGGTGTCGAAGGTACGTGGGAGCAGGCGCGCATTCGGCTCGCCGTTCCCACTCGCTGTCTGCGGGGACACCGAGAGCCGGAGATCTTCGTTCAGTTCGGCATCAGTGACGGCCGCCGCATCGACCGAGCACCGGCCGTACGCCGACTACAGCGTGACTGATTCGGAGCGCGTACGAGGCCCCTCAGGGTGGCGGGGCCCGGCAGGATGCAGGCACTGTCGGGCGCGTGAGACGTACGCTGACAATCATGACCGTCCGGGTTAGTCGGGTGTTGCAGCACAGCGTCTGGGCGAGCCTCGTCAGCGATGACGCCCAGGCCCTTCGCGGTTGGCTGCTCCAACTCGGGTTCGCCGAAGACCTTCTGATTCCCGGTGAGCGTGTGGATGCCATTCACCACTGCCAGCTCGACTGGCCCGAGGGTGGGCGGATCCTGCTCTCAAGCACCGGTGAGCGACCCACACCGTGCAGGCCGGGGACCGCCTCGCTGCACGTGGTGACCGCAGATCCAGACGCGGTGTTGGCTCGCGCAATTTCACTGGACGCGAGAGTCGTGCGCGAGATCGTCGACCAGACCGACTATCCGTCGCGCGACTTCACGGTGGCTGACCCCGACGGCAACCATTGGACCTTCGCAACGTTCGCAGGCTAGGCAACACGGCAGGGGCGTCGCCGACTGATCGACTGCGCGGCTCCACGCTGATTCGCGGTGAATAGACGCTGTTTGATCCGCATCGTGCCAGGCAGACCTAAGGTCGTGACGTGAGAGAACTCCCCGTCCTCGATGCGACTGACCAGCGCATCCTCGGCAGCCTGCTGGAGAAGCAGACGACCGTGCCCGCCACCTATCCCCTTTCCGCGAACGCACTGATGTCGGCGTGCAACCAGACGAGCAGCCGCGACCCCGTCACCGACCTCGACCAGCAGATCGTCGAACGGACCGCGAAGTCGCTCAAGGAACGCGGGCTGCTGCGGATCGTGTGGTCCGACACCGGGCGCCGGACACTGAAGTACCACCAGATCCTCGACGAGCACCTCGCCCTCGAGCCCGACGAGCGGGCGCTGCTCACGGTGCTGCTGCTACGCGGCGCGCAGGCGCCGGGTGAGTTGCGCACCCGCACCGAGCGCTTGCACCGGTTCGCCGACCGGGGCCAGGTCGAGGAGTGCCTGCACCGGATGGCGAGCCGCCCGCAACCGCTGGTACGCGAACTCGAGCGCCGGTCGGGCCAGCAGGATCCTCGCTGGATCCACCTCCTGGGCGCCGTGTCGGAGCAGAACTCAGGCGAAACGGCCCGAGCTGGGAGTGCCGACCCGTCACGCATCCGCGTCACGCAGATCATCGCCGACCTCCACGTACCCGACCTCCCCGCCTCCAGGGGCTTCTACAGCGACTACCTCGGGTTAGCCGAAGAGGAGTTCAACCTGGGCTGGGTGGCCCGCCACACGTCGCCGGTATCCAGGGCGACGCTCCAGGTGATGACCAGCGATGCCACCGCGCCCGTGGACCCCGTGGTCTCGGTCATGGTCGACGACGTCGAAGCCGCCTACCGCCAAGCACAGGAGCGCGGGTACGAGATCGTGCATCCCCTGACAACCGAGGCATGGGGCGTGACTCGCTTCTTCGTCCGCGCTCCCGATGGCAACGTGCTCAACGTCGTTCAGCACCACGCAAGCTGAGGGCCTTGGTCGTCCGCGGCGGATAGACGCCTCTTCGGGGACACGTGAAGCCGGCCCGCGGACATGCCATTCGACGGGCGCTAGGACTCGATTGGTTGGCGGCGATCGCCATGACCACCTTGGCGGGCTTCGGCAAGGAGAGATGCCGCGTGGTCATACCCGAAGGATCGGCTGCCCCGTTTCGCGTGCCGCAATCGGGTCATGACGCCGTACGTCAAGCAGCCCTACCGTCGAGCAACACTTCGGGAGGAGCAACAAAGGAAGGGCGCCGTTGTATTCATCTGCATCGCTATCGGAGTCGCACTAGTCCTCGTAGACATCGCCGATTGGGCGGTGACGAAGTTCAAGTCGGCGCCAACGGTTTCGATCACCGACGCAGCCGGGACGAAGATCGATCTACCCGGGAGCGACGTGATCAAGGCGCTGATCGACAAGGCGCCGAGGGTCGGCGCGGCACTGGCCTTCTTCATCCTCGGGTCGGTGCTCCAGGGCTGGCTCGCGCTCACCGCCACGGTAGGCGACTGACCCAGCGCGTCAGCTAGCCGCGGAGAGAGTGTTCTTCCTTTCCTAGGACGAGACCAGCAACGGTGCCACCGCGCCGGCTCGCGGTGGCTTGACGCACCGGCTGGAGCGCCGCGTGGGCCAGACAAGTCGTAGCTCGCCGCCTACCCTGCTGGGGCGGGGCTCTGCAGGGCCCCAAGGCGGGAGCGGCGAAGTGAGAGCTGTCATCTATGGCCAGTACGGCGGTCCTGAGGTGCTCCGCATTGAGGACGTGCCGTTGCCGTCGCCCGCCGCCGGTCAGGTGCTGATCAAGGTCGCGGCGACCTCGATCAACCTCAGCGACTGGGAGTGCCTGCGTGGCTCGCCCGTCTATGCGCGGATCGGTGGCTTGCGTTCTCCGGCGCGCCCGACGCTCGGCTCGGACATCGCCGGCGTGGTCGAGGCGATCGGCGAGGGGGTGACCCGTTTCCGCGCTGGGGATGAGGTGTACGGCGACAACCTCGCGCTCAAGGGCGGCTTCGCGGAGTATGCCGTGGCACCGGAGTCGGTGTTGGCCCGTAAGCCGTCTGCGTTGACGTTCGCGCAGGCCGCGTCCGTCCCGCAGTCGGGAGCGATCGCCTGGCAAGGGACCAGCTGGGCCCGGTCAGGGTCGCGGGTGCTGATCAACGGGGCCGGCGGAGGCTCGGGGGCGTTCGCCATCCAGCTCGCGAAGCGGGCGGGCGCCCACGTCACCGGCGTCGACAACGGCAAGAAGCTGGACTTCATGCGGTCCCTGGGCGCCGACGACGTGGTCGACTACACCGCGGACGACTTCACGCGCCTGTCCCAGCCCTTCGACCTGATCCTGGACCTGGTCGCGCATCGGTCGGTCTTCGCCTACCGGCGCGCGCTGAATCGTGGGGGCCGCTACCGGTGTGTAGGTGGGTCGGTCGGCACGTTGCTCCGGGTGCTCACCGCCGGTTCGGCAGTCGGGCTCCTCAGCCGCCGCTCCATCGGGGTGCTCGCCGTGAAGGGAGGCCCGGTCCGCTTCCAGCCGCTCGCCGAGCGGTGCGCTACGGGGGAGATAGTGATTCCCATCGACCGGACCTTCTCGCTCGAGGAGGCCCCTGCCGCGCTCGCGTACGTCGGAGAAGGGCAGTCGCTCGGCAAGGTCGTGATCGTGCCGTCATAGAGTCGCTGCGCAGATCCGCTCGCTCCGGTCAGTTCTTGTTGTGTCCGAGTGATCGCGCGTGAAGCACGTCCTTCCAGTACGACTCCCGCTCCAGGACGTGATCGTCACCGGTCCGCATGGACCAATACTCCAGGAGCGCGAACCGCATGTTGGTCCGGTAATACTCCTCGCCCTTCTCGTCGACGAGTTCCTTCAGGCCGACGTTGCCGCCGTGCAGCGTGGCCGCGTACGTCGCCCACCGCTGCCAGACGCCGGTGTCCCCGTAGGCGGAACCGACGTACCGCTGCCCGGTCTCCTTGTCGTGGATGACGTAGACGCCCTTCATGCTCTCCAACGCGATTCGCCAATCGGCCCGGGCCTGCGCGACGACAGCCTGGAGGTCGGCGAGGCTGTGGTTGATTCGGTCGTGTCCCGGGAAGGGGTCACCGGTAAACGGCTCTTCCAAGATCGATGAGACGGTCATCGTGGGCAGCACCGACTCCATCGTGCGTCGGATGTTCCTACCGGTCCGCTTGTGGCGGATATAGAGACGGCGCATGAACGGACCCATCAGGTCCTCACGGAGCGCCACGGTGTACGAATGCGCCTGCTGCTCGGGTCGGCGTTCTAGGACCTCCCAGATCCCGCCGAAGAGCCAGAGGCTCGCGTCGTGCTTGTCCTGGGCGAGCGAGAAAATGAACTCGCGGTTGAAGTCGTCCTTCCCGCTACGCCAGGAGTTCCAGCCCTGCCACTCCTCTTGGTTGCTCGCTAGGACGTCGATCGGGTGCTTGACGCCGTTCCAGACTGCGAAGTGGACCTTGAAGGCGGTCGGGTCCAGCCCGGCGGGGAGGAGCGCGGCGAGCGGGATGGCTTCCATGGATGGACCATAGGCAGGCCGCGTCATATAGCGGGCTCGCACGCGCCGGGCGGTCATGTGGACATCGGCCTGCATGAGCGGACGTTCGGGGTGTCGCCCGCGGGCGGCGCTAAGTCGCACCAGGCATACGCGGATCGCGGCAGATCGTGCGTCTTGCGCTGCTGAGCGCGGAGTGCGGCGCCTTCCGGGGAGGCACTGGTTAGAGCGAGGCCGGGACTTCACTCAGCCTTAGTTCTCGGCTCTGCCGAGGACCCCTCTGCGCCTTTGTTACCGCTGAGATGACCGCACGAGGACAGTACCTGAAGCGATGCGTAACACGGCCGGATCTCGGCAGAACCGCGCGGCCGGCAGACGGCGCTTAGACGCACCAGGCATACGCGCGGATCGCGGCTGCGGACGTTGATGCAAGCTGAGCGACGGGCGAGCTACGCGCCTCGATCTCCACGAGGACGGGCAAGTTGCTCGACGATCTCACGTCGGCTCGGCCCCGTGTGTGGGTGCATCAGGAGGCCCTCGACGACGAAGGCGCCGATTCGGTTCATCGCGTCCAGGTCGGCCTCTGCTACGCCGACTCCGCGGAAACCTTTGGCCATCAGCGAGTCCATGAGGTCGTGGAAGCTCTTGTGCCAGGCCTCGATGGCGGGCGAGGTGGAGGCTCTGGCGTGGACGTCCGTGACGAGCCGGTTGTACTGGTCGAGCTGCTCGACTGCCCACAGCACCTGGTCGACCCAGGGCTCGCCGGCGTGGAGGGAAGCGGCCGCCAGCGACTCGCTGAGGAGGTGGTCGAGTACGCCGACGAGAAGCGCGTCCTTGTCCTTGAAGTACCAGTAGATCGTGTTCGTCGTGACTCCGGCGCTTGCTGCGACTTTGGCCATGGAGGTGTTGTCGTAGCCGGCCTCGGTGAACAGTCCTGCTGCGGCATCGACGATCTCGGCGCGCTTCACCCCGGGGTCCTGCTGGCGGCGGTTTCGAGGCATGGGTCACCTTATCTTGACCGCGGTTCAAGAGTCGGCGAGGCTCTCTTGCGCGCCATTCAAGACGAGCCAGGAGAGCCAGTGCCAGAGCCGTCCGATCTCCCGTTCACCACCTCGGAGCAGACATTCCGATCCGAGGGGACCGCGTGCGCGGCCCGCGTCTATCGCCCAAGCGCACACCCCTCGGCTGCGGACGACCCCAGGCCGGTCATCGTGATGGGTCACGGCTTCGGCGGTGTCCGGGCGCTGCGGCTCTATGCCTATGCCGAGCGCTTCGTCGCCTCCGGCTACCTGGTCGTGGTCTTCGACTACCGCGGGTTCGGGGAGAGCGAGGGCAGTCCCCGACAGGTGCTGGACGTCGCCATGCAGCTTCAGGACTGGCGGTCCGCGCTAGGCTTCGCCCGCGCACTGCCGGGTGCCGACCCCGAGCGGCTCATCGCGTGGGGCACCTCGTTCGGCGGTGGCCACGTCCTCACCCTGGCGGGACAGGGAGAGAGGCTAGCCGCGATCATCGCGCAGGTCCCGCACGTCAGTGGTCCCGCAGCGGTGCGGGCGACGGGCATCGTCGCGGCTCTGCGTCTCCTGCGCCCAGCTGTGCTCGACCAAGTCGCGGCATTGCGCCGACGAACTCCTGTCTACGTCGAGGCCGTGGGTGAGCCCGGCACGACCGCCGTCATGACCACCCCCGACGCCGCGCCAGGTCTCGCCCGGCAGATCGAGGCATCAGGTCTCGTCGAGGATGACTACCCCGCCTACGTCGCAGCCCGGGTCACTCTCAAGATCGGCCTCTACTCGCCAGCCAGGTATGCAGATCGCGTGACGTGCCCCGCGCTGGTCCAGATCGCCGCCCACGACACCGTCACGCCCCGCCCAGTGGCCGAGAGAGCCGCCGCCAAGATGCCCCAGTCGACCGTGCGCGTCTACGACTGCGGGCACTTCGACCCCTACGTGGAACCCCACTTCGAGCAAGTGGTGAGCGACCAACTGGACTTCCTGCGCGGCCAGGTCCCGGTGCGAGGCCTCCACTGAGGGCAAGGCAGGCCGTCCGCTCATCCTCAGATCCGTGCGTCCGACTCGCGGTGGAAGGACGCGGGTCGCACGATCGCGGCAGTAACGTCGCCTCATGCAGATGGAGTCGGCCGACGCATGGTCGGGATGGGCATCAACGCTTCTCGGCGCAGTTCTGGGGGCCCTTACTGTGTTACTTGGCGTGCTCTTGGCGTACCGGTACGGCGAGCGCTCCCGCCGCGACGAGCTGCGAGAAGTCGACGCACGGAAGGCAGCGGACGAGCGCGCTGCCGCCGCTGCTCAGCTCATGGTCGAAGTCAGCAATCTTCGCGACGATGTCTGCGGACGTAGGAGGGGCTTGGCGGGCACGGCAGTGCTGTGGCGCATGCGTAATGCGTTGTTCACTACCTACGTGCCACTAGGCCGCTATCCCAGCTATCGCGTGGTCCACGACTTCTACGACACGTCCCTCGCTTGGCGGCAGTGGGTCCGTGATTCGCAGTTCTTGGTGACGGCGGACGAGTTGACGTCCACGTATCCAGTCGTGCAGGGATACCAGAAGGCGCTCGCTGGCTATGGCGACGGGGTGATCAAGGTTTTGCAGGACCACCTCGAGGATCCCGCGCTCACATTTGTGCCGCCCGCTCTACCTACGCTGCCGCAGTTGCCCAGGCCTTAAGCCAGCCGACCGCGCCGGACCAAAGCGATGCGCCGTTACCCGTGCTACCGGTGTCGGTTGTGGTGGACTGTGAAGCCGTGTGTTTGCGCGAGGCACGGACTGCGGCGATGGCGAGGGCGCGGACAGGCACACCACACCGGCAACAACAGGGTCGTTACGGCCACAGGCGGTGGTAAGACGCACTGGCGCGTTGAGCCCCTCGAAGACGTATCAGCGAGAGCGAGCCCGTACCCAGATCCGACGGGTGTAGGCAGGCGGTCGGAAGGACGGCCCACAGCGGTGGATCGGTAGCGACTTCACTCTCGGCGCGTCCGTGCACACTAGCCGTCATGACGACGTTTGAGTGGCTGACTGTTTGTGCCGGCATCGCGACAGCGATCGGGACGTTGGGTCTTGCTGTATTCGCCTTCACGGCCTTCCGAGCCTCGGTCGCACAATTGAAGTTGCTCGCAACCGACAGTGCTCGACAGACCCGCCCTTACGTGAACATCGATCTCGCCCCAGGGCTTCATGGAAATGGATTCTGGGACATCACCATCGAGAACGTTGGCCGCTCGATCGCGCGCAACGTCCGCATCGATGCCGGGCCGCTCGCGGCACGAGATGCGGACGATCACATCAGCGAGCGCTTGTCCCAGTTCTTGTCGCGATCCCACACGCTTCCGCCAGGTGCGCGACGTCGCGTGATGTGGCGGATGGAGGGAGATCCTGGGCGGACGGTCGCGGGTGCTGACTCCGATGTGAATGTGACCGCCACTTACAACGATGTCGGGGGGACCGAGTACTTCGACCAGTTCGAAGTTGTGACAGAGGGATACGGGCCCGTGGCGCCCTCCCCGTCAACAGGAAGCAAGATCTCGAGTTCGAGCCTCACCAAGTCCGAAGAGAGTCTGGCGAACATTGACCGGGCGCTGCGCACTCTGAACACCCACGTTGGAATGCTCCGGCAGTAGGCCGAGCATGCAGACGCGGAATGGGCTAGGTCGTGCTGGCATCGATTCATGCAGCAGACCCGGTGTCGGAGGAGTCCTGCAAGGTGACTCTCAACTAAATCGAGGGGAGCAGAGAGTGCATTCGCGCAGCCAAGAGGTGAGGAAGCCGTGAGGCGGGCCGAACAGATGGACCAACTACGCGAGGGAGTGGTCGGACTCCTGGCGCCAGCGACGGAGCCGCCGCAGGATCGGCTCCTCACCGGGCTGATCAAACTGGGCGCAGACGCCGTCGTCGCAAAGCTGGTCGCCGACGATGAGGCGTTCGATAACGAGAGGCTCCCGATCGACGCCGTCGCCGTCGGCGGAAGCACGGAGGCGGGTGACATCCTGCTCGTCGATATCAGGACTCGAGGAAACGGTGCGGGCCAGCTCAAGGTCGCCAAGTACGCAGCGCACGGGGTGATCGTCGACCTCGACCTGGAGCTGGTCGACGCCGACAAGGTCGTCGCGGTGCAGTTCGCCTACCACGGTCTGCACAATTGGCTTCCCGACCAGATCTACCGGGACGACCCGCTCATCGAAGACGGCAAGCACGTTGGCTGGAGCGCCGAGCTTCGCTACGCCGAGGGAATCACCGTCCCACTCGACGACGGATTCACCCTGCGCTTGAGCACGGGTTGGAGCGTGGGGGGTGGGTTTGATCGTCGGACCTTCGCCACCCCGCTCATTGCCACCGTCGAGTCCTCTGATCGACGCAGCATCCACGACCACATCGGTCGGCTCGACGCCGTTCACGCGCTCCTCAACATCGCGCACCGCGAGCGGGTTCACGCGTTCGGGGGTTCCGCGAGATTGACTGCAGACTCGAGTTGGAGCGGCTTCTGGGAGACATCTTTCATGTCGGCAGACGGTTCGCACGACGTCGCGCACTTCTTCCCCCACATTGGCCTTGACCAACTCGGCGGCCTCGGGTCGGTTGCTAGGTGGGTCGAGATTGTGCGGAGTCATCGGCGCGCGGTGACCCCGGTCGTGCGGCACGTGCTCGAGCCGAACCAGACCCCAGAGGCTCGGCTTCTCTCGACGGCAGCCGCCATGGAGTCGTGGGTAGCGGCGCACCGACGGGGCCACGACTGGGCGAAGAAGGTCAAGGACGAGGACCTGCCCGGTGCAATCGTCCGTATAGTCGATCCATCCTGGGGCGACTGGATCGGTGACTCGAACGTCTGGCTGAGCAAATTCTGGGCGTCGTACAACCACGTGAAGCACCAGCCCGAGGATGACCTTGACCCCAACCTCGTAAGTGCGCTCGAAATCACCGGTCGGTGGCTACTGACCGCCGCGATCCTGGACAAATGCGCGGGCACCACGCAGCCGAGCCGGCACCTCTTCGGTACGTCACTGGGGGTTCTTGGAGGCAACGTGCGCGAAGTTCTTGGAACATCTCGTCCATGAACTGGCTACCAGACGGGGCTACGGAGCGACGACGAGGGATGTAACGCGGTTGAATGATGCGGCCCTAACCCGTCGGTGCCAGACGGGGTAACCCGGCCGGCGGTTGTTCAAACGCCACCGCCTAGGGCCACGATGTAGTCCCTCGCCCAGTCGGTTGCACGAACTAGCCTGCACCGGGACCTACAAGGAGTGATCGATGGCGAAGACGCGGGTCCACGAACTTGCGAAGGAGTTCGGCGTTGAGTCGAAGACGATCCTCGCGATGCTCAAGGACTTGGGCGAGTTCGTTAAAAGTGCATCATCTACCGTCAATCTTCCGGCTGAGATGCGCCTCCGGAAACATCTCGCTGAACGCGGATTCGACCGGGTAAGCAAGACGGGCGCCGTGCCGTCGGTGGCAGGTGCTCCGTCCCCGCCGCCAGCGACATCCCCACCGGAGAGCGATTTCGCACGCCGGACGGCGGCACGCGAAGCTGCGACACATGCTGCTGTCAGACGGACAGGCGTGCCGGAGCCCAGGGCCAGCAGCCGCGCGCCTGAACCAAGGGCACCTCAGAAGGGAGATCCGCGGGCCACCGCATCGTTGCCGCAGACTCTTGTGTCCCCTCCCAACCTGCCGGGATCGGCGGCCGGTGCCCAAGCACCTCGGACGGTAACCATTCACTCCTTGTCCAGCGATCGCGATGTCCGGACAGTCCTGCGGGAGTGCAAGCGAGCTCAGCGCGACGGCGAGCGCTTGTTGTTCGATCTCTCGGACGCGAGTGGGTTCTATCCGAGTATTGCTGTTCCGGCGGTGGCCATCGTCCAGCACTTTCGACGCGAGGGCGTCTCGGTTGACTTGGCGAACATGCCCCGAATCGCGGACACGATGAGACTGCGGAATCCACTCGAAGCTAGTAGGACGAACCTCGACGATCTGAACGAACCCTTGTCGCGTATATGGGTGTACTTCGACCACCATCAAGCAAGCGCGTTGACGACTGCCTTCATGGATTGTATTCGGCGGAAGGTCGAGTGCCGGGAAGGCGTTCTGGAAGCGCTGGAGTGGTGCCTGATGGAGGTCCTTGACAATGTCACCCAGCATTCGAAGTCAGGCGCCGGATTCGCGATGCTTCAAATCCATGCCAGCAGCAAACGCCTAGCAGTTTGTGTGTCGGACACGGGCATCGGCGTCCAACGCTCCTTAGCGTCGTCAGCAAAGTACAAGCCCGCGACCTCCTTCGACGCTTTAACCCTCGCGGTGAGAGAGGGAGTTACGCGCGATGACAAGACTAACCAAGGTAATGGCTTGTTCGGTCTAGTAAAGATCCTCGAGCAGAACGGTGGCCGGATGAACCTTACGTCTGGCAGGGGTCGGATGCTCCTCGAGGGTGACCGATTCTCAGGAGCCAACGATCAGGAGTTTGTTGGGCCGGACAATCACGGAACGACAGTCGATTTCCAACTCCAGATCGACAAGCCGGTGAGTCTTGGGGATGCGCTGAACTACAGCCCCACGAACATGTTTCTGGAGAGCTTGGAGTCGGATGACGGTGAGCACGTAATCAGCATCCGAAACCAAGCGGGAGGTTCGGGGAGTCGAAAAGCCGCCCGCGAACTGAAGACGCTCATCGTGAACGTGCTGAACGATGGAGTACCGCACGTGGTCTTGGACTTCGAAGGTCAGGCGGTCGTCTCTTCGAGCTTCGCCGACGAGGTGATCGGCAAGATGTTCGCGGAGATGGGGTTCAACGTCTTCAACCGGCGCATCAAGTTGGTCAATATGAACGCCACGGTCAGCTCGCTCGTGGACAGGGCGATCGCATTGCGGTTGAGCCAGGGTCCGGCTTGAGCGCCAGTTGCGTCATAGTGGGCGATATGCGTGGGTGACCAAGGCGCCACGCAGGTCGTCCCAGCACGCCCCCCATCCGATTGCGGGTGATAGCGATCGAAGTCCCAGCCCGTCCACACATGCCAACGAGCGTGCGGCGGCCTACAGTCCACAGATGCGTCGCACCGCCGCCATCCTCGTGATCGTGCTGTCGGCACTCGCGTTCGCAGCAACCGCTGTAACCGCGCCCGTGCTGTGGCTAGCGATCGACGAGACTGCTGTACCGCCCGCGACGGATGCGCCGCCCCTTCCCGATGGGTTCGCCGCCACCGACCCGAGGGTGAACTGCGCTTCCGGTGGTTGCTGGCGCGAATGGACCGTCAGCGGGCCGCACGCCTGGTCGGCGGCGGAGGTCGCCGCAGGCATCAACAGCACAGGTGAGAGTTGCGCCGCCCGGAGCCTGCTCGATCGTCGAAAGGTGTGCTCAGGTCTGGAGGTCGTCGGCGACGAGGTCCGTCTCTTCCTGAGGTTCGACAGGCCGCTGGACTGACCGGTCATGGTGCCTCGGCAGCCGCACGCCTCGAGGCCGCGATCCTCAGCCCGATCGCGGTGACGGTGAGGACGGCGCACAGGGTGAAGGACGTCCAGGCGGTCGGTGTCACCCAGGACGGGACGAGGTCGTGCTCTGCGTTGCAGGGGTTGGTGAACGTCCACCACGGCGCGTCCACGTGTGCGGCGTAGTAGTCCACGTCGAAGGGCACGCCGGCGTCCAGTTCGCACGTCTCCTCGACGTCCCAGACCCCGTTCTGCTGGAGGAAGCCGTAGGCGTAGGTCACCAGGAACACTGCGGCC
The DNA here is from genome assembly GCF_059766585.1 of Nocardioides sp. Z21_20. NCBI lineage: Bacteria > Bacillati > Actinomycetota > Actinomycetes > Propionibacteriales > Nocardioidaceae > Nocardioides > Nocardioides sp. Z21_20. Next base: position 47,037 of record NZ_JCBAJX010000012.1, read on the forward strand.
GTGCAGGCGGCGGCGACGGAGGAGGCCCGGCGCGTGGTCCGCAGGGGCGTGGTCGACATCGGGCCATCCTGCCCTAGGGAGAGGGTGCGGAGGGGCTGGCTCATAGGCCGGGTTCTGTTCGCCATGCAGCCTCGCGACCACACGGTTGGCGACCATCCATCTAGGGCTGCCGTTGCCGACAGCCTCGGGCGATCTACCCGCGAGCTCGGGCGGGCCGCCCTCGAACACTCGCGCACCGCCCCTCCGGAGAGGGAACGGCTTCTTGATCTTGCTCCAGGTGGGGTTTACCTAGCCACTCCGGTCGCCCGGAGCGCTGGTGGTCTCTTGCACCACCGTTTCACCCTTACCGCCCGGCAAGCCGGGAGGCGGTCTGTTTTCTGTGGCACTGTCCCGCGGGTCACCCCGGGTGGGCGTTACCCACCACCTTGCCCTGTGGAGCCCGGACCTTCCTCGGCATCCTCGTGAGAGGACGACGCGGTCGCCCGGCCAGCCCATCCGCGTGAGTCAGGATAGGGGAAGAACGCGCCGGAGCATGACGTTGACCCCACGCCACCACACGGAGAGGACGACGATGGAGTACGACGAGCAGCTGCCGGCCCCCGCGGTGGTGTTCCCCGGCCAGGCCGACAGCCCGGTCGCGGCGTACCGGACCGCGCACGACCTGCTGGTCCGCCGCGCCCCGCGCGAGGCGCTGGAGATCATCGAGCCCGCGCTGGCCCAGGACCCCGACGCCACCGGCCTGCGCGTCCTCAAGGCATGGGCGCTGCTGATGCGCGCGAACCTGGTCAAGGCGGAGGCGGAGCTGCGCGACCTGGTCGAGCTGCTGCCCGACGACGACTGGGTCCGCCACGCGCTGGGCCGCAGCCTGGAGCGCCAGTCCCGGATGCGTGAGGCGCTGCCGCACCTACGCCTGGCCGCGGCGATGAGCGGCGACCCCGAGCACGAGCTGGCCGTGCTGCGCGTCGAGCGGCTGCTCGCGCAGAGCCCCGAGGGCTCCCTCGACGACCTGCGCTGAGCCGCGCGAAGGGCCCGGCCGGGCTCAGGGGTTGGTGAGCACCTCGGCGCCGGTCGCGGTGACCAGCAGCGTGTGCTCGAACTGCGCGCTGCGGCGCCGGTCGCGGGTCACCACCGTCCAGCCGTCGTCCCACATCTCCCACTCGTGGGTGCCCAGGTTGAGCATCGGCTCGATGGTGAACGTCATCCCCGGCAGGATCAGGTCGTCGTAGCCGGACTCGTCGTAGTGGGGGACCACCAGCCCGCTGTGGAACGACGTGCCGATGCCGTGCCCGGTGAACTCGCGGACCACCCCGTAGCCGAAGCGCTTCGCGTAGGACTCGATCACCCGGCCGATCACGTCGAGGCGCCGCCCCGGCTTGACCGCGCGGATGCCGCGCTCGAGCGCCTCGCGGGTGCGCTCGACCAGCAGCCGTGACTCCTCGTCGACGTCGCCGGCCAGGAAGGTGGCGTTGGTGTCGCCGTGCACCCCGTTGAGGAAGGCGGTGATGTCGATGTTGACGATGTCGCCGTCCTCGATCACTCGGCTGTCGGGGATGCCGTGGCAGACCACCTCGTTGACGCTCGCGCACAGCGACTTGGGGAAGCCCCGGTAGCCCAGCGTCGAGGGGTAGGCGCCGTGGTCGCAGAGGAACTCGTGCCCGATCCGGTCCAGCTCGTCGGTGGTGATCCCCGGCGCCACGTGGCTGCCGACCAGCTCGCGGGCCTGCGCGGCCAGCCGGCCGGCGGCGCGCATCCGCTCGATGGTCTCGGCGTCCTTGACCTCGCTGCCGGTGAACTTCGCGGGGGCGTCCTTGCCGACGTACTCGGGCCGGGGGATGTGGGTGGGCACGCGGCGCTGCGGCGAGATCGTGGCAGGAGCTATGGCGGACATGGGGGCGAGTGTAGTTTCGCCGCTATGAGTGACCCCCGCGAGTACTGGTTCTGCCTGACCCACCACGTGGTCGAGGAGCGCGACGGCTGCAAGAACGCCGACCGGCTCGGGCCCTACGCCTCCGCGGCCGAGGCCGCCCGGGCCCTGGAGACGGTGGCCGAGCGCAACGAGTCGTGGGACAACGACCCCGACTGGAACGACGACGTCGACGGCGAGCCCGGCCCCGAGCCCAAGGCGTGAGCCGCAACACCGCGGCGCCGCCCTGGCCGTTCCTGGGGATGGGCGGTCTGGCCTGCATGTTCTTCGTGTACGCCGCCAGTGGAGCCGTCGCGCCCTGGTGGGGCGTCGCCGCTCTCCTGGCGCTCTGGCTGGTGCTGCTCGTCCTGGGCGCCCGCTGGTGGACGCCGCACCCGGTCCGGGTGGCGGCGCTGCCGCTGGTCGCGCTGCTCGCCTGGATCGGCGCGATCGCGGCCGGCGCGCTCTGGTGGGGCTGGGGGGCCTGAGCCCTCTCAGCGCTGCGGCGAGACGCGCAGCACGGCGTCGTTCGACCCGTTCGACGTGGTCACCAGCAGGTCGCCGTTCGGCGCCCGGGTCACCGAGCGCAGCCGGCCCAGGGTGCGCAGCGCCCGCGGAGCCCGCGCCCACCGCAGCTTCCCGGCGCGGTCGAACTTCATGAAGACCAGCCGCTCGCCGGCCAGCGCGGCCACCGCGAGCGTGCCGTTGTAGGCGCCCCAGCGCTTCCCGCGCACCCACGCCGCCCCGGAGGTGGCGATGGTGGGCGTGCCCGAGCGCCAGCGGGCCGCGACCTGACGACCCGGCAGCGACTGGTCGGTCATCGGCACCGACTCGTTGTAGCCCGGCACCGGGTTCCAGCCGTAGTTGCCGCCCCGGCGCAGCCGGTTGACCTCGTCGTCGCGGTAGCTGCCGTGCTCCACCGACCACAGGCTGCCGTCCGCGCGCTGGGCGAGCCCCTGGACGTTGCGGTGGCCGTAGGTGAACACGTAGCGGCGGTTCTTGTTGCCCGACTTCGCCCACGGGTTCTGCGGCCACGGCGCCCCGGTCATCCGGTTCAGCCGCAGCACCTTGCCGCCCAGGGAGCCGAGCCGCTGGGGGTTGTGGCCCACCCCGGCGTCGCCGGTGCCGACCAGCAGCGCGCCCTGGCGGGTGATCAGCAACCGACAGCCGCCGTGGCGCCCGGTGGTGGCCGGCAGCCCGGCCAGCAGGGTCCGGCTGAGCGTCGCTCGGCTGCCGTCGGCGCTCAGCGTCCACGCCGTGACGCGCACGTCGTTCCCACCGCCGGAGCGGTAGCCGCCCGCGCAGGTGTAGAAGCGCCGGTTGGTGCCGAACCCCGGGTCCACCGCCAGCGACATCAGCCCGGTCTCCCCGCTGGCCCACACGGTGCCGGAGGGGAAGGCGACCGGCGTGGTCCGGCCATCGGCGTGCAGCAGCAACCGCTTGGACTCGCGCTCGGTGATCAGCAGGTCGCCACCGCCGATGGTCTGCACGTCCCAGGGCAGCGTCAGGCCGCCCACGGCACGCGTCACCGACAGTGCCGGGGCCGCGGCCCGCTGCACTGCCGGCGCAGTGTCTGGTGGCGCGACGGCCACCGCCGGGGTGAACGAACCGACCAGGGCGAGGGTGAGGGCTCCGAGTGCCAGGCGCATGTGACCCAGGTTACGGCCTCAGAAGGTGTGCTCGGGACCGGGGAAGGTGCCGGCCTTGACGTCCGCGGCGTACTCGCGTGCCGCCGCCAGCAGCACCCCGTGCACGTCGGCGTACTGCTTGACGAAGCGGGGCATCCGCCCGGTGCGCAGCCCGAACGCGTCCTGCCAGACCAGCACCTGCCCGTCGCAGCGCGAGCCCGCGCCGATGCCGATGGTGGGGATCGACAGCGCCTCGGTCACCTGGGCGGCCACGTCGCCGGGCACCATCTCCATCACCAGCGCGAACGCGCCGGCCTCCTCGAACGCGCGCGCCTCCTCGATGATCCGCGCCGCGGAGTCCCCGCGGCCCTGGACCCGGTAGCCGCCGAGGTTGTGCTCGGACTGCGGGGTGAAGCCGATGTGCGCCATCACCGGGATGCCGCCGTCGGTCAGCAGCTTGGTCTGCGGCGTCATCGCGACCCCGCCCTCGAGCTTGACCGCGTGCGCGAGGCCCTCCTTCATGAACCGCGCCGCGGTGTGGAAGGCCTGCTCGGGGGAGGCCTGGTAGGAGCCGAACGGCAGGTCGGCGACGACCAGCGCCCGGTGCGCGGAGCGGGCCACGGCGCGGGTCAGCGGGATCAGCTCGTCGACGGTCACCGGCAGCGAGGTCTCGTTGCCGTAGACGTTGTTGGAGGCGCTGTCGCCGACCAGGAGCACCTCGATGCCGGCCTCGTCGAAGGTCTGCGCGGCGTACTGCTCGTAGGCGGTCAGCATCGCGAAGCGCTCGCCGCGCTGCTTCATCTCACGCAGGTGGTGGGTGCGGATCCGGCGGATCGGCGCCGGTGTGCCGGCCGGCTTCGCGGGCCCGGTGCCGTACGGCGCGGCTACCTCGCCGCTCGCTGCCGAAGCGGCGTTCTGCTCGCTCATGGGGTTCACCTCGTGTGCTCTCGCGGCTCCCGGGTGGAGTCCACGGACCACCGACAGGCTAGTCCCGGGCGGCTGCCGATGGGCTGTGGCGACGCTCACGCCGGGTTTCGTGGGACAGGCCACGTGACACACTCGCCGGCGTGGACTTCTACTCGGCCTACGCCCATGGCTTCGCCCGCGTCGCGGCGGTGACGCTTCCGGTCTCGGTCGCCGATCCCGCCACCAACGCGGCGCGCGTCCTGGAGCAGGCACGCGCCTGCCACGACGAGTCCGTGGCGATCGCCGTCTTCCCGGAGCTGTGCCTGACCGGCTACTCCAGCGACGACCTCTTCCTGCAGGACACCCTGCTGGAGGCAACCGAGGCGGCGCTGGCCGAGATCGTCGCGGCCTCGGCCGACCTGATGCCGGTGCTGGTCGTGGGCGCCCCGGTGCGCGCCGGGCTGCGGCTGCTCAACGCCGCCGTGGTCATCCACCGCGGCGAGATCCTCGGCGTCGCCCCGAAGTCGCACCTGCCGAACTACCGCGAGTTCTACGAGCGCCGCTGGTTCGCCCCCGGCGACGACCTGCGCGGCGCCACGATCACCCTGGCCGGACGCGAGGTGCCGCTCGGGCCGGACCTGCTCTTCGCCGCCGGCGACGTGCCCGGCCTGGTCCTGCACGTCGAGATCTGCGAGGACCTGTGGGTGCCGATCCCGCCCAGCGCCGAGGCGTCGCTGGCCGGGGCCACCGTGCTGGCCAACCTGTCCGGCAGCCCGATCACCATCGCCCGGGCCGAGGACCGCCACCTGCTGTGCCGCAGCGCCAGCTCGCGCTGCTCCGCGGCGTACGTCTATGCCGCCGCCGGGCAGGGGGAGTCCACCACGGACCTGTCCTGGGACGGGCAGACGATGATCTACGAGAACGGCGACCTGCTCGAGGAGACCGAGCGGTTCCCCGACGGCCCCCGCCGCTCGGTGGCCGACATCGACGTGGACAAGCTGCGCCAGGAGCGGCTGCGGATGGGCACCTTCGACGACAACCGCCGCTCGTTCGCGGACCGGATCGCCGAGTTCCGCACGATCGGCTTCCTCCTCGGCGCCCCGAGCGGGGACATCGGCCTGCGCCGCAAGGTCGACCGCTACCCCTTCGTCCCCGACGACGTGGAGCGGCTGGCCCAGGACTGCTACGAGGCCTACAACATCCAGGTCTCCGGCCTGGAGAAGCGCCTGGAGTCGATCGGCCAGCCGAAGATCGTGATCGGCGTCAGCGGCGGCCTCGACTCCACCCACGCGCTGATCGTGGCGGCCAAGGCGATGGACCGCCTCGGGCGCCCGCGCAGCGACATCCACGCCTTCACGCTGCCCGGCTTCGCGACCGGCGCCACCACCAAGGGCTACGCCACCCGGCTCTCGGAGTCGCTGGGCGTGACGTTCGAGACCATCGACATCACCCCCGCGGCCCGGCAGATGCTCGACGACCTCGACCACCCCTTCGCTGACGGCGAGGAGGTCTACGACGTCACCTTCGAGAACGTCCAGGCGGGCCTGCGCACCGACTACCTGTTCCGGCTCGCCAACCACCGCGGCGGCATCGTGCTGGGCACCGGCGACCTCTCCGAGCTGGCGCTGGGCTGGTGCACCTACGGCGTGGGCGACCAGATGTCGCACTACAACGTCAACGCCGGCGTGCCCAAGACCCTCATCCAGCACCTGATCCGCTACGTCATCGAGAGCGGGCAGTTCACCGACGAGACCAACGAGGTGCTGCGCGACATCCTGGCCCTGGAGATCACCCCCGAGCTGGTGCCCACCCGGGAGGGCGAGAAGCCGCAGGCCACCGAGGACTCCGTCGGTCCCTACGCGCTGCAGGACTTCACGCTCTACCACGTGATCCGGCGCGGCTACCGGCCCAGCAAGATCGCCTTCCTGTCCTGGCACGCCTGGCGCGACGCCGCGGCCGGCGAGTGGCCCCCCGGCTACCCCGAGGACCGGCGCAAGGCCTACGACCTGGCAGAAGTGAAGAGCTGGATGGAGGTCTTCGTCAAGCGGTTCTTCGCCTCGCAGTTCAAGCGCTCGGCGCTGCCGAACGGGCCGAAGGTGTCGCCCGGCGGGACCATGTCGCCGCGGGGCGACTGGCGGATGCCGTCCGACGCCAGCCCCGCCGCCTGGCTCGCGGAGCTGGAGAACGTGCCCTCCGGCGAACCGCGGTGAGGCATACGCCATAGTTGCTCCATGGGCAAGCAGGAAGACTTCGTTCTCCGCGCTCTTGAAGAGCGCGACGTCCGCTTCGTGCGGCTGTGGTTCACCGACGTGCTGGGCTACCTCAAGTCCGTCGCGGTGGCCCCGGCCGAGCTCGAGGGAGCCTTCGAGGAGGGCATCGGCTTCGACGGCTCCGCGATCGAGGGCTTCGCCCGGGTCTACGAGGCCGACATGCTCGCCATGCCCGACCCCTCGACGTTCCAGATCCTGCCCTGGCGCAGCGGCGACGGCCCCTCCACGGCGCGGATGTTCTGCGACGTCGTGATGCCCGACGGCAGCCCGTCGTACGCCGACCCGCGCTACGTGCTCAAGCGCACGCTGAGCGCCGCGGCCGACAAGGGGTTCACGTTCTACACCCACCCCGAGATCGAGTTCTACCTGTTCAAGGACACCCCCGAGCCGGGCAAGGACCCGGTGCCGGTCGACCGCAGCGGCTACTTCGACCACACCGCGCAGTCGATGGGCGCCGACTTCCGCCGCGAGGCGATCGGCATGCTCGAGTCGATGGGCATCTCGGTGGAGTTCAGCCACCACGAGGGCGGCCCCGGCCAGCAGGAGATCGACCTGCGCTACGCCGACGCGCTGAGCACCGCCGACAACATCATGACCTTCCGCACCGTCATCCGTGAGGTCGCGCTGAGCCAGGGCATCTGGGCCTCGTTCATGCCCAAGCCCTTCACCACCCACCCCGGTTCGGGCATGCACACCCACGTCTCGCTCTTCGAGGGCGACCGCAACGCCTTCTACGAGCCCGGCGCCGAGTACCAGCTGAGCCGCACCGGTCGCCAGTTCATCGCCGGCATCCTGCGCCACGCGCCGGAGATCTCCTGCGTCACCAACCAGTGGGTCAACAGCTACAAGCGGCTGATCGGCGGCGGGGAGGCCCCGTCGTACATCTGCTGGGGCCACAACAACCGCTCGGCGATGATCCGGGTCCCCATGTACAAGCCCGAGAAGGGCCAGTCCACGCGCATCGAGCTGCGCACCCTCGACGCCGCCTGCAACCCCTACCTGGCGTTCGCGGTGGTCCTGGCCGCCGGCATGAAGGGCATCGAGGAGGAGTACGAGCTGCCCCGCGAGGCCGAGGACGACGTCTGGTCGCTGACCGAGCGCGAGCGCAAGAGCCTCGGCATCGAGCCGCTGCCCAAGTCGCTCGCCGAGGCGATCGCCGTCGCCGAGTCCTCCGAGCTGCTGGCCGAGACCCTCGGTGAGCACGTCTTCGACTTCTTCCTGCGCAACAAGCGCGCGGAGTGGGAGGAGTACCGCGGCCAGGTCAGCGTCTTCGAGCGCGACCGGATGCTGCCGGTCATCTAGGTTGACCCGGTGAGCCCGTCCCCTCTCGTCCTGGTCGTCGAGCACGAGGCCGCCTGCCCACCCGCCCGGTTCGGCGCCTGGCTCCAGGCGGCCGGCTGCACCCTCGAGGTGTGCCGCCCGTACGCCGGCGACGCGCTGCCGTCACGGGTCACGTCGTACGACGCGGTGCTGGTGCTGGGCGGCTCCATGTCCGCCCTTGACGACGACCGGTTCGGGTGGCTCGCGCCGCTCAAGCAGCTGATCCGCGACGCGGTGGCCGCCGGCGTGCCGACGCTCGGGATCTGCCTGGGCCACCAGCTGATCGCGGTGGCGCTCGGCGGCGACGTCGCCCGCAACCCGCGCGGGCAGCAGACCGGCCTGCTCGACGTCGGCTGGACGGACCGGGCCGCCGCGGACCCGCTGCTCGGCGCGGTCGCCAGCGAGCGCCGCGGCGTGCAGTGGAACAACGACCTGGTCAGCGCGCTGCCCCCGGGCGCGAGCCTGCTGGCCGCCACGACCCACGGGGAGATCCAGGCGGCCCGCTTCGGGCCCGCCGCCTGGGGCGTCCAGCTGCACCCGGAGGCGGACGCCGCGGTCGTCTCGGCCTGGGCCGACGGCGACCGCGCTGACCACCTCGAGCGCGGGGTCGACACCGACGCCCTGCTGGGCGCCATCGACCGGGCCCACGACGAGCTCGAGAGCGCCTGGCAGCCGCTGGCCGCCCGGCTGGCGGACCTGGCAAGGGCCGGAGGCGTGACGCCCCGATGAGCCCATGGAAGGGGAGCCGCCGCGACCTGCTGCGGCTGGGGTTCCGCGACGTGGATCGTGCCCGCGACGGACTCGACCGGCTCGGCGAGGCCGCCGGCCCGCTGAGCACGATCCTGGGCTGGTGCGCCGACCCCGACCTCGCGCTGGGCCGGCTGCTGGACCTCGGCGAGCAGGTCGAGGACCCGGACGAGCTGCTCGAGGAGCTCGTCGACGACGAGGGCACCGCGATGCGGCTGCTCGCGGTGCTCGGCGCCAGCGAGGCGCTCGGCGAGCACCTGCTGCGCCACACCGAGCACTGGCGCGAGCTGACCGACCCGCTGCTGGGCTCGTGCCGCCCCGCCGCCTGGGCGGTGCGCGCCGCCCTGCTCGAGGCCGTCGGCGCCGATCCGTCCTCCTCGACCCCGGTGGCGACGCTGGGCGACCCGCACGCCGCGGACGCCTTGCGGGTGGAGTACCGCCGGATCCTGCTGCGCCTGGTGGCCCGCGACCTGGCCCACCACGTGGGCGTCGACGACGTCGCCGCGGAGCTCTCCGACCTCGCGGCCGGCACCCTGGAGGCCGCCCTGGCCGTGGCCCGCGCCCGCGTCGGCGAGGCCGCGTCGCTGACCCGGCTCGCGGTGGTCGCGATGGGCAAGTGCGGCGGCCACGAGCTCAACTACGTCTCCGACGTCGACGTCGTCTTCGTCGCCGAGCCGGTCGAGGGCGCCGACGACAACGCCGCGCTCAAGGCCGCCACCCAGCTGGCCGCCCAGCTGATGCAGATCTGCTCCGACCACACCGCCGAGGGGACGATCTGGCCCGTCGACGCCGACCTGCGCCCCGAGGGCAAGCACGGGCCGCTGGTGCGCACGATGGCCAGCCACCGCGGCTACTACGAGCGCTGGGCCAAGACGTGGGAGTTCCAGGCGCTGCTCAAGGCGCGTCCGGTGGCCGGCGACCTCGCCCTGGGCCGCGAGTACGTCGAGATGATCGAGCCGATGGTCTGGGCGGCCGCCGAGCGCGAGGGGTTCGTCGAGGACGTCCAGGCGATGCGCCGCCGGGTGCTCGCGCACATCCCCTCCCACGAGGTCGAGCGTCAGCTCAAGCTCGGCTCGGGGGGACTGCGCGACGTCGAGTTCGCCGTCCAGCTGCTGCAGCTCGTGCACGGCCGCGCCGACGACCGGATCCGCTCCGGGGCCACGCTGAGCGCGCTGGCCCAGCTGACCCGCGGGGGCTACGTCGGGCGCGAGGACGGGGACTCCCTGCACCAGGCGTACGCGTTCCTGCGCACCCTCGAGCACCGCATCCAGCTGCACCAGCTGCGCCGTACCCACGTGCTGCCCGAGGACGAGGGCGCGCGCCGTCGCCTCGGCCGCTCGCTGGGGTTCTACAAGGACCCCGTCGCCGAGCTCGACGAGAAGTGGCGCCACCACCGCCGCGAGGTGCGCCGGCTGCACGAGAAGCTCTTCTACCGTCCGCTGCTGACCGCGGTCGCGCGGATCCCCGGCGCGGGGGCGCGGCTGTCGCTGGAGGAGGCCGGCAAGCGGCTCTCCGCGCTGGGCTACCTCGACCCGCCCGGTGCGCTGCGCCATCTCGAGGCGATGACCAGCGGCCTCTCGCGGACCGCGTCCATCCAGCGCACGCTGCTGCCGGTGATGCTCGAGTGGTTCGCCGACGCGCCGGATCCCGACGCCGGGCTGTTCGGCTTCCGCCGGATCAGCGAGACGCTGGGCAGCAGCCACTGGTACCTGCGGCTGCTGCGCGACGAGGGCGCGGTCGCCGAGCGGCTGGCCAAGGTGCTGGCCAGCTCGCGCTACGCCACCGACCTGCTCGAGCGCGAGCCGCAGGGCGTGCGGATGCTCGGCGAGGACCTGACCCCGCTCAGCGCCGAGGCGCTGACCACGGAGATGCTCTCCTCGGCGCGGCGCCAGGAGGACCCCGAGACGGCCGTGCGGATGATCCGCGCGATCCGGCGCCGCGAGCTGTTCCGGATCGCGGTCGGCGACCTGCTCGACCTCACCGACGTGCCCGCCGTCGGCATCGGGCTGTCCCGGCTCACCGACGCCACGCTGGAGGCCACGCTCGAGGTCGCCACCCGCTCCGTGCTGGCCCAGCGCGGACTGAGCGAGGCGCCGGCCCGGATCGCGATCGTGGCGATGGGGCGCTACGGCGGCTTCGAGCTGTCCTACGGCAGCGACGCCGACGTGATGTTCGTCCAGGAGCCGGTCCCCGGCGCCGACGCCCAGGTCGCGGCGTCGTTCGCCCAGACGGTCGCCAACGAGCTGCGCCGGCTGCTCGCCGTACCGGCCACCGACCCGCCGCTGGAGGTCGACGCCGACCTGCGTCCCGAGGGCAAGCAGGGGCCGCTGGTCCGCACGCTGGCGTCCTACGCCGCCTACTACGCGAAGTGGTCGCAGGTGTGGGAGTTCCAGGCCCTGCTGCGCGCCGACGCGGTGGTCGGCGACCCCGGCCTGCGCGAGCGGTTCACCGCGCTGATCGACCCGCTGCGCTATCCCGCGGACGGGCTGGCCGAGGACGACGTGATCGAGATCCGCCGGATCAAGGCGCGCGTCGACCACGAGCGGCTGCCGCGCGGCGCGGACCCGCACACCCACCTCAAGCTCGGGCGCGGCGGCCTGGCCGACGTGGAGTGGACCGTCCAGCTGCTCCAGCTCCAGCACGCCGGGCGGGTCGAGGGCCTGCGCACGCCGCGGACCCTCGAGGCGCTGGAGGCGGCGCGCGAGGCCGGACTCGTCACCGACCAGGACGCCCAGGAGCTGACCGCCGCCTGGCGGTTGGTCAGCGACGTGCGCAACTCCCTGACGCTGGCGCGCGGCAAGCCCGCCGACCAGCTGCCCCGCGACCACCGGGAGCGGACCGCCCTGGCCCACCTGCTCGGCTACCCGCCCGGCAGCAACGACGAGATGGTCAACGACTACCTGCGCACGACCCGGCGCGCGCACGCGGTGGTCGACCGGGTCTTCTGGGGCTGAGGGGGTGCTGCGTCGCCACCAGCGACTCGCACTCGACGCGCTCGACCTCGCCTGGCAGGAAGGGCGGACCCGCGCCTGGGTGGTGCTGCCGCCCGGGGCGGGCAAGACGCGCGTCGGCCTGGAGACGATCTGCGCGCGCCGCGCCGCGGGCGCGGTGGGCCGCGCGGTCGTGCTGGCCCCCAACACCGCGATCCAGGGGCAGTGGCTGACCCAGGCGAGGGCGCACGGGCTGGACGCCGGCGCCGAGCGGGACCTGGCCGCCGAGGTCTCGGTGCTGACGTATCAGTCGCTGGCGGTCTTCGACGCCGACGCGGAGATCGACGACGACGGCGACGAGACCCCGCTGCTGTCCCGGCTGCACGACAACGGCCGGGCACTGGTCGAGGCGCTGCGCGCGGCCGGCCCGATCCTGCTGGTGCTCGACGAGTGTCACCACCTGCTCGAGGTGTGGGGCCGGCTGCTCGGGGAGCTGCTCGAGGAGCTCCCGCACGCCCAGGTGCTCGGGCTCACCGCCACACCGCCCCAGGCCCTCACCGCCGAGCAGGCCGACCTGGTGGCGCGGCTGTTCGGCGAGACGGTCTTCGAGGCCTCCATCCCGGCGGTGGTCCGCGAGGGGGACCTGGCGCCGTTCGCGGAGCTGGTCTGGCTGACCACCCCGACGCCGGCCGAGTCGGACTGGCTGGCCTCGCAGGCCGCCCGCTTCGACGAGCTGGTCACCGAGCTCACCGACCCGGACTTCGGCAGCATCTCGTTCCTGGCGTGGCTCGACGCCCGCTTCGTGACGGCGGTGGGCCCGACGCTGTCCTGGAGCGCGCTGGCGCGCCGCGAGCCCGTGCTGTGCGCCGCCGCCCTGCGGATGCACCACGCCGGACTGCTGGCGCTCCCGACCGGGGCCAGGCTCACCGAGGAGCACCGGCACCCGCCGTCCGCCGACGACTGGGTGGCGCTGGTCGACGACTGGCTGACCCGGCACCTCTCGCGCACCGGCGACCCACGCGACGACGCCGTCGTGGAGGCGGTACGGCGCGCGCTGCCCGGCGTCGGCTACCAGTGGACGCGCCGGGGCATCCGCCGCGGGCGCTCCCCGGTCGACCGGGTGCTGGCCCGCTCGGAGTCGAAGACGCGCGCCGCGGTGGAGATCGTCGGTCACGAGCACGCGCAGCTGGGCGCGGACATGCGGATGCTGGTGCTCTGCGACCACGAGCGGGCCGGCGCCACCCTGCCCGCCGGACTGCACGGCGTGCTCGACCAGCAGTCCGGCTCGGCGCACGCGGTGTTGGAGGCGCTGCTGGCGGACCCGGCCACCCGGGCGCACGGCGCGCTGCTGGTGACCGGCCGGACGGTGGCGGGGGCCCCCGACACCCTGGCGGCGCTGATCGCCCACGTCGCGCACCGCGACCCGGAGTTGGCCGAGCGGCTCGAGGTGGTGCCGGACGGGGCCGTGGCGCGCCTGGAAGGGCCGTGGACCAGCCGCACCTGGGTGGGTGACGTGACCCGGTTCTTCGAGGACGGCGGCGCCCGGGTGCTGGTCGGGACCCGCGGGCTGCTCGGCGAGGGCTGGGACGCCCGCCGGGTCAGCGGGCTGGTCGACCTGACCGCGGTGACCACCACGACGGCGGTCGTGCAGACCCGCGGTCGCGCGCTGCGCACCGACCCCGCGCGCCCCGACAAGGTGGCGCTGAACTGGTCGGTGGTCACCGTCTCGCCCGAGCACCCCAAGGGCGCCAACGACTGGGACCGGCTGGTCCGCAAGCACGAGGGCTTCTTCGCCGTCGACCAGGACGGCGACGTCGTCGACGGCGTGGCGCACCTCGATCCGGAGCTCTCGCCCTTCGCGCCGCCGCCGGTCGAGCGCTTCGACGAGCTCAACGCCCGGATGGTGGTCCACTCCGAGGACCGGCGCGGCATCCGCGCGCGCTGGCGGGTCGGCGAGCCGTACGCCGACGAGACCGCCCAGACGGTCCGGATCCTGCCCAGCAACCGGGCCAGGATCGGTGGCGCCCGGGCGGGCGTGCCCGCCGTCGTTGTGCACGAGCGCGGGCTGCAGATCCGCGCCGGTCGGCGCCCCGCGTTCACCGACGGCGCGACACCGTGGTGCCTCGGCGCCGGGGCCGCCGCACTGGTGGCCGCGCCGCTGGCCGGCGGCACCGCCGCGCTGGTCCTCGCGATCCTGGCGGCCGGGCTGCTGCTCGCCGGTGCGCTGTCCCACGTCCGTGCCCTCGCCGGGTACGGGCGCGAGGTGCTCGCTCAGGCGGCCGAGCCCCCGGCGCTCGCGCAGGTGGCCTGCGCGGTGGCCGACGGTCTGCGGGCCGCCGGGCTCACCGCACGCGGCGCCGACGCGGTCGAGGTGGAGATCGACCACGAGGGCGAGTACCGCTGTCGGCTGCGCGGGGTCAGCGAGACGGAGTCGGTCGTCTTCGCCAGCGCCCTGGACGAGGCCGTGTCGCCGATGCTGACGCCGCGCTACGTGCTGCCGAGATGGGTGGTGGCGCCCGGGGCTCCCGGGCTCGTCGGCGCGCTGCGCGCGGCGTACGGCCGGGTCCGGACGGACGGCGTGGTCTGGCACGCGGCGCCGACGTCGCTGGGGGTGAACGCGACCCGCGCCCAGGGGTACGCCGCGGCCTGGGACCGTTGGGTCGGTGGGGGAGGGGCGCTCTACACGGGGTCGCCCGAGGGGGCCGGCATCCTGGCCGCACAGCAGGGCAGCGACCCGTTCGCGGTGAGCACGGTGATGCGACGACACTGGGCATGAGAGCGTCCGGCTGTCACACTGCGCTGCGTGAGCGATGTCGTGGCCGACGTACCCCGGTGGGTGGCGCTGCCCTGGGGGCGGCTGATCCTGGTGGGCCAGCTGCTGGTCTTCGTGCCGCCGGCGCTGGTGGCCTGGACCTCGGCGGTGGACGGCTCGATCTACCTCCCGCTGCTCACCCTGACCGCGACGTTCCTGGCCGGTCTGACGCTGCTCGTGGTGTCGCGCTGGAGGGTGGTGGGTCTCCGGGTGGTCGGCGCCACGATGCTCGCCGCCGGAGTGGAGCTGACCCTGAGCGTCGCGCTGTTCGTGGCCTACTCGGCGCTCCATCCGGGATGGGATCTGCTGGACCGGTGAGCGTGGGCTACCCGCGGGAACAGGTGCGCCCCCGCTCGAGCTGCCAGCCGGTGGTCGCTCGCCGCGTCCGACTGCGCCGCGATCTCGGTCAGGGGGACGTCCACGTCGTGCAGCACCGGGTCGGTGGTGAAGCCGGTCTGGGTGCGGGAGGCACAGGCCCATGCGGCGGAGTCTGGCGTGGCTGGGGCGGCGTTCCCCTTCGGCTCAGCGGGTGACGTCCACCTGAAGCCAGGTGAAATCACCCAACAGGTCCGCACTCACCTCCTCGTCGGTGACCAGGTCCCGGTCCGGCAGGAACCGCACGGTCGTGCCGGTGTGCCCGGTGGCCGGCAGCTCGATGAGCTCGGAGACCGGCACTCCGCGCTCGTAGGGCTGGGTCCACGAGCCTTCGAGGCGGTGGTTGGTGTGCTCGAGCCAGGTGCTGAGGGCGGCGACGACCGAGATCGAGGCGTCCCTGTGGAAGGTGAGCGCGCAGCACCCGCGGCGGCCGAGGGACTCCGCTTCGTCGTCGGCGTACGCCAGGACCTCGAGGACCAGGTGCTCGACGCCGATGCGTTCACTGGTGCCGGCCTGGGCCCGGATCTGGCGCAGGTGGTCGTGGTCGACGAGCTTCGCCCAGTCGTGCGTCGTGTTCGTCCAGGCGGCGCGGTCTCCCATGCGCCGAACCTAACGGCGGGCGTGGTCTGGCACGCGGTGCCGACGCCCCCGGAGCCTGCGCGACAGCCGGGGTCCTAGCCGGCGCCACCCGAGCCACTGCAGCCAGATCGCCAGGGCCCCGAGCGCCACGCCCCCCGCGCCGTTGATGACCAGGGTCGGCGTCGTGCCCACCGGGTCCGCGAGGATCGCGACGGCCGGGTCCTCAGAGTCGTAGTAGACGCGCTGCGGGCTCGTCGAATCGCCGTGTTCTCGGCTGCACCAACCTCGAGCGTCCGTGGCGACGGCGTAGCTGCGCCCGGCGACGACGTACGCGACCCGGTTCGGGCACGACTCTCCCGGGTCGTCGAAGGTGCCGACCACGCTGGCATCGGTGCGGAGGACGGTGTCGATCTCCTGCACCATCACCACGCAGCCGCGCAGGCACAGGAGCGTCGCGAGCACCCACAGCACCCACCCTGCCCACGCCGGGACCGAACCCCGGTTGCGGGCGGTCGCGAGGTCGATCACCACGAATTCCCGCCCATCACGCGCTTGGTGCCTGCAGCATGGTCGCTATTGTGCGCGACGAACACCCCCACCGCTGTGCGCCGCCGCCATGTTCGGCGAGAACGGTTGTTATTGGTCGGCGACGAGGCCGCCAAGGCGACCTGGATCAGATCAGTAACCTGCTCTAAGGTCGCGAGCACGTCGTCTCGACCGAGGAGCGCCCGTGACTGCTGACCAGATCACCCAGGACCGTGCCCGCGAGATGATGCGGCTGCACCGCGATCCCGAGCTGTTGACGGTGGTCAACGTCTGGGACGCGATCACCGCCAAGGTCGTCGGCGACGTGCCGGGCACCAAGGCGCTGGCCACCGCGAGCCACTCGATCGCGGCCTCCTACGGCTACGAGGACGGGGAGCACATCCCGCTCGACCTGATGCTCGAGGCGATCGGGCGCATCGTCGAGGCGACCACGCTGCCGGTGACCGCCGACCTCGAGGGTGGGTACGGCGACGCGGCCGAGGCGGTGCGCCGAGCGATCGGTCTCGGGGTGGTCGGGGCCAACATCGAGGACCAGATGAAGCCCCTCGCGGAGGCGGCCGGCCAGGTCGAGGCGATCATGCGGGCGGCCGAGGCCGAGGGCGTCGAGTTCGCGCTCAACGCGCGCACCGACGCCTTCCACCTGCAGCGCGAGCGCGCCGCCGCCGACAACCTCGCCGATGCGGTCGAGCGCGGCCGGGCCTTCCTCGACGCGGGCGCGCCCCTGGTGTTCGTGCCGGCCGTCCTCGACGAGGACCAGATCGCCACGCTGGTCGAGGCCTTCGGACCGCAGCGGCTCACCACCATCGGCATCCCCGGCACCCCGCCGCTGGCCCGCCAGCAGGAGCTCGGGGTGGCCCGCGTCTCCTACGGGCCGCTGGCCCAGAACGTCGCGCTCACCGCCCTGCAGGAGCTGGTCGAGGACGTCCAGCGCGGCGGCGGGGTGCCCGGCACGATGCGGGTCCTGAACTGAGACAGCGATAGGGGACCATGGGGGCATGACGTCACCTCGCTGGTTCACCGACACCAAGGAAGGCCACGCCCAGTGGTACATCGAGCGCTTCCGCACGATGGCAGCCGAGGGGGCCGACCTCGACGGAGAGGCCCGGCTCGTCGACGCGCTCGTCCCGCGGGGCTCGCGCATCCTCGACGCCGGCTGCGGGCCCGGTCGGGTGGGTGCTGCCCTGCATGCGCGTGGGCACCAGGTCGTCGGCGTCGACGTCGACCCTGAGCTGATCGCCGCCGCGCAGGAGGACCACCCCGGGCCGACCTGGATCACCGCCGACCTCAGCGAGCTCGACCTCGACGAGGAGCCTTTCGACCTGGTCGTGATGGCGGGCAACGTGCTGCTCTTCGTCGCCCCCGACACCGAGCGCCGCGTGCTCGAGAGGCTCGCCGCGCACGTCGTACCGGGCGGGCGGCTGGTGATCGGCTTCCGCCGTCAGGACAGCTACACCTTCGAGCGCTTCGACGAGGACCTGCGGGCCGCCGGGCTGGTCGTGGAGAGCCGGTTCTCGACCTGGGACCTGGTGCCCTTCGACGCCGACTCCAACTTCTCGGTCACGCTGCTGCGCCGGCCCTGAGGAAGCCGACGCCGGGAGCCGACGCAGATCCGCAAAAGTCCTGTGGAATAGCTCTTGTGTGATCGAACACACGTTCGATAGAATGGAGCATGGCTCGCACGACCCCCTCCTCAGACGCTCCCGGCGCCGCTCTGCGGCCCGCCACGGGGCCTGAGGGGCTGCGGGCCGTGCTCCACGCTCTGGGGGCTCTGGAGGGCGTGGATGACGCCGAGCGGATCGACCTGATCCGCCTCTTGGAGGAGCTCAAGGCGGCGGCCGCCGCGGCGCAGGCCCGGATCGAGGTCGCCTTCGACGCCTCCCAGCGCCGCGAGCAGGCCGCGGCCGGAGTGCGTGCCGCGCACCAGGGCAGGGGAGTGGCCTCGCAGATCGCCGCCGCGCGGCGGGAGTCGCCGCACCGCGGGTCGCGTGCGCTGGGCTTCGCCAAGGCCCTCGTCCACGAGATGCCGCACACGCACGCGCTGCTCGCCAGCGGCGTGCTCTCGGAGTGGCGCGCCACCATCCTGGTCCAGGAGACCGCCTGCCTGGCGGTGGAGGACCGCGAGGCCGTGGACCGGATCCTGTGCGCGGACCCGGCCCGTCTGGAGGGTCTCGGCACCCGGCAGATCAAGGCCGAGGCGATGAAGCTGGCCTACCGCCTCGACCCCGCCTCCGTCGTACGACGCCGGGCTCGGGCCGAGGCCGATCGGCGGGTGAGCATCCGCCCCGCCCCCGACACGATGGTCCAGGTGACCGGCCTGGTCCCGATGGTCCAGGGAGTCGCCTGCCACGCCGCGCTCAGCAAGGCCGCCGACGCGCTCGTCGCGGCCGGGGACCCGCGCAGCCGCAGCCAGATGATGGCCGACCTGTTCGTCGAGCGGCTCACCGGCCAGGCCCGTGCGTCCGCCGTCTCGGTGGGCGTCGAGCTGGTGATGACGGACCGTGCCCTGCTCGGCGTCGACGACGCTCCCGCCCACGTCCCCGGCCAGGGCTCGCTGCCGGCCTGGCTGGCGCGCCGGGTCGTGGCTGAATCCGCCGACGACACCAGCGGGGCCCTGCAGGGCTGGCTGCGGCGGCTCTACGCGGACCCGGTCAGCGGGGAGCTGGTCGGCCTGGACTCGCGGGCCCGGCACTTCCCCGACGGCCTCGGCAGGTTCATCGACGTGCGCGACGACGGCGTCTGCCGCACCCCCTGGTGCGACGCGCCGATCCGGCACCGCGACCACGTCGTCGCCGTCGAGTCCGGCGGCCCTACCTCCGCGGGCAATGGTCAAGGGCTCTGCGTGCAGTGCAACCACGCCAAGCAGGCGCCCGGCTGGCAGGCCCGTCCGCGGCCCGGCCCACGGCACAGCGTCGTCACGATCACCCCGACCGGACACTCCTACCGGTCGACGGCTCCACCGCTGCCCGGTCGCGCTGTCCAGGTGCGCAGCCGCCTTGAGTCGTACTTCGCGGAGCTGGTCGCGAGTTAGCTGGGCATGTCGCTCGTGTGTGGCGCTACGCTCCGTCGGGCTCGACCGGGCCTGACGGCAACAAGGAGACGACATGCTGAACCGACTTGCGGGACTTGCTCTGATCACTGGGCTGGCCGCAGGGCTGAGTGCTTGCGGGAGCGACGCCCCGATCACGGCGAAGTCGGAGAAGCAGGAGGAAGTGCCGCCCCTGACCGCTGAGGTCGTGCACACGTTCTTCAGTGAGGATCCGCTGGCTCGGTTCGCCATCGAGTTCAAGAACCCGGGCGAGACGACCCGAGCCGGCGTCACCGCCACCTGGAAGGCGCTCGACAAGGACGGCGTGATCGTGGGGACGTACGACGCCGAGCTCGGTCCAGTCGAGCCGGGCAAGGCGACCTACTACGTCGGCGGTGCCGGAGGAGCAAACCTGACTGGAGTTCCTGCCCAGGTGGAGGTCGAGGTGACCAACGAAGGCGAGGCCGTCTCTGAGGGCGAGCCCGCCGGTGTGTCCGTCGGCAAGGTCGAGTTCAAGAAGGCGGGAGATTCCTACATCCCGGGTGTGCGTTCGTACGAGGTCTCCATGGTGCTGACCGCGAATCGCGATCTGAACGCGGCGGACATTGATTCCGCTGTTCTGCTGCGTGACAAGGCAGGCAAGGTCGTCGGTGCTGATTGGGCCGACACGTCCTTGGTGCCCGCGCAGGTTGCAGCTGGCGAGAAGATTCGCGTGACTGCCGACGTCATGGTGCGAGAGGGCACTCCCGTCTCGGTCGAGGGCTACGCCTGGGAGTAGGACTCGGCTGCCACTGTCCCGCCGTGCGGCCTCAGAGCGTCAGCGGCTCGTGCGGGTCCAGGGTCAGGCCGTAGCGGCGCAGCGCGTCGTCGAGGATCGCCCAGATCCCGCGTGCCAGGAAGTCGGCCATCTGCTGGAACGACGTGGTGCCCGGATTGTCGACCCAGCGCGTCGCCGCGGAGTCGACGTACCCGACCAGCCCCCAGGCGAGCGGCTCGGCGAGGCTGGTGTCGACCTCGAACAGAGTGAGGTAGCCGGCGAAGAGGTCGGACAGGTGCTGGGCGATGCTGCCCTTGATGTCGGTGACCACGTCGGAGCCGTCCGCGCCGGTCACCGAGCGCCGGGTCAGGTAGCGGTAGAGGTTGCTGTGCTCGGTGAGCCAGCGCAGGTGGGTGGCCACCGCGGTGGCGATCATGTCCGCGGGCGTGCCCTGGGGGTTCCACACCGGCTCGAGCTCGGCGGTGACCAGCTCGACGGCGCGGGCCGCGATCGCCTGGTTCAGCTCCTGGGCGCCGGCGAAGTGCTTGTACAGCCGGGTCCGGGCCACTCCGGCGCGCTGGGCAATCTGCTCAGTGGAGACGTCCGGCCCGTGCTCGGCGATCGCGAGCAGCGCCGCCTCGACGAACTCCGCGCGCCGCCGCTCGTGCTGCCCCGACCACCGCCGTGCGCGACCGTCGACGACCGCGTCGGAGGAGTGACCAGGGTCTCGAGACATGTGGCGATCCTACGTGGACAGGGTCTGGTCATTAGGGGGTACGTCGCGTACCGTGCAACTTGTGGGTACGACGTGTACCCGCTACGCATCGATCGATGGAGGCTCAATGACCACGTTCGCGCAGCCCACGGCCCCCAGCTCGACCGGATCCGTCAACGACATCTCCCGGCGTCTCCTGGAGTCCTCCGAGGAGCTCTCCTACGACCCGGCCACCGAGGTGGACTGGGACGCCGACCTCGACCCGTCGCACTACGGCCTGAACCCGGAGTGGAGCACGCTCTACGGCACGCAGCTGTGGGACGAGATGACCGAGCAGCAGCGGGTCACGCTGACCCGCCACGAGGTCGCCTCGATCATGAGCACCGGCATCTGGTTCGAGATGATCCTGCAGCAGATGGTGCTGCGCGACCAGTACGTCACGAACTACGCCAACCCCGAGTTCCGCTTCGCCCTCACCGAGGTCGCCGACGAGTGCCGCCACTCGATCATGTTCGCCCGCGCCTGCGAGAAGATGGGGATTGACGCCTACTTCCCGACCCGCACCAGCATCGAGCTCGGCCGGGTCTTCAAGGCCACCGCCTTCGGTGAGGGCGCCTACGGCGGCATCCTGGTCGCCGAGGAGGTCCTCGACGTCATGCAGCGCGACTGGATGCGCGGCGAGAACGTGCTGCCGCTGGTGCGCAAGACCAGCGAGATCCACGTCGTCGAGGAGTCGCGGCACATGAAGTTCGCGCGCCAGGAGATCCGCGAGCACATGGAAGGCGTCAGCCCGGCGCGCCGGCACTTCAGCGCCACCGTGATCGCGGCCGCCGCCTACTTCATCGTCAAGAACATGGTGAACAAGGACGTCTACGCCGCGGCCGGACTCGACACCGAGCGCGCCCTGGAGCAGGTCCGCAGCAACGAGCACCACAAGACGATGATGCGCGCGAGCTGCGCGCACCTGATGCACTTCCTCGCCGAGGTCGGCCTGCTCACCCGCCCCGCGATGGCCATCTACAAGCGCGTGGGAATGGTCTGAGCCGGTGGCGTTCGCGATCACGCAGGCCTGCTGTGCCGACGCCTCGTGCGTGTCGGTGTGCCCGGTCAACTGCATCAGCCCCACCCCCGAGGAGCGCGCCTTCGGCAGCACCGAGATGCTGCACATCGACCCGAAGGTCTGCATCGACTGCGGCGCCTGCGCGGACGCCTGCCCAGTGGACGCGATCAAGCCCGTCGACCTGCTGCGCGGGCCTGAGGAGGTCTACGCCGACATCAACGCGGCCTGGTTCGCCGAGGGCAACACCACCCCCGAGTGGGGTAGCCCGGTCTTCCCGCCGTCGCTGCCCAACGGCTCGGCGCCGCTGCGGGTCGCGGTGGTCGGCACCGGTCCCTCGGCCGGGTACGCCGTGCAGTCCCTGCTCAGCACCAGCTGCAAGATCACCATGGTCGACCGGCTCGCCGACGCCGGCGGTCTGCTGCGCTACGGCGTGGCCCCCGACCACCTCGACACTCGCCGGATGGGGGAGCGCTTCGCCGCGTTCCACGCCCACCCGCGGGTCCGGATGCGGCTGGGCACCGAGGTCGGCGTCGACGTCAGCCACGCCGACCTGCTGGCCGAGCACGACGCGGTGATCTACGCCGTGGGTGCGGCCTCCGACCGCGCGCTGGACATCCCCGGTGAGGAGCTCGCCGGGTCGATGGCCGCGCGCACGTTCGTGGCCTGGTACAACGGCCACCCCGACGTCCCCGACGCCGCGATCGACCTCTCCGCGGAGCGTGCGGTGGTGATCGGCAACGGCAACGTCGCCCTCGACGTCGCCCGGATCCTGCTCGCCGAGCCGGACACCCTGGTGGGCAGCGCGATCGCGCCCGACGCGCTGGCCGCGCTGCGCCGCAGCCGGGTGCGCGAGGTCGTGCTGGTGGGCCGCCGCGGCCCCGAGCACGCGTCGTACAGCCGCTCGGAGCTGCACGCGCTGCGCGAGACGCCCGGACTCGACGTGGTGGTGGACGGCGACGCCGACCTGGCCGCCGCGATCGGTGTTGCGGGCCAGCGTGACAAGGGCTCGTGGTTGCAGGGGCTGCCGATCGAGCCGGTCGACTGGTCGGCCCCGCCGCCGGCCGGACGCCGGCTGGTGCTGCGCTTCCACGCCACGCCGGTCGAGGTGCTCGGCGACGCCGCCGTGAGCGCCGTACGGCTTCAGGAGACGACCGGCGCCGGGGGAGCGGCGGAGATCCCGGCCGGGCTGGTGCTCCGCTCGATCGGCTACCGCGGCGTCGCCGTGCCCGGGCTGCCCTTCGACGAGGCCACCGGCACGATCCCGCACCAGGCCGGGCGGGTCGTCGACCCGGCCACCGGCCAGCCGCTGCCCGGCACCTACGTCACCGGGTGGATCAAGCGCGGCCCGGTCGGGGGCATCGGCACCAACCGCGGCTGCGCCGCCGAGACCGTCGGCTCCCTCTTCGAGGACGCGGCCGCCGGGCGGCTGCCGGTGCGTCGCCGGCTCCCGCTGGTACGCCGTATCGTCCGCGACGTGGTGGGGGCGTAAGGCGCCGCGGCGGGATCTGGTTGCATGGGCGCCGTGACGAACGAAGACGCCGCCGAAGAGCTGGGACGACTGCGCGGGAGCATCGACAACCTCGATGCGGCCCTGGTGCACCTGCTCGCCGAGCGGTTCAAGTGCACCCAGCAGGTGGGCGAGCTCAAGGCCCGCGCCCAGATGCCGCCGGCCGACCCGGAGCGCGAGGCGTTCCAGATCGAGCGGCTGCGCGCGCTGGCCGAGAGCTCCGGCCTCGACCCGCGGTTCGCGGAGAAGTTCCTGAGCCTGATCATCGACGAGGTGATCCGCAACCACCGCACGATCCAGGGCGCGGAGGGCTGAGCGCTACTGCGTCGACGCCGGCGGCTCGGTGAGCACCCGCAGCGCCAGCTGCGTGGTCGCACCGACGCCGAGGTGGCCGACGACCCGCGAGACCCGGTCGGGCGGGAGCGGGAGCAGTCCGGGGGAGCCGGGCACGTCCGGGGTGAGCCCCAGGTCCAGGTCGGTGCGCCCGGACATCATCGAGAGGTTGAACTCGTAGCGCTCCCGGGCGCCCGGGGCGGTGAGCCGCTTGAGCAGCCCGGCGCCGATCCGGCGCAGCCCCATCTCCTCGCAGTAGGAGTCGAGCGCCGCCACCAGGTTCTCGCCCGCGCAGTGGTCGATGTCGGCCCACACCGCCTGCATCGAGCCCAGCTGGGAGAGCAGCAGCGGCGCGGTCTTCTCGCCGATCCCCGGTACGCCGGGGAGGTTGTCGCTGGCGTCGCCGCGCAGGGCCGCGAACTCCAGGTAGCGCTCGGCCGCCACGCCGTACAGCGCCTGGATGCGGGCCGGGTTGAGCAGGGGCGAGGCGTTGATGCCGCCGTTGATCAGCCGCAGCACCTGGGTGTGCGCGCTGATGTGGGCGAAGGAGTCGCGGTCGGAGGTGATGATCACGCAGTTCCACCCCTCGCGCTCGGCCCAGGTGGCGGCCGAGGCGTTGACGTCGTCGGCCTCCAGTCCGGGCGGCGTCAGGGTGTGGAAGCCCAGCGCGTCGAGCAGCGCGCCGGCACGCTCGAGCTGGTCGACCAGCTCGGGGTCCTTGGCCGCGCGACCGGCCTTGTACGCCGGGTAGGCCGTCTCGCGCACCGAGGAGCGCCGGTCGTCGAGGCCGAAGAGGACGGCGTCGGGCGCGAACTGGTCGATCGCCTCGAGGATCTGGCGCAGCATCCCGTGCAGCGCCCAGGCCGGGCGGCCGGTGCGGTCGCGCAGGTCGCTCTCCCGGCGCGCGTGGTGGTTGCGGTGCAGCAGGGAGGGCGCGTCGACGGCGAGGAGGAGGCGGCGCTCGTGACCGGTCAGCGCCCGGCCTCGAGCGATCCGAAGTAGTGGGCCAGGTAGAACGCCATCGCGCCCGCGGCCGCCGCGGCCGTCAGTCGGTCACGGGTGGTCGTGGTCCGCCCCCGCAGCAGCAGGCTCCCGGCGGCCAGGTTCATCGTGCTCCAGGCGACGTTCGCCAGCGGCGAGGACAGCCCCACCCCCGGCGGCTGCGCGAACGGCGTCGGGAACCGCTGGCCGCTCACCCCCTTCACCCCGTGCGGCACGGCGTTGACCAGCAGGGCCCCCCCGGCGAGCGGGCGCACGGTGGCAGCGATGGTCCTCGAACGGCTCACGGGTGGTGCCTCTCGCTGCGTCGGGTGGGAGATCGGTGCTGAGAACAACCATTGCCTATGACGGGCGTCACATGGTCTGCTGCCCCCGACCTACCCGCAGGTAACGAGAGGGAGCCTAGTGCCGACCATCAATCTCAGGGGGATGGTGGCCGCGATCGCGGTCGCAGTCGTCATCCCGATGTCAGCAGGACCCGTCCACGCCGAGGACCCGCTCCCGGCCTTCTACCAGGCGCCCGCCACGCTGCCCGCAGCCAACGGCGACCTGGTCCGCAGCGAGCCGATGCGCTTCCTGCTCGATCCGGCCGGAGCGAGCGACGTCGCGTTCTCCTCCACCCGGGTGCTCTATCGCTCCACCGACCGCACCGGCGACCCGATCGCGGTGTCCGGCTCGGTGCTCGTCCCGAAGAAGCGCTGGGTCGGGCCCGGCAAGCGCCCGGTCATCGGGTACGCCGTCGGCACCCAGGGCATCGGGGACAGCTGTGCGCCGTCCCGGATGTTCAGCGAGGGCATCGAGTACGAGGGCGTCTTCATGGCCGGCCTGCTCGCGCGCGGCTACGCGATCGCGATGACCGACTACGAGGGTCTCGGCACCGCGGGCATGCACACCTACATGGATCGGGAGTCGCAGGGCCACGCGGTCCTCGACGCGGTCCGCGCGGCGCAGCGGCTGCCCGGCAGCGGACTGGCAGCCGACAGCCCGGTCGCGTTCTACGGCTACTCCCAGGGCGGCGCCGGCAGCGCCTCGGCCGCGGAGCTCGCTGCGACGTACGCCCCGGAGCTCAAGGTGAAGGGCGCGGTCGCCGGCGCGGTGCCCGCGGACCTGACCGCACTGCCCGGGGCGATCGACGGGACCCTGTTCTCGCTGTTCACCTGGTTCGCGATCGCCGGCCAGACCGCCAGCTACGACGTCGACATGGACCCCTACCTCAACGCCGCCGGCAAGGAGATGTTCGCCGAGATCGCCGACGACTGCGTCTTCGACCTGTTCGGCTCGGCGTTCAAGAGCTCCGAGGACTACACCGCCGACGGCTCCAGCCTGGCCGAGCTGATCACGCGCGAGCCGTTCCGCACGATGATCGACGACCAGCGCATCGGTCGCCGGGCACCGAAGGCGCCGGTGCTCCTCACCCACAGCCTCCTCGACGACGTGGTGCCCTACCGGGTCGGCAAGCAGCTGGCCAAGGACTGGTGCGCCGGTGGCGCCAACGTCCGGCTCAGCACCAACGCCAGCCCGGGCCACGTGGGCGGGATGCTGAACAACGCCGCGGAGGTCTACGGGTTCCTCGAGGCACGCCTGGCCGGCCTCCCGGCCACGTCGTCCTGCTGGCGGCTGTGACGGGCCGCCGTCACGTCGTGTAGGGCTCACTGGTTGGATGTGGTCATTACGACCCCATTCTGATCCAGGAGCCACGCATGCGCCGTCGTCACCACCCGCGCCCCCAGCGCCGACGCTGGGCCGGCCTGCTCGCGGTGGTGGCGACGGCGCCGGCGCTGGCGGCCTGCGGCGGTGGGCTCAGCGAGCAGGGCTCGGCGGGCGACTCGGGGGGCTCCGGCACCGAGCTCCGGGTGGCCCTGGGCGGCGAGCCCGATGACGGCTTCGACCCCACCCTGGGCTGGGGGCGCTACGGCTCCCCGCTGTTCCAGTCGACGCTGCTGCGCCGCGACGCGGACCTCGGGCTCGTGCCCGAGCTCGCCACCGACTACCGGGTCAGCGAGGACGGGCTGACCTGGACCGTGGACCTGCGCGACGACGCCGTGTTCACCGACGGGGAGCCGGTGAGCGCCGCCGACGTGGCCTACACGTTCAACACCGCCGCCGAGCAGGGCGGCCTCACCGACGTGACGGCGCTGCGCACCGCCGAGGTCGTCGACGCCGACACGGTCGCCCTACACCTCGACGAGCCGCGCAGCGCGTTCGTGAACCGGCTGGCGTCGCTGGGGATCGTGCCCGAGCACGCCCACGGCACGGGCTACGCCGCCGACCCGGTGGGCTCCGGGCCGTTCCGGCTGGTCTCCTGGCAGCGCGGTCAGCAGCTCGTCGTCGAGCGCAACGACGACTACTACGGCGACCTGCCGCACTTCGAACGGATCACCTTCGTGTTCACCGACGAGGACGCGACCCTGGCGATGGCGCGCTCCGGCGAGCTGGAGCTGGCCTCGGTGGCCTCGTCGCTGGCGACGAGCCCGGTGCCGGGGATGCGGGTCGAGGCGGTGCCGTCGGTGGACAACCGCGGGATCGCGTTCCCCACCGTCCGCGACACCGGACGCCGCTCGCCGGCCGGCGCGCCGATCGGCAACGACGTCACCGCCGACGTCGCGGTACGCCGCGCGGTCAACGTCGCGGTCGACCGGGAGGCGCTGGTCGACGGCGTCCTGGAGGGGTACGGCGCCCCGGCCGCCGGACCGGCCGACCACCTGCCGTGGGCCAACCCCGACGCCGTCATCGAGGACGCCGACGCCGCGGGCGCCGCCGCGATCCTGCAGGAGGCGGGCTGGGTCGACGCCGACGGCGACGGGGTGCGCGAGAAGGCGGGCGTGCCGGCGAGCTTCACGCTGCTCTACCCGGCCGGGGACTCGCTGCGCCAAGGCCTGGCGCTCAGCGTCGTCGACATGGTGGCCGAGGCGGGGATCGAGGTGCGCGCCGAGGGCGCCAGCTGGGAGGAGATCTACCAGCGGCTGCACTCCGACGCGGTGATGTTCGGCTGGGGCAGCCACGACCCGACCGAGATGTACAACCTCTACCACTCCAGCCGGGCCGGGGTGGAGCTCTACAACCCCGGCTACTACGCCAGCGAGACGGTCGACGGCCACCTCGACGCGGCGATGCGCGCCACCGACCAGGAGGCGGCCACCGAGCACTGGCGGGCCGCGCAGCTCGACGAGGCCGGCGACGGCTTCACCGCGCCCGGCGACGCCGCGTGGGCCTGGCTGGTCAACCTCGAGCACACCTACTACGTCGACGAGTGCCTGGACCTGGGCGAGCTCCAGGTCGAGCCGCACGGACACGGCTGGCCGATCACGGCAGGCATCGCGCAGTGGCGCCGCACCTGCTGAGCGAGGACGGCGCGCCGTCGCGACGACGAGGCCGCCGTCGGGCGCTGCTGCGCGCCGTCCGCCTGCTCTCGCTGCTGGCGGCGGTGGCGGTCGGCTCCTTCCTGCTGCTGCTCGGCTCCCCGGTCGACCCGGTCGACGCCTACGTAGGCGCCGACGTGGCCGCCGTGGGACCCGAGCAGCGCGCCCAGATCGAGGAGCGCTGGGGCCTGGACCGGCCGCCGATCGAGCGGCTCGCGGACTGGGGAGGCCGGCTGCTGCAGGGCGACCTGGGCCACTCCCAGATCTACGACGCGCCGGTCACCGCGGTGATCGCCGACCGCTTCGCGGCCAGCCTGAGCCTGATGGCCCTGGCCTGGCTGTTCTCGGGGGTGATCGGGTTCTCGCTCGGGCTGCTGGCCGGGATGAGGTCGGGGAGCCGGCTGGACCGGGCCCTGACCTGGGTGGCCTACCTGCTGGCGTCGGCGCCGACGTTCTGGGTGGCACTGGTGCTGCTCTACGTGTTCTCGGTGTCGCTGCAGTGGACTCCGGTGTGCTGCGCGGCCCCGGTCGGCATGCTGCCCGGTGAGGCCGGGCTGCTGGACCGGCTGCACCACCTGCTGCTCCCGGCGCTGACGCTGAGCGTGGTCGGCATCTCGCCCGTGCTGCTGCACACCCGTGAGGCGACCCTGGAGGTGCTGCGCAGCGACTACGTGCGGTTCGCGCGCGCCCAGGGCGAGCGCGGCTGGGGGCTGACCATCCACCGGGTGCTGCGCAACGCCGCCGGCCCGGCGCTGATGCTGCAGTTCAGCTCGGTGGGCGAGCTGTTCGGCGGCTCCCTGCTGGCCGAGCAGGTCTTCACCTATCCCGGGCTCGGTGAGGCGACCACGGCGGCCGCGCTGCGCCAGGACGTGCCGCTGCTGCTGGGGATCGCGCTGTTCACCGCGTTGTTCGTCTTCGCCGGCAACGCGCTGGGCGACCTCGCCCACCGGGCCGTGGACCCGCGCCTGCGCGCCGAGGCGCTCCGATGAGCACGGCGACGCTGCAGGCGGCGCCCGGCGCTCGCCGTACCCGTCTGGTGGCCGGCGCCGCCTTCGGCGCCGTGGTGGTGGCGGTGGTGCTGGTCGGGGCCGCGCTCACCGCCGACCAGGCCGGTCTCACCCACCTGGCCTCGCGCAACCAGGGGCCCTCGCTGGAGTACTGGTTCGGCACCGACCGGCTGGGCCGCGACCTGTTCGCCCGGGTTCTGTCCGGGCTGCGGCTGAGCCTGGTCGTCGGCACGGTGGCGGCCCTGATGTCCGGGGCCATCGCGCTGCTGCTGGCCTGCGTGGCCACCGCGGGCGGCGCGTGGGGCCGGGCGGTCGTGGACTGGCTGGTCGACCTGTTCCTGGCGCTGCCGCACCTGGTCCTGCTGATCCTGGTCTCCTTCACCCTCGGCGGGGGCACCACCGGGGTCGTGCTGGCGATCGGCCTGACGCACTGGCCGCGGCTGACCCGGGTGCTGGCGTCGGTGGGCCACGAGATCGTGCGCGCCGACTACGTCGGGGTCTCCCGCGCGCTGGGGCACGGCCGGCTGCACGTGGCGCGCCGCCACGTCCTGCCGCACCTGCTGCCGCACCTGCTGGTCGGCGTGGTGCTGATGTTCCCGCACGCGATCCTGCACGAGGCGGCGCTGTCGTTCCTCGGCCTCGGCGTCGACCCCGGCGAGCCCGCGGTCGGCGTCCTGCTGGCGGAGTCGATGCGCTCGCTGTCCGCGGGGCACTGGTGGCTGGCGGTGCTGCCGGGGGCCTGCCTGCTGCTGCTCGTGCGCGGGATCGACGTCGTCGGCGACGCCGTCCGCGCCCTCATCGACCCGTACAGCCGCCATGAGTGAGGGGAAGTCCGTGAGGAGTGACTCGCCGATGCTCGAGGTGGAGGACCTGCGCGTCGGGTTCGTCCAGTACGAGCGCGGGCTGCGGCGCCGTACCGTCGAGGTGCTCACCGGGATGGACCTGCGCGTGGGCGCCGGGGAGCTGGTCGCCGTGGTCGGGGCCAGCGGGGCCGGCAAGAGCCTGCTCGCCCATGCCGTGCTCGGCCTGCTGCCGGCGAACGCGGTCGAGCAGGGCGTGGTGCGCATCCGCGGCGAGGCCGTCGACCCCGAGGCCCGCCGCCGGCTGGCCGGACGCGGGGTGGGGCTGTTGCCGCAGTCCCTGTCGCACCTCGACCCGACCGCGAGCGTGGGCGCGCAGGTACGGCGTGCGGCGCGCCTGGCCGGGTCCTCGGACCCGCGCCGCGACGCCCGGACGGCCCTGGCCGCGCGCGGGCTGGGCGCGGAGGTGGAGCGGCGCCGACCGCACGAGCTGTCGGGCGGGATGGCCCGACGGGTGCTCACCGCGATCGCGCTGCTGGGGCGCCCCGCGCTGCTGGTGGCCGACGAGCCGACCCCCGGGCTGCCCCAGACGCAGGTGCGCGAGACCCTCGCCGAGCTGCGTGCGGTGGCCGATGACGGGGCGGGCGTCGTGCTGATCACCCACGACCTGCGCAACGGCCTCGCGGTGGCCGACCGGGTGGTGGTCTGCGTGGCCGGGCGCACCGTGGACGTGGTCGACCCGGAGCGCTTCGTCGGCGGCGGAGAGCTGCTGGAGCATCCGTGGACCCGGGCGATGTGGCGGGCCCTTCCCGGCAACGGGTTCCTGGTCGAGGGAGCGCTCAGTGCTGCACGGTGAGGGACTACACGGTGAGGGGCTGTGGCTGCGGCACCGCCTGCGCGGCCCGTGGGTCCTGCGCGACGCGCAGGTGTCGGTCGGGGCCGGCGAGGTGGTCGGCATCCAGGGCCCCAGCGGCTGCGGGAAGACCACGCTGGCCCGCGTCCTGGCGGGTCTTGCGCGGCCCGGCCGCGGCGCGGTGAGCGTGGACGGGGAGCCGCTGCCGGCCCGCGGGCTGCAGCCGGTGCAGCTGGTGCAGCAGCACCCGGAGCGGGCGATGAACCCGCGCTGGCGGATCGGTGAGGTGCTCGCCGAGGCCGGGGGAGGGCCCGGGGTGGTCGAGGGGCTCGTGGAGGAGGACTGGCTCGAACGGCATCCGCACGAGCTCAGCGGTGGCGAGCTGCAGCGCGTCAACCTGGCCCGGGCGCTGCGCACGGATCCGCGCTACCTGGTCCTGGACGAGATCTCGAGCAGCCTGGACCCGCTGGCCCAGGCGGACCTGTGGCGGGGCGTCGCCGACACGGTGCGGACCCGGGGGGTCGGGGTGCTGGTGATCTCCCACGACGGACCCCTGCTCGCGGAGGTGTGCGACCGGGTGCTGGCCTTCGGCGCCGTCCAGGGCGGCGCCGCGCCGGCCGATGCCTACTTGGGCTCGTAGACCCGCAGCGTGACGCCGTCGCGCTCCTCGGTGCGGTCGGTGGCGACGTAGGTGACCGAGCCGCCGCCGACGTCCTCGTAGGACAGCGTGGCGTCGGGCCTCGCGACGTACGCCGGCTCACCGTCGCCGGGGCCGCCGTGGAGCAGTGCGTTGGGAGTCTCGGTGGTCATCGCCCCACCGTAGCCCGATGAGTTCGCCGCGTCGCTCGGGTCGTTAGCCGACAGGGAGGACCACCGAGCGAAGGAGAGCGGCGATGACGAGCGTCACGGCCAGCATGTTCACCGCCCTGGACGGAGGCGTGGACCCGGGGATCGGCAACTGGCACTTCCCCTACTTCAACGACGAGATGGGCGAGGCGGTGGGCGGCACCCACGAAGCCGACGTGATGCTGTTCGGGCGGGTGACCTACGACAGCTTCGCCGGCGCCTGGCCAGTCCGCGAGGAGGCGGGGGACGAGGACGCGCCGTTCGCCAAGCAGCTCGGCGACGTGCGCAAGATCGTCGCGTCGCGCAGCCCGCTGGAGTTCAGCTGGCGCAACTCCGAGCAGCTCCAGGGGGACCTGCTCGAGACGGTGGCGGCGTTGAAGAGCGACCCGGAGATCGGCCGGGTCGTGCTGAGCGGCTCGGTGTCGGTGGTGCGCCAGCTGATCGACGCCGGCCTCCTCGACGAGCTGCACCTGTTCCTGCACCCCGCGACGGCCGGCTCCGGGCTGCGGCTCTTCGAGGACGGCGGCCCGGAGCGCCACCTGCGGCTGATCTCGGCCCAGCCCTTCCAGACCGGGGTGGTGCACCTGGCCTACGCCCCCTCCTCCCCGGCGCCGACCGGCGGGGCCGCGGACACTCGCTGAGGTACGCCGCGTTCAGCCGCCGTTCAGCCGGTCTGCGCAAGAATGGCTGCTCCCGACCCCGGAGGCAGACATGCGCGTACTCGTCGTCGACGACGAGAAGCGGCTCGCCCGATCCCTGAAGGTGGGCCTGGAGGCCGAGGGCTTCTCGGTCGACGTCGCTCACGACGGCACCGACGGTCTGTGGCTGGCGCGGGAGAACACCTACGACGCGATCGTGCTCGACCTGATGCTGCCGGGGATCAACGGCTACAAGGTCTGCGAGACGCTGCGCGCGGAGAAGGACTGGACCCCGATCCTGATGCTCACCGCGAAGGACGGCGAGTGGGACCAGGTGGAGGGGCTCGACACCGGGGCCGACGACTACCTCACCAAGCCGTTCTCGTTCCCGGTGCTCGTCGCGCGGCTGCGCGCGGTGGCCCGCCGTGGCGCGCGCGAGCGGCCCACCCTGCTCGAGGTCGGCGACATCCGGATCGACCCGGCGGCCCGGCGGGTCTGGCGCGGCGACGTCGAGGTGGAGCTGACTGCACGCGAGTTCTCGATGCTCGCGTTCCTGGCCCGGCACAAGGGCGACGTGGTCTCGAAGCGACAGATCCTCGAGGCCGTCTGGGACCTCGACTTCGAGGGCGACCCCAACATCGTCGAGGTCTACATCCGCCACCTGCGCAACAAGATCGACCGTCCGTTCGGCCGGGCGGCGATCCAGACGCTGCGCGGGGCGGGCTACCGGCTGGGCACCGACGGTGGCTGAGCGCCGCGGCAGCCGCGCGTCGGTGCGGCTGCGCACGACCGCGGCGGCCGTGCTGGTGGTGGCGATCGCCCTGGGCATCGCGGCCCTCACCCTGGTGGTGCTGGTTCGGGAGTCGCTGCGCGACGGGCTGGAGTCGAGCGCCGAGCAGCGCGCCTCCGCGCTGGTCGAGGAGATCGAGCGGGCCGGGCTGCCGGACGCGCCGGTCGGCGACGACGGTGCGCCGAACGACCGCGAGGACCGCGACGACCGCGATGAGCAGGACGAGCCGGACGAGCCGGACGAGCTCATCTGGCAGGTGATCGACGAGTCCGGGCGCGTGGTGCGCGGCTCCGAGCCCCTCGAGGAGCCGCTGCCGGTCGACGACGCCGACGGGATCCGGCTGCCGGGGGCCGACCACCGCTACGTCGTGGTCGCCGACGACGCCTCGAACGGCGAGCGCGACTACGACGTAGCCGTTGCGGTGTCGTTGGAGGACGTCGAGGACTCCACCGACGCGCTGATCACGCCGCTGCTCGTCGGGCTGCCGCTGGTCCTGCTGCTGGTGGGCGGTACGACGTGGGTGGTGGCCACCCGGGCGCTGGCACCGGTCGAGCGGATCCGCCGCGAGGTGGAGCAGATCACCGGGGACCGCCTGGACCTGCGGGTGCCCGTGCCGCGTTCCAGCGACGAGATCCACCGGCTGGCGGCGACCATGAACCAGATGCTCGGGCGCCTCGAGGACTCCCATGACCGCCAGCAGCAGTTCGTCGCCGACGCCTCCCACGAGCTGCGCTCGCCGCTGGCGAGCATCCGCCAGACCGCCGAGGTCGCCCACGCCCACCCCGGCGCCCTCCCCGAGGGAGAGCTCGCCGAAGCCGTCCTCGAGGAGTCCGAGCGCATGCAGCACCTCATCGAGCAGCTGCTGGTGCTCACGCGTACCGGCTC
Source organism: Nocardioides sp. Z21_20 (assembly GCF_059766585.1). NCBI lineage: Bacteria > Bacillati > Actinomycetota > Actinomycetes > Propionibacteriales > Nocardioidaceae > Nocardioides > Nocardioides sp. Z21_20. Next base: position 80,627 of record NZ_JCBAJX010000012.1, read on the forward strand.
GGGTGCGGCCGCTCGCGCTCCCCAAGACGTCGACCTCGACGACCTGGCCCTGGCCGAGGCCCGGCGTGCGGTCCGGGCGGACCTGGCGGTCGACACCTCCGGCGTCGGCGCCGGCCGGGTCCGCGGTGACGACACCGGGCTGGCGCAGGTGGTGCGCAACCTCGTCGACAACGCCGTACGGCATGCGCGCTCCAGACTGGCGCTCTCGGTCACGGAGCAGGACGGCGAGGTGCTGCTGGTCGTCGACGACGACGGGCCCGGCATCGCCCCCGACCAGCGCGAGCGCGTCTTCGAGCGTTTCGTGCGTCTGGACGAGGCGCGCGCCCGCGACGCCGGGGGCAGCGGCCTCGGCCTCGCGATCGTGCGCGCGATCGTCACCGCGCACGGCGGGTCGGTCGGCGTCGGGACGTCCCCGCTGGGCGGGGCGCGCTTCGTCGTACGGCTGCCGGCCAGCGGTGGCACGGCAACCTGAAAGCGCGTTCAGGCGCGTTCAGGTGGGCTTCAGCGACCCCGTTGCACGCTTGGTACAGCAAGTCAGCAACCCCTGAGAACGCGAAGAGAGGCCCTCCATGGACACCGCCAAGCTCCGCCGCAAGCGGGTCGTCATCCCCACCATCGCCACCGTCGCCGTCCTCGGCGTCGGCGCCACGGTCTGGACCGCGACCGCCGACCAGAAGGTCGAGGGCAGCGAGCGCGACCGGGTCAGCGCCGCGGCTGTGGAGGCCGTGGGTGGTGGCACCGTGATCGACGTCGAGAAGAGCGACGACGCCGGTGAGGCCTACGAGGTCGAGGTCCGCCTCGACGACGGCACCACGACCGACGTCACCCTCGACGAGAACCTCGACGTCGTCAGCCAGGACGTCGACGACCGCGACGACCGCGACGACCGCGGAGACCGCGGAGACCGCGACGACCGCGGAGACCGCGACGACCGTGGAGACCGCGACGACCGTGGAGACCGCGACGACCGCGACGACCGAGGCCGGATCGACGAGCGCGATGACGACCGCGACCGCCGTGACGACGACCGGGTGCTCACCGACAGCGAGTTCGCCTCGGCCGAGAGGGCCGCGCTCAGCGCGGTCGGCGGCGGGAAGGTGATCCGGGTGGAGGCCAGCGACGACGGAGTTCAGGCCTACGAGGTCGAGGTCCTCGACAGCGACAACACCGAGTGGGACGTGGACCTGGACGCCAGCTTCAAGGTGCTCGACAAGACCCGCGACAACTGACCGGGAGGCCGGGGCGCGCCTCGCCTGTGGTGAGGGCGCGTCCCGGCCACGGTCTCGGGAGGAGAGACGTGAGCAAAGTCAAGGGGGCCGCCACGTCGACGGCGCACGAGCCGACCCGGCCGAGGAGGCCCGGGGGCAGCCCCGTGGTGATCCTGTTGATGGCGATCGTGCTCGTACCGGCGATCATGCTCGCCGACACCTTCGATGCCGGCCCCGCAGCCATCATCGGCGGCCTGGTCGCTCTGTTCTCCCTGATCGCCTTCATGGGCGGCCCCCTGCGCGCCGACCTGCGTACGGCTGCGCTGATGGTGCCGCTTCTGCTGCTCGGGGCCATCGTCCCGCGGCTACTGACCGATGTCTGGCGACCAGCCGCGATCGCGCTCGTCGTGGTGATCTGCTTCGTGGCCGCCCTGCTCCCCAGGCTGGGGCCGCGCTTCGAGCATGCCGGCCTGGGCCTCGCGATGACCACGCTGTACGCCTACGCCTACGCGACCCACGGGGCGACGGACCACCGGCAGGTGATCGCGGCCGCGGTGGCCGGCGTCGTCGTGGCGCTCCTGCTGCGGGTCGTCCTCGGCATCTCCGATCCCTCCAAGCCGACCCGCGACCAGGTCGCCGACGTCCTCGTCGCCGACGATGCGGCCGCGGCCACTGCGACCGCCATCGACACCTGGCTCAGCGACGGCCGACAGCGCTGGTTGGCCACCGCCCTCGAGGGAGCCTCGCGATACCGCCTGGCGCTGCGCGCCGGCGAGGTCACCGGGTCTGCTCGCCCGGAGGAGGCCGCAACCCTCCGCCACCGGGCGGCGGACCTCGCCGACCGGCTGCGCGACAAGCACGCCCCCGACGCCGACGCCGCCCCCGGCGTCACGGCCGGTGTCTCGACGGGCCCCACCACCGTCGAGTCGCTGGGCCAGGCCGCGGCGGCGCTCGACACCGTGGCGCAGGCGGTCCGCAAGCGGGATACGACTGCCGTCGTGCTCGACCGTGGCAGCCGGCACGAGCTCCGCGACGCGGTCCTGCACCCGTCCGCCCGGCTGCGCTCGATCCAGGTGCGGCATGCGCTCCGGACTGCCTTCGGGCTGCTGGTCATGCTGGTCCTCACGGCAAGCCTCGGCCCGGGAGACCCCCTGGTCGCCACGGTGCTCCTGACCACCTTCACGATCCTCCAGGCGAGCTGGCGCGACACCCTCGGCAAGGCGAGATCCAAGATCATCGGCCTGGTGTGCGGGGCGGCTGCCGTTGCCGTGATCCTGCTGGTCGTGCCAGAGCGGTACCTCACCGCGATCGCCGCCGTGTCGCTTGCCCTCGGACTCTGGTACATCACCACCCGGCCCGCGCTGGGCAGCGCCTTCATGGTGGTCGTCAGTGTGGGCATCAACGCCGCCAGCCGTCACCTCGACGCCGGGGACCTGCTCGTCCAGTACGTCGTCCTGACCGCCTGCGCCGTGGTGGTCGGGGTGGTCCTCGGCTTCATCGTCGTACCGGCGTTCCGGCCGGCGCCGTTGCGTGAGCGGGTCGTGTCGGCGACCGAGGCGACCGAGGCCGTGCTGCGCGCCGCCGGGCACGGGGCCACGTCATCGGTTCCCGAGTTCGTCGCGCTGCAACGCGACGCCGCGCAGAAGCAGGACGAGCTGGTTCCGGATCGCGACCACCTCGATGATCGACAGCTCGCCGAGCTCGATCGTCTCCGCTCCGGGTTGCGTGACCTCAGCACTCTCGTCAACACCGCCACCCTGGACCGCGCGTCGCTGACGGGGGCCGCCACGTTGCTCCAGGCAGCCGATGGGGCAGCCGACGGGGCAGCCGCCGGTCCGGCGCAGCTCCCGGCCACGAACGGCGCCACCTCCTCCACACTCTGGGGCCTCGTCGAGCAGACCGGCGCCGCCGAGCGCCGCCTGCTGCGCACGCTGCCGTCGACCGGCTGACGGGCGCGATCCGCCAGCGCCCGGAGGGCGGGGACAACGCTGTCTCCTGGGCGTAGCGTGTGAGGGCATGGCCATCGCGCGACTTCCCAGCATCGTCATCGACTGTCCCGGTCGTTCCAGAAAGGTGGAGGACTACAGCCCTCCGCGCTGGCCGGAGCAGGAGGCGCCACAGCAGATGCACCTCGACGTCCTCGTCGATGACCTGGACGCCGGTGAGGCCGCCGTGCTGGAGCTGGGCGCGACCAGGCACGAGCACCAGCCGGGGGAGTCGTTCCGGGTCTTCCTCGACCCGGCCGGCCACCCGTTCTGCCTCTGCATCGGGTAGCCCGCACCGATCAGGGTCCTGCGCCGCGGCTAGGCGGGCACCCGGGTGTACGCCGCGTCGGGGACCAGCCGCTCGAGGGCCTGGGCGACCTCGGCGGGTGCCTCGAGGTGGGGTGAGTGACCGACCCCCGACAGCAGGCGGACCCGCCAACCCGGCTGGAGCGAGCGCAGCTGGCGCAGCCCCGAGGGCTTGACGACCCGATCCAGGAGCCCGTGCACCACGCAGACCGGTGCCTGCACCTGGGTGAGCGCGTCCCGGTAGCGGCTGCCCTCGGTGACCAGGATCCCGACCGACCGAGCCGCGTGGATGAACGACTCGAGCGGCTCCTCGCCGTTGTCGTAGGCCTCCTGCAGCTCGCTGGCCAGCGTCTCGGCGAGGGCTCCGGCGACCTCCGGGAGCTTCTCGATCGAGGCACAGGTGAGCCGCAGCCGGCTCCACACGTGCTCCTCCAACGTCTGGCGCGCCCTCCGCCGCTGCAGCGCGATCAGGCCGAGCCGGGGCCACAGGCACAGCGCCACGTGCGGCAGCACCGCCGGGCTGACGAAGCCCACCCCCTGGCGCGGCAGCGGCGGGGCGAGCAGCAGCAGGCCCTCCACGGACTCGGGTGCCGCTGCCGCGGTGAGCAGCGAGACCGCGGCGCCCATCGAGTGGCCGACCAGCGTGACCGGGCCCAGGTCGAGCTGGGCGATCACCTCCTCCAGCACGGCCGCCGCGTGGAGGACCGAGACCGGTCGCCCGGTGGTGGGGGAGCGGCCGTGCCCGGGCAGGTCGACCGCCAGGACCCGGTACGCCGGCAGCGCGTCGGCGAGGGCCCGCCAGCCGGCCGCCGAACCGGCGAGACCGTGCACGCAGAGCACGACCGGCGCCTCGGCCGGCCCGCCGAAGTCGGCGATGTGCACCGGCCCGTCGACGTCGACGAAGAGTGACTCCTGGACAGCACCCACGGCGACCCCCCGGTCTCAGGCAGCAGGCCGTGGGCTCCGCCGGTTGTTGGACTGTGCAGGTACCCCGCTGAGTCCGCCGCAAACCGCCGGATCCGGGGACCGTGGTTCTACGCTGGACATCCGTCCCGGCCCCACCTGTGGAGGTTGCTCGAATGCGTGCACGTGCAGGGGTCTGGGGCGCCGCGGTCGCCGTCGTCGTCCTGCTCGCGGGCTGCACCGCCGACGAGCCGGAGCCGAGCTCACGAGAGGCCGAGACGTCCCCGTCGGCGGTGGACCCGACAGCGGAGCCCGGCGCGAGCACCGGCGCGCCCGCTCCCACGCCCGAGGTCCGGCCCGTCTCGGTGCCGGGGTTGGCCGAGCAGCGGCACCAGGGAGATCGGCTGCGACTGGGCCGGGTGCGTGAGCGCACCGGCGACTACACGTCGTACGACGTGAGCTATCGCAGCCGCTCGACCACGCCGCAGGGCGAGGAGTCCTACACGATCTCGGGGGTGCTGAACGTGCCCACCGGGCCCGGCGAGTTCCCGGCGGTGGTGTTGGCGCACGGCTACATCGACCCGGCCGTCTACGAGCGCGGCCAGGGGATGACCCGCGAGCGTGGCTACCTGGCCTCGCGCGGTTACATCGCCCTGCACGTGGACTACCGCGGGCACGCCGAGTCCGACGACGACCGGCGTTCGCTGGCACGGCTGCGGCTGGGCTACAGCGCCGACGTGATCAACGCGGTCAAGGCGCTGCGCGACTCACCCGAGGTGCCGGTCGACGATGAGCGGGTCGCGCTGTTCGGACGCTCGATGGGCGGCGGGGTGGTGCTGAAGTCGCTGGTCGCCGAGCCGGGGCTGGTGCAGGCCGCCGCGCTGTGGGCCTCGGTCTCCTCGCTCGAGGGGGAGAACTACGAGCAGTTCATCGCCCCGGACCCCGGCGACTCCGCGCGCCGCGCGCAGCTGACCAGCCGCTACGGAACCCCGGCGCAGAACCCACGCGCCTGGCGGGAGAACTCCTCGCGGCCCTACTTCGACCGGATCACCGAGCCGGTGCTGATGGTGCACGGGCGCTACGACGACACCTGCCCGCCGCGCTGGGCCACCGCGACCCAGCGGGCCCTCTCGGCCGCGGGGGTGCGCTCGCAGCTGGAGTGGTACGACGACGGACACGCCTTCGGCCCGGCGTTCCTCGCGGCGATGGATCGGACGGTGCGGTTCCTCGACAGCCGGATGGGCGCGTCGTGAGGCCCGGGGCGGCTCTCGCCGGGCTCGCCGGGTTCGCGGCCGCGGGGCTGCTGGCGGGCTGCTCGAGCGCCGGGCCCTCCCCGGAGGGGGCACGGGCGGCGCCGGCAGCGCCTTCGTCGTCGGCGCCTACACCGCCTGCCTCAGCCCCGGAGCCGGTGCCGGAGCCGACACCCGAGCCGCGGCGCTCTCTGCTCGGCATCCCGGCGATCGGGCTCGGCTGGACACCGGTGGTCCGCTATGTCGGCAGCCCGGACGACGGACCGGGCACCCGGATCCAGAACGGCGGGCCGATGGCGTCCCCCCGCGGCCGGCGCGGCGGCGTCGGGCCCGGCGAGGTCGGCAACTTCATCGTCACCGGACACCGCACCTCGCACACGGCGCCGTTCCGCGACCTGCCCGACGTGGGCGTGGGGGACCGGGTGCGGGTCCGCTCCGGAGAGCACCTCTTCGTCTACCGGATTACCCAGACCCGGTCCACGTCGTTCCGCTCGCCGCGCTCGCTCGCCGCGCAGTCGGCGCCCGTCCCGGGCCGACCCGGCGCCGAGGCGACCCGGGCGATGATCACGCTGTCCACGTGCGCGACCGCCGAGGACCACGCGGTCGGCAACTACTGGTCGGACCGCTTCGACAATCCCGAGCACCGCATCGACAAGGTCGGCGTGCTGGTCTCGAGGCGCGACGTCCGCTGAGGCGTGCGGTCAGTCCAGACAGAACTCGTTGCCCTCGGGATCGGTCATCACCAGATGGCCGGCGCCCATCGGCGGTGCCGGCTCCTCACGGCGCACCCGGGTCGCGCCCAGCGACACCAGCCGGGAGCACTCGCCCTCCAGCGCGGCCATCCGCTCCTCGCCCTCGAGCCCGGGAGCGGCGCGCACGTCGAGGTGGACGCGGTTCTTGGCGACCTTGTCCTCGGGCACCTGCTGGAAGAACAGTCGGGGGCCGTGCCCGGACGGATCCTCGATGGCCGAGCGCGTGTTGCGCTGGTCCTCGGGCACGCCGAGCCTGGCCAGGAGCTCCTCCCAGGCGGCCAGCGGGTCGGCGCCCTCGGGGAGGTCGACCCCGGGCGGCCCGGGGTGGACGTAGCCCAGCGTGTCGCGCCAGAAGGTGGAGAGCGCGCGCGGGTCGTGGGCGTCGAAGGTGATCTGGACTTGGCGGCTGGTGGTCATGGTTGGACTGTGGCACCCGTCGCGGACAGCGGCGGTCCGCAATCGATGACTTCCCTCATGCTTGTGAGGTTGCCGGACCATGGGCGATGAGCCCCGCCGGCGCACGAACGCGCCGGCGCCCGAAGGGTGCCGGCGCGCCAGGTGTGTGGATCAGCGCACGGTGTCGTCGAACGGCTCGCGGCTGCCGGACTTGGCCAGTCCACGGCTGACCATGTAGCCGATGGTCAGCAGCGTGACGTAGAACCAGGCCTCCTGGGCGCCGAAGTCCGAAGCGTCGACGACGGCCGAGGCGATGAGCACGCCCAGCACGGCCAGGACGTAGGCGATCAGCTCGGTCGTCTTGTACGACGACTTGGTCTCGGTGCTGATCCGACGGCTCCGCTGGGGACGGTACGCGTCCGTCGTCGGGCCGCTGGTGTGCTCGTGGAGCTGTTGGTCGGTCATATTCTCGCGTCCTTACTGGGGTTCGTGCCCGCGGCGCGGACGCCTCGAGGAATGAAGCGGTGAGAGCACGAGGCAACGGAAAGGCGCACCGATCGGCGCGCTGGCCCTTGGTGCCCTGTGACCTGGGGGGCATGCCGCCAGCACGGTGTGTCGAGGATCATGTGCTGGGGCCATCACCTTCCGGGCTGCGCCTCGTTGTCCTGCCTCAGCCTCGTGCCAGGTTCGCCGCGACGAGGAGCATCGTCGCGGCGATGAGCAGCTCGAGCACCTGCCACGCGCGCGGTCGGGCGAGCAGCGGCGCGAGGCCGCGGGCGCCGAAGCCCAGCCCGGTGAACCAGGCGAGGCTGGCCAGCACCGCCCCGAGCGCGAACCACCAGCGCCCGTCGATCGCGCCGCCGGAGGCGCCGCTGTGGGTGGCGGCGATCGACCCGACGAGCAGCACGGTGTCCAGGTAGACGTGCGGGTTGAGCCAGGTGAGGGCGACCGCGCGGCCGACGACGGTACGGCGGGGCTCGGCGCGGGCCGCGCTGGTGCCGCCGGCGTCCAGCGAGCCGGGGCCCAGGGCGCGACGGATCGAGCCCGCGGCGTACCAGAGCAGGAAGGCGACGCCGAGCCAGCGGAAGACGTCGATGATCCAGCCCGCCCGGTCGACGATCGCGCCGGTGCCGCTGACGCCGGCCACGATCAGGACGGCGTCCGAGAGCGCGCAGACCGCCACCACCGCGGCGACGTGGTGGCGCAGGATGCCCTGGCGCAGGACGTAGGCGTTCTGGGCGCCGATGGCGATGATGAGGGAGCCGCCGGTGAGGAAGCCGGCGATCAGGGAGGGGACCACGCCGTCGACGCTACGGCGGACACCGCACTGAAGGCCAGCGAATCATTTTACACGTGATGAAGCGATGCTTAACTAGGAGCATGCGCTTCGACCCGCTCCAGCTCGAGACCCTGTTGGTGATCGCGGAGGAAGGCTCGTTCGAGGGCGCCGCGCGCCGGCTGCACCTGACGCCGAGCGCGGTCAGCCAGCGAATCCGTGCGCTGGAGCGGTCGGCGGGACGAGTGGTCGTGCGACGGACCTCGCCGGCGGACGTGACCGGCGCCGGTGCCCCGCTGGTGCGGTTGGCCCGCCAGATGCGCCTGCTCGCGGCCGAGGCGGCCGGGGCGCTGGGCGACGACGAGGTGGTCGAGCTGGCGGTGGCGGTCAACGCGGACTCATTGGCGACCTGGTTCCGCCCGGTGCTCGCCGCGGTGTCGGCCCGGGAAGGAACAGCGCTGAGGTTGCACGTCGAGGACGAGTCGTTCTCGCTGGACCTGCTGCGCCGGGGTGAGGCGCTGGCAGCGGTGACCCTCGAGCCGGATCCGGTGCAGGGCTGCCGGGTCGAGCGGCTGGGTGGGCTGCGCTACTGGGCCGGCGCGACGCGCGAGCTGCTGGAGCGTCACCGCCGGGGGCGAGGCGTGGACTGGTCGTCGATCCCGATGGTGGTGTTCAACGAGAAGGACCAGTTGCAGGACGAGGTGCTCGCGGCGCACCGGGCGACCCGGCCCCGGGTCGTGCATCGGGTGCCGAGCAGCGCCGACTTCCTGGAGGCGGTGCGCTGCGGCCTGGGCTGGGGCATGGTGCCGGACCCGCAGTTCGGGCCCGCCGTCGAGGCAGGTGAGCTGGTCCGGCTGCCCGGGGCGAAGCCGGTGACCGTGGTGCTGCACTGGCAGCGCTGGCGCCTGGAGAGCCCGGCGCTGGAGGCGCTGAGCGCTGCGGTGCGCGAGGCGGCCGTCAGGACACTAGCGTGAGCCGCCGCTCGGCCACGCCGATCCGGACGCTCTGTCCCCAGCCGAGGGTCAGCCGATCGGCCTCGATCCCGTCGCCGAACGCGACCAGCCCGTCGGTCTCGACCTCGACGGTGAGCCCGCGGGGGTCGGCTGCGTCCAGCTCGCCCTCGGTGTGGGCGGTGCCGGTGCTCGGCGAGGGCCAGGCCTCCCGGACGAACCACAGCAGCCGCGGTGAGCTGGGCCCCGGCAGCGCGAGGGTGCTGTGCCGCTCCAGCCAGGCCGACCGGCACCAGCCGGTCGACCCGGTGCCGGTCGCGACGATCAGTCCGGAGGACGCCTGGCGCTCGGCCGGGGCGTCGGGAGCAGTGAGCCGGTAGCGCGCCGTCTGGTGGCTGGGGTGGCCCAGGTAGATCTCGTTGAGTGCGAGCAGGCGCTGCCCGTCGTCGGTGCGGGCCTCGACCATCGTGCGCTCCTCGGTCCAGCCCTCGCCGTGCAGCAGGGGAGCGACGGCCCCGGGCGCCGTCGCCACCAGCACGCCGGGGTTGCGGTCCGGCTCGGGGTTGATCCCGATCACCGGCTGCCCCTCGAGGTACTTGGCCACGTTGGCGACCAGGCCGTCCTGGCCGACGACGACCACGATGTCGTCGGGGGCGAAGAGGAACCGGTCGAGGTCGGCGCGCTCGACGCTGCCGCGCCGCCAGTCCACCGGGATCGCCTTGGTCACCGTCTCGATCGCGGCCCGGTCGGCGCGCTGACGGTGCTCGAGCTCGTCGAGGTCGCGTCCCCGACTCTTCAGGAAGAACGCGACCTGGCCGCGCGTGCCGTGCCGGGCGGTGAGCTCGTCGAGCTCGGTGCGCCGGTGGACCAGGACGACGCGGGGCGCCAGGGCGGCCATCACGCCTCCTTCGGGCCGGCGCCCAGGCGGGCCAGGACCGGCGCCAGCAGGTCGGGGGTGAGCACCAGCGACTCGATGTGCGGCAGGTTGGCCGCCAGGTCCTTGACCGCCAGCGCCAGCAGCACCCCTTCCGGCAGGTCGCGGTACGCCGCGAGCCGGGCGGCCTCCGCCTCGCCCTCGGCCACGCCGTTGACGCGGGTCGCCGCGGCGTTGGCCGCGGCCAGGCGCTCGGCGCGCTCGGCCTCGGCGTCGGTGGCGATCGCACCGGCGGCAGCCGCCTCCTGCGCCTTGCGGCGGGCGTTGGTGCCGCGCTGGGCGACGAGCTGCTCCTCGCGGCGGGCCAGCTCGATCTGCGTCTGCAGCTCGTTCTCGCCGATCGCGCGCTCCCTCTCGACCGCGACCGCGCGGCGTTCGAAGGTGGCCTTGTCCGCGTCCTGCTGGACCTGCTCGCGGGTCGGCGTCTGCAGTGCTCGCTCGACCTCGGGCTCGGGCCGGATCGCGACCACGCGCACCCCGATCACCGCGATCCCGGTCTCGGCGAGCCGGCCGTCCTGGTGCAGTCCGCCGGTGATCGCCTGGAGCACCGGGGTGACGCCGCCGCTGAGCACGGTGGTCAGGTCGACGCCGGCGATGAGGTCGAGGGCGTACTGCTGGGCGGTCTGCGCCAGCAGCCCCGCCACCTGGTCCAGGGGCGTGCTGCGCCACTGACCGGTCTCGGGGTCGATCGAGAAGTCGATCCGGCCGGCGACGACGGTCGGGTCGACGACCCGGAAGGTCACGGTGGCCTGGACGGTGACGTCCTGGAAGTCCGCGGTCCGGGCGTGGAACAGCAGGGGCAGCTCGCGGTCGTCGACCGGAACCTCCGAGAGAACCGCGCTGAGCGGGCGGAACCAGAACGCGGAGCCGACTCCGGCGTGCACGGTGCGGCCGTTGCGCACGTGCTGGACGTAGGTGGTCGGCGTGCCACGCAGGTGGCGAAGGAACGGGTAGCGGGCGATGTCGGCCATGGGGGTCACCTTCGGTCGTGGATTGTTATCGTCAAGGTGACGATATGCAGCACGGCTCGTTCTCGTCAAGTTGACGCGAAGGAGGTAGGGTCGGCCCATGGCCTACGACCCGTCCGACTACCCGGCCCTCGCGGTCACCGTCGACCTGGTGGTGCTGACCATCCGCCAGGACCGCCTCTGCGCGCTCGTCGTACGGCGCGGGGAGGAGCCGTTCCGGGGGCGCTGGGCGCTGCCGGGCGGTTTCGTGAAGCCCGACGAGGACCTCGACACCGCGGCCGCGCGCGAGCTCAGCGAGGAGACCGGCCTGGCGCCCGACGTGGTCCACGTCGAGCAGCTGCGCAGCTACGGCGCACCGGGGCGCGACCCGCGGATGCGGGTGGTCAGCGTCGCCCATCTGGCGCTCGCGCCGGACCTGCCCACGCCCCGCGCAGGCTCCGATGCGGCCGCCGCCCGCTGGCGGCCCGTCGAGGAGCTCTCCGACGACCTGGCCTTCGACCACGCCGAGATCCTGCGCGACGGGATCGAGCGGGCCCGCGCCAAGCTCGAGTACTCCGCGCTCGCCACCGCCTTCTGCCCGGCCGAGTTCACGGTGGCCGAGCTGCGCCGCGTCTACGAGATCGTCTGGGGAGCCGAGCTCGACCCTCGCAACTTCCACCGCAAGGCGACCAAGGCGCCCGGGTTCCTGGAGCCCACGGGGGAGAGCACCACCCGGGACGGGGGACGCCCGGCGCTGCTGTATCGCCGGGGTCCCGCCCAGCAGCTCCAGCCGCCGCTGACGCGCCAGGGCAGCCGGTCATGAGTTCGAGCCACCGCACGGGCAGGCGCCGGCCTCACAGCCACCCGCGCCGCTTGAACACCTGGTAGAGGCCGAGCCCCATCAGCAGCATCAGGCCCAGGGCCATCGGATAGCCGTACTGCCACCCCAGCTCCGGCATCGTGGCGAAGTTCATCCCGTAGACGGTGCCGACCAGGGTCGGTGCGAACAGGATGGCAGCCCACGAGGAGATCTTCTTGACCTCCTCGTTCTGCTGCAGACTCGTCTGCGTGAGCCGCTGGGTCTCCTCGTTCTGGCGCTGGGCCACGAGCGTGGAGTTGACCGTGAGGATGTTCTGCAGCAGCGCCCGGAACCCGTCCGCGCGCTCCACGATGCGGATCGTGTGGTCCTGTACGTCGCGCAGATAGCGCTGCAGCTCGTCATCGACGTGGTACTTCTCGAAGCCGGCGCTCAGGCCGGAGAGGATCGTGAGCAGGGGCTTGGTGGCCCGCTGGAACTCGATGACCTCGCGGAACAGCTCGTAGATGCGCCGCGAGACCTCCGGGTGCCCCTCGAAGACCTGATCCTCGATCTCGTCGATGTCGTTCTCGAGGCCCTCCACGACCGGCACATACTCGTCCACCACCTCGTCGAGGATGGCGTAGAGCACTGCCTCCGGGCCGAGCCGGAGCAGCTGGGGCGAGGCCTCCATCCGGCGACGGACACGTCCCAGGTTCGGCGCCTCGGCGTGCCGGACGGTGACGACGAAGTCGGCGCCGGTGAAGACGTGCAGCTCGCCGAACTCGACCCGCTCGTCGGCCTCGATGTAGCGGGCCGGGCGCAGCACCGTGAATAGCACGTCGCCGTAGCGCTCGAGCTTGGGCCGCTGGTGTGCGGTGATGGTGTCCTCGACCGCGAGGTCGTGGATCTCGAACTCGGCCGCGACCGATCGCATCTCGTCGGCGTCCGGGCGGTAGAGGCCGATCCAACCCACGCCCTTCTGGGTGCGCAGCAGCTCGTAGGTCTCCTCCAGCGAGGGCGGCTCCAGACGGCGGCAGCCGTCCACGTAGACCGCGTTGTCCACTACCGCCATCGATCGATCACCTCGCCGGATCACCTGCACGTCGTCAGCCTGCACGTCGTCAGCGCAGCCGCGTGGAGCCTACGCGCGACGTCCGCCTCACCGGGGCAGCGTGCCGCGAGCACCTACTCGATCTTGCGCCAGGCTGAGACCCGGGCGTGGCGACACCCGCCCGCGCGTCGGTGTCGGCGTCGCGTGTCAGGCTGCTCCCATGACCCGGGTCTGTCTCTCGCGCCTGTCTGGGGAGCAGGTGCTGGTGGTCGACGGCGACCAGCAGCACCGGGTCGCCGTGGCCGACCTGGCGGCGTACGTGCGCGAGCGCGAGGCCGACGCGCCGCGCTGGGTGTGGGACGACACCGCCCGGTGGTACCCGCCGCTGCTGGCCGCCGGGGTGCGGGTCCAGCGCTGCCACGACCTGCGGCTGGCCCACCACCTGCTGCGCCAGGCCCCGGCGGTGGACGCGCGGCTGCTGGACGGGGAGCAGTCCGAGCGTTGGGACCGGCTCGGCCCGAGCGCGCCGTCCGACCCGGCGCTGTTCTCGATCGACGACACCGCCGAGCACCTGCGCGCCGACCTCGAGGACGCCCGCCAGCGGGCGGCCGTGGCGGCGTCGCGCGAGCCCGGCCGGCTCGCTCTGCTGCTCGCCGCGGAGTCGGCGGGCGCCCTGGTCGCCGCCGAGATGTCGTACGCCGGCGTGCCCTGGCGCGTCGACGTGCACGAGCGACTGCTCGCCGACCTGCTCGGGCCGCGCCCACCGCGCGGTGCCCGGCCGGCCGGGTTGGAGGCGCTGGCCGAGCAGGTACGACGCGCGCTCGAGGCGCCGGGGCTCAACCCGGACTCGCGGCCCGAGTTGCTGGCGGCGCTGCGCCGGGCCGGCCTGGAGGTCACCGACACCCGCGCCTCCTCGCTGCGTGCGCTCGAGCACCCGGCCATCGCGCCGCTGCTGCGCTACAAGCAGCTGGCGCACCTGTTCCAGACCAACGGCTGGGCGTGGATCGACCAGTGGGTCAGCGGCGGCCGGTTCCGGCCGTCGTACCAGCCGGCCGGCTCCGCCACCGGCCGGTGGTCCTCCAACGGGGGAGGGGCGCTGTCGTTCCCGGTGCAGGTCCGCCCGGCCGCGGTGGCCGACGACGGCTGGACGTTCGTGGTCGCCGACGTCGCCCAGCTCGAGCCGCGGGTGCTCGCGGGGATGAGCGGCGACCACGCGCTCGCGGGCGCCGCCCGCGGCGCCGACCTCTACCAGGCGATGGTCGACGACGGCGCGGTCGCCAGCCGCAAGCACGCCAAGCTCGGGCTGCTCGGCGCGATGTACGGCGCCACCAGCGGCGAGAGCGGCCGGATGGTCGCCGGGCTCACCCGGCGCTACCCCGACGCCTTCGGCCTGGTCGAGGAGGCGGCCCGGGCCGGGGAGCGCGGCCAGGAGGTGCGCACGCTGCTGGGCCGCGGGTCGCCGCGCCTGGGCGACGCGTGGGACCAGGGCTCCGGCCGCGACCCGGACCGCGAGGCCCGGATCCGGCGCGCGCACGGCCGGTTCACCCGCAACTTCGTCGTGCAGGGCACCGGTGCGGAGTGGGCGCTGTGCTGGATCGCCGACCTGCGCAACCGGCTGTGGCGCCTCGGCGGGGCCGGCCCGTTCGTGACCCGCCCGCACCTGGTCCTCTTCCTTCACGACGAGGTCGTCGTGCACACCCCGCAGGCGCTGGCCGAGCAGGTCGCGGCGCAGGCGCGCGAGGCGGCTGCGACCGCGGCGGAGCTGCTGTTCCGCGACCTGCCCATCGACTTCCCGCTCAACATCTCGACCGTGCGCTCCTACGCCGAGGCGGGCAAGCCGGGGGCCACGGTCGACGCCTGACTCCCGCGCAGGCCGATTGTGGGGTTGACTCGATGCTCCGAGGCCGGCGCCTGGCCGGCCGCTCAGCGTCCGAGAGCCAGCGAAGAGGAGCACGCCATGCGCCAAGTCGTCATGCACGGACCCGGCGACGTGCGGGTCGAGCAGCGCGAGGACCCCCGGATCGTCGAGCCGACCGACGCGATCATCCGGCTGGCCGCGAGCTGCATCTGCGGCAGCGACCTGTGGCCCTATCGCGGCGCCGAGCCCGTGGACCACCAGCCGATGGGCCACGAGTACGTCGGCGTGGTCGAGGAGGTCGGCTCCCTGGTGGACGAGGTGAAGGTCGGCGACTTCGTCGTCGGCTCCTTCTGGGCCAGCGACAACACCTGCGAGATCTGCCGCGCCGGCTACCAGGCCTACTGCGTGAACCGGGTGCTGATGGGCACGATCGGCACCCAGTCCGAGCTGGCCCGGATCCCGCTTGCGGACGGGACCCTGGTGGCCACCCCGGGGCGGCCCGACCCGGACCTCATCCCCTCGCTGATGGCGGCCTCCGACGTGCTCGGCACCGGCTGGTTCGCCGCCACGGCCGCCGAGGCCGGCCCCGGCAAGACGGTGGCGGTGGTCGGCGACGGCGCGGTCGGACTGCTCGCCGTGCTGGCCGCCAGCCGGCTCGGGGCCGAGCGGGTCATCGCGTTCAGCCGGCATCCGCAGCGTCAGGCGCTGGCGCGCGAGTTCGGGGCCACCGACATCGTCGAGGAGCGCGGCGACGACGGCGCCGCGATGATCAAGGAGCTCACCGGCGGGCTGGGCGCGCACTCGGTCGTCGAGGCGGTCGGCACCCAGGAGTCGATGATGCAGGCCATCGCCTCCACGCGTCCCGGCGGGCACGTCGGCTTCGTCGGCGTGTCCCACGGCGTGGCGCTGCCCGGCGACACGCTCTTCATGGCCGGCGTGCACCTGCACGGTGGGCCGGCGCCGGTGCGCCGGTTCCTGCCCGAGCTGGTCGAGCTGATCTGGGACCGCGAGATCGACCCCGGCCGGGTCTTCGACCTCACGCTTCCCCTCGACCGGGCGGCCGAGGGCTACCGGGCGATGGATCAGCGCACCGCCACCAAGGTGCTGCTCACCGTCTGACGCAGGCCCGCCACGGTGTGTACGTTCGTGCCCATGAGCGCATCGACGCAACCCGACGCCCGCACCATGCGCGAGCGGATGCTCGCCGGCGACCTGTACCTCGCCGACGACCCGGAGATCGCCGAGGAGAGCGCCACGGCACTCGACCTGATCGCGGCGTACAACGCGACCACCGCCCGCCAGGCGCCGCTGCGCCGCGCGCTGCTCACCGAGCTGCTGGGCTCGGTGGGAGAGGACGTCGAGGTGCGCCCGCCGTTCTACGTCGACTACGGATCGCGGATCAGCATCGGGGCCCGCACGTTCGCGAACTTCGGGCTGGTGGCCCTCGACGTCGCCCCCATCACCATCGGCGAGGACGTCCAGATCGGCCCCAACGTCCAGCTGCTGACGCCGACCCATCCGGTCGAGGCCGGGCCTCGCCGGGACAAGTGGGAGGCCGCGAAGCCGATCGTGATCGGCGACAACGTCTGGCTGGGTGGGGGCGCGATCGTGCTGCCCGGCGTGAGCATCGGGGAGAACACCGTGGTCGGCGCCGGGGCGGTCGTGACCCGGGACCTGCCGGCCAACGTGGTGGCCGTGGGCAACCCGGCACGGGTGGTGCGCACCCTGGAGGAGGCTGCGGCGACCGAGGCGTGAGCGGGGCGGCCGCGCGGGCGGTGTGAGAGGCTGGGAATCGAGCCCCGAAGCGGCTCACCGGACGAGGGAGCCGTACCCGGAACGCGACAAGACGGCCTCGAGGAGTTCGTCATGGCCTGGCTCGTCCTGGTTCTCTCTGGTGTCCTGGAAGCGGTCTGGGCGGTCGCCCTGGGCAAGTCCGAAGGCTTCTCGCGGCTGGTGCCCTCGGTGGTGTTCGCCGTCGCCCTGACGCTGAGCATGGGTGGGTTGGCGTTCGCGATGCGCACGCTGCCGGTGGGCACGTCGTACGCCGTCTGGGTGGGCGTGGGCGCGAGCCTCACCGTGGCCTACGGCATGGCGGTCGGCGAGGAAGCGGTCAGCGGCGTGAAGATCCTCCTCATGCTCGGGCTGGTCGGCTGCGTGATCGGGCTCAAGGCCGTTCACTGAGAGCCGGTGTGAGCCGGTGAGGCAGTCGTGGTCGCGAACGCGTCCACGACGACTTCGCCGATTCCCCCATCCGATCTCGGCCCGGTGTCGAACTCTCCTCGACAAGGGAAACGCAGGCAGCCGCGCACCGGCCCGCCCGCGTCGGGTACATCACCGGAGGGAAAGCACCATGAACCAGCGTCACAGCGTCAAGCTCGGCCTCGTCGGCATCGTCACCGCCGCCCTGGCCGGAACCACGATGGCCACCGCCCCCGCGCAGGCCGCGGACGAGCCGGCACGCAAGGCCGGCAACCGCAGCCTGGCCACGGTGCTCGCGGCCGACAGTGGGTTCGACCGCAACTGGCAGGACTTCGACATCGTCGAGAAGGCGGTGCTCACCGTCCTCGAGGCCAAGCCCGACAGCGCGGTCAAGGTGCTCACCCAGGGCCGGACCCGGGTGACGGCGTTCATCCCGAGCGACCGTGCCTTCCGGCGCCTGGCCCACGACCTGACCGGAGAGGCGCCGAACACCGAGCGGGCCACCTTCCGGGCGATCGCCCAGGCCGCGGACGTCGACACCCTCGAGGCCGTGCTGCTCTACCACGTGGTGCCGGGCAAGACCCTGGACTCGCGCCGGGTCGTGGCCCTGGACGACAAGTCGGTGACCACCGCGCTCGGCTCGAAGGTCGAGGTGAGGGTCTACGGATCGCAGGTGTTCCTGGCCGACCGGGACCGCGACGACCGCAACCCGCGGGTCTTCGCCCTCGACATCAACAAGGGCAACAAGCAGATCGCCCACGGCATCAACCGCGTGCTGCGTCCGATCAACCTCTGAGCTCGTCTGCACCAGACGACGGCCGGCCCGGATCACCGGGCCGGCCGTCGCCGCAGGTCTCGAGTCCCAGGCGCCCGGGGCGCCTCGTGTCCAGGGACGACTCGAGCACCGCCGCCGTTCGCGCACCCCGAAGACAGGTCCGCCTGAGAGCGGGTCGCTCCCGCGTGGACCGCGCACCGGCCGAGCGCGCGACCCTTGCCGGGGATGGAAACTGGTGCGACGCTTCTTGAGCGGGAGGTGCAGAGCGGTGTGGGAGCAGGTCCCACACCACTGCTTTCGGGAGGTGCACGTCCGTGAACTCGATCCTGAAGATCTGGCCGGCCAGGGCGCTTCGCGTGGCCGTCGTGTTGACCCTGACCAGCGTGCTTCTCGCCGTGGGCCTGCCGGCGCAGGCCGAGCCCATCCTCGGTGGGGGGACCGAGGCCCGCTCCGCCTTCACCGAGCTGCAGGTCCTCCCCATCACCGGGGCGCTGGGCCAGAGCGGCGTCAGCGCCTTCGATGCCCCGGCCGGCTTCAACCCGCTCAACGGATACCCCGAGACGGTGCCCGCCGGATCGACGCCCAACGAGATCTCCTACATGGGGCTCATCGAGGCGCAGGACGACGCGGGGGGCATCGCCCAGACCTACTGCATCGACCTGTTCACCTCCACTCAGAGCGGCGTCAACTACGAGCGCGGCGACTGGACCGAGGCCAACGTGCCCAACCTCGGCTACGTCAGCTACATCCTGGAGAACTACCACCCGACCCAGCCGCTGCCCGCGGGGGTCCCCGACAACGTCAAGTCCGCGGCGGTGCAGGCCGCGATCTGGTTCTTCAGCGACAACCTGGTGCTCGACCCCGCCGAGGAGTCGCAGCTGTTCGGGCTCACCTCGGCGATCGTGGCCGACGCCCTTGCGAACGGGCCGGCGACGGAGCCGACGCCGCCGGCGCTGAGCATCACGCCGGAGTCCGCGTCGGCGCCCGCGACCGGTGAGCTGGTGGGCCCGTTCACGGTCACCGCCGATGGGCCCTCGACGTTGCGCCTCGAAGGGGTGGAGGTCTTCAGCGACGCCGCGGGCACCCAGCAGCTGGTGGCGGGGGACACGGTCCCGGCCGGCGCCCGGCTCTGGGTCCGCACGGTCAGCTCGGCGACTCCACAGGGCTTCGCCCTGGAACGCGAGCTGTCGGTCCCGGAGAGCACCGTCTACCTCTACGACGGCAGCGATCCCGATCGGGAGAGCGCCCAGAAGCTGATCCTCGCGCGGACGACCACGCTCGAGGTCGTCGCTGGGGTGCGGATCACGCCGTACGCCGCCGGAGGCATCGACGTCATCAAGACGATCAGCGGTGCGGGCGCCGGGCTGCAGGACCCGGTGGTCATCCGCGTCGTGTGCACCCCGGCCGACGGGGGCACGCCGGTCGAGCGCCGGGTCCGGATCCCGGCCGGCACGGGGGCAGGTTCCCAGACCGTCGCGGTCACCGGGTTGCCTGCCGGGGCCACCTGCACGATCACCGAGCCGCAGAACGGTGACAACCCTCGGGTCAACCTCACCGCGACCTCCATCGCGCCGGGGAGTGTGACGATCGCCGAGAACGCGGTCACCCCGGTGACGGTCACCAACGCCTACGAGGCGCAGCCGAGCGCCCAGAGCCGCACCTCCGCCAAGCGGGTCCGGCCCGGGCAGCCGTTCTACGACCGGGTCCGCCTCACCGGGCTCGCGCGGGGGACGACGGTGCCGGCCACGGCCCGCCTCTACGGTCCCTACGCGTCCCGCGCGGCGGCGACCTGCCGGGCGGCGAGCCTGGCGCGCACGGTGACCTGGCGTGCGGGTGCGGGGTGGAGCCGGACGCGGGCGGTGCGGGTGCGCGCGCCGGGTG
>NZ_JCBAJX010000013.1:0-95108 GCF_059766585.1 Nocardioides sp. Z21_20
TGGTACTGCAATCGAGAGGTTGTGGGAGAGTAGGACGCCGCCGGACAACACTTCAACGTAGAGGCCATCACAGACCCCCGGGTCAGTGATGGCCTCTACGTGCATTTATGTGCATTCACGGCCCCCTCGCCTCATTGCTGGTCCTGTTCATCGCCGGTCCGTGGACTAGCGTGGACCCATGATCGTTGCCTTCAGCATCTCCCCGGGGACCGCCGACGAGACCGGCGGTGTCAGCGAGGCGGTCGCCGCCGCCGTGCGCGTCGTACGAGAGTCCGGGCTTCCGCACGAGACGAACGCGATGTTCACGAACCTCGAGGGGGAGTGGGACGAGGTGATGGCCGTGGTGAAGCGTGCCGTCGAGGTCGTCTCCGCCGTCTCCCCGCGGGTGTCGCTGGTGCTGAAGGCGGACATCCGTGCCGGCTTCGAGGGCCAGCTCACCGCGAAGGTGGAGCGCGTCGAGAGTCTCCTGGCTTCCGCACCCGACCCGCAGGCCGAGCCCGGAGCGCGGTCGTGATCTCGGAGACGTTCACCTGCACCACCGGCGACCGGGAGCGGGTCGTGGACATCACCCGCCAGTGCGCGGCGTTCGTCCGGGGTCGCGGCGACGGGCTCCTGCACGTCTTCGTGCCGCACGCCACCGCGGGACTCGCGATCCTGGAGACCGGCTCGGGCAGCGACGACGACCTGCTGACCGCCCTGGGCGACCTGCTGCCGGCCGACGACCGGTGGCGACACCGGCACGGCTCCACCGGCCATGGCCGCTCCCACGTGATGCCGGCGCTGGTGGCGCCCTACGCCAGCGTGCCGGTCCTGGACGGCGAGCCGGCGCTCGGCACGTGGCAGAGCATCTGTCTGGTGGATCTCAACGTCGACAACGCGACCCGAGAGATCCGGCTGTCGTTCCTGGCGGGGTGAGCTCCCGTGGACGAGGGCGGTAGGGCTAGCGCGGTTCGCTCACCCGCAGCGTGACGCGCGCCAGAGCGATCGACGCCACCACGAGCACGACGGCCACCACGACGAACGGCCAGGGGCTCCAGGTCTCGCTGCAGGCGGTGCTCGTCCCCGTGCTCTCGCAGACCCGCCCGGGACCGGCGCGGTTGAGCCACGCGAGGTACAGGGCCGGTAGTGCGAGACCCGCCGCGGTGGCGGCCACCGAGCTGTTGCGCAGGGCCGGGCGGAGCGCCCCGGTGACCGCGAGGACGATCGCCACCGGAAGCACGAACACGCCGATGGTCAAGATGCCCGCGATCCCCATCCCGAGTAGCCCGCCGACGAGCAGCCACCAGCCGTAGTGCCAGGGCGCGGGACGGGGCGGCGGGCCTTGACGGGGCATCGCTTGTGTCATCGCGACATCGCCTTCCGGGCAGGTCGGTGGTGCGCCAGGGTGGATCGCTCGCCACTCGAGAGTGTCACATCGCGGGGACTGCCGGAAGCCCTCCGCCATCGAACACGTGTTCGATGTCGGAGTAGACTGGGTCGCATGCCCCGCTACGTCGCCCCTCCCGGATGGCCGGCCCAGGTCCGCCCGCCGGACGCACCCGACTGGGAGCGGACCGCGGCCGACTGGCTGCTCGACATCTGCCCGCCGGAGTACCGCGGCCATCGCACGCTGCGCCGGCACGTGGTCGTCCTCGCCCGGTTCGCGACGCTGCACGTCGAGGCGAGCCAGGCTGCCGTTCGCCGCGGGTTGAGCGAGGCCCGGTCCTCGCTGCGCGACGTGGCCGACGCCGACGTCGTGGAGGCGGCCGTGCAGACCTGGCAGGCCGAGGAGGCGCGGCTGCTCGGCGTGCGACGCGGAGTCGGGCTGGTCGAGGAGGCCCTGCGCGGGCGGCGCTTCGTCGCCCGGTTGTAGCGTGCAGGAGTGCATGAGTTCTCGAGTGTCCTGCTGGTGGACCCCCGCGGCTGGCTGCTGCTCCAGGAGCGCGACTCCCACCCGGTGATCGATCCCGACCGGTGGGGCCTCCCCGGCGGCCACCTCGACGAGGGGGAGGACCCCGAGGCCGGCGCCTATCGCGAGCTGGAGGAGGAGACGGGCGTCCGGCTGGAGTCCGGTCTGGGATGGTGGCGCGACGTCGAGGTGTTCCACGAGGCCTACGGCACCCAGGACGTGTGTCACATCTTCGTCGGCGCCACGTCGCTCACCGACGACGACATCGAGTGCGGTGAGGGCCGGCGGATCGTGTTCGTCGACCCCGCCGAGGCGCTGACGCTCGACCTGACGGCGGCGGCCGCCCTGGTGCTGCCCATGCTGGTGGACACCGATCTGCACCGCGAGCTGGCCGCTGCCGCCGCGCCATCCGACGACGACTGAGCCCTCGTTGCCCCTCCCGGATAGACTCGGCCGACGGCTCACCGCTGGTGGGCCGACACGGCACAGCACCGCAAACTGGGAGGACGCGCACTGATGGGCTACCTGGAGTCGATCTCGACCCCACGAGACCTGCGTGGTCTCGACGACTCCCAGCTGGATGCGCTGGCGAGCGAGATCCGCGACTTCCTGGTCGCGACCTGCTCGCGCACCGGGGGGCACCTCGGACCGAACCTCGGCGTCGTCGAGCTGACGATGGCCATCCACCGGGTCTTCGACTCGCCGCACGACCGGGTCGTCTTCGACACCGGTCACCAGGCCTACGTGCACAAGCTGCTGACCGGACGCGCCGCCGGCTTCGACCGACTGCGCCAGGAGGGCGGCATCAGCGGCTACCCCAGCCAGAGCGAGTCCGACCACGACATCGTGGAGAACTCCCACGCCTCGACCGCGCTGAGCTATGCCGACGGTCTGGCCAAGGCCTACGCGATCCGTGGCGAGGACCGCCACGTGGTCGCCGTGATCGGCGACGGCGCGCTCACCGGTGGGATGGCCTGGGAGGCGCTGAACAACATCGCGATCGCGCAGAGCAGCCGCCTGGTGATCGTCGTCAACGACAACGGGCGCTCCTACACGCCCACTATCGGTGGCCTGGCCACCGCACTGACGTCCCTGCGCACCAACCCGCGCTACGAGCAGGTCCTCGACCAGGTGAAGAAGCGCCTCAACGCGGTCCCCGGCGTCGGCCCCGCGGCGTACGACGCGCTGCACGCGATGAAGAAGGGCCTCAAGGACGCGATCGCGCCCCAGGGCCTCTTCGAGGACCTCGGCCTGAAGTACGTCGGCCCGGTCGACGGCCACGACCGCGACGCGATGGAGCAGGTCCTCGCCCAGGCCAAGCGCTACGGCGGCCCCGTGATCGTGCACGCGCTGACCCGCAAGGGCTTCGGCTACGACGCCGCCGAGCGGCACGTCGCGGACCAGTTCCACGCGCCGGGGCCCTTCGACGTCGACACCGGCGAGGAGACCCCCAAGGGCCGGATCTGGACCGACGTGTTCGCCGACGAGATCGTGCACATCGGACAGCGTCGCAATGACGTGGTCGCCGTGACCGCGGCGATGATGCACCCGGTCGGCCTGCACCACTTCGAGGCGCACTTCCCCGAGCGGACCTTCGACGTCGGCATCGCCGAGCAGCACGCCGCCACCTCCGCCGCCGGCCTGGCGATGGGCGGCCTGCACCCGGTCGTGGCGGTCTACGCGACGTTCCTGAACCGGGCCTTCGACCAGGTGCTGATGGACGTCGCGCTGCACAAGTGCGGCGTGACCTTCGTGCTCGACCGCTCCGGCGTCACCGGCGACGACGGCGCCAGCCACAACGGCATGTGGGACATGTCGATGCTGCAGGTGGTGCCCGGGCTGCGTCTGGCCGCCCCGCGCGACGCCACCCGGCTGCGCGAGCTGCTCAACGAGGCCGTCGAGGTGGACGACGCGCCCACCGTGGTCCGCTTCCCCAAGGGGCCCCCGCCCGACGACATCGAGGCCGTGGGCCGCGCCGGTGGTGCGGACGTGCTCGTGCGCAACGGCACCAAGGACGTGCTGGTGGTCGCGGTGGGCTCGATGTGCACCGCCGCCGTCGAGGTCGCCGAGCGGCTGATCGCCCAGGGCATCGGCGTCACCGTGATCGACCCGCGGTGGGTCAAGCCCGTCGACCCGGCGATCGTCGAGCTTGCCCGCGAGCACCGGCTGGTGGTCAGCGTCGAGGACAACGGCCGGATCGGCGGCTGCGGCGCGGTGCTCCTGCAGACGCTCAACGACGCCGGGGTCCACACGCCCTTCCGCCTGCACGGCATCCCGCAGGAGTTCCTCGACCACGCGAAGCGGGGTGCGATCCTCGAGCGGATCGGTCTCACCGCACAGGCCATCGCCCTGGACATCGTCGAGGACATGACCGCGCTGTCCGACGGTGGCGCTCTGGTCGACGCCGACCGCAGCCTGTAGCGCCGCGAGTCGCCGGTCACCTGCACGTGACCGGCGACCGGTTCGCTCGTTCATTGAGGCATGCAGTGGTGGGCGGGGAGACGGTGGCGGTCCATCCTCGTCGGGCTCCTCGTGCCGCTGCTCGTGCTCGCCGGGGCAGGCTGCTCGCTGCGCGAGGACGCGCCGACGACGGCCGGTGGGGGCCCGGACGCCGAGACGGTCGGTGCGTTGCAGCAGGTGCTGGCGCGCCGCGACCGTGCGGTCCACGGTGGCGACCAGCAGGCGTTCCTCGCGGGCGTGCACCGGGGTGACCGGGCGCTGGTCCGCCGTCAGCGCCGCTACTTCACCAACCTGGAGCAGCTGCCGCTGAAGGCCTACCGGCACACCCTGCTCGCGGACACGCTCGCCTCGGACGAGAGCGGTGGGCTGCGGGCGCAGGTGCGCCTGACCATGCAGCTGCGCGGGTACGACGAGGTGCCGGTCGAGGAGATCCGCCTCCTGCGCTTCCGCCCGGACCCCGACGCCACCGGCCAGTGGCTGCTGGACTCCGAGCGGGACCGGGCCTGGGAGCGTGAGCACCACGTCGGCGGGCACCCCTGGGACCTGACCCGGACGGTGATCCGCGAGCGCAGCGGGGTGCTCGGCGTCTTCGACCGGAACAGTGCGGGCAGCGCCACGGCCATCCTCGCCGCCGTGGACGCCGCACGCGCGGAGGTCTCCCACGTCCTGCCGCACGATTGGTCGGGGAAGGTGGTGGTCTACGCCCTGTCGACCACCCGGGTGCTGGCCAGGCTGCGCGGACTGCCCGGCGGCGACCCGGAGCGGCTCGACGCGGTCGCGTTCCCCGTCCATGGCGGGCGTACCGGGCGCACCGCGGCGTACCGGTTCATGCTGCACCCGCGGATGCTGCAGCAGCCCGGGACGGCGCGGGACCGACTGATCCGCCACGAGCTCACCCACGTCGTACTGGGGGAGCGCGACGACGACGTGCCGACCTGGCTGGCGGAGGGGCTGGCGGAGTACGTCTCCGCGCAGCCGCTGCCCGAGCGGGACCGGACGATCTCCCGGGCCGCGCTGGACGCCGCCCGGCGGGGGATCCGCAGTCTGCCCGACGACGACACCTTCAACGGGATCCGGTCCGGGGCGAACTACGGCGTCGCCTGGTGGGTGTGCCAGCAGCTCGTCGACACCTACGGCCAGGAGATGCTCTGGACCCTGCTCGAGGCCTACGCCGACACCGAGCCCGACGAGCAGGCCGACGTCCTGCCCGACTTGCTCGGGGTGCAGGGAGACGACCTGGCCCGTCGGGCCGGGGAACGGATCGTGGAGACCTTCGGCTGAGGCTCAGGAGTCGGTCGGGAAC
The DNA here is from genome assembly GCF_059766585.1 of Nocardioides sp. Z21_20. NCBI lineage: Bacteria > Bacillati > Actinomycetota > Actinomycetes > Propionibacteriales > Nocardioidaceae > Nocardioides > Nocardioides sp. Z21_20. The sequence goes on from NZ_JCBAJX010000013.1 coordinate 5,652, forward strand.
GCCAGCCGGACGTCGGCAGGCACGTCCTGCAGCACCGGGTCGCAGCCGCCGCCCAGGTCGCAGCGCAGGAGCTCGGGCGCCGGATCGGTGTTGCGGCGGAAGGCGATCGCGGCGTAGGTGTCCTCGTCGAGCCAGTGGTAGCCCACCAGGAACGAGTAGGACCCGTTGTCGAACGGCACCCGCCGGCCGGTGGCCGTCTCCAGGATCACGTTCTCGTCGTTGGTCTCCGAGATCAGGTGCGTGCCCTCGGGCGAGACCGAGACGTTCGTGAGGTCGGCCTCCACGCCGTCGAGGAGGCTGCGCCCCATCCGCTGCACGACCTCGGTCGCGTTGTCGCCCCCCGGTGTGGCGCGGCTGACCTCGTAGGCGAACACGCCACCCTTCACGTCCAGGATCCGGACCCGCTCCCCGGGGGCGGTCTCGAGGACCGTGGTCCGCCCGGCGGCCGGCTCCCACGCGACCGGGCCGCGGTCGTCGTGGACGTAGACGGTGTCGCCGTCGACCGCGTCGACCCCGATGGTCGGCCCCAGGTCGCCGTCGGTGCCCTGAACGCCTTCGGCGCGAAGCTCGTGGGTATCACCGGTGCGCTGGTCGAGGACGGTGAAGACGGGTCCGTCCGCGCCGGCGGCGAGCCATGCAGCGAGGTCGCCGTCGGCGATCAGCTCGGGCGTCTCGACGTCCTCGAGCCCGATCCGGCCCACCCGGACGGGGTCGCCGCCGGTGCTGGCCCAGACCTCGCCTGGCTCGTCGGCGAACACCACCCCGCGGTCGGTGGTGGCCAGGGCGACGACGTCGCCCTCGGCCTCGATGGTCCTCGCTCCGGCGTGGATCGTGGAGCCGAGCGAGTAGACGACCTGGCCCTCGGCGAAGGGGGCCGCGGGAGCGATGCCGCGCTGGGTCGGCCCGTCACCGCCCAGCGCCAGGGGGCTGATCGCGGCCAGCGCGATCCCGGCGGCGAGGCCACCCCCGGCCCAGGCGGCACGGCGCCGCGCCACCCGACGTTGCGCGGTGCGGACGATGGCGTCGACGTCGGGCGGGACACTGTCCATCGCCTCGGCACGCTCGTGCATCACGTCATCGAGAAGTCCGGTCATCGGGTCACCACCAGGTCGTCGAGGGAGGTCCCGGCGTCGTCGCCGAGCCGGTCACGGAGCTTGGCGAGCCCGGCCGAGACCTGGCTCTTGACGGTGCCGACCGCGCAGCCCATGGCCGCCGCGGTCTGGGCCTCGGTGAGGTCCTCGTAGTAGCGCAGCACGATGGCGGCGCGCTGACGCACGGGGGCTCCTGCAGCGCCGTCCACAGCCAGTCGTGGCGGGTGACCGCCTCGGCGTGGCCGGGCGTGAGGCGCTCCGGGAGCTGCGCGGTCGGCCGCTCGCCGTACCAGCTCTTGCGGCGGAACCAGCCGATGGCGGTCGTGGTGATCGCCTTGCGGGTGTACGCCTCCACCGCACCGGGGTCGCGCAGCCGCGGCCAGGCGACGTACGTCTTGGTCAGCGCCTCCTGGACCAGGTCCTGGGCGAGCTGCACGTCGCCGACCAACAGGTAGGCCGCCCGGTTCAGGGCGGCCGAACGGGCGGCTACGAACTCGGCGAACGCCGCAGGGTCCCTGCGCGCCATGGGTCACCTCTTCCGTGGGGCCGGTCCGTCGTGGACCGGCTCACCCACCCAGACGCGACGAGGGGGGAGGAAGGTTCGCTCAGTCGGGGGTCTGGCTCGACTCGTGCCGGGTCTCCTGCGGGTTCTCCGTGCGGGCGTCGGACTCCTCGAGGATCACCCGAGCCTGCTCGGTGGCGTCGTCGCTGCCTGCGGCGACCTCCTCGGGAAGCAGGTCGGAGCGGCTGTCGATACGGGCTTCGTCGGCTGACTCGGTCATGAGCCAAACCTACATGCGCGCCGCGCACGGCCATGCCGGGAAATGCCGAGTCGGCGCACCCTGGCGAGAGGATGCGCCGACTCGGTGACTCTACGCCACGAGCTCACGCCGACTCGACGGCGTACGCGTGCGAGCTCGTGACGACTCGCGTCAGTGGAACTTGTAGGTGCTGACTCCTGTGCGGTCCAGGAGCTTGGTGAGGCCGCCGTTCCAGAAGCTGAAGCCGGCGCCGGTGATCATCGCCAGGTCCAGGTCCTGCGGCGCCGCGACCACACCCTCCTCGAGCATCAGCCGGGCCTCCTCGGCCAGGCCGCTCAGCGCGCGGACGCGGACCTCCTCCGCGCTCAGCACGACCGGGCTCTCCGGCTTCTCCAGCAGCGCCTCGACCTCGGGGTCGACGTTGCCGTCGGGCCCGTAGAACGAGGTCTTGCGCGCCTCGACGACCCGCTTGAGGGCGGGGGAGACGTAGAACCGGTCGGGGAACGCGCCGGCCAGCGTCTCGTTGTTGTGCAGCGCGATGGCCGGGCCGACCAGCGAGAGCAGCACGAACGGCGGCATCGGCGCCACGCCCGCGAACGCCCGGTCGGCCACCTGCAGCGGCGTGCCCGCGTCGACGACCTTGGCGACCTCGCCGAGGAAGCGCCCGAGCAGCCGGTTGACGATGAACGACGGGCTGTCCTTGACCAGGATCGTGGTCTTCTTCAGCGACTTGCCGGTGGCGAACGCCGTGGCCAGCGTCGCGTCGTCGGTCTGCTCGCCCTTGACGATCTCCAGCAGCGGCATCACCGCGACCGGGTTGAAGAAGTGGAAGCCCACCACCCGCTCGGGGTGCGCCAGGTCGGCGGCCATCTCGGTGATCGACAGCGAGGAGGTGTTGGTGGCCAGCACGCACTCGGCGGAGACAAGCTTCTCGACGTCGGCGAAGACCGACTTCTTGATGCCCATCTCCTCGAAGACCGCCTCGATCACGAAGTCGGCGTCCGCCAGGGCCGCGGCCTTGGCGTCCTCGTCCGCGACCCCGGTGACCAGGGCCTTGAAGCGGTTGGCCTTGTCCTGGTTGAGCCGGCCCTTGGCGAGCAGCTTGTCGATCTCGGCGTGCACGTAGCCCACGCCCTTGTCGGCGCGCTCCTGGTCGAGGTCGGTCAGCACGACCGGCACCTGCAGGCGTCGTACGAACAGCAGCGCGAGCTGGCTGGCCATCAGGCCGGCGCCGACGATGCCGACCTTGGTGACCTTGCGGGCCAGGGACCGGTCCGGTGCGCCGGCGGGTCGCTTGGCGCGCTTCTGCACCAGGTCGAAGGAGTAGAGGCTGGCGGCGGTCTCGGGGGTGCGCGACATCGCCTCGAGGGCCTCGTCCTCGGCCGCGAAGCCCTCCTCGCGGGTGGCGGTGCGGGCCGCGGCGATCAGGTCGAGCGCGCGGTACGCCGCGGGGGAGGCGCCGCCGGTCTTGGCGTCGGCGATCGAGCGGCCCTTCGCGACGGCGGCGTCCCAGGCCTCGCCCCGGTCGAGCTCGGGGCGCTCGACGACGACGGCACCGGTGAGCACGTCGGCGGCCCAGAGCAGGGACTGCTCCAGGAAGTCGGCGCCCTCGAACATCGCGTCGGCCAGGCCGAGGTCGTAGGCCTGCTGGCCGTTGAGCGTCTTGCCGTTGTTCAGCGGGTTCTCGATGACCAGCTTCACGGCCTTCTCCGGGCCGACCAGGTTGGGCACCAGGTAGGCGCCGCCCCAGCCGGGGACCAGGCCGAGCATGACCTCGGGCAGACCGAGCGCGGGCGCGGTCTTGACCACCGTGCGGTAGTCGCAGTGCAGCGCGACCTCGAGGCCGCCGCCCAGCGCCAGCCCGTTGATCAGGCCGAAGGACGGCTTGCCGCCCTCGCCCAGCCGGCGGAAGACGGCGTGGCCGAGCTCGGCGACGACGCGCACGGCCTCGGGGCCCTGACCGGCGATCGAGGTCAGGTCGGCGCCCGCCGCCAGGATGAACGGCTTGCCGGTGACCGCGATCGCGGTGATGGCCGGCTCGGAGAGCGCCGCCTCGATCGCGTCGTTGAGCGCCATCAGCGAGCGCGGGCCGAAGGTGTTGGGGCGGGTGTGGTCGTGCCCGTTGTCGAGCGTGATCAGGCCCAGCACGCCGGCGCCGCCGGGCAGCGTCACCGGGCGCAGGCGGGCCTGGGTGACGACCTCGTCGTCGGAGGAGATCGCGGCGGCGCGCTCGAGCAGAGTGGTCAGTTCGGTCATCAGGCGACCTCTCCTTCAGTCGTGGCCGCACCGGTCCAGTGCGGGTTCTCCCAGATCACGGTGCCGCCCATGCCGATGCCGATGCACATGGTGGTCAGGCCGTAGCGGACCTCCGGGCGCTCCTCGAACTGGCGGGCCAGCTGGGTCATCAGCCGCACGCCCGAGGAGGCCAGCGGGTGGCCCATCGCGATGGCACCGCCGTAGGGGTTCACCCGCGCGTCGTCGTCGGCGATGCCGAAGTGCTCGAGGAAGGCCAGCACCTGGACGGCGAACGCCTCGTTGACCTCGAAGGCCTCGATGTCGTCGATGCTCAGCCCGGCCTGCTTGAGGGCCTTCTCGGTGGAGGGGATCGGGCCGGCGCCCATCACCTCGGGCTCGACGCCCACGAACGAGTAGGAGACCAGTCGCATCCGGATCGGCAGACCCATCTCGCGGGCGGTCTCCTCCTCGGCGAGCAGGCACGCGGTGGCGCCGTCGTTGATCCCCGCGGCGTTGCCGGCGGTGACGTTGCCGTGCGAGCGGAACGGCGTCTTGAGCGCGCCGAGCGTCTCCATGGTGGTGCCGGGACGCATCGGCTCGTCGGTGGTGGCCAGGCCCCAGCCGAGCTCCGCCGAGCGGGTCGCCACGGGGACCAGGTCGGGCTGGATCTTGTGGTCGGCGTAGGCGGCGGCCGTCTTCTCCTGCGAGCGCACGGCGTAGGCGTCCACGCGCTGCTTGGTGATGGTGGGGTAGCGGTCGTGCAGGTTCTCGGCGGTGATGCCCATGACCAGCGCGTCGGGGTTCACGACGCCCTCGGACATGATCCGCGGGTTGGGGTCGACGCCCTCGCCCATCGGGTGACGGCCCATGTGCTCGACTCCGCCGGCGATCGCGACGTCGTAGGAGCCGAACGCGATGCCGCCCGCGAGCGTGGTGACGGCGGTCATCGCGCCGGCGCACATCCGGTCGATCGCGTAGCCGGGCACCGACTGCGGCAGGCCCGCGAGCAGCGCTGCGGTGCGGCCGATGGTCAGGCCCTGGTCGCCGATCTGGGTGGTGGCGGCGATCGCGACCTCGTCGACCCGCTCCGCGGGCAGCGAGGGGTTGCGACGCATGAGGTCGCGGATGCACTTGATCACCAGGTCGTCGGCGCGGGTCTCGGCGTACTGGCCCTTGGCCTTGCCGAAGGGGGTGCGCACGCCGTCGACGAAGACGACCTCTCGCAACTGTCGGGGCACGAAGTCTCCTCGAGGGATATGTGGCTGGGATGGGCGCGCAGACGTCGCCGCCGCGCTCCCGTGAGGTAGGTTACCTCTCAGTAACAATGCTGGGCCCTCCGCGTCGTCGCCAGCCTGTGTGGGGGTGGTCACGGGTGGCCGGTCCGGGTGGCGGGCACACCGGGAATATCGTGGTTGTGAGATGCGCTGGCACAGCGCGGACCGAGGTGTTTCGCGACGGCGCCGTCGAGGCGCCACCCGCTGCAGTCAAGGAGGAGCCGTGACCGAGGGATCCAGGCTGGTCCACATCGTCGACGATGTGCCGGAGCTCAACGCGGCGCTGGCGCAGGCGCGAGAGAACGGCCCAGCAGGCGCGGACCTGGTGATGGTGCACGCGCTCGAGGGCTTCCTCGACGCCGGCTCCGCCGCGGCGAGAGCCGCGACGTACCTCGAGGAGCTGAGCGACGGTCCGGTGGTCGCCACGTTCGACGTGGACGCGCTCTACGACTACCGCGCCCGGCGTCCGCCGATGACGTTCGCGCGCGACCACTACACCGACTACCAGGCTCCCCGGCTGACCGTGCGGCTGCTGCGCGACAGTGCCGGCACGCCGTTCCTGCTGCTGCGCGGCCCCGAGCCCGACATCCGCTGGGAGGCGTTCAACCGGGCCGTGCGCGAGGTCGTCGAGCGCTTCGAGGTCAAGCGCGTGGTCGGGATGGGCGCGGTGCCGATGGCCGTGCCGCACACCCGGCCGATCGCGATCACCCACCACGCCAACCGCGCCGCGCTGCTCACCGGCGAGAGCCCGTGGCGCGGCGAGCTGCGCGTCCCCGCCAGTGCGCAGGCGGTGCTCGAGGTGCGCCTCGGCGAGTGGGGACACGACGCGCTGGGCTACGTCGCCCACGTGCCGCACTACCTCGCCCAGCTCGACTACCCGCGCGCCGCGGTGGCGCTGCTGGAGCAGGTCGAGCGCGGCGCCCGGCTCACCGTCGACCTGACCGAGCTGCGCACCGAGGCGGAGGCGCGCGAGGTGGAGATCGCCGCCTACCTGGCCACCCACGACGACGTCAACGAGGTGGTCCTGGGGCTCGAACGGCAGTACGACGCGTTCCAGCGCGCCGAGGAGAACGGCAGCAGCCTGCTCGCGGGGGACCAGCCGCTGCCCACCGGCGACGAGATCGGCCAGCAGTTCGAGCAGTTCCTGGCCGGGCTCGACGGCCCGGACGGCGAAGCGCGCTGAGCTCTCTCGTTGCGTGAGGCCCGCCTCGTCCGCCCTGCCACTGAGTCGCCCCGTCATTGAGTCGCCCCGCCACTGAGAGGAACGCCGTGCCCGGCAACATCGAGGAGCTCGTCGACCTGTTCGACATCGAGGACATCGACACGAACCTGTTCCGGGGGCGCCAGCCGGACACCCAGCTGCAGCGGGTCTTCGGAGGGCAGGTGGCGGCGCAGGCGCTGATCGCGGCGGCGCGCACCACCGACCCGGCCTACCTGCCGCATTCGCTGCACTCCTACTTCCTGCTGCCCGGCGACACCGCGGTGCCGATCATCTACGACGTCGACGCGATCCGGGACGGGCGCACCTTCGCTACCCGCCGCGTCGTCGCCCGCCAGCACGGGCGCCCGATCTTCTTCCTGACCGCCAACTTCCAGCGGCCCGAGGAGGGCTTCGAGCACCAGGACGTGATGCCGCAGGTGCCGCCGCCGGAGGAGGCGATCGGGCTCAGCGCGATCTTCGCCTCGCGCTCAGACGCGGCCGCGGCGGAGTGGGACCGGGAATGGTCGGCCCTCGACGTGCGCCACCTCGGCACATCCGTGCGTGGCCTCGCCGAGGACCCGATGCACCCCGCCCGGGCGCAGCTGTGGATCAAGACCGGAGGCAGGCTCTCCGACGACCCGCTCCTGCACCTGGCCGCGTTCACCTACGCCAGCGACATGACGTTGATCGGCGCCACGATGGTCCCGCACGGCGTACAGGTCGGCAGCCCGGGCATGCAGGTGGCGTCTCTGGACCACACCATCTGGTTCCACCGCCCCTTCCGAGCCGACGAGTGGTGGCTCTACGACCAGACGTCCCCCTCCGCCTCCGGGGGACGCGGGCTCGCCCTGGCCCGGGTCTTCACCGGTGACGGGACCCTGGTCGCCACCGTCGCCCAGGAGGGTCTGATCCGCCAGCGCTGACGGGGGCGCTTGCCGGTGCGGGCTGGGGCGGCTGTCGTGGCGTGCCTGGGGCGCCGGTTTCCCCGGTCGGCCGGGGAACCCTGAACTTGTCGGCCGAAACTTCGCCCGACAACATCAGTAGTTGACGGGGGGCACTACCTCAGCAGCCACATAAGGCCGTCTCCGCATCAGCGGCCCCAAGCGGCGCCGCTGCTGGCCGCCGTACGCCCCCGCTCGGGCGGCGTCGGCCTCCGCCGTACGACGCAGCGCGCCGGCGTCGAGCCTTCGTGCGCGACCGGCGCCCGGCAGGGTCGTGTTCCTGTGGGCGCGCCGGGGCGCGTCGCGGCGCACGCGACCCCCGCGCGCAGGAGTGGCCCCCGCCGCGGCACTCAGACCGGCGTGGTCCGGCCCAGCAGGTGTGGTGCGCCGGACTTCGGGCTGGACAGGGAGAATGCGAAGCCGTCCGAGGTGGCCCGGGAGCCGAAGGCGACGGTGCCGGGGAGCAGGATCGGCTTCTTGAAGGCGACCTCGATCCGGACCGCGTCGGGCAGTCGGTTCTCCAGCGCGGCCACGCAGCGGGCCTTGCTCCACATGCCGTGGGCGATCTGGCGGGGGAAGCCGAGGGCCTTCGCGCTGAGCGGGTAGAGGTGGATCGGGTTGTGGTCGCCCGAGACCCCCGCGTACTGACGCCCGAGGTCGCCGGGCAGCGCCCAGCGAGCACCGGTGGGGGGCACCTGGTCGAGGGCCAGCCCTCCGGGGGCATCCGGGTCGCCCGGGCCACGGCGCAGATAGGTCGAGGTGCTCTCCCAGATCAGCTCGTCGCCGGGCCCGCGGACCTCGGTGCCGAAGTCCAGCAGGGTGCCCTTGGGGTGGGTGCGCGGGGCACCGAGGCGGGTGGTGACCGACACGGTCTCGCCGACGGCGACGCGACGGTGCGAGACGATCGTGTTCTCCAGGTGCACCGTGCCGATCGCCGGGTAGGGGAACGCCGGGTCGGTCATGATCGCCATGTGCAGGCCGAAGGCCAGCAGGTGCGGGTAGGTCAGCGGCACGACGTCCTTGACCGGGAAGCCGCACACCCGGGCGTAGGCGTCGGCATGCTCGCGGGTCACGCTCACCTCGGGTCGGGTGAAGGCCAGCCCCTCGGCGTCACCCGCGCCGCCCTTGCGGATGCCCGGCAGCTGCCCCACCAGCGGCAGCGTGGGCAGGGCGGCCTTGAGCAGCATCGCGAGCCCGCCCGGGTCGCCGTGTACGACGCGCGGCGCGGTGGGGGCGGCCCCGCGCGACTCGGCGGCCATCACGCCCCCAGCATCATCTGGCCGCAGACCCGCACGACGTTGCCGTTGACGGCCGTCGAGGCGGGGTTGGCGTACCAGGCGATCGTCTCGGCGACGTCGATCGGCAGCCCGCCCTGGCTCATCGCGTTGAGCCGCTGGCCCACCTCGCGGGTGGCGAAGGGCACGGCCGCGGTCATCTTGGTGACGATGAAGCCCGGGGCCACGGCGTTCACGGTGATGCCGTCGCTCAGGTCCGGAGCCAGCGCGTCGACCAGGCCGATCACGCCGGCCTTGGAGGCGGCGTAGTTGGTCTGGCCGTTGTTGCCGGCGATGCCGGCGATCGAGGCGACCCCGATGATCCGGCCGTTGGCGTTGACCAGCCCCTGGTCGAGGAGCTCGCGGGTGATCCGCTCGGGGGCGGTGAGGTTGACCGCGATCACCGACGTCCACCGGTCGCCCTTGCTGTCGGGCATCATGTTGGCCAGCCGGCGGTCGCGGGTGATGCCGGCGTTGTGCACGACCACGTCGACCGCGCCGTGCTTGGTCCGCACGTGCTGGGCGATGCGCTGGGGGGCGTCCTTGGCGGTGATGTCGAGGACCAGGTGGTCCCCGTCGAGCTCGCGCATCAGCGCCTGGAGCTCGCTGGCCGCCTGCGGTACGTCGATGCCGAGGACCGTGGCGCCGTCGCGGTGCAGGACCCGCGCGATCTGCTCGCCGATGCCCCGGCTGGCGCCGGTGACGATCGCGACCTTGCCGGCCAGCGGGTGGTCCCAGTCGGCCACCTCCTCGGCCGGCGCGGTGGCGCCCTGGGTGCCGATCCGGATCACCTGACCCGACACATAGGCCGACTTGGGGGAGAGCAGGAAGGCCAGCGTCGAGGTGACCGCCCCCTCGGCGCCCGGCGCGACGTAGACCAGTTGCGAGGTGCCGCCGCGGCCGACCTCCTTGCCCAGCGAGCGGGTGAAGCCCTCCAGCGCCCGCTGCGCGACCCGCTCCTCGCTGCTCCCGGTCGAGGCCGGGTCGGTGCCGATGACCACCAGTCGGGCGCTGCTCTCGAGGCTGCGCATCAGCGGCGCGAAGAAGTCGCGCAGCGCGACCAGCTCCTCGGAGCTGGTGATCCCGGTGGCGTCGAAGACCAGGCCCTTGTAGCGGCTGCTCGGGTCCGCCTCGGTGACCGTGTCGATGTCCAGCGCGCCCAGCATCGCGGGCAGGTCCCCGGCCAGGCGGCCCGACCCGCCGACCACCACGGTGCCCTCGACCAGAGGGGAGCCCTCGCTCCAGCGGTCGAGCGCGACCGGGCTGGGCAGGCCGAGGTTCTTGACCAGCAGCTTGCCGATCGGGGTCTGGACGAAGCCCTGGTAGCGGTCGCTCATCAGCGGGGTCCTCCTGCGTTGGGTTCTGCCTGGGTCTGGCGGTGGATGATATGTAACTAAAGGTGTAACTCTGAGTCCACTTATCGTGACGTGGCACTCACCGCATTCCCTGCGCCGTGTCGAGAAGCAAGGATAGGGAACCAGTCAGCACCCAGCAGCGACCCGAACCCCAGGAGTGACCATGCAGGCCCAGACCCGCCGCGTCGCCGTCATCGGCGGCAACCGGATCCCGTTCGCCCGCTCCAACACCGTCTACGCCACGGCGTCCAACCAGGACATGCTGACCGCGGCCATCGACGGGCTCGTGGAGCGCTACGGCCTCGAGGGCGAACGGCTCGGCGAGGTCGTGGCGGGCGCGGTGCTCAAGCACTCGCGCGACTTCAACCTGGCGCGCGAGTCGGTGCTGGGCTCCAAGCTCTCCGCCGAGACGCCCGCGACCGACATCCAGCAGGCCTGCGGCACCGGCCTGCAGGCCGCGATCCAGGTCGCGAACAAGATCGCCCTGGGCCAGATCGACGCCGGCATCGCCGGGGGCTCCGACACCACCTCCGACGCGCCGATCGCGGTGGGGGAGAACCTGCGCAAGATCCTCCTGGAGCTGAACCGGGCCAAGGACCTCAAGGGCCGTCTCGCCGCTCTCGCCAAGGTCCGTCCCGGCGACATCGTCCCGTCCATCCCGCAGAACGGGGAGCCGCGCACCGGGCTCTCGATGGGCGACCACGCGGCGCTGACCGCGCTGGAGTGGCAGATCGGCCGCGAGGAGCAGGACGAGCTGGCCGCCACCTCCCACCAGCGACTCGCCGCGGCGTACGACAGTGGCTTCCTCGACGACCAGCTGACCCCGTTCCGCGGCCTGGAGCGCGACCAGAACCTGCGTCCGGACTCCACGGCCGAGAAGCTGGCCAAGCTCAAGCCGGTCTTCGGCAAGGGCGAGGCCGCGACGATGACGGCCGGCAACTCCACGCCGCTGACCGACGGAGCCTCCGCGGTGCTGCTGGCCTCCGAGGAGTGGGCCGAGGAGCGGGGGCTGCCGGTGCTGGCCTACCTGACCGCCTACGAGACGGCCGCGGTCGACTACGTGCACGGCGGGGAGGGCCTGCTGATGGCGCCGGCCTACGCGATGGCGCGGATGCTGCAGCGCGAGGGCCTCTCGCTGCAGGACTTCGACTACTACGAGATCCACGAGGCCTTCGCCTCGCAGGTGCTCTCCACGCTCAAGGCCTGGGAGGACCCGGTCTTCTGCAAGGAACGCCTCGGCCTGGACGCGCCGCTGGGCAGCATCGACCGGGACAAGCTCAACGTCAACGGCTCCTCGCTGGCGGCCGGTCACCCGTTCGCGGCCACCGGCGGCCGGATCGTCACCAACCTGGCGAAGCTGCTGGCGCAGCGGGGATCGGGTCGTGGCGTGATCTCGGTCTGCGCGGCCGGCGGTCAGGGAGTCGTCGCGATCCTGGAGCGCTGATTCGCGGCATCACCCCTCGCCGGGCGGGGTACCGAGAGGTGTATGAGCCGTGTGGGCGAGCTTTTCGACGGGCGGTACGTCCTGGAGGCCGAGGTGGGCTCGGGGGGAACCGGGTCGGTGCATCGCGCGCGAGATACCGTCCTGGGGCGCACGGTGGCGGTGAAGCTGCTGCGTGCCGCCGCCCGGGGCGACGAGGAGATGCAGCGGGCCCGGCTGCGCGCCGAGGCGCAGCTCGCCGGGGCCCTGCACCATCCCGGTATCGCCGAGATCCACGACCTGGGCGAGGACACCTCGACGACGCCGTCCACGCCCTACATCGTGATGCAGTACGTCGAGGGGGTGGCGCTCTCGGACATCCTGCGCGAACGTCGCACGCTGACGCCGCACGAGGTGCTGGAGGTCATCGAGCAGGTCGCTGCGGCACTCGCCGCGGCCCACGCGTCGGGGATCGTCCATCGCGACCTCAAGCCGGCCAACATGCTCGTGACCCGCGACCACCGGGTGGTGCTGGTCGACTTCGGGATCGCCCGCTCGGAGTCGACGGACCCCCTCACCCTGACCGGGACGATCGTCGGCACCGTCGACTACATCAGTCCCGAGCAGATCTCGGGGAGGATGGCGACCACCCGCTCGGACCTGTACTCCCTGGGTGTGGTGGCCTATGAGTCCCTGACCGGCCTGCGCCCCTTCCGTCGTGACTCCCAGGTCGCCACGGCGCTGGCCCACATCAACGACGACGTGCCTCCGCTCGGGGCGGAGGTGCCGGCGTCGCTGCGTGGGCTGGTGATGGCGCTGCTCGCCAAGGACCCCGCCGAGCGTCCGCGCGGTGCGGTGGTGGTCGCGGAGCTCGCGGCGGGACTGCTGGGACGCGAGCTGACCGAGCCGGCCGGAGCCGGGGTCTCCCTCGAGGATCCCGAGGATCCTCCGCCCGGTCCGGACGCCGCGTCACCGCCGCCCCGAGCTGCCTCCCTCGACCCGGACCCGGACCCGGACCCCGACCCGGACCCGGCGGGCGGGGAGCGGCCGCGCGGCAGGCGCAGAACCCTGCTGGCCTCCGGGGTGGTCATCGGGCTGGTCGCCATGGTCGGCGTCGTGGTGCTGGTGGGCGCCGGCTCCGCAGACCGGGTCGTGCCCGACGTGGTCGCCATGACCGTCCAGGACGCCGCCCGGGAGCTGGCCGACAGCGAGCTGGAGATGACGCGCACGGTGGTCGACCACCCGCGCGTCGCCGCGGGGATGGTGCTGAGCCAGAGTCCCGAGCCGGGAGAGGAGATCGACGAGAGCACGCCGGTCCGGCTGACCGTGGCCTCGGGCAGGGTGCAGCTCCGGGCCAGCGAGGTCGTCGGCACGCCCTATCCACAGGCGGTGGCGCGACTGGAGCGAGCCGGTCTGATCGCGGTCCGGGACGAGTCGCCGTCGGTGGCCGACGCGGGGGAGGTGCTCGCGGTGGAGCCGTCCGGTCACCTGCCGGTGGGCTCGACCGTCACGCTGACGGTGGCCGCCGAGGGGCGGGCCGGACGCGATCGGGGCGAGACGTCGCGGCGCAGTGACGTGCGGCTTGCTCAGCCGGGTCGGGTGGCCAGGGCCAGCGCGGTGGCTACCAGGTAGTCGCGCACCTGCTCGGGGGAGATCGACCCGACCGTGGGGATGCCCGGCGCTGCCTCCTTGACCAGGATGCCGACGCGAGCCAGCTGCAGCGAGCCCAGACCGCTGGCGTAGAGGGTGTTGGCGAGCAGCGTGGGGTCGGCGACCTGGAAGTCTCCGCGGGCGACGCCGGCCTCGAGGACGGCCGTCAGCTCGGCGAGGCAGCCGGAGATGGCGCGGCCGAGGCGGAACAGGGCGCTCTCGCTGATCTCGTCGAGGAGCTCGGGGCCGGTGCGGCGCATCAGGGTCTGTGCGCAGTCCACGAAAGCCGGGTGCTCCACGCCGTAGTCGACGAACGCCTCGACGATGGCCCTGAGCTGGTCGGCGGGAGCCTGGTGGGCGCCGCTGGCAGCCGCCAGAGCCGCACGCAGCTCGTCGAGGTAGCCGACCAGGGTGAGCGCGAACAGCTCCTCCTTGCCGGTGAAGTGGCGGTAGATGATCGCCCGGTTGACGCCCACCGAGCGGGCGATGTCCTCGATCTGCGCGTCGCGCACCCCGCGCTCGTCGAACAGCGCGCGGGTCGCGTCGAGGATCTCCTTCTCGCGTGCCTTGCGGCGAGTCGCGGCGGCGGAGCGACGACGATCGGTGTCCGCCTCGGGAGGGGTGGGCGTACTGCTCATGGAGGAATCCTAAGAGGCGATGCAACCCGACGTGTCACGGCTGTGCGCGGACAGTGGCGCAGATCGCGTCGCTCAGTCGCCTGCCGAGTAGCACGACAGCACGTTTCCGAAGGGGTCGCGGAAGTCGAAGTAGCGCACGGCGCCGGGGACGTGCTCGAGGGGACCGACGTCGATCCCGAGCCGTTCCAGACGCGCGTGCTCGGTCGCGGCGTCCGCGACACCGAACCGGACGACGACCTCGGCGCCGGTGCGCTCGACCGGCTCCTGGCCCAGCTGGAGCCAGATCGGGCCGAGCTGGAACTCGACCACGCCGTCGGCCGGCTCCAGGTCGGGGCCGGCCAGCCCGAGGACCGGGCCATACCACTGCACGGCCTCGGCCAGGTCGCGCACCGGCAGGCCGACGGTCACGGTGTCGATGTCCATCCGCCGAGCCTAGGGTCAGCCGCCGCCCAGCGCACGGACCACGTCGATGGTGTCCGCCTGCGCGGCCGGTTTGTCGTCGCGGTAGCGCACCACGCGCGCGAAGCGCAGCGCGACGCCGCCGGGGTAGCGCGGCGAGCGCTGCACCCCGTCCAGCGCGATCTCGACGACCTGCTCGGGGCGCACCTGCACGGTGTAGCCGTCGTCGGAGAGCTGCAGCTCCCGGAACCGCTGGGTCTGCCAGGCGAGCATCTCGTCGCTCATCCCCTTGAACGTCTTGCCGACCATCACCAGCTCGCCGGTGCCGGGGTCGCGGGCGCCGAGGTGGATGTTGGAGAGCCACCCGGAGCGGCGCCCGCTGCCGCGCTCGACCGCGAGCACCACCAGGTCGAGGGTGTGCACGGGCTTGACCTTGACCCAGGCCGCGCCGCGGCGACCCGCGTCGTACGGCGCGTCGAGGCTCTTCACCACCACCCCCTCGTGACCGGCGGCCAGGGCCGCCTGCAGGAAGCGCTCGGCCTCGACCGGGTCGGCGCTGACCAGCCGCGGCGCCCGGTGCTCGGAGGGGACCAGGGCCTCCAGCGCCGCCGCGCGCTCACGGCCGGGTGCGTCGAGCAGATCGCGCCCGTCGAGGTGCAGCACGTCGAAGAAGTACGGCGTGACGTGCACGCCGCTGCTGCTGGCGGTGCGCGAGGCGGTCTCCTGGAAGGGCCGGGGTCGCCCGTCCGGGCCGATGGCCAGCACCTCGCCGTCGAGCACCACCCGGCTGGCCGGCAGCCCCCGCACCACCGCGACCACCTCCGGCAGCCGGGCGGTGATGTCCTCCAGCGTGCGGGTGGCGATGCGGATCTCGTCGGCGTCGCGGTGCACCTGGATCCGGATGCCGTCGAGCTTGGTCTCCACCGCGACCTCGGCGTCCCCGCCGCCGGCCTTGGTCATCGCCGCGGCCACGTCGGGCGCGCTGGAGGCGAGCATCGGGTGCACGGGTCGGCCGACCTCCAAGGTGAACGCGGCCAGCGCCGGCTCCCCGGCGCTCAGCGCGGCGACCGCCACCGGGGTGGTCGCGCCGGCCAGCATCACCGCGCGGCGCACCCGGGCGACGGGCACGCCCGCGGCTGCGGCGACGGCGTCCTGGACGAGCGCGTCGAGCGCGCCCTGGCGGACCTCGCCGGTGACCAGACCGCGCAGCCAGGTCTGCTCCGCCGCGGTGGCGCGGGCGAAGAGCCGGGTCACCGCGTCGGCCCGCAGCGCCTGGGAGCCGGGGCCGGCCAGTGCGGCGATCGTCTCGAAGTCGTCGTGGACCTCGCTCACGCTCAACGCCGGTTCCGCTGCCGGCTCGGGCAGCCGGGTCAGGCTGCGCCAGCCCAGCCCGGTACGCCGTTGGCGCAGCGTCCCGGAGAGGTAGGCGGTGACCGTCTCGATCTCGTCGGGGGCGGCCGCGCGCAGCACCTCGGCCATCGCGGCGATCTTCGCCTTGCGGGAGCGGGTGGACGCGACCTCCGCCGAGGCGCGGACCAGGTCGTGCAGCAGCATCGGCCCATCATGCCCGGTCCATGCGCAAGGCAGGCGTCGACTAGCGTCGGGGACGTGGAAGTGGGTGGACCTGTCGCTGCCGCGCCGCACACCCGGGTGTGGCGCCCGGGCCGGCCCTGTCCGGTGGCGCGGATCCTGCGCCCGCACCGCCGCGGGCCCGGGGACCCGACGTACCGCATCGACGCGGCGGGCCGGCACTGGCGGGCGCTGCGCACGCCGGAGGGGCCGGCGACGCTGGTGCTCGCCGAGCGGGCGGCCGAGGGGGAGGTCCACGCCGGCGCCTGGGGCCCGGGCGCGCAGTGGGCGCTCGCGTCGGTGCCCGACCTGCTCGGCGACTCCGACGACCCGTCCGGCTTCGAGCCGCGGCACCCGGTCCTCGTCGAGGCCTGGCGCCGGCACGGGGACTGGCGGCTGGGCCGCACCGGGCTGGTGATGGAGGCGCTGGTGCCGGCCATCCTGGAGCAGAAGGTCACCGGGCAGGAGGCCTACGCCGGGTTCCGGATGCTGGTCCAGCGCTTCGGCGAGCCGGCGCCCGGCCCTGCCGCCGATCTACGGCTGCGCCTGCAGCCGACGGCACAGGTGCTGCGCGGCATCGCGTCGTGGGAGTGGCTGCGCATGCACGTCGACCCGGCCCGCTCCCGTGCCGTGGTCACCGCAGCCCGGGTGGCGGACTCCCTGGAGCGCGTCACCGAGGTGTCGGTGGAGGAGGCCGACCGCAGGCTGCGCTCGCTGCCGGGCATCGGCGTGTGGACCAGCGCGGAGACCCGCTCGCGGGCGCTCGGCGACGCCGACGCGGTCAGCTTCGGCGACTACCACGTCGCCAAGGACATCGGCTGGGCGCTGACCGGTGCGCCCGTCGACGACGACGCGCTCGCCGAGCTGCTGGAGCCGTGGCGCCCGCATCGCGGGCGGGTCCAGGCGCTGGTCGTGCTGGCCGGCCTGCACCGTCCCCGGCGCGGCCCGCGGCTGGCCCCCCGCACCCACCTGCCGCCGCGCGGCTGAGGCACCCGCGGAAGACCACCAGCCATTACCCAGGTTGAACGATGGCACGGTGCCCGCTCGTCGCTAGCGTGCAGGGATCTGCCGCACTCGCAGCACGAGGTGATCCCATGGGTGCTCGTCGTCGAACCCCACTCGCCCTCGCCACCCTGGCCCTGGCGACGGTGGGCCCGCTCGTCGCCGTCGGCGCCACGACGCCCGGGCCGGTCGCGGCGGCGCCCTCGCCCGTCTCGCCTCGGCCGGCCGCCCACCGGGTGGTGCTCGACGGGCTGGACAACCCGCGCCAGCTCAGCGTCACCGCCGACGGCCGCCGTCTCGTGCTGGCGCAGGCCGGGCGCGGGTCGGCGGGCCCCGCCGGCTGCACCGGGGAGGGTGAGGAGACCACCTGCGTAGGACGCACCGGCAAGGTCACCGTGTTCACCCCCGGCGGCCCGCGGCGTGACGTGATGCGGCGGCTGCTCTCGATGGCCGGCCCGGACGGCAGCTTCGCGGCCGGCTCCGACGGCGCCGGAAAGCGTCCCGGCGGGCGGTTCCTCGCCGTGATCGCCCAGGCCCCGCCCGAGCTGCCGGCCTCGCTGCCGGGCTGGCAGTCGGGCAAGCTGCTGGCCGGCCTCGCGGGCGGCGGCAGCCGGGCGATCGCCGACATTGCCCGGTTCGAGCGGCGCCGCGACCCCGACGGCGAGGGCGTGGAGAGCAACCCCTATGCCGTGCTGGCCCTGCGGGACCGGGTGCTGGTGGCCGACGCCGCCGGCGACTCGATCCTGCAGCTGCGCAACGGCCGGCTGTCGCTGTGGGCGCTGATGCCGGAGTACGGGCGCCGGGTCGACGCCGTGCCCACGGTGCTGACCCTGGGCGCCGACGGGCGGGTCTACGTCGGCGAGCTGCACTCCGAGCAGCCCGGGAAGGCCAAGGTGCACCGGTTCAGCCGCGACGGCCGCCTGCTGCGCTCCTGGGGAGGCTTCACCACCGTGACGGGCGTGGACGTCGCGGCCAACGGCACGATGTACGTCTCCGAGCTCTTCGGCGGCGACTGCGGCTTCGAGGAGATCCCGACGTGCTTCCCCGGTCAGGTCGTCCGGGTCCGGCCCGGTGGGGCCAGGGCCGCGCGCGAGGTGCCCTTCCCCGCTGGACTGGCGCTGCGCGGAGGCATCCCCTTCGTCAGCGCGTTCTCCGTCTCCCCGGCCGCCGGCATCGGCGGGAACCCGGAGTGGAGCGGACAGGTCTGGCGCCTGCGCCGCTGGTGAGCTGCGTCGCCTGCGGCCCGCTGCGCCCGCTGCCTCAGAGCAGCGGGCGCAAGGGCTGCAGCACGTGCTCGGTGAACTTGCGATGGAAGTCGCGGGCCTCCCACTCGTCGGCGCGCAGCTCCAGGCAGTTGCTCAGGTCGGTGTGGAAGATGTCCTCCATCGCCCGGGCCATGCCCTCGTGGATGATCTCCACGTTGATCTCGTAGTTGCCCTGCAGGCTCAGCCGGTCCACGTTGGCGGTGCCGACCGTCGACCAGTTGCCGTCGATGGTCGAGGTCTTGGCGTGCACCATCGCGTCGCGGAACCGGAAGATGCGCACCCCCGCCCCCAGCAGCTGGGAGAAGTACCCGCGCGAGATCCAGTCGGCGACGATGTGGTTGGACTTGTGCGGGATCAGCAGGCGGACGTCGACGCCGCGACGGGCGGCGTCCTTGAGTGCGTCGACGAAGTCCTGGTCGGGGATGAAGTAGGCGTGCGTCATCCAGATGTTGCGGGTGGCCCGGTGGATGGCCTCGAGGTACATCGAGCGGATCGGGAACATCCACAGCCGCGGCACGTTGCGGTGGAAGCGGATCTGCGGCTCCCAGTGCGAGGCGGTCTCGAGCAGCAGCGGGCGCTCGCTGCTGCGGAAGCGCTTGCGCCGGTGCAGGTTCCAGAAGTCCGCGAAGGCCCGCTCCAGGTCCCACACCCCGGGGCCGGTGATCCGCACGTGCGTGTCCCGCCACTCGGTGGCGTAGGCCGAGCCGATGTTGTAACCGCCGACGAAGCCGACCTCGCCGTCGACGACGAGGATCTTGCGGTGGTCACGGCCGTAGTGGCGCAGGTTGAAGAAGCGCAGGCCGGCCGAGTACACGGGGTAGGGCAGCACCAGCATGTTGCTCGGGAAGTGCTTGAAGCGCGGGGAGACCACCAGGTTCGCGAAGGCGTCGTAGATGCAGTAGACCTCCACGCCGCGGTCGGCCGCGGCGGCGAGGGCGCTCTTGAACCGCTCGCCGACCTCGTCGCCCTTCCAGATGTAGGTCTCGAAGAGGATCCGCTTCTGGGCGGACTCGATGGCGGCGAGCATGTCGTCGTACAGGTTCTGGCCGAAGGTGTACGGCGTGACCTCGCCCTCGCCGATGCGCACCGGCTTCGGCTCGGTGGTCGGGAAGGGCTTGGGGCGCTTGCCCCGGCGGCGGTAGGAGTCGACCAGACTCATCCCGACGGCCAACGCGAACTGGACCCCGAACAGGGCGAGCAGCGTGCGCTGCAGCACTTTGAGGCAGACGTCGGTGGACACGCGGGGGAGGCTGGGCACGAGGTCAATCTATCGGGGCGCGGCGTGCCGGGGGGCCGCGAGCCCGGTCCGGTTGCCGACCGGGCCGGTGTCGGCGCCAACCCGTAGGCTCGGAGCATGCGTCCAGTCACGGATCTCGAGCGCCGCGTGGCGCCGTTCCACGTGGTCTCCGACTACCAGCCCTCGGGCGACCAGCCGGCCGCGATCGCGGAGATCACCAAGCGGATCAACGCCGGGGTCGAGGATGTGGTCCTGCTCGGCGCCACCGGCACCGGCAAGACCGCCACTGTCGCCTGGGTCGCCGAGCAGGTGCAGCGCCCCCTGCTCGTGCTGCAGCCCAACAAGACGCTGGCCGCGCAGTTCGCCAACGAGCTGCGCCAGCTCTTCCCGGACAACGCGGTGGAGTACTTCGTCAGCTACTACGACTACTACCAGCCCGAGGCCTACGTCCCGCAGACCGACACCTACATCGAGAAGGACTCCTCGATCAACGAGGAGGTCGAGCGGCTGCGGCACTCGGCGACCAACTCGCTGCTGACCCGCCGCGACGTGATCGTGGTCTCGACCGTGTCCTGCATCTACGGCCTGGGCACCCCGCAGGAGTACGTCGACCGGATGATCCGGCTCAAGGTCGGCGAGGAGCACGACCGCGACTCGATCCTGCGCCGGCTGGTGGAGATCCAGTACACCCGCAACGACATGGCGTTCACCCGCGGCACGTTCCGGGTCCGCGGCGACACCCTGGAGGTGTTCCCGGTCTACGAGGAGCACGCCGTGCGCATCGAGTTCTTCGGCGACGAGATCGAGCGGCTGATGACGCTGCACCCGCTCACCGGCGAGGTCGTCACCGAGGACCAGGAGCTCTACCTCTTCCCGGCAACCCACTACGTCGCCGGACCCGAGCGGATGGAGCGCGCCATCCGCGGCATCGAGCTCGAGCTCGCCGACCAGCTCGAGACCTTCGAGCGCCAGGGCAAGCTGCTGGAGGCGCAGCGGCTGCGGATGCGGACCACCTACGACATCGAGATGATGCGCCAGGTCGGGTCCTGCTCGGGCATCGAGAACTACTCGATGCACATGGACGGCCGCGCCCGCGGCTCGGCGCCCAACTGTCTGCTCGACTACTTCCCCGAGGACTTCATCACCGTCATGGACGAGTCGCACGTCGCCGTCCCGCAGATCGGCGGGATGTACGAGGGCGACATGTCCCGCAAGCGCAACCTGGTCGACCACGGGTTCCGGCTGCCCAGCGCGATGGACAACCGACCGCTCAAGTGGGAGGAGTTCCTCGAGCGGATCGGCCAGACGATCTACCTCTCGGCCACCCCCGGCAACTACGAGCTCGACAAGGTGGGCGGCGTCGCCAACACCGTCGAGCAGATCATCCGCCCCACCGGCCTGATCGACCCCGAGGTCATCATCAAGCCCACCAAGGGACAGATCGACGACCTGATCCACGAGATCCGGGCCCGAGCCGAGCGCCACGAGCGGGTGCTGGTCACCACGCTGACCAAGAAGATGTCCGAGGACCTCACCGACTACCTCCTCGACGCCGGCATCCGCACCCGCTACCTGCACTCCGAGGTCGACACCCTCAAGCGGATCGAGCTGCTGCGCGACCTCCGGCTGGGGCAGTACGACGTGCTGGTCGGCATCAACCTGCTCCGCGAGGGCCTCGACCTGCCGGAGGTCTCGCTGGTCGCGATCCTCGACGCCGACAAGGAGGGCTTCCTGCGCTCGGACAAGTCGCTGATCCAGACCATCGGCCGGGCGGCGCGCAACGTCTCGGGCCAGGTGCACATGTACGCCGACAAGATCACCGCGTCGATGGAGTCCGCCATCGACGAGACGAACCGCCGGCGCGCCAAGCAGGTCGCCTACAACACCGCGCACGGGGTCGACCCGCAGCCGCTGCGCAAGAAGATCGCCGACATCACCGAGATGCTGGCCCGCGAGGACGAGAGCACCCGCGAGCTCCTGGAGACCTGGCAGCACGGCGACGGCGCCTCGGCGAAGAAGAAGCAGCCGGTGCCCGCGCTGACCCGCGACGCCGCCGGGCGGCGCACCGAGGGGCTGGCCGGGATGCCCAGCGCCGAGCTCGCCCAGCTGGTGCAGGACCTCACCGACCAGATGAAGAACGCCGCCGCCGAGCTCCAGTTCGAGGTCGCTGCCCGGCTGCGCGACGAGATCTCCGAGCTCAAGAAGGAGCTGCGTCAGATGATGGAGGCGACGCGCTGAGCCGGCTCAGCTCGCCTCGGCGATGATGTCGGGGCGCCGCACCAGGGTGCGCACGAGGTTCATCCCGGTGACCGCCATGACGATCAGCGGCCACGGGAAGTAGAAGCCCCCGCCGAACGACGTCGCCAGGTAGACCATGGTGCAGATCACCGACGGCACGAGGAATCCCAGCAGCGCGTGCCGCCGGGCCGACTCGTACGCCGCGAGCCCCCGGCCGCTGGGCGGCAGCGGAGTCGGCGGCGGCGGGGACCACCCGGGCGTCGTGGACGGGACGAGGTCCGCGACCAGGTGCGCGAGTGCGCTCAGGGGGATCGGCGCCTCGAGGGCGGACGTGCGGTGCTCCAGCTCGTCACGGTCGAGCCGCCCGTCGCCGTAGGCCTCGGTGAGGACCTGGCGGACCACGTCGCGGTCCCGGTGTCCCGCCCGCAGGGCCGCGTTCTGGGGCAGGCGCGGATCGTGGTCGAACGCGGACCAGGGGTCGGTGGGGGGCATGGCGCGATCCTAGGCCCGACGACGCCCGGGGCGGGCCGGATCCGGGCGGGGTGCGGCCGTTCCTAGGATGGGGCGGTGAGCCACGCCGTCGACGTCCGCCCCCGCGGCGCCCTCGTCGTCTGGGGGGTGGCCATGTCGGTCTACTTGCTCGCGGTGTTCCACCGCTCCTCGCTGGCGGTGGCGGGGCTGGCCGCGACCGACCGGTTCGGGATCTCCGCCTCCCAGCTCGCCACGTTCACCATGCTGCAGCTGCTGGTCTACGCGCTGATGCAGATCCCGGTCGGTCTCGCGGTCGACCGCTTCGGGTCGCGCAGCGTGCTGCTGGGCGGGGTGCTGCTGCTGTCGGCGGCGCAGACCGGGTTCGCCTTCTCCGACTCCTACGCGCTCGCCTTGCTCGCCCGGGTGTTCGTGGGGATCGGCGACGCGATGACGTTCATCTGCGTGCTCCGGCTGGTCAACACCTGGTTCCCCACTCGGCAGATCCCGCTGGTCTCCCAGCTGACCGGCACCCTCGGCCAGTTGGGAGCGGTGGGAGCCGCGGTGCCGATGACCTGGGCGCTGGGCAGCTTCGGGTGGTCGCGCTCCTACCTCGCCACGGCCCTGCTCGGGTTGGTGCTCGCGGTGGCGCTGGCGGTGGTGGTGCACGACTCCCCGCGGGCGCGCAACCTGCGCGGACCGGCCTTCTCGTTCGCCGCGATCCGTCGCAGCCTGGCCACCTCGTGGTCGCATCCCGGCACCCGGCTGGGCTTCTGGATGCACTTCTCCACCCAGTTCAGCGCGACCGTGCTCAGCCTGCTGTGGGGCTACCCGTTCTTCGTGCGCGGCGAGGGTCGCAGCCCGGGGGAGGCGGGACTGCTGCTGACCCTGATCGTGGTCGCGGTGATGACCGCGGGGCCGATCCTGGGCTGGCTGGTGAGCGCCTTCCCCTGGCACCGCTCCACGATGGTGCTCGGCATCGTCTCCTCGATCGTCGTGGTGTGGACCGCGGTGCTCGCCTGGCCGGGGGCCGCGCCGGCGTGGCTGCTGGTGCTGCTGGCGGTGGTGGTGGGCGTCGGCGGTCCCGCCTCGATGATCGGCTTCGACGTCGCCCGCACGGCGAACCCGCCGGACCGGATGGCCAGCGCCAGCGGCATCGTCAACCAGGGCGGCTTCTACGCCAGCCTGGTCCTGGTCGTGGCGATCGGCCTGATCCTCGACTGGCGCACGCCCGGCGACGGCACGGCGTACACGCCGGAGGCGTTCCGCTGGGCGATGAGCGCCCAGTACCCGCTGTGGGCGATCGGCCTGCTCCAGGTCTGGCGCTACCGCCGGCTGGCACGCGCCCGGGCCCGGGCGCTGCCCGAGGGCGTCGTCGCACCCTGACCTCGGTCGTCTAGACGCCCCTGGCGCCCGATCTCGATCGCCTGGAGTGTGAGCGTGACCACATCGGGCCGCGCTCGTTGGGCGCACCGGAAGGCGTAACTCAGAGTTCATACAGGCGTTGTGCAAAACGAGAACAGGTTCTATTCTCGGCACGGCCGTCGGCGAACACGGGAGGTGAGCGATGGGATTCTCCGCCGTTTCCGTGCTGCGAGGGCCCGGTGAGCTCGCAGCGATGGTCGTCGACGTGACCAAGCTGATCTTCACCACGAAGTTCCAGACCCGGGAGTTCATCGAGCAGGCCTGGTTCATCACCAGCGTGTGCCTGTTCCCCACGATCCTGGTGTCGATCCCGTTCGGCGCCGTCATCTCCCTGCAGGTGGGCAGCCTCACCGGGCAGCTCGGCGCGCAGTCCTTCGCCGGCGCCTCGGCGGTGCTCGCGGTGGTCCGCGAGGCCGCCCCGATCGCGGCGGCGCTGCTGATCGCCGGCGCCGCGGGCTCGGCCATCTGCTCCGACATGGGGGCGCGCAAGATCCGCGAGGAGATCGACGCGATGGAGGTGCTCGGGATCAACCCGCTGGAGCGCTTGGTCGTGCCGCGCGTGGTCGCCACCGTCTTCGTCGCGCTGATGATCAACGGACTGGTGATCGGCGCCGGCATCGGCGGCGGCTACTTCTTCACGGTGATCATCCAGGGCGGCTCGGCGGGCGCGTTCCTCTCCTCCTTCACCGCCCTGGCCAGCCTTCCCGACCTCTGGATCGCGATGGTCAAGGCGGCCGTCTTCGGGTGGCTGGCCGCCATCGTCGGCGCCTACAAGGGGCTCAACGCCGGGGGCGGGCCCAGCGGCGTCGGCCGCGCGGTCAACGAGTCGGTGATCGTCGCGTTCATGCTGCTGTTCTTCCTCAACGCCATCATCACCGCGATCTACTTCCAAGTCGTCCCACAGCCGGGGTTGTGATGTCCGCCTTCAGCGAATTCGGCTCCGCCTTCTACCGGGAGCGACGCGCCGGCCTCGAGCAGCGCGGCGACCAGCTCCTCTTCTACGTCAAGGCGCTCGCCTGGACCCCGCGGGCGCTGACCCGGTACCGCCGCGAGATCTGGAACACCCTCGCCGAGGTCGCCTTCGGCGTCGGGGGGCTCTCGGTGATCGCCGGCACGGTCGGGGTGATCGCGTTCCTGGCCTTCTTCGCCGGCACCGAGGTGGGCATCCAGGGCTACGCCTCGCTCAGCCAGCTCGGCGTCGCCAAGTTCACGGCCTTCATCTCGGCCTACTTCAACACCCGCGAGGTGGCGCCGCTGGTCTCCTCGATCGCGCTGGCCGCCACGGTCGGCTGCGGCTACACCGCCCGGCTCGGCGCGATGCGGATCTCCGAGGAGATCGACGCCCTCGAGGTGATGGGGATCCCGTCGCTGCCGTTCCTGGTGACCACCCGGATGATCGCGGCGTTCATCGCGGTGATCCCGCTCTACGTGGTGGCCCTGTTCTCGTCGTACCTGTCGCCGCGGCTGATCACGACGGTGATCTACGGGCAGTCGGCCGGCACCTACGACCACTACTTCCTGCAGTTCCTGCCACCGGTCGACATGCTGTGGTCCTTCGGCAAGCTGATCTTCCTCGCCGTCGCGATCATCCTGATCCACTGCTACTACGGCTACACCGCCTCCGGTGGCCCGGCCGGGGTGGGCATGGCGGTGGGACGGGCCATCCGCACCTCGATCGTCACCGTCGTGGTCGCCGACTTCTTCCTCAGCTTCGCGATCTGGGGCTCGACGACCACGGTCAGGATCACGGGGTGACGCGATGCTGGTGAACGTCCACCACGACAGCCCTGCCGAGCACCGGCGGCTGCTGCTCTTCGGCGTGGTCTTCGTGACCATCCTGGCGACCTTCATCTGGGTGACCATCGCCTTCTACCAGAAGAAGTTCGAGCCGGTCACGATGGTCACGATGAAGGCCGAGCGGGCCGGGCTCCAGCTCGCGCGCGGCGGCGACATCCGCGTGCACGGGGTGCTGGTCGGCCAGATCCGGGAGATCTCCCAGGACGGGGAGGAGGCGGTGATCAAGCTCGGGCTGAAGCCCGAGGCGGCCGAGTCGATCCCGGCCAACGTCAGCGCCCAGATCCTGCCCACCACGCTGTTCGGGCAGAAGTACGTCGCGCTGGTGGACCCCCTCAAGCCGTCCGCGGAGAGCATCGGCGACGGCGACGTGATCCCCTCGGAGCGGGTGGAGACCAACGTCGAGCTGAGCCGCATCCTGGGCGACCTGTTCCCGCTGCTGCGGGCGATCGCCCCCGCCGACCTGAACGCCACGCTGTACGCGCTCTCCTCGGCGCTGACCGGTCGCGGCGGCCAGATCGGCGAGATGATGGACGACCTGGACGGCTACGTCACCCGCCTCAACACCCGGCTGCCCACCCTGCGCGAGGACCTGGTGCTGCTGGCCGACGTGGCGAAGAGCTACGAGATCGCCGCACCCGACCTGGTCCGGCTGATGCGCAACGCCACGGTGACGGCGCGGACGCTGGCCCAGAAGGAGGACACCTTCTCGGCGTTCCTGGGCGACCTGACCGGGATGGCGGCCAGCACCACGCGGGTGCTCGCCGAGAACGAGGCCGGCCTGATCCGGCTGGGTCAGCTGTCGCGGCCGCTGCTGCGGCTGATGGACACCTACGCCCCCGAGTACCCGTGCCTGCTGCGCGGCCTGGACCGCTACACCTCGCGGCTCCAGGAGATCTTCAAGAACGGGCGGGTCAACCAGATCCTCGAGCTCGGCTCGGTGCAGAAGCCGGCCTACGACGCGGGGGACCGACCGGTCTACGGCGAGGTCGGCCACGGCCCGTGGTGTGTCGGGCTGCCCAACCCGCAGGTGCCGATCCCGCAGATCCCGCTCAAGGACGGCAGCGACCAGGACGAGCTCACCGGCCCCCAGCTGCCGTTCGCCAGCAAGTCGTTCGTCAACCCGACCAGCGGCTACTCAGGGACCCCGGCCGAGCAGCGGATGGTCAACACGCTGCTGGCCTCGCGCGACGGCTCCTCCACGACCAGCTACGGCGGCCTGGCCACGCTGCTCTACGGGCCGCAGGTCCGGGGAACGACGGTGAGCCGATGAGCTCGCGCAACACGGTGACGTCGCTCGCGGCGGTCAAGCTGGCGATCTTCACCCTCAGCTCGCTGCTGGTGACCGGGCTGCTGGCCACGATCATGGGCAACTTCAGCTTCGGGAGCCAGACCACCTACCGCGCGCTCTTCACCAGCGCGAGCATGCTGCAGAAGGGCGACGACGTCCGGATCGCGGGCATCCCGGTGGGCGAGGTGCGCGAGGTCGAGCTGGAGAACCGCAACCAGGCGCTGGTGACCTTCCGCGTCGAGAGCGAGGTCGAGCTGACCGAGGCGAGCCGCGCCGAGATCCGCTACCTCAACATCGTCGGCGACCGCTACCTGGCCCTGGAGCAGGGGGTCCCGGACTCGCCGGCGCTCGAGGAGGAGGCGGTGATCCCGGTCGAGCGCACCCAGCCGGCGCTGAACCTCACCGAGCTCTACAACGGGTTCCAGCCGCTCTTCTCCGCGCTGCAGCCCGAGGACGTCAACAAGCTGTCGCTGAACATCATCCAGGTGCTGCAGGGCGAGGGCGGCACGGTGCAGAGCCTGCTCGCGGAGACCGCCTCGCTGACCAACTCGATCGCCGACCGCGACGAGCTCATCGGCGACGTCGTCACCAACCTCTCCACGATGCTGGAGACCGTCGACAGCCGGCGTACCCAGCTCAACCAGCTCGTCGTCCAGCTCAAGGGCTGGATGAGGAACCTCGCCCGGGACCGCACCTCGATCGGGGACTCGATCGAGAACATGGACGCGCTGACCGACACGGTCGCCGACCTGCTGACCCGGGCCCGACCGCTGCTCAAGGAGGACGTCGCGCAGCTGCGCAAGCTGGCGACGCTGCTGGCCAAGCCCGAGAGCCAGAAGGTGCTCACCGAGCTGCTCGACCGGCTGCCGGAGGCGATGACCGACCAGACCCGGATCGGCACCTACGGGTCCTGGTACAACTACTACCTCTGCGACTTCGAGGGCAGCATCAAGCTGCCCGACCTGGGCATCGACCTGAGCGGGATCCAGGACCGGCTCAACGACCTGTCCTTCCACAGCACCGCTCCGAGGTGTCAGTGATGGCACGCGGACGCAGTGACGCAGCGGTCCTCCGGCTGGGCTCGATCACCCTGGTGATCCTGCTGGTGGTGATGGCGGCCGCCTTCAACCTGCAGAAGTTCCCCGGGTTCCGCGGTGAGGGCTTCCACGCCGAGTTCGCCGACGCCGGCGGACTGCGCAAGGGGCACATGGTGCAGATCGCGGGCAAGCGGGTCGGGCGGGTCCAGCAGCTCAGCGTCGAGAAGGACCGGGTGCTGGTCGACTTCGAGCTGGATGCCGGCATCGAGCTGGGCAAGGAGACCCGGGCCTCGGTCGAGGTGCTCAACCTGCTCGGCGAGAAGTACCTCGAGATCACTCCGGAGGGCGGCGGCGAGCTCGACCCCGGCAGCACCATCGCGCTGGAGCGCACCAGCTCGGCCTACGACATCGTCGACGTGCTCAGCGACCTGACCACCACCACCGAGCAGATCGACGACAAGCAGCTCGGCACCGCGCTGGACACCCTCGCCGGCACGCTCGAGGGCTCCAGCGACGAGATCCGCTCCAGCTTCACCGGCCTGTCCCGGCTGGCGCGCTCGATCGCCAAGCGCGACGACGAGCTCGAGAAGCTGCTCGGCCGCGCCGACTCCGTCAGCGGGCTGCTGGCGGAGCGTCGCGGCGACCTGGTCGAGCTGATGGGCGACAGCAGCCTGGTCTTCGACGAGCTGGACCGTCGCCGCAAGGCCATCCACTCGCTGCTCGTGAACGCGCGCAAGCTGTCCGTGACGCTGCAGGGCGTCGTGGAGGACAACGAGGACGAGATCGGCCCCGCCCTGAAGGAGCTCCGGACCGTGACCAGCATGCTCAAGCGGAAGAAGAAGGAGCTGCGCGCCACCGCCGCCGCGGTCGGCCCGTACGCCGACATCCTCGGCAACATCGTCGGCACCGGGCCCTGGTTCGACGCCTACCTGGTGAACCTGGGCGGGTTGGCCGGCGAGTTCCTGCCGGGACCGCGAGGGGGCAGCTGATGGCCGGCTGGACGAGCAGGCGCTACCCCCTGCGGACGCTGGCCGCGGCGGCCGTGGTGGCGCTGGTCGTGACCGGGCTCGTGGTGGTCTTCGACGGCCCCGAGACCAAGACCGTGACCGCCCACTTCTCGCGAGCGGTGAGCGTCTTCCGCGGCACGGAGGTCAGGATCCTCGGGGTCACCATCGGCGAGGTCTCGGCAGTCGTCCCGGAGGGCAACTCGGTCCGGGTGGAGATGACCTACGACGCCGAGTACGACCTCCCGGCGCAGGCGCAGGCCGTCATCGTGACGCCCACCCTGGTCGCCGACAGGTTCGTGCAGCTGACCCCGGTCTACACCGAGGGCAAGGTGATGGCCGACGGTGCCGAGATCCCGCTGAAGGAGACCGGGACCCCGGTCGAGCTGGACCGGATCTACGCCAGCCTGGCCATGGTCTCCGACGCGCTGGGACCCAACGGCGCGAACCGCAACGGCTCGCTCAACACGTTGCTCAAGGCCGGGTCGGAGACGCTCGACGGCCAGGGCGTGGTGGCGAACCAGATGATCCGCGACCTCTCCTTGGCCGCCGAGACGTTCGGCGAGAACAGCGGCGACCTCTTCGCGACCGTGCGCCAGCTCGACTCGTTCACCCGGACGCTGGCCAGGAACGACCGCCTGGTCGACGACTTCGTCGGCGACCTCGGCCGTGCCTCCAAGCAGCTCGCCGGCGAGCGCCAGGAGATCGGTGCCGTGCTGAGCGCGCTGGCCAGCGCCGTCGGCAAGGTGCGCAGCTTCGTGCGCGACAACCGCAAGGCGGTCACCGGCGAGGTGGAGACCCTGGGCGTCGTGCTGGACACGCTCGTGCAGGAGAAGGAGTCGCTGGCGACCTCGCTGGAGAAGGGGCCGCTCGGCGCCGGCAACCTGGCGCTGGGCTTCGACACCAAGACCGGCTCGCAGAACGCCCGGATCCAGATCGGACCCAACATCGAGGACCTCGACGGGTTCCTGTGCGCGATCGTCAAGAACGCGCAGGTCCCGGGCGCCGGTGGCGTGTGCCGCCTGTTCGAGGGGCTGCTCGAGCCGCTCGGCCTGCGGCTGCCGGACCTCGGCGCCCGTGCCGGGGCCGAGAGCACCCGGGTGCCCGGGGAGTCGGTCCCGGCCGACTCGTTCTCCAGCCTGCTGGGAGGCGGACGATGAGCCGCGCCGCGATCCGTCGTACGCCGCGCCTCGCCGCGCTCGGGGTGAGCCTGGCCCTGGGCGCCTCGGTGCTCAGCGGCTGCGACTTCGACGGGGCCTACGACCTGCCGCTGCCGGGCAGCCCCATCTCGGGGGAGGAGGCCTTCACGATCACCGCCGACTTCGCCGACGTGCTCAACGTCGTGCCGCGCTCCCCGGTGATGGTCAGCGACGTGACGGTGGGGGAGGTGACCGAGGTCGAGCGGAAGGGCTGGGCCGCCGAGGTCACCCTGCGCATCCGCGCCGACATCGAGCTGCCCGACAACGCGGTGGCCGAGATCAGGCAGACCAGCCTGCTGGGCGAGAAGTTCATCGAGGTCAGCGCCCCCGAGGGCGAGCAGGTCGGCGCCCTGGGCGAGGGCGACCACCTGGCCCTGCGCGACACCAGCCGCAACCCCGAGGTCGAGGAGGTGCTGGGGGCGCTCTCGTTCCTGCTCAACGGCGGCGGGGTCGGGCAGATCAAGGAGATCAGCACCGAGATCAACGAGGTGATGACGGGCCGGACCGGACGCATCAAGCACCTCCTGCGCGAGCTGAGCTCGCTGGTCGGGACCCTCGACGACCAGAAGACCGAGATCATCGCGGCGATGGAGTCGTTGAGCTCGCTCACCAAGACGCTCAACCGCGAGAAGCGGACCATCCGCTCCGCGCTGGACGCGACCGGGCCGGCGCTGAAGGTGCTGAACGGCCAGCACCGCGACCTGGTGAAGATGCTCGGCGGCCTCAACCGGCTCGGCCGGGTGGGCACCCGGGTCGTCAACGGCACCAAGGACAACCTGCTCGCCGACCTGGAGCACCTGCAGCCGATCCTGCGCCGGCTCAACGAGACGGGGGACTCGCTGCCCCGCGGACTGTCCCTGCTGCTCAGCTTCCCGTTCCCCCAGGAGGCCATGGAGAACGTCAAGGGCGACTACGCGAACGCGCTCTTCGCGCTCGACGTGTCGCTGGAGGGGATCCTCCAGGGGGCCGGCGTCACCCTCGACGAGGAGGGCATCAAGATCCCGGGGCTGCCGACGATCCCGCTGCCCGACCTGGGTGGCCTGCTCGACTCCCTGGGGCTGGACCTGGGGCTCAAGCAGTCCTCGGCGTCCCGCGGGACTTCGGGACGGGCGGCCACCACCGGGATCGACAAGGCGGTCGGCACCGGCGGCGGCCTGTTCGAAGGAGGACTGGGATGAGCAAGGGCGTCCGGATCAGGCTGGCGGCGTTCGCGGTGCTCGCCGCGGTCGGCATCGTCTACATCGCCGGCACCTACCTGGGGCTGGTGGACCGGGTGCTGGGCCGCGGTCTCCAGATCCACGCGACCCTGCCCGCCTCGGGTGGCCTCTACGAAGGCAGCGAGGTGACCTATCGGGGCGTCAAGGTCGGCAAGGTGTCCGCGATGCACGTGACCCCCGAGGGGCTGCGCGCGGACCTGTCCCTGGAGCACGGCACCAAGATCCCGCTGGACGCGGAGGTCTTCGTGCACAACCTCTCGGCGGTGGGGGAGCAGTACCTCGACCTCGAGCCCGCCGACGACAAGGGGCCCTACGCCGAGAACGGCGACACCATCGCGGGCAGCGCCCGCAGCCTGCCGGTGGCCGAGGAGGACCTGCTGATCGAGCTCGACGAGCTCGTCGGGTCGGTGAACACCCAGCACCTCAACACCGTCCTGCGCGAGCTGGGCACCGCGTTCCGCGACACCGCGGACCCGCTGCAGCGGATGCTCGACGGCGGCGACCAGTTCCTCGGCGCCGCCATCGAGAACGAGGACGCGACGTTCTCGCTGCTCGAGAACGGCCGGACGGTGCTGGCCACCCAGCAGCGCAACAGCGAGAACATCCGCTCCTTCGCCCGGGACCTGGCCGACCTGACCGGGACCTTCAAGCAGCGCGACCCCGAGCTGCGCAAGGTGCTGGAGGGGGGTGGCTCCGCGGTGCGCGAGGTCGACGCGCTGATGCAGGGCCTCGAGCCCACCTTGCCGATCTTTATCAGCAACCTGGTGACGCTCAACCAGGTGGTCACCGCCCGGCTGCCGGCGCTGGAGCAGCTGCTGGTGACGTTCCCGAAGATGGTCGCCGCGGGCTTCACCGGCACTCCCGGGGACGGCTACGGCCACATCAACCTGCAGTTCGCGCAGAGCCCCGGGCCGTGCCGCGACGGGTACATGCCGAGCTCTCAGTGGCGCGACGGGACCGAGCTGGAGGACACCGACCCCTATCCCGCGCGCTGCCTGCAGGGTCCGCCGTACAACATGCGCGGATCGAAGTACGCGCCGCGCTTCGACGACGGGACGGCCAGCCGGGTCGCCCCCTACGACCCGGCCACCGGCATCGTCCAAGGAGCCACGAGCGCCGACGACGTGATGATCGGCCACCAGGGAGGACTGCAGACCGTGTTCGGAGACGACTCGTGGCGATGGATGCTCATCGGACCCATGGAGCCCCAGTGAGGAACCCAGTGAAGAGCCTGACGACCGACGAGGCGGCCCCGAGCGCGGCCGAGCAGGAGACGGCGGGTGCGCGCGAGTCAGACGCCGCGGACCAGGACGCCGGTGCCGCGCCGGGCGAGAGGTCCCGGCGGCGCGGCCCCTCGCAGCGAGCCTGGCGCCGGATCGTCGGCGTCCTCGGCGTGCTGGCGGTGGCGCTGGCCTCGGCAGTGGGGATCGGGCTGTGGCAGGGCCGCGACGAGGGCGGGCTCACCGAGCAGCACCGGGAGGTGGCCCGCGCGGCGCAGGCGCAGACCGTGGCCTTCCTGACCGTGGACCACCGCGACATGGACGCCGGGATCGACAAGGTCCTGGCCGGGGCGACCGGCGACTTCAAGAAGGACTACGCGGCACGCCGCAAGGACATCATCGAGGCCGCCACCCGCAACGAGTCCCTCTCCACCGGCACGGTGGTCGCGCTGGGCGTCGGCGAGCTGGACGAGGACTCGGCGCTGGTCTACGTGGCCGCCAACAGCGAGGTCTCGAACACCACCACCGAGGGCACCAAGCAGCCGCGCTACTACCGGCTGCAGCTCGACATGACCCTGGAGGACGGCAAGTGGCTGGCCTCCGACGTTCAGTTCGTGGGATGAGCAGATGACCGACGAGAAGACCTGTCCCTACTGCGCCGAGACGATTCGCGCAGCGGCCATCAAGTGTCGCTACTGCCAGTCCGACCTGGGGTCCGAGGCCGAGGCGGCGCCGTTGCCCGACCACGTGGTGCCCGCGTCCACCGCCGGGCTGCCGGCGGAGGACTTGGCCGAGACTGCGCCGGTCGACCTCGCCAAGACCGAGGCCTCCGGGAGCGAAGCCGCCGAGACCTCCGAGGCCCAGGTCTCTGGGGCCCGGGACTGGCGGCTGCCGGCGACGGCCGGGGTGTTGCTGGCGATCGTGGTCGCCCTGGCCGGCGTCTGGGCGACGATGCTCACCGGTGACGAGGCGACCGCGGCGCCCAAGGGGAACACCCCGATGGCGTCCGGGGCCGAGATCTCGGGCGACGGCGCCAAGCAGGCGGCCATGGCCGCGGCCACGGAGGCCGTCGAGGAGGTGCTCTCCTACGACGCCAAGACCCTCGACGAGGACGTCGCCAAGGCCGAGAAGCGACTCGGCGAGAAGATGCTCGACGAGTACGCCACGACCATGAAGACGATCCGCGAGGACACCGTCAAGAACGAGGCTGTCGTGGAGGCCGCGGTGGTGGCATCCTCGATCGTGTCGGCCAACGAGGAGACGGCCAAGGCGCTGCTGTTCGTCAACCAGACCACCAGTGGGAAGCACCTGCAGGCGCCGCGCACCGACCTCAACCGGGTGGTGGTGACGCTGCGGCGAGACGGCGGTGTCTGGTTGGTCACAGACCTCGACGCCCTCTGATATAACGAGAACACGTTTCAGTTTTGGTCGTCCGTGGGGCGGCCCCGAAGGGGAGGGGACGCTCACGTGACCGCCACGGACACGGACCTCGTGGTCCTGGGCGCCGGCCCGACCGGGCTGTTCGCCACCTACTACGCCGGCTTCCGTGGCCTGCAGGTCGACGTCGTGGACTCGCTGCCCGAGTTGGGCGGCCAGATCACCGCGATGTACCCCGAGAAGCAGATCCTCGACGTCGCCGGCTTCCCCTCCATCAAGGGCAGGGACCTGGTGGAGGGGCTGGTGACCCAGGCGGCGACCGCGCACCCGACGTACCACCTCGACCGGACCGCGACGACCCTGCGCCACGGGGAGGACTCGGTCACCATCGGGCTCGACGACGGCACCGAGATCACCGCCCGCGCCCTGCTGGTCACCGCCGGCATCGGCAAGTTCAGTCCCCGCCCGCTGCCGGCCGCCGAGGGCTGGGTGGGGCGCGGAGTCGAGTTCTTCGTGCCCAGCTTCGCGCCGTACGCCGGGAAGGACGTGGTGATCGTGGGAGGCGGGGACAGCGCCTTCGACTGGGCGCTCCACCTGGAGCCGGTGGCCGCGTCGGTCACCCTCGTGCACCGGCGCGATGCGTTCCGCGCCCACCAGCGCACGGTCGAGGCGGTGCGGGAGTCCTCGGTCGAGATCCTCACCAAGGCGCAGGTCACCCGGCTGAGCGGCGAGGCCCACCTCGAGTGCGTCGAGATCACCGTCGACGGCGAGACCCTCGAGCGCCCGGCGCAGGCGGTCGTGGCCGCCCTCGGGTTCGTGGCGGACCTCGGCCCGCTCCAGGACTGGGGCCTGACGGTCGAGAAGCGGCACCTGGTGGTCGACTCCGCCATGCGCACGAACCTGCCACGGGTCTTCGCCGCCGGTGACATCACCGAGTTCCCCGGCAAGGTGCGGCTGATCGCGGTCGGCTTCGGCGAGGCGGCCACCGCGGTCAACAACGCGGCCGTCGTCATCGACCCGGCGGCGCACGTCTTCCCGGGCCACTCCAGCGAGGGCGCCTGAGATGGGGGTGCGCGACGCCGTGCGGATGTCGCCCGGGGAGGTGGCGAGCTTCCTGGCCGAGCAGATCAAGGTCCAGGTGGCCACCGTCGGCAAGGACGGCGCCCCCCACCTGTCCACCCTCTTCTACGTGCTCGACGAGGCCGGGCGGGTCGCGTTCTGGACCTATGCCCGGTCCCAGAAGATCCGCAACCTGGAACGGGACCCGCGGGTGAGCTGCCTGGTGGAGGACGGCGACGACTACTTCGCGTTGCGCGGAGCCAGCATCACCGGCACCGCCGAGATCGTCCGTGACGCCGACCGGCTGCGCCGGATCGGCTCGGCCGTCGCCTGCCGGATGGCCGGGGTGGGCGACCTGGCCGACCTCGGCGAGCTCGGCAGCAGCGAGGTCGAGCGCCAGGTGGCCAAGCGCGTCGCCGTCGTCGTCCACCCCGACCGGGTCGCCACCTGGGACCACCGCAAGATGCTCGCCGGCAGCGGCGAGGGGAAGTGAGCACGCCATGCGAGTGAAGGTCGACTTCGACCTCTGCGAGTCCAACGCCCTGTGCGAGGGACTGGCCCCGGCGGTCTTCGAGCTCGACGACGACGACTACCTGGTGGTCAAGGCCGAGGAGGTCGCCGCCGACCAGCACGACGCCGTACGGCGCGCGGCCGCGGCCTGCCCGCGTGCCGCGATCTCCCTGGAGGACTGAGCGCGCCGCGCCTGGGACCTCCCACTGCCTCGACGATCCCGTCCGGGCAGGCACCCCACCCACCGGACCGCGCCGTGCGCGCGGCCCGTCTCGAGAGGAAGCTGCAGATGGCTCGTCTGGCCGGCAAGGTCGCCATCGTCACCGGAGGCGCCCAGGGGCAGGGCGCCGAGATCGCCCGGGCGTTCGTCGCCGAGGGCGCGAAGGTGATCGTCGCCGACGTCGCCGTCGAGCCCGGCGAGCTGCTCGCCAAGGAGCTCGGCGACGAGGCCTGCTTCGTGCGTCACGACGTCGGCGACGAGGGCTCCTGGCAGGCGCTGGTCGCCACCGCGCAGGAGCGGTTCGGGCCGGTCACGGTGCTGGTCAACAACGCGGGCATCCTGCGCTTCAACGACATCGTGAACACCACCGTGGAGGAGTACGAGACCGTCTTCCGGGTCAACCAGCTCGGCTGCTTCCTCGGGATGAAGGCGGTGATCCCGGGGATGGAGGCCGCCGGTGGGGGCTCCATCGTCAACGCCTCCTCCGTGGAGGGCCTGGCCGGGATGGGCTCGCTGGTGGCCTACTCCGCCACCAAGTTCGCGATCCGCGGGATGACCAAGGTGGCCGCCCTCGAGCTGGGGCCGAAGGGCATCCGGGTCAACTCGGTGCACCCCGGGATGATCGACACCGGCATGACCCGGGTGCACGGCGGGGACCTGGCGATGGAGTTCGGGGCCAGCAAGGTCCCGCTGCGCCGGGTCGGCCAGCCCGGCGACGTCGCGCCGCTCTACGTCTACCTGGCCTCCGACGAGAGCGGCTACGTCAACGGCGCCGAGATCGCCATCGACGGTGGGGTCACCGCCACGCACGCCTTCGGCGGCTGAGCCGGTCGGCCGACGCCCGGGCCGCCCGGCCGGGGCTCAGCGCAGCAGCAGGCGCACGGCGACGTCCATCGAGCTCTGTACGTCGCTGGCCGGGACCCGCCCGGTGACCCAGCCGACCAGGGTGGACAGCCACACGTCGCCGATCACCTTGGCGATGGCGATCTCCTCGTCGGTGGGCTCGTCGTCGGGGCTCTTGCCCATCGCCTGGGTCAGCATCCGGGTCAGCAGCATGCCGACGACGTGGATCTCGTTCTTCACCGACGCGTCGGCGAACATGAACGCCCGGGTCAGCGCCTCGGTCAGGTTGGGGTCGCGCTGCAGGGACTTGGTGGTCCGTCCGATGACGAACATCACCCGCTCGTGCGGGGTCTCGCCGGGGATGGGCCCCGAGCGTCCCGCCTTCTCCGCTCGCTCGAACTGCCGGGCGAGAGCGGAGACCAGCAGGTGCACCTTGGAGGGGAAGTAGCGGTACAGCGTGCC
Organism: Nocardioides sp. Z21_20; assembly: GCF_059766585.1. Classification (NCBI taxonomy): domain Bacteria; kingdom Bacillati; phylum Actinomycetota; class Actinomycetes; order Propionibacteriales; family Nocardioidaceae; genus Nocardioides; species Nocardioides sp. Z21_20. The sequence continues at coordinate 42,328 of NZ_JCBAJX010000013.1, forward strand.
GAGGGCGACGTCCGCCTGCTCGGCGACGGCACGCATCTGCACCGCATCGAAGCCGCCCTTCGAGGCGAGGGCGATGGTCGCGTCGAGGATGCGCTTGCGGCGGTCTCGCTGTGCGGCGGACCCGAGCTCCTCGACGGACAGCGAGCTGACGCTGCTCACGAAGCCTCCTGTTACCTGTTGGTAGATATCGGGCCTCGGCCGTCCGGTGCGGGAGTTGCCCGCAACAGACAGCCCCCGCTCCGTGTGTTGACGTTCATGACTAGGCTATCAACCGGTGAGACGGAACTGGAACACGTTTCACCTCAGTTCGAGCCGGCGAGTCCCGGGCGGGACGCCCGCATCGGACGACAACAGAGAGGTCGTGGCCATGCGCATCGCGCTGCTTTCGTACCGCAGCAAGCCCCACTGTGGCGGGCAGGGCGTCTACGTTCGGCACCTGAGCAGGGAGCTGGTGGCCCTGGGGCACCAGGTGGAGGTCTTCTCCGGCCAGCCCTACCCCGAGCTGGACCCCGGCGTGGCGCTGACCAAGGTCCCCAGCCTGGACCTGTACCGCGAGCCCGACCCCTTCCGGGTGCCGAAGCTGCGCGAGTTCCGCGACCTGATCGACGTCCAGGAGTTCGCGATCATGTGCCTGGCCGGGTTCCCCGAGCCCCGCACGTTCAGCAAGCGCGTGGCGCGGCTGCTGCGCGAGCGCCGCGACGACTTCGACATCGCCCACGACAACCAGGTGCTCGGACACGGGATCGCGGAGGTGGAGAAGATGGGGCTCCCGCTGATCACCACCATCCACCACCCGATCACCTTCGACCGGCGCATCGACCTCGCCTCGGCCCCCAGCGCCTGGCGCAGGTTCACGCTGCGGCGCTGGTACGGCTTCCTGAGGATGCAGGGCAAGGTCGCCCGCGGGCTGACCAAGATCCTCACCGTCTCGGAGTCCTCGCGCCGCGACATCGCCAAGGACTTCGGCGTCGACATCGACCGACTCCAGGTGATCCCGCTGGGCGTCGACGACGTGTTCGTCCCCCCGACCAAGCCCCGCGTCCCGGGCCGGATCGTGGCGATGGCGAGCGCCGACGCGCCGATGAAGGGCATCGCCACCCTGCTCGAGGCCTTCGCCAAGCTGCGCACCGAGCGCGACCTCGAGCTGCTGCTGGTCACCAAGCCGGTGCCCGGCGGTCGCACCGAGAAGCTCATCGAGCGGCTCTCGATCGCCGGCCACGTCCGGTTCGTGCACGGCATCTCCGACGCCGAGCTCGTCGAGGTGATGGGCTCCGCGGAGCTCGCCTGCGTCCCGTCGCTCTACGAGGGCTTCTCGCTGCCGACGGCCGAGCTGATGGCCTGCGAGACGCCGCTGGTCGTCTCGCGTGCCGGCGCCATCCCCGAGGTGGTCGGTGAGGACGGCGTCTGCGCCGACCTGGTCACCCCCGGCGACGTCGGCGAGCTCGAGGCCGCCATCGCCGCCCTGCTCGACGATCCCGAGCGCCGGGCGCGGATGGGCGCCGCCGGTCGCCGCCGGGTGCTGGAGCGGTTCAGCTGGCGTGCCGTAGCCACGGCCACCGCCGCCGCCTACCAGGAAGTCATCGACACCAGCCGCGCCGCCGGCGCCGGGAACAACCAAGGAGTGAAGATCAGTGCTGACCGTTGATTTCGACCGGCTGGGACTGCGCCCCGGCGAGCGGGTTCTCGACATGGGCTGCGGCGCCGGTCGCCACGCCTTCGAGATGTTCCGGCGCGGCGCCGACGTCATCGCGTTCGACCAGGACGCCGACGAGCTGGCGGGGGTCCGCGAGCTGTTCGGGGCGATGAAGGAGGCCGGCGAGGTGCCGGCCGGCGCGGAGGCGGACATCAAGGAGGGCGACGCCCTGGCGCTGCCGTTCGCCGACGGCGAGTTCGACCGGATCGTCGCCGCCGAGGTGCTCGAGCACATCCCGGCCGACATCCAGGCCATCGAGGAGCTCGTCCGCGTCCTGCGCCCCGGCGGCACGCTCGCGGTCTCGGTGCCGCGCTGGTTCCCCGAGGTCGTCAACTGGAAGCTCTCCGAGGACTACCACAACGTCCCCGGCGGGCACATCCGGATCTACACCGACAAGGAGCTCACCGACAAGGTGGTCAAGGCCGGGATGGAGTTCGAGAGCAAGGACTACGCCCACGGCCTGCACACGCCGTACTGGTGGATCAAGTGCGCGGTCGGCGTCCGCAACGACGACCACCCCGCCGCCAAGGCGTACCACAAGCTGCTGGTCTGGGAGATCATGAAGCAGCCCCGGGCCCTGCAGCTGGCCGGCAAGGTGCTCGACCCGCTGATCGGCAAGAGCATGGTGCTCTACTTCCGCAAGCCGGAAGCGGCCTGACCCGGCGATGACGAGCGACGACCTGCGTGGGATCCCCTCGGTCGAGGGCGTGCTGAGCGCCGCCGACGTGCGGGCGACCGCGGCCTCCATCGCCGCCCTGCAGCACCCGGACGGCTCGATCCCCTGGGCCGAGGGGGAGCACACCGACGTGTGGAACCACGTCGAGGCCGCGATGGCGATGCTGGTCGGCGGCGAGGTCGAGGCGGCCGAGCGCGCCTACCAGTGGTGCCTCGAGGCGCAGCGCGAGGACGGCTCCTGGGCGATGAAGTACGTCGCCGGGGTGGTCGAGGACCCGCGCGGGGAGGCCAACATGTGCTCCTACCTCGCGGTCGGGGTGTGGCACCACTGGCTGGTGCGCCGCGACCGGGCCTTCGTGGACCGGATGTGGCCCGCGGTGCGTCGCGGACTGGACTGGGTCACCGACCGGCAGCTGCCGTTCGGCGGGCTCGGCTGGTCGCACGAGTGGGACGAGGCGAACGGCCGCCTCGGCGAGCTCAACGCCGAGGCGCTGCTCGCCGGGTCCTCCAGCATCTACCAGTCGCTGCGCGCCGGCGTCGCGCTCGCCGACCTGGTCGGCGACCCGCAGCCCGCCTGGGAGCTCGCCGGCGGCCGGCTCGGCCACGCCCTGCGCGCGCACCGCGACCAGTTCCTGGACAAGTCGACGTACTCGATGGACTGGTACTACCCGGTGCTCGGCGGCGCGGTGCGCGGCGAGGACGCGTTCGCGATGCTGGCGGCCCGCTGGGACGACTTCGTCGTGCCCGGGCTGGGGATCCGCTGCGTGGACACCAACCCCTGGGTGACCGGCGCGGAGACCTGCGAGCTGGTGATGGCGCTGGACACGATCGGGGACCACGACCGGGCCCGCCAGCTGCTCGTGGACATGCAGCACCTGCGCGCCGAGGACGGGCGCTACTGGACCGGCTACGTGTGGCCCGACGATGTGAGGTGGCCGGTGGAGTACACCACCTACACGGCGGCCGCGGTGGTGCTGGCCGTGGACGCGCTCGCCGAGCGGGAGGGCCGCGGCACGCCCGGCTCGGGGATCATGCGCGGCGACAGCCTGGCACCGGACTTCGCCGACATCGCGCTGGAGTGCGGCTGCCCCTCAGCCGACCCGGTCCCCGGCGTCTCCGCCGGTTCGGCGTAGCACCCGCATCGAGCCGAGCGCCTCGGCCTCGGTGAAGGCGCCGCCGGCCAGCGCCCGCAGATACACGTCGTACGGCGGGCGCCCGCCGTCGGCGGGGTCGGGGAACACGTCGTGGATCACCAGCAGCCCGTCGTGCTGCACCCACGGCGCCCAGCCGGCGTAGTCGTTGTGGGCGTGCTCCTCGGCGTGCCCGCCGTCGATGAACAGCATCGACAGCGGGGTGCGCCAGTGCGCCGAGACGGTCGTGGAGCGGCCGATCACCGCGACCACGTGGTCCTCCAGACCGGCCCGCTCGATCGTGCGGCGGAAGGTCGGCAGGGTGTCCATCCGTCCGGACTCGTCGTCGACGAGCGTCGCGTCGTGGTGCTCCCAGCCGGCCTGGTTCTCCTCGGAGCCGCGGTGGTGGTCGACGGTGAAGACGGTCCCGCCGACCTCGCGCGCCGCCGCACCGAGGTAGATCGCGGACTTGCCGCAGTAGGTGCCGACCTCCAGAGCGGGCCCGAGCGGGAGCTGGCGCCGGGCGAGGCGGTGCAGCAGCAGCCCCTCCTCCTCGGGCATGAACCCCTTGGCGCCCAGCGCGTGGGGCAGCAGGTCGGCAGGCAGGCCAGCGGGGGTCGGCGTGGGCGCCGGGGCGGGGGTGGTCACGGCGCACACCCTAGCCAACCCGGAGGGTGGCCGAGCCACGCCGACCGGGCCGGCCGGGGCTCAGGCGCCCTGCTCGAGCGGACGGGCGGGGTCGGCGGTCCAGGCGTTCATCGAGCCGTCGTAGATCGCGACGTCGCCGCGGCCCGCCTCGGCCAGCGCGATCGCGGCCGCGGTGGCCGCGATGCCGCCACCGCAGTAGGCCACCGGGGTGCGGCTCGGGTCGAGCGCGCCGGCCCGCTCGAAGACCGCGCGCAGCTCCTCGCGCGGGCGCAGCGACCCGGTCTCGTCGACGAGGTCCCCGAACGGGACGTTGACGCTGCCGGGGATGTGCCCGCGCGCGAAGGTGTCGGCGTCCAGGGCGTTGATCAGCAGCACGCCGGGGTCACCGATCGCGGCCTGCACGTCGGCGGTCGAGCGGAGCAGCTCGGGGCGCCGCCGGGCGGTGAAGCTCGCCGGCGGGTACGACGCGGCGCCGCCGGCGGTCTCGAACCCGGCGGCCACCCAGGCGTCCAGGCCCCCGTCGAGCACGACGACGTCGTCGTAGCCCTCCAGGGCGAACTGCCACCAGAGCCGGGTGGCCCAGATGCCGTTGGCGTGGTCGTAGACCACGACGGTGCTGTCGTTGGAGATGCCCAGCGCGCCGACCGCGGCGGCGAACCGCTCCGAGGGCGCCGCGGCGAACGGTGCCTCGCCGTGCGGGTCGGCCAGGTCCACGATCAGGTCGGCGAAGGTCGCGCCCGGGACGTGCGCCTCCTGGTAGGTGGCGCGCCCGGACTCGATGCGGGGGCCCGCCTCGCTGAAGGACAGGTGCACCGTGGCGTCGACGATGCGCAGGCCCTCGTCGTGCAGGTGGTCGTGGAGCCAGGCGGGGGAGACGAAGCGTGCGTGGGCGGTCATGGCTCCACGCTATCGGGGTACCGCACGGCCATGACCACGACACCGATCGAACCCGGCCCGGACCCCGAGGTCGTGCCCAGCGGAGACCCCGGCGGGATCCCGACTCCCGAGCCGATGCCGGGCGAGGACCCCGGCGGGCTGCCCCCGGAGCCGGAGACCGAGCCCTCCGGCGACAGCCCGGACTAGCCGCGTCCTCGCCCAGCCGACGTCAGGCCGACGTCGGCTCGGCGTCGCTGCGCGAGTGGCGGTAGCTGTTCCAGTGCCAGTTCAGGTACCGCTCGATCGCGCGGACCACGTGGGCCGAGCGGATCGAGGGGAAGATGTCGAAGGCGTGCTGGGCGCCGGGCAGCTCGGCGTACACCACGCTGGCCCGGCTCTTGGCGCGCAGCTCCTGTACGAACAGCCGCGCCTGGTCCACCCCGACCAGCGTGTCCTGGGCGCCGTGGATGACGAAGAAGTCGGGCGCGTCCGGCGTCACCCGCAGGATGGGGGAGCCGGCCTCGAAGACCTCCGGGTCCTCGCTCCACCGCTTGCGCACGACGTACGGCGCGAGGAACTTGTCGCGCATCAGCACCGCGCTGCGCAGGCCGGTGGAGCCGGCCAGGTCGTAGACGCCGTAGTGCGGGATCGCGGCCTGGACGGAGGTGTCCACCTCCTCGAAGCCCGGCTGGTAGGCGGGGTCGCCCGGGGTCAGCGCCGCGAGCGCGGTGAGGTGGCCGCCGGCAGAGCCTCCGGTGATCGCCAGGTAGTCGGGGTTGCCGCCGTAGTGCTCGATGTTCTCGCGGACCCACGCGATCGCGCGCTTGACGTCGACGATCTGTGCGGGGAACGGGTGCTTGGGCGCCAGGCGGTAGTTGATCGAGACGCAGACCCAGCCCTTGGCGGCCATGTGCTGCATCAGCGGGATGCCCTGCTGGTCCTTGGTGCCGACGGCCCAGCCGCCGCCGTGCACCTGCAGCAGGACGGGTGCGTTGGCGATGTCGCCCTCGGCGGCGCTGTAGATGTCGAGGCGGCCGCGGCGCCCGCCCTCGGTGAAGGAGATGTTGCGCTGGACGCGCACCCGCACGTCCTTGATCCGGAACGGGTTCACGAGCTTGCGCCACGGGGTGGCCAGCTCGGCCGGGGTAGGCGGCGCGTCGAGCTGCTCCACGTAGTCGACGCCGAGGCCCTCGACCAGGGCCTCCTCGACGTCGTCCTTGGTCTGCCGGCCCTGGCGGATCATCCAGCCCAGACCGGCCGCGCTGGCGGCCGCGAGGACCAGCCCCGCCCGATCCCGCGCCGTGCGTCCGCGTACGTGCACGGCGGCGTCGCCGGCTGTCAGCGCCAGCAGCTGCGGAGCCAGCTCGGAGGTGAGCCAGCCGGCCAGGAAGGCCGGGATCCCGGGCCGGAAGCCCGGCACCGGGCGCAGCGCGTTGGCGGTCAGGGCAGCGGTCACGATCTGGCGACGAAGGAAGGCCACGTGCCCGATGCTATAGCCGGTGTCTTTTGCCGTGGGGTGGATGGCGCTGGGACGGCCCCTGGGCCATGATGAGAACCTGTTCTAGTTCATTGGATCCGCTGGGGGAGTGACATGGAGCGACTGTCCGGACTCGACGCGAGCTTCCTCTACCTGGAGACCCCCGAGCAGCTGATGCACGTGTGCGGACTCATCGTGCTCGACCCGGCCACGATCCCGGGCGGCTACGACTTCGCCTCGTTCCGCGACGAGGTCGAGCGCCGGGTCATCGACGTGGGGGAGTTCACCCGCAAGCTGCGCCGGGTGCCGCTGGGCCTCGACCACCCGATCTGGGTGCAGGACCGCAGCTTCGACATCGACCGCCACGTGCACCGGCTCGCGGTCCCGCAGCCGGGTGGCTACCGCGAGCTGACCGAGCTCGCCGGCCACTTCGCCGGGCTCCCGCTGGACCGGTCGCGGCCGCTGTGGGAGATGTGGGTGATCGAGGGCTTCGAGGGCGACAAGGTCGTGGTCTTCATGAAGATGCACCACGCCACCGTGGACGGGGTCTCCGGCGCCAACCTGATCTCCCACCTGTGCAGCCTGGAGCCCGACGCGGCCCCGATCCAGGGCGCCGACGAGCCGACGCGGCCCGGCCGCGACCCCGACCAGGTCGAGCTGCTGGGCAGGGCCCTGCTGAGCACCGCGGCCAAGCCGTTCACCGCGGTACGCCTGCTGTCGCCCTCGGTGCAGCTGGTCGGGCGCACCGTCGCCCGGGCGCTGGAGGGCAAGACGATGGCCGCGCCGTTCTCGGCGCCGCGCACGTCGTTCAACGGCACCATCACCAGCCACCGCGCGATCGCGTTCACCGACATGGACCTCGACGAGGTGCGCGCGATCAAGCACGCCACCGGCACCACCGTCAACGACGTGGTGCTGGCCGTCGCCGGCGGCGCGCTGCGCTCCTACCTGGCCGCGCGCGACGAGCTGCCCGCCTCGTCGCTGATGGCGACGGTCCCGGTCTCGGTGCGGGACAGGTCGCACCGCTCGGGCGGCGCCAACAAGGTCTCCGCGCTCTTCGCCAACCTGGGCACCGACGTCGCCGACCCGCTGGAGCGGCTCCAGGAGATGGCCGAGAACAACCGCCACGCCAAGGAGCACCACGACGCGATCAGCGCCGACGCGCTCCAGGACTGGGCGGAGTTCGCGGCGCCACGCACGTTCGGCCTGGCGATGCGGGCCTACGCCGGGTGGAGGCTCCCCGAGCGGCACCCGGTGATCCACAACCTGGTGATCTCCAACGTGCCCGGCCCGCCGGTGCCGCTGTACTTCATGGGGGCCCGGGTGCTGGGCCTCTACCCGCTGGGCCCGGTCTTCCACGGCGCCGGGCTGAACATCACGGTGATCTCGCACAACGGCGTCCTGCACGTCGGGATCATCGCCTGCCGCGAGTCGATGCCGCACGTCGACGACCTGGTCCGCCGCTTCCCCGAGGAGCTGGAGCGACTCAGCAAGGCCGTCGCCGACCAGCCCTGAAGTCCCGCTCGCGCGCGACCACGGTGGCGGTCGCCTCGAGCAGCGCGGGGACGAACAGCTCGGCCTCCAGCGTGCACGCGGCGTGCCCGGCGTCGATGTCGTGGACGGTGGCGCCGGGGATGCGACGGGCCAGGGCGAGCTGGTGGGCGAAGGGGATCACCCGGTCGCGCCGGGTCGCGACCACCGCGGTGGGCACGTCGATGCGCGCCAGCCACGGCCGCGAGTGGTGCCGACCCAGCGCGGCCACCGCCTGGGCCACCGCCCACGGGCTGGTCTGGCGGAACTCCCCGAGCGCCCACTCGTAGAGGTCGTCGGGGACGTCGCCGAAGGCCTGGGCCGCCGCCCGGGTCGCGCGCACCGCCGTACGCGAGGCGCTGACGCCGCGCGCGCCCAGCATCGCCACCTCGATCCCGGCGTAGAACGCCCGCTCGTGCGGGTGGCTGCGGAAGCGCGCGGTGCTCGCGCACAGCACCAGTCCGGCGGTCCGCTCCGGATGCTGGCGCCAGACCCGCTGGGCGATGATCGAGCCCATCGAGTAGCCGCCGATCACGGCCCGCTCGATGCCGAGCGCGTCCAGCAGCGCCGCCACGTCGTCGGCGCAGTCGTAGAGGGAGAACACCGGGGAGTGGATGCCCCGGCCGTGCCAGCGCTGGTCGAGGGTCACCACGCGGTAGCGCTCGGACAGGGCCCGGATCGCGGGGAACCAGGTCAGCAGCCCGGTGCAGCCGACCGCGTGCAGCAGCACCATCGTCGGTGCCTGCGGGGTCGGGCCCGGGGTGTCGGTGACGTACGTCGACCCGCGGCCCGGCAGCTCGACCATCTCGCCGGAGGGGATCGGCACCCAGGGGAGGTAGACCCGGCGGCGGACGACCTGGTCCGGCATCACCGGCCGGAGCAGGGCGGAGACCGAGCGTGGGACGAGGCTCGCCATGGGTGGACCTCCTGGGCCGCGGTACGGACGCGGCCGGCGCGTGGGCTGACGGTGTGTCAGTACCCAGGCGCCGGCCGATGGTGCCGGTGACTCAGGACGCCGTGACGGCTGCGCCCTGCGACGGTGCGGTCCCGGAGCCGGCCGAGTCCGCGATGTGCTGTGCGGCGATGTAGCCGAACGTCATCGCCGGTCCGATCGTGGCGCCGGCGCCGGCGTAGGTGTGGCCCATCACCGCGGACGAGGTGTTGCCGGCGGCGTAGAGGCCCTCGATGACCGAGCCGTCCTCGCGCAGCGCACGGGCCAGCTCGTCGGTGACGATGCCGCCCTTGGTGCCGAGGTCGCCGGGCACCATCTTCACCGCATAGAACGGCCCCTGGTCGATCACGCCCAGCGACGGGTTCGGCTTCGTCCTCGGGTCGCCGTAGTAACGGTCGTAGGCCGAGTCGCCGCGGCGGAAGTCGAGGTCCTTGCCGGTGCGCGCCATCTCGTTGAACCGGTCGGTGGTGGCCACCAGCGTGTCGGCCGGGACACCGATCTTGTCGGCCAGCTCGCGCAGCGTGTCGGCCTTCACGATCGCGCCGCTCTTGTACCAGCGGCCCGGGAACGGCTGGCGCGGGCTGAGCCCGGCGAAGAGGTAGCGGTTGCGGTAGCGCTGGTCGATGACCATCCAGGACGGGACGTGCTCGACCCCGGTGGCCTCGGCGTTGTCGTACATCGCGTGCACGGCGTCGACGTACGGCGCGGCCTCGTTGAAGAAGCGGTGGCCGGCCTGGTTGACGATCATCGAGCCGGGCAGGTTCCGCTCGGCCAGGCAGAACCACGGGCCGGAGGGCAGCGGGATCGACGGCCCCCACCAGGCGTCGTCCATCAGGTCCAGGGCCGCGCCGGCGCGCAGGCCGGCGTTGATCCCGTCGCCGGTGTTGCCGGCCGCGCCGGTGGTCCACTCGGCGCCGATCGGGGCGCGCTGGTACTGCTGGCGCATCTCGGCGTTGTGCTCGAAGCCGCCCGAGGCGAGGATCACGCCGTGGCGCGCCCGGATCACCTGCTCGCGGCCGTCGCGGGTGACCTTCACGCCGCTCACCCGGCCGTCCTCGACGACCAGGTCGGTCAGCGGGGTCTCGTACCAGACCTCGACGCCGGCATCGATCAGGCCCTTGCGCATCCCGATCATCATCGCGTTGCCCATGCCGTACATCCGCTTGCCGCGGGCGACCGTGATCGAGCGGCGCACCATCGCCTTCAGCATCGTCAGCGGGAACCGGATCGAGCGCAGCCCGAGGCTGATCTTGCGGTAGTCGGCCTGACCGATGACCAGGCCGACCGGCGCCTTGGTGTAGGGCTTGGTGAGCCGCTTGAGCTCGTCGCCGAGGATGTTGCCGTCGATCGGCTTCGGCTCGACGCTGCGCCCGCTGGCGCGACCACCGGTGGCCTCGGGGTAGTAGTCGGAGTACTGCGGCACCCACATGAAGTCGGCGGCCGAGTGGTCGGTGACGAACTTCAGCATCTCCGGGCCGCGGTCGACGAAGGCGTCGATGCGGGCCTTGGGCACGATGTCGCCGATCACCTCATAGAGGTAGGCGCGGGTCTCGGCGTCGGGGTTGCCCTGGCCGGCGGCCTTGAGGGCGTGGTTGTTCGGGATCCACACCCCGCCGCCGGAGCGTGCGGTCGAGCCGCCGAAGCTGTCGGTCTTCTCGATGACGAGGGTCTTCAGGCCCCGGTGCTGCGCGGCGAGCGCGGCGGTCATGCCGGCGCCACCGGTGCCGACCACGACGACGTCCACGGTCGCGGCCTCAGCGGTGTCGTGGGCCGAGGGGCCCGGCTGCGTCGGCCCCGGCTGCGTGGGGTCAGGCGTCACGTGTGCTCCTGGTGCTCTAAGACTGGGGGGTGTCCGCGGGCACGGGGCCCGCGAGTGAAACCGGTTCTATTCGGCGCGGGCTGTCGTCGTCCACAGACCCGCCCGGTGAGTGGGAGTCGGCGCCCCGGAAAAGCCGTAGAACCTGTTCTATCGTGGCGGTACCGAACTGATCCGATCCAGGAGAGCCGATGTCCCAGCAAGTCCTCGACGCGATCCGCGACCTGCTGCCCACCTTCCGGGCCCGCGCCGACGAGACCGAGCGGCTGCGCGTCGTGCCGGAGGCGTCGGTCAAGGAGCTCGAGGAGACCGGCTTCTTCCGGATGCTCCAGCCGCGCCGCTTCGGCGGCCTCGAGGCGGACCCGGTCGACTTCTACACCGCCGTGCGCGACATCTCCTCGGCCTGCGGGTCGACCGGCTGGATCTCCAGCGTGCTGGGGGTGCACCCCTGGCAGGTCGCGCTCTTCGCCGACGAGGCGCAGCAGGCCGTCTGGGGCTCCGACACGTCGGCGCGGCTCTCCTCGTCGTACGCCCCCACCGGCCGGGCGGTGCTCACCGAGGGCGGCTACACGCTCTCGGGCACCTGGAGCTTCTCCTCGGGCTGCGACCACGCCGGCTGGGTGCTGCTCGGTGGCCTGGTGGTCAACGCCGAGGGCCAGGTCATCGACTTCAAGACGTTCCTGGTGCCCCGCGCGCAGTACCGCATCGTCGACGTGTGGAACACCGTCGGGCTGCGCGGCACCGGCTCCAACGACATCGTGGTCGACGAGACGTTCGTCCCCGAGGCGATGACGCTGTCGATGAGCGACACCGGGCGCTGCTTCGGCCCCGGCCAGGAGCAGAACACCTCCGAGCTCTACCGGCTGCCGTTCCACTCGCTGTTCACCACCACGATCACCACCCCGATCATCGGGATGGCCACCGGCGCCTACGCCGAGCACGTCGAGATGCAGCGCAAGCGGGTGCGCGCGTCGTACGTCGGGGAGCGGGCCTCGCTCGACCCGTTCGCCGCGGTGCGGATCGCGCGCGCCTCCAGCGAGATCGACGCCGCCTGGGCGCTGCTGATCGCCAACATCCGCGAGGAGCAGGCCTGCGTCGCGCGCGGGGAGAAGATCCCGCTGGCGCTGCGGCTGAAGGTGCGCCGCGACCAGGTGATCGGCACCGAGCGCGCCATCGAGGCGCTGGATGCGCTGTTCGAGGCCTCCGGCGGGCGGGCGCTGGCCGAGGGGACCTACCTGCAGCGGGCCTGGCGCGACGCGCACGCCGGGCGCGTGCACGCCGCCAACGACCCGGAGCGGGCGCTGCAGATGTACGGCGCCAGCGAGTTCGGCCACAAGATCGACCCGGGCATGTACTGATCCGACAACGAGGCCGCCGGGACCTGCGGCGGCCATCCACCACCTCGCGAGGCATCGCGAGGAGCCGAAGAGCCGAAGAGCCGAGGAGGCAGAACATGGACATCCGCGCACTGGGGTACGTCCGCGTGGCGAGCACCGACCTGGAGAAGTGGCGACACTTCGCAGGCAAGGTGCTCGGCCTCGCCGAGGGGCGTGGCCCGGACCCGGCCAACCTGTACTTCCGGATGGACGCGCTGTCCGCCCGGATCGTGATCGAGCCGAGCGACCGCGACTGCCTCTCCGCGATGGGCTGGGAGGTCGCCGACCACCGCGCCCTCGCCGTCGCGCTCGATGAGCTCAAGCAGCACGGGGTGATCGTGCACGAGGCGACGCCCGAGGAGCTCAAGGAGCGCCGCGTCGAGGGGATGATCCGCTTCGAGGACCCGTGGGAGAACGTCTTCGAGCTCTTCCACGGCGCCACCTACGAGTCGCGGCCCCTGGTCACGCCGTACGCCAACACCTTCGTCACCGGCGACCAGGGCCTGGGGCACATCGTCCTCCCGGTCGGCGACGACGAGGCGGCGCTGCGCTTCTACGAGGACGTGCTCGGCTTCCGGCTGCGCGACTCGATGCGGATGCCCGGTGAGTTCGTCGGCAAGGAGCCCGGCTCCACGGCGTGGCTGCGCTTCCTGGGCTGCAACCCGCGCCACCACTCGCTGGCCTTCCTGCCGATGCCGAACCCGGCCAAGTGCGTGCACATCATGGTCGAGCTCGAGAAGCTCGACGACGTGGGCCGCGCGCTGGAGCGGGTGCGCAAGCACAACGTCCCGCTCTCGGCGACGCTGGGCCGGCACATGAACGACGAGATGGTGTCGTTCTACGTGAAGTCGCCCGGTGGCTTCGACGTCGAGTACGGCACCGAGGGGATGACCGTCGACGACAGCAAGTGGGTCGCGCGCGAGTCCACGGCCGTCTCGTACTGGGGGCATGACTTCAGCGTGGGGCGCTGAGGACACAATGGACCTCATGGCTGATCACGAGATCCCGGACGGGATGCGCGAGGACGCGCATGACTCCTGGCCGCCGAAGGGGTTGATCGAGTCCTTCCTGGGCAACGTCGACTTCGAGTTCCGTGCCGGCGAGCACGTCGTCGTCCCCGCGGACGACGAGGCGGCCCAGGCGACGGCGCGCAAGTTCCGCGACGTGCTGGGCAGGTACGCGAGCGGGGTCACCGTGGTGACCACGCTGTCGGGCGGCGAGCCGATGGGGATGACGTGCCAGTCGTTCACCAGCGTCTCCCTCGACCCGCCGCTGGTGGCCTTCCTGCCGATGAAGACGTCGCGGGCCTTCGCGGCGATCCGCAACGCGGGCCGGTTCTGCGTGAACTTCCTGGCCGCCGACCAGGCCGAGGTCTCCAACGCGATGGCCAGCCGCGCCGAGGACAAGTTCGCCGGCGTCAGCTGGGCTCCGTCGCAGACGGGGTCGCCGCTGCTCGAGGGGATCGTCGGCTACGTCGACTGCACCGTGCACGCGATCCACGAGGCCGGCGACCACTACATCGTGGTCGGCCGCGTCCAGGACCTCGACGTCGCCGAAGCCCAGGACCCGCTGCTCTTCTACCAGGGCAAGTACCGCACCACCACCTGACCCGGGCCCCAGGATTAGGACAGGGCCAGGGGCATGGCAGGGCAGTCCCAGGGGCAGGCAGAGGGGTAGGCAGGCAGCCCAAACCCCCACCCCAAGCCTCGCGACCCGTCACTCCCTCGACCATTTCCACGGTGTGTCGCGGCGGGAGTGACGGGTCGATCCGCGCCTGTGGATGAGCTCGGCGGGGCCGGGCTCGGGTCCGGCACGCTGCTGGGATGCACGTGTACGACGAGCTCCCGTTGGCGCTGCCGGACTCGCACCCTCGGCTGCCGCTGTCCCAGCCCTTCACCCTGGCGCAGGCGCGCGACGTCGGGGTCAGTCGAGACGAGCTCACCACGCTGTGTGCGCACGGCGTGCTGCGGCGCCCGCTGCTCGGTGTCTATGTCGACAATGCCGTGCCCGACACGACGCTGACGCGAGTTCAGGCGCTCTCGCTGGTGCTCCCCGAGGATGCGGTGGTGACCGAGGAGACGGCGTGCTGGGCATATGGCCTCGACCTCGACCCGCCGGGCGCACGCTGGGTGGCGGCGCCCCTTCGGGTCTTCCGGTCACCGGGCTCGACCCGCGTGCGGAAGCTCGGGTGCTCCGGGGGCGAGCGGACGCTGCGTCCCGACGACGTCGTGACGGTGGCCGGCATCCGGGTGCTGTCGCCGGTGCGGCTCGCGCTCGACCTGGCCCGCCTGAGACCGCGCGATCCGGCGCTGGCCGCGCTCGATCAGATCCGTCGCCACTTGGGAGTGCGGCTCGAAGAGCTGGTGGAGCGGCTGCCGGAGTTCAAGGGGGCGCGTGGCGTGGTCCAGGCCCGCGACCTGGTGCCGCTGTCGGACCCGCGCGCGGAGTCGCAGGCGGAGTCGTTCGTGCGGATCCGATGCCGAGACGCCGGGCTGGTCCTCGAGCCGCAGTTGGAGGTGCGACGCCACGACGGCTGGCTGGAGCGGGCCTACCTCGACCTGGCGGATCGGGCGAGGCGCTTCGCGGTGGAGTACGACGGGCGCGCCTGGCACGAGAACGAGGACCAGCGGGCCCGCGACCGTCGCCGGCGTGCATGGGTCCGCGAGGAGCACGGCTTCGGCATCTGCGTGCTCACCGACCGCGACGTCTACGGCGTGCCCCGCGAGCGCACCGCGCACGTCGTACGCCAGGCCCTGGAGAGGCATCTGAGAGGCCACCCCTGACCGCCGACCCGTCACTGGCTCGACCAGACTCGCCGGGGACGGCGGCGCGAGTGACGGGTCGAGCCGGGCCTCAGTCCCCGCACCAAGCGGGCGCGCTGTAGCCGCGCCCGTCGTCACCCACTGCGGTGCACGAGCGCGCGGCGCGGCGCTCGTCGACGACCCCATCGGTCTCCTCCGTCGTGGTCGCTGTCCCGGGCGCCGAGCTCATCCCTCAACCGACCGCGGGCTCGGTGCAGGCGGGACTTGACCGTCCCCACCGGCATGCCCAGCGCGGTGGACACCTCGTTCTGATCAGGCCGGCCCACGCCGTCGGCAGGAGTACGTCGCGGTCCCCGGTCGTGAGGGCGGCGAGCGCCCTGGCGAGACGTCATACGGGGCGGCCGGCGTCGACCCGCGCGGCCGCTGCCTCCTCGAACCGGGCCCCGTCGGTCCGCTCGCCTCGCTCAAGGGTGCGCAGATGCCGCGTCTCGTCGCGGTGGCGGCGCGCGACCAGGTTGCTGGCGATGCCGAACAGCCAGGGGCGGGCGCTGGCGGCGGCGCCCGCATCGAAGGTCGCCCGGCGCTCGAGGACGACCACGAACACGTCGTTGAGCAGATCCTCCGCGTCCGCGGCGCGGATTCGCCTCGTCAGATAGCGCAACAGCCGCCGGGGTGAGGATCGCGTCGAGTGAAGTCACACTGGTAGTGGTCCGATCGGGCCCATGGGGTTCACGCGTGTCAGGGCACGGTAGGGCATCGGTCTCCTGCGGATGCGGGTTCGCGGTGCCGGGCTGCCGCGGCGCGACCCGTCGATGGCGCCGACGAGTACGGCGTGTCTGGTCGAGGGAGTGACGGGTCGGCGGGCTTGGGGGGGGGCTGGGCTGGGCTGGACTGGGGAGGGCTGGGCTTGGGGGGAGGGGGCTCAGGGGTGGGGGCGGGTGGCGTCTAGGACTAGATCCACCAGCTGGTCGACGAGGGCGGGGGAGAGGGGTTCGCCGCCGGTGAGGGGGGCCAGGAACAGCGGGGAGACCAGGGTGTGGATCACCGTCCGAGGGTCGTGGGTGGTGCTCGCCTCGCCACGGGCGATGGCGCGGGCGAGCATCTCGTACCACCCGGCCATCACCGGATCGAAGTGCTCGACCACGGCGGCGTTGAAGGCCGGGTGCAGCCCTGAGGCCATGATCCGCGACAGCGTCAGGTCCACGGGGTCGGCCGCGAACACCGCGATCCGATGGGCGAACTGGCGCACGTCCGCGGCCCAGCTGCCGGTGTCGGGGACGGCGACGGTTCGCACGTGGTGGGGCAGCGCCTCGGCGAGCAGGTCGTCCTGGGTGGGCCACCACCGGTAGATGGTCCGCCGGTTGACCGCGGCCCGCTCGGCAACCTCGACGGTGGTGAACGGGTAGCGCCCCTCGGTGAGCAGATCGAGCACGGCGCGGCCGACGGCGAGGCGCACCTGCTCGCTGCGGCCGCCGCTGCGCTGACGTGTCTGGACGCTCATGGTCGGGCCAGCCTAGGCCAGACGGTCCGCGGTGCTGTCTAGACGTCCGCCGCCCGCGCGCCCGGTCCTTGACCCTTAAAGCAACAAAGTGTTGCTTTAAGGCGGCAGGCCATGGATGCTGTGGCTCCGCCTTCCCCTCGTTCCCGGAGACGCCTGTGCCCGACCCCCTCGACGCCCCTGACACCCCCGACACCACGCCGTACGACCTCGCCGTGATCGGCGCCGGCCCGCTCGGTATGGCGACCGCGCGCCACGCCGCCGAGTCCGGGGCGCGGGTGCTGCTGATCGGACCCGAGGAGCCGGAGGACACCGCGTCGCACGAGGGCACCTGGGCGGGCTACTACGACCAGGGTCGGCTGTGCCACGTCCTCGAGGTGCCGCTGGCGACCTCGCTGCTCACGATGCGCAGCCGGCGCCGGTTCGATGGGCTGATCGCGCGCACGGGGGTCGACTTCCTGACGCCCACGCACTCGGTGACGGTGCTGCCGGACGGCGCCACCTCCTCGCTCTGGTTCGACCGTGAGCTGCTGGCCCGCAACGCGGCCGACCTGGGCGTCGCCGTCGACCACCTCGACGCCGACCAGCTCGCCGCGGCGTACCCGAGCCTGACCTTCCCGCCCGGCCACGTCGCGCTGCGCGAGCAGGACGCCTTCATCCTCAACCCGCGCGCGCTGGTCCGTGCGGAGCTGACGGCGGCCATCGCGGCCGGTGCCGAGCTGGTGCGCGACGAGGTGGTCGCCACCACCCGCGTCGCCGGCGGTGTCCGGGTGACCTCGCGCGGCGGAGCCTCGTGGACCGCCGACCGCGTCGTCCTGGCCACCGGCGCCGCGACGAACGCGACCGGGCTGCTGGAGCGGCCGCTGAGGACGACCACCTACGGCGCCACCGTGGTGCTGGCCGAGGTCAGCGGACCCGAAGCCGTCCAGATGCCGACGATGATGATGATGAAGGTCCGCGAGGGCGCGATGGCCTACGGCGGCATCGTGATGGCGCCCGTGCAGTACCCCGACGGCCGCTGGTACCTGAAGACCTCCGGGAGCAGCCTGCTGGCCAACCCGCTGACCGGCCGCGACGAGATCGCCGCCTGGGTGCGCACCGGCGGTCGGGCCGCGGACGTCGAGGAGGCGCGCGAGCTGCTGAGCGAGCTGCTGCCCGGCGTCGAGATCCTCTCCATGCGGACCCGGCCGTGCCTGGTCTGCGCCACCCACTCCGACCGCCCCTACATCGACTGGGCCGACGACCGGACCGTGGTGCTCGTCGAGGGCGAGCGCGGCGCCATGGCCGCCGACGAGATCGGCCGGCTGGGCGCCGAGCTGGTCCTGTCGGGGCAGTGGCGCGACTCGATCCCGCACGAGGTCTTCGCGGCGGCGTGGGACGAGGCCGCCCCGACGACCGTGGAGGCTCCCGCCGTCGAGAGCCGGTACGACGAGGGCTCGGCCCCCGCGGCGTTCATCCCGGTGATCCCCGCGGGCCAGGAGGAGGCCTACGCCACCTGGCACCTGGCGCCGGCCGTGCGCGCCGGGGACACCCTGCACTGCTCCGGCGTCCTGGGCACCCGCGCCGACGGCTCGGTGCCCGACGACCTGGCCGAGGAGATCGACCTGGCCTTCACGAACCTGGCCCAGGTCCTCGAGGCCGGTGGCGCGCGCCTGGCCGACGTGGTGGACCTGTTGACCTTCCACCTGGACATGGCTTCGCAGGTACCGACGTTCATGCGCGTGCGCGACCTGCGCCTCAGCGCGCCCTGGCCCGCGTGGACCGCGATCGGCGCGGCCCAGATCGGCGGCGGCCGGCCCGGTCCGCGCCTGGAGATCAAGGCCACCGCACGCGTCGTACCCGACTGAGCACGCCTCACCCCCCGCTTGCCTGTCTGACTGTCTGCCTGTCTACCTGTCTGAATCCTGACCTGGAGGAACCCCCGTGAACTCGACCCCTGGCGTCCGTCTCGCCGTCGCTGCCGTCGTCAGCGCCCTGTTGTTGTCCGCATGCGCGTCGTCGGAGGACGACGACGCCGACGAGAAGAAGGGCGCCTCGGTGGACCGCGGGCGCTACTCGTTCGGCGTGATCGGCGAGCAGCCCGAGGCCGGCGACCCGGTCGACGGCGGGACGCTGAACTTCGCCGACTACGGCGAGATCCGCAGCCTCAGCCCCGCCGCCAGCTACGCCACCGGAGCCTCCGGCGGCGGCGCGATGGTCGCGGTCTACGACACCCTGATGACCCTCGACACCGAGACGCAGCAGTTCGAGCCGAAGCTGGCCGAGTCGCTGGAGAGCAGCGAGGACCTGAAGACCTGGACGCTGACCCTGCGCGAGGGCGTGAAGTTCTCCGACGGCACGCCGCTGGACGCCAAGGCCGTGGTCGGCAGCATCAACTGGTACATGAAGAACCAGGGCGTGGACACCGCGATGCTCGCGCCGAACCTGGCCGGGATGGACGTGAAGGACGAGCGCACGGTCGTCTTCAACCTCAACAACGCCTGGGCGCGGTTCCCGGCCATGCTGTCCCAGGCGGTGGGGATGATCGTCGCCCCGGCGTCGTACGCGGGCGCGGAGTTCAAGCCGATCGGCGCCGGCGCGTTCATGCTCGACGAGTACAAGCCGGCCGAGGAGCTCACCCTGGTCGCTAACAAGGACTACTGGGACGGCGCCCCGCACCTCGACGGCATCCGGATCTTCTGGCCGCTCGCCGACGAGGCCAAGCTGGACGCGCTCGAGGACGGCAGCGCGGACGTGGCGTTCATCCGTGACCCGAAGGTGGTCCACGAGGTGGTCGATGCCGACATGGCCGGCCATCTGACGCTGACCAGCCTGGGCAACAACCTCTCGATCAATCACCGCGAGGGCTACCCGGGCTCCGACCCGCGCGTGCGCAAGGCGATCGCACTGGCCTACGACCCCGAGCTCGACTACAAGCGCTCTTACGACGGCAAGGGCATGGCGGGCACGGAGATGTTCCCGCCGGAGTCCAAGTGGGACACCAGCGACGCCGCGCTCGAGGGTGACCTGGAGGAGGCCAAGAAGCTGGTCGAAGAGGCCAAGGCCGACGGCTTCGACGGTGTGATCAGCTACCTCGACGGCACCGACCCGACCTCGCGCACCCAGGCGGTGGCGATGAAGGCGATGCTTGAGCGGGTCGGCTTCACCGTGAAGACCGACCTGGTCGCCTCGATCGCCGACCAGACAAACCGGGTCTTCGTCGACCACGACTTCGACCTCGCCCGCGGCGCGCTCAGCGTCTCGGAGTCCGACCCCTACCACCGCCTGGTCGGCAGCCTGAGCTCGACGAGCTACGGCAACGAGACCGGCTACGCCTCCGAGGAGATGGACGCCGCGCTCGCGGATCTGCAGGCCGCCGACACCGACGAGGAGATCCAGGCCGTCCTCGACGAGATCCAGGACCTCTTCAACCAGGACGTGCCGCTCGTCGTCACCGGCGCCAATGCGGCCGTGCACGCCTGGAACGAGAACGTGCACGGCGTGGAGCTGGGCGCGGAGTACATGCCCGACTTCGCTGACGCCTGGCTCGCCAAGTAACCAGTAACCCCACACCCCAGCCCCAGCCCAGCCCCAGCCCAGCCCAGCCCCCAGCCCCCAGGGCCCCGCCCACCCCGCCCCACGCCGACCCGTCACTCCCTCGACCAAACACGCCGAGCTCGGCGGAGCGAGTGACGGGTCGGCGCGGGCGGATGCGGGCGGATGGGGTGGCGCGGGGTCCGTCGCTGCGTGGCGGGACCCAGCTCTCCGCGAAACGGGCGTGGGGCGCGGAGCCTCTATCGGATGAGGGCCGGCGCCGTCCGGCCAGCGGAAACTCGTGGTGACCGGCAGGTAACTGGAGCATCCCAGGCACCAGGTGCGTGAGGATCTCCAGTTACCTGCCAGTTGGGACGTGCGCGCCGCCATACCGGGGGAGTTGGCGTCGTGTGAGGTCTGTCGGGCGACGACGATCAGCGAGGGAATCTCAGGCGCCGCACCAGCCGCGTCGACGCATCGGAGTCCGGTACGGCGCGCCGCGGCGTGCGTCGTACGAACCGGGATGAGCCGTCCCCACCCGCCGACCCGTCACTGGCTCCGCCGTACACGGCGTGTCTGGTCGAGCGAGTGACGGGTCGGCAAGCGGGGGGGGAGGGGAGAGGGGGTGGAGATGGGTGGGGTTAGAGGGGGAGGAGGGCGCGGTGCTGGTGGGGGCGGCCGTAGAGCTGGGTGAGGGCGTGGGCGCGCTTGAAGACCAGCTGCGCGTCGTGCTCCCAGGTGATCGCGATCCCGCCGTGCAGCTGCACGGTCTCGGCGGCGATGCGGCCCACCGCATCCCCCGTGTACGACGCGGCGACAGCCGCGAGGCGAGCGGAGTCCTCCGAGCCGAGCGAGACGGCGTGCCCGGCGGCCAGCGAGGCCGAGCGGGACATCTCCAGCAGCATCAGCATGTCGGCCATCCGGTGCTTGAGCGCCTGGAAGGACCCGATCGGGCGGCCGAACTGCTCGCGCTCCTTGGCGTAGGCCACGGTCATGTCCAGCGCGCGCTGGCCGCAGCCGACGGCGAGCACCGAGACCGCCGCGGCGCCGACCACATGCGCCCGCTCGAGCGCAGCAGAGGCCGAGCCGCCCAGCCGGGTCGCCGGGGTCTCCTCGAAGGTCAGCGTGGCCAGCCGCACGGTGGTGTCCATCGCCTGGGTGCGGGTCCGGGTCACCGCCGCCGGGTCGACCTCGAACAGCGCGACGCCGTCCTCGGCCTGGGCCGCGACCACCAGCACAGTGGCGACGTCCCCGTCGAGGACGCAGGAGACGCTCCCGCTCAGCAGGTCACCCGTGGCCCGCACCGGCTCCTCGCCGGGCAGGCTCGCGGTCCCCGACCAGGCCAGCGTGGCGGGCTCGCCGGCCGCGACCCGCGGCAGCAGCCGCGCGCAGGCGTCGGCGTCGCCGGTGGCCAGCAGCGCCTCCGCGGCGACCAGTGAGGCCAGCAGGGGGGAGGGCGCCAGCGCCCGGCCCAGCTCCTCGAGCACCACGAACGTCTCGAACAGCGAGAACCCGGCGCCGTCGTACTCCTCGGGGATGCCCAGCGCCACGGCGCCGATCTGCTCGCACAGCGTCGCCCACAGCGCCTCGTCGTACCCGCTCGGCGACTCGGCCGCCGACCGGACGGCCTGGCTGTCGGCGCGCCGCTCCAGCAGCGACCGCACGGTCGAGGCCAGCTCCTGCTGCTCCTCGGAGAGCCCGAACTCCATCTCAGACCCCCTGCCCAACGGACGAAGCGGACGAGGCGGACGAAGCGGCCGAAGCCGACGAGGCGACCAGCGCGTCCAGGATCCGCGCCCGGTGGTACGCCGTGGTGCCCCAGGCGGCGACCAGCGCGCGCACCTTGGTGATCCACAGGCTCAGGTCGAACTCAGAGGTGTAGCCGATCGCGCCGTGCACCTGCAGCGCGGTGCGCGAGGCGCGGTAGGCGGCGTCCGCGGCGGCGACCTTCGCCGCCGACACGTCGCGCGAGAAGTCCTCCGAGCCGTCCGACAGCGCGGCCCCGAGGACCAGCGGCCGGGCGAAGTCCAGCGCGATCCGGACGTCGGCGAGCTGGTGCTTGATGGCCTGGTAGGACCCGATCTCGCGCCCGAACTGCTTGCGCTGCTTGACGTAGGAGACGCTGTCGGCGAGCAGCCGCTCCCCGGCGCCGAGCAGCTGCGCGGCGCAGGCCAGCACGGCGAGGTCGAAGGCCCGCTCGAGGTCGCCACCGGCGACCGCGGCGCCCGGCGTCACCGAGAACAGCCGCCGCGTCCCGTCCACCGAGCGGCGCAGCTCACCGGCTCTGGCGCCCGCGGGCGCGCCGTCGGTGACGGCGTACAGGTGCTCGGCGACGTCCGCGTCCAGCGCGTACGGCGTGTGCGGGGCGACCGCGACGCTCCCGACCGCGCCCTCGGCGAGCGCGGCCACGACCGCCTCGTCAGCCAGCGCGACCGGCAGGTACGCCGCGGACTCCACCCAGGGACCGGGCACGGCGTGGCGGCCCAGCGTCTCCAGGGCGATCGCCAGCTCGACGGCGCTGGCCCCCATGCCGCCGGACTCCTCGGGCACCAGCAGCGCGTTCACGCCCTGCTCGGCCAGCCGCGACCACAGCTTGAGCCCGGGCGCGGTGTCGTCGGCGGCCCAGGCGCGGGCCACCGCGACGGTGTCGGACGCGTTCAGCAGCGCGTCGAGGGAGGAGGCGAAGTCCTCCTGGTCGGACGTGAGCACGAACC
This sequence comes from Nocardioides sp. Z21_20, assembly GCF_059766585.1. Taxonomy (NCBI): domain Bacteria; kingdom Bacillati; phylum Actinomycetota; class Actinomycetes; order Propionibacteriales; family Nocardioidaceae; genus Nocardioides; species Nocardioides sp. Z21_20. Next base: position 64,988 of record NZ_JCBAJX010000013.1, read on the forward strand.
TCATCGGGTCGCTCCCTTCGACTCGCTCTTCACGGTGCTTCCCTTCGGCTCGCGGGGCAGACCCAGGATCCGCTCCGCCACGATGTTGCGTTGGATCTCGTTGGTCCCGGCGTAGATCGGCCCGGACAGCGAGAACAGGTACCCGTCGGTCCACGCCGACTCGAGCTCGGACTCCGCGCCCAGCAGGTCGAGCGCGGTCTCGTGCAGCGCGATGTCGAGCTCGGACCAGAAGACCTTGTTGACCGACCCGGCCGCGCCCATCTCGCCGCCGCCGGCGAGCCGGGTGACGGTGCCCCAGGTGTAGAAGCGGTAGGCCTGCGCCTTGAGCCACGCGTCCACCACCCCGTCGGCGGCCGACGGCACGTCAGCCCCGCGCGAGCGCCACAGCGACACCAGCCGGTCCGCGGCGGCGCAGAAGCGGCCCGGGGAGCGCAGCGAGAGCCCGCGCTCGTTGCCGGCGGTGCTCATCGCCACCCGCCAGCCGTCGCCGGGCGCGCCGAGCACGTCGGCGTCGGGCACGAAGACGTCCTCGAAGAAGATCTCCGCGAACCCGGCCTCGCCGTCGAGCTGGGCGATCGGGCGCACGGTGATGCCGGGCGCGTCGAGCGGGAAGAGGAAGTAGGTGAGCCCGTTGTGGCGCGCCGCCTCGGGGTCGGAGCGGAACAGCCCGAAGCCCCAGTCGGCGTACGACGCCCGCGAGGACCAGGTCTTCTGCCCGTTCAGCACCCAGCCGCCGCGCGCCTCGTCACGGCGCGCGGTCGAGCGCAGCGACGCCAGGTCGGAGCCCGCCTCGGGCTCGGACCAGGCCTGCGCCCAGACCTTCTCGCCGGTGGCCATCGAGGGCAGGAAGCGGTCCTGCTGCTCGGGGGTGCCGTGGTCGAAGATGATCGGGGCGAGCAGGAAGATGCCGTTCTGGGAGACCCGGCCGGGCGCGCCGGCGCGGTAGTACTCCTCCTCGAAGATCACCCACTCGACCAGCGAGGCCTCACGGCCGTGGTAGGCCTTCGGCCAGGAGACCACCGACCAGCGGGCCTCGGCCAGCTTGGCCTCCCACTCCTGGTGGGCGCGGAAGCCGGCCTCGGTGTCCATCGAGGGCAGCGGCGTGCTGGGCACGTTGGCGGCCAGCCAGGCGCGGGCCTCGGCCTGGAACTCGAGCTCGGCGGGGGAGAGGGTCAGATCCATCAGCGGGTGCCTGCCTGCTTCGTGTCGTCGTCTGCGTGCTTCCTGTTGTGCGCGGCCATCGCCTTGGCGTCGAGGCCACCGAGGGAGTCGCGCGACACCTCGGCGTTGTGGGCGTGGGCGAAGTGGTGCAGCCCGAACACCGAGTCCATCCCGGCGCGCAGGCCCTGGAGGTCCTCGGCCTGGTTGACCGCCTTCTTGGTCAGCGCCAGCCCGAAGCGCGGCATCGCCGCGATCCGCTCGGCCATCGCCAGCACGGTCTCCTCGAGCTCCGCGCGGGCCACCACCTGGTTGACCATGCCGAGCTCGCGGGCGCGCTCGGCGCCGAACCGGTCGCCGGTGTAGAGCAGCTCCTTGGCGGCGCGCGGGTTCATCACCCACGGGTGCGCGAAGTACTCCACCCCGGGGATCCCCATCCGCACCACCGGGTCGGCGAAGAACGCGTCCTCGGAGGCGACGATGAAGTCGCACGACCAGGCCAGCATCAGCCCGCCGGCGATACAGGCGCCGTGCACCATCGCGATCACCGGCTTGGGGATCTCGCGCCAGCGCCGGCACATGCCGAGGTAGACCTCGGACTCGCGGGCGAAGCGGGAGTCGCCGCCCTCCTTGTCGGTGTGGTCCCACCAGATCACCGCGCGGCGCTCGAAGCTCTGGTCGACGTCACGCCCCGGGGTACCGATGTCGTGGCCGGCGGAGAAGTGCTCGCCGTTGCCGGACAGCACGATCACCTTGACCGTGTCGTCGTCGACGGCGCGGGTGAACGCCGCGTCGAGGGCGTAGGTCATCGCGCTGTTCTGCGCGTTGCGGTACTCGGGCCGGTTCAGCCGGATCCGCGCGACCGCGCCCTCGACGTCGTAGGTGACGACCTCGGGGGCCGTGGGGGTGGCGCTCAACTGCCGCTCCTCAGCTCGTTCTTCAGGATCTTGCCGGACAGGTTGCGCGGCAGCTCGTCGACGAAGACGACCTCGCGCGGCACCTTGAACTTGGCCAGCCGCTCGCGCAGCCCGTCCAGGACCTGCCCGGCGGTGAGGGTGCTGCCCGGGCGGCGTACGACGTGGGCCAGGCCCACCTCGCCCATCCGCTCGTCGGGCACGCCGACCACGGCGGCGTCCAGGACGCCCTCGACGCGGGTCAGCGCCTGCTCGATCTCGGCCGGGTAGACGTTGAAGCCGCCGGAGATGTACATGTCCTTGAGCCGGTCGGTGATCGCGAGGTAGCCGCGCTCGTCGACCTTGCCGACGTCGCCGGTACGCAGCCAGCCGTCGGGGTCGATGGCCTCGGCGGTCGCCTTCGGGTCGTCGAGGTAGCCCTGCATCACCATCGGGCCGCGCAGCTGGACCTCGCCCTCCTCGCCCGGGCCGCGCTGGACACCGCTCTCGGGGTCGACGATGCGCAGCTCGAGACCCTCGACCGGCAGGCCGCAGGTCGCGGCGACCAGCTCGGCGGGGTCGCCGGGGCGGCACATGGTGGCCACGACGCACTCGGTCATCCCGAAGGCGGTGACCACGGTCTCGATGGCGAGGTCGCGCTGCATCATCTCGATCACCGAGACCGGAACCGTCGCGGCGCCGGTGACCGCGACCCGCAGCGAGCTCAGGTCGCGCCGGCCGATGCCGGGGGAGGTGCCGATCGAGTGGAAGATCGTCGGTGCTCCGGCCAGGACGGTGATCCGCTCCTCCTCGATGAGCCGGATGGTCTCGGCGACGTCGAAGGTGGCCTGCGGGTGCATGGTCGCGCCGTTGAGCAGGCAGACCAGGATCCCGGCCTTGTAGCCGAACGAGTGGAAGAACGGGTTCACCAGCAGGTAGCTGTCGCCCTCGGTGACGGCGACGGTCTCGCCCCACACCTGGGCGGCGCTGATCGTCTGGCGGTGCGCGGTGAGCACGCCCTTGGAGCGGCCGGTGGTGCCGGAGGTGAACAGGATGTCGGCGATGTCGTCGGGGGAGACCGCCCCCGCGCGCTCGTCGACGGCGGCGAGGTCGCCGGCGAGTCCGGCCAGCGCGTCGTACGGCGTGATGTGGGCGGGTGTGGCGCCCTCGCCGATCCGCACGACCGCGCGCAGGTGGGGCAGGCCGGGGACCAGGTCCTCGTCGGCGTGGGCGCGGTGGGCGTTCGGCAGCGCCTCGGCGGCCCGGACGACCTCGCGGAGCTGCCCGCGCCCGAGGAACCCGTCGGCCAGCACCAGCAGCGAGGCGCGCGTGCGCTCGGCGATCTCGACGACCTCGTGGCCGGTGTAGCGGGTATTGGCGGGCACCAGCGTGGCGCCGGCGTAGCTGACGGCCAGCGCGGCGACGATCCACTCGCGGCTGTTCGGCGCCCAGACCACCACCCGGTCGCCGGGGCGCACGCCGAGCGCGACGTACCCGCCGGCGGTGGCGCGGACCTGGTCGAGCAGCTCGGCGTACGACGTGCGGTCGCCGGCGTCGACCACCGCCGCGCGGGCGCCGAAGGACTGCGCGGCTCGGCGCAGAGCGGCGGGCAGCGTGAGTGGCTGGTCCGATGACATCGCGGTCCTCCCTGGTCGGGCGCCGGGGACCGACGACACGGTTCCCAAGCAAGTGCTTGGTAGGCTACCTTAGCCCGACCCGATGCCGAGAGGAACCCATGCCGTGGATCTGAGCTACTCCGCCGAGGACCAGGCCTTCCGGGCCGAGGTCCGGGCGTGGCTGGACGAGCACCTGGTCGGTGACTTCGCCGCCCTGAAGGGACTGGGCGGCCCCGGCCGCGACCACGAGGCCCACGAGGAGCGGCTGGCCTGGAACCGGCACCTGGCCGCGCACGGCTGGACCGCGCTGGGCTGGCCCACCGAGTACGGCGGGCGCGGGCTGAGCCTGATGCAGCAGGTGATCTTCTACGAGGAGTACGCCCGCGCCGACGCGCCGGCCACCGTGAACCACCTGGGCGAGCAGCTGCTCGGCCCCACCCTGATCGCGTTCGGCACCGAGGAACAGAAGAAGCGCTTCCTGCCCGGCATCGTCGCGGTCGAGGAGCTGTGGTGCCAGGGCTACTCCGAGCCCGGAGCCGGCTCCGACCTGGCCGCGGTGGCCACCCGGGCCCGCCTCGACGGTGAGGAGTGGGTCGTCGACGGGCAGAAGGTGTGGACCTCGCTGGCCCACCTGTCGGACTGGTGCTTCGTGATCGCGCGCACCGAGCCCGGCTCGCAGCGCCACGCCGGGTTGTCGTTCCTGCTGGTGCCGATGGACCAGGACGGCGTCGAGGTCCGCCCGATCGAGCAGCTCACCGGCGGCTCGGAGTTCAACGAGGTCTTCTTCACCGGCGCCCGCACCGGCGCCGACATGGTGGTCGGGGAGCCCGGCAAGGGCTGGGGTGTGGCGATGGGGCTGCTCGGCTTCGAGCGCGGCGTCTCCACCCTGGGCCAGCAGGTCGGCTTCGCCCGCGAGTTCGAGGGTGTCGTCGAGCTGGCGCGGCGCACCGGCGCGCTCGAGGACCCGGTGCTGCGTGACCGGCTGGCGAGCGCGAAGGTCGAGCTCGAGGTGATGCGGCTCAACGCGATGCGCGGGCTCTCCGCGGTCGCCGGCGGCTCGGACTCCTCCGCCGGCGGGGGAGCGGCCTCGATCGCGAAGCTGGTCTGGGGCAACTGGCACCGCCGCCTCGGCGAGCTGGCGATGGAGGTCGCCGGCCCGGCCGGGCTGACCGCCAAGGCCGAGGGCGCCTACGAGCTCGACCAGTGGCAACGACTCTTCCTGTTCTCGCGCGCCGACACCATCTACGGCGGCAGCGACGAGGTCCAGCGCAACATCCTCGCCGAGCGTGTGCTCGGCCTTCCCCGTGAGCCGAAGGCTCCCACCCGAGAGGCACGTGCATGAGCGTCCAGCGTCCCGAGCAGCCCACCCCCGCCTACGTCGCGGGCCACGACCTGCTGGCCGGCAAGGTGGTCGTGGTGACCGCCGCCGCCGGCGCCGGCATCGGCGCCTCCGTCGTACGACGCGCGCTGGAGGAGGGCGCCAAGGCGGTGATCTTCTCCGACACCCACGCGCGCCGGCTCGCCGAGGCCGAGACCGCGCTGGGCGAGGAGTTCGGGGCCGAGCGGGTGCGCAGCCTGGTCTGCGACGTCACCGACGAGGCCCAGGTGGCTGCGCTGCTCGACGCCGCGGACGAGTTCGGCGGCGTCGACATCATGATCAACAACGCCGGCCTGGGCGGTACCGTCAACGTGATGGAGATGACCGACGAGCAGTGGTCGCGCGTCCTCGACATCACGCTGACCGGCACCTTCCGCTGCGTGCGCGCGGCCAGCAACAAGATGGTCGCCGCCGGCAAGCGCGGCGTGATCGTCAACAACGCCTCGGTGATCGGCTGGCGCGCCCAGGAGGGCCAGGCCCACTACGCCGCCGCGAAGGCCGGGGTGATGGCGCTGACCCGCTGCGCCGCCCTGGACGTGGCCCCGCACGGGATCCGGATCAACGCGGTCTCGCCGAGCCTGGCCATGCACCCGTTCCTGGCCAAGGTGACCAGCGACGAGCTGCTCGCCGAGCTCAAGCAGCGCGAGGCGTTCGGCCGGGCCGCCGAGCCGTGGGAGGTCGCCAACGTGATGGTGTTCCTGGCCAGCGACTACGCGTCGTACATGACCGGCGAGGTCGTGTCCGTCAGCAGCCAGCACGCCTGAGACCCCGACAGGAGCCTGCCATGTCCCCCGCCGCCACCGGACCCTCCCGGCGCGCCGAGCTGCTCGCGATCGCCGCGCGGCTCTTCGCCGAGAAGGGCTTCAAGAACACCACGGTGCGCGACATCGCGGACGCGGCCGGCATCCTGTCGGGCAGCCTGTACCACCACTTCGACTCCAAGGAGTCGATGGTCGACGAGATCCTGCGCAGCTTCCAGGAGGAGCTGTTCGGCGCCTATGACGAGGTGCTGCGCAGCGACGACGACCCGCGCACCAAGATCGAGCGGGTGGTGCGGCTCTCGTTCGAGGCGATCGACCAGCACCGCCACGAGGTCGCGATCTACCAGAACGAGGCCGACTACCTCGGCGGGTTCGAGCGCTTCTCCTACCTCGCCGAGCGCCAGGCGCAGCTGCGCCAGGTCTGGATGACGCTGCTCACCGAGGGCGTCGAGGCCGGCGTGCTGCGCGACGACCTGGACCTGGTGCTGGCCTACCGCTTCGTGCGCGACACCGTCTGGGTCGCCGTGCGCTGGTACCGCCCCGGCGGCGAGACCTCGCACCACGTGGTCGCCGACCAGTACCTCTCGATCCTGCTCGACGGCATCGCCGCCAAGTCCTGAATTTTCCCTGTCACCTGAGGAGACCCCCATGCCCGAGGCCTACATCGTCGACGCCGTCCGCACGCCCGTCGGCAAGCGGGGCGGCGCGCTCGCCGCGATGCACTCCGCCGACCTGGGCGCGCACTCGCTGTCCGCGCTGATGCGTCGTACCGGCGTCGACCCGGGTGCGGTGGACGACGTGATCATGGGCTGCTGCGACACGATCGGCTCCCAGGCCGGCGACGTGGCGCGCACGGCGTGGCTGGTCGCGGGGCTGCCCGACCACGTGCCCGGCGTGACCATCGACCGTCAGTGCGGCTCCTCGCAGCAGGCGGTGCACTTCGCCGCGCAGGGCGTGATGTCGGGGACCCAGGACCTGGTCGTCGCCGGCGGCCTGCAGAACATGTCCGCGATCCCGATCTCCGCGGCGATGTTGGTCGCCGACCAGTACGGCTTCACCACCCCGTTCGCGCAGTCGCCGGGCTGGCAGGCGCGCTTCGGTGACGTCGAGGTCTCCCAGTTCAACTCCGCGGAGATGATCGCGGAGAAGTGGGACATCTCGCGCGAGGAGATGGAGGAGTTCGCGCTCGCCTCGCACACCCGGGCGCGTACGGCGATCGCCGAGGGCCGCTTCGCCGGCGAGATCGAGGCCGTCACCCTCGCTGACGGCACCGTGTTCGACACCGACCAGTGCCCGCGCGAGACCTCGCTGGAGAAGATGGCCGGGCTGCAGCCGCTGGCTCCGGGCGGGCGGATCACCGCGGGGGTCGCCTCGCAGATCTGCGATGCCTCCTCGGCGATGCTGATCGCCTCCGAGCAGGCGGTGAAGGACCACGGCCTGACCCCGCGGGCGCGGATCCACCACCTCTCGGTGCGCGGCGACGACCCGATCTGGATGCTCACCGGCCCGATCCGCGCGACCGCGCACGCGCTGGAGAAGACCGGCATGTCCATCGACGACTTCGACCTCTTCGAGTGCAACGAGGCCTTCGCCTCGGTCGTGCTGGCCTGGATGAAGGAGACCGGCGCGCCGCACGAGAAGGTCAACGTCAACGGCGGCGGCATCGCCCTGGGCCACCCGATCGGCGCCACCGGGACGCGCCTGATGACGACGATGCTCAACGAGCTCGAGCGCACCGGCGGCCGGTTCGGGCTGCAGACGATGTGTGAGGGCGGCGGCCAGGCGAACGTGACGATCATCGAGCGTCTCTGAAGGGCCCGGACCTCGTCGTAAGTGAAACGAGCCCGCCCGCCGCATTGTGCGGCGGGCGGGCTCGTGTCGTCGGGGTCGGGACCAGTCAGGCCGGTGATTCCTGAGCCTCTGCCCAAGCACCTGCCAGATGCTCGGTGATCTCAACCTCTCCGAAGGTTGGAGACGTACGCCGAATCGCCCTGGGGGTTACCGTGGTTCGCGCCCTTCACCTGAGACCAGGCCAGGAACGACGCTCGACGGCCGTAGAGCAGTTCGTCGTCGAGTGAGATCCGAACACTGTCCCTCCTGAAGTCCCATTCCGCCGTGGCATACCGGGACGGCAGTGACTTGAACGAGTCTGTGGAGCTGCTGACGATGACCCGTTTCTCTCCGCGGACGTACTTCGTCACGACCTGGATAGTGGTCCCACCGCGCCGCATGTACTTGCAGACCAGCACCGTTTTCTTCCTGCTGAGACGCTCCATGTTGATTCGGATCACGACGGAGTCTTCTCGATAGGAGAACGACGCACTCTTCAGGTTCTGGGTTGGCACTGAACGGTTGTAGTCGTCACGGACCATCTCGGACGCGCTGTGGGCAGGGGGAGTCACAAACAGTGAACTGGCGAGCAGCAGCGGGATCAGGACAGCACTTCGAGCCATGGGCGAATCATCCTTTGCGGTTCGTTTGTCTTGGTTGAAGTTCACGAGGATGCCGCTGTGCCGCCCTGCCCCGGACTCGAAGCGAGATGCGATGCGCCAGACCGAGCGGCCGCGGCGCTCAGCGTACGAAGATGAGGCGGATCGTTCTAGGGCACAGCGATGTTGCCAGGAGCCCAGGTCACGCCCGAGGGCCGCACTTCCCAGTCAGCCTCCGGTGCTGTGGAAGCGCCACTGCCCGCCCACGCGGTGCAGCTCTCCGTCGATGCTGCCGTTGCGGCCGTCGAGGACCGCGGCGACTCGGATGACCTGGCCCGGGCGCGAGGATCCGTAGTTGTCCGCCTGATCGATGATGACGCCGTAGCACTCGTTCGCAGGGGCGGCCCAGGCGGGGATCGGGGTGATCGGGGAGGCGGGTCCCCAACGGCGGGCCGTGACCGGGGCGACGCTCCAGGTCGGGCGGCACCTTGCTTGGTCGTCGGGATTGCCTGTGACCCGGATCGCGGTGTCCCCGAAGATGGCGACCGCGTCGACCGTGGGCTCGGCCAGCGGCAGGTCGACGACCTGGAACTCCTCGGCCCCGGCGCGCCAGACCAGCGTGCGGTCGCGGCCACTGGCCAGCACCAGCGCCGCGCTCGTCTGCGACTGTGTGTCGTAGGCCGGCTCGGTCAGGGACTCGGCGACCCACGTGTTGCCGTCGGCGCTCGCCAGCGCGACGCCGGTGCTGGGCGGGGGAGCGTCGTCGTACTGGGTGCCCCACGCCGAGCCGCGCGGCCAGCACAGCACCAGGTACATCACGTCGGTGTGCTCGTAGACGGTGTCGGGCTCGGCGTACTGGCACGCCTGTCCGGGCTCGGCTCGCGCCACCGTCCGCGGGGGTGACCAGGTCTCCTCGCCGGCGGGGCGTCGCTGGGCGACGATGCGGCGCTGGTCCGGTGAGCCGACCGCGACGGTGGACCCGTCGTCGAGGTCGGTGAGCAGCATCGGGAACCCGTCGTCGGTGCCGAGGGCCAGCAGTCCGCCGGCGTCCGGCAGGTCGTCGACCCAGCGACCGCCCTCGAGGGCGAAGGTGACCTCGGCGTCGATGGGCCGGTCGTAGAACGAGACCTTCTTGCCGTCCGTCTCCAGCAGTTCCGCGCTGCAGGCGCCCTGCTCCCGCGGCGCGGTGGAGGCGACGACCTCCAGCTCGGTCCGGTGCGGTTCAGCGATCCAGAGGTCGAAGACACAGACACCGGCGTCGTCTCGCCCCACGATCGTCGCGAGGCTGCCGTCGGCGAGCAGACGCACGTCCGGCACCCCGAGCACCTCCTCGGGTGCGATGGGCGGCCCGGTGAGGACGACGTCCTCCCAGGCGTCAGCCCCGTCGCGCCAGATCGCGAAGGCCAGGGAGTCCTCGTCGGTGGGCACGGCGGCGAACTCGCCGTCCGCGTCCACCATCGGGAGGCCGGCGACGTCTTGGCGCACCGTCTCGCACGAGAAGTCTCGGCAGACTGCGGCGTCGAGACGTGCGTGCGTCTCGCGCTCGTCGTCGTCGTAGGCGTACCAGGCGGTGTGCACGACGGCGGTGTCACCGGCTGCCTGCAGGGTGACCGTGGAGGCCTCCAGCCCAGGGCCCTCCACCAGGCGCTTCGGCTCGGTCCATCCGGAGCCGTCTGCCTCGCGCCACTGGAGGAGGAACTTCTCGCCGTCGCCTCCGACGGCGAGCTCGACACCGTCCTCCAGCGTGACCCGCTCGGCCGCCACCCCCGCATGCTCGACGAGGTCCTCGGTGAAGGCCGGTGTGGGCGGGGTGCTCGCGCATGCCGCGACGAGGAGCGCCGCCGCCGCGACCGTCGCTGCTGCCCGGATGCCGACGAGGGAGGACGGGCACATGACACATCAGTCCTTGCACAGGAGGGAGCCGGCGGTAGGTCGGTGGAGGATGTCTAGCAGAGCGAACGCAGGAGTGGCGACGCCTCAGGGGCGGTTGAGGCGCGTCGGCGTGCTGTCGGCGACGACCGCGCCCCGCTGGCCGGCCGGACGGTCCGGACCGGTCGTGGAGTCGTAGGAGGTCTGCCGCTCCGACTCGCCGTTGACGGCTGCGCCGACGACGACGAGCAGGACGGTGAGCCAGAGCCAGAGCATGCTGATCGCCACGCCCGCGAGCGAGCCGTAGGTGGTCCCGTAGGTGCCGAGGTTCTGCACGTAGGCGAACAGCGCAGCGGTGGTGGCGGCCCAGAGCACGGTGGCGCCGGTGGCTCCCCAGGTCGTCCACCGCCACTGTGGGCTCTTGCGGTCGGGGGCGAACCGGTAGAGCACGGCCAGCATCGCACCCATCAGCACCGCCAGCGCCGGCCAGACGGCCACCGCCGCCACGGCACGCACGTAGCCCGGAGCGTCGTCGATGGCCCGGGAGATCGTGCCGGCGAGGGCGATCACTGCGCCCAGCACGAGCGCGCCGCCGAGGACGAACAGCAGACCGAGGAGGGTCCGGCGCAGAAAGCCCCGGGTCTCCGTCTCGTGGTAGGCCACGGTCAGCGTGTCGATGAGAGCCACCATGGCAGTGGTGGCCGTCCACAGCGCGAGTCCGAGCCCGACGAGGCCACGCACGGTCAGCACCTCCGTCGAGGCGGTCGTGATGCTGGTCAGCTGCTCGGTGACGAGCGACTGGACCTGCGGCGGAAGCACCTCGGCCATCCGGGAGAGCTGGCTGCGGGCCTGCGCAGGCGTGTTGAGGGCGCCGTAGACCGACAGCGCGGTGACCAGCACGGGTGCGATCGACAGGACCGCGAAGAATGCGACCCCGGCGCTGAGGAAGGCAAGACGCGCCTCCACCACGTGCGCCCCGGCGCGCCGCATCAGCTGGCGCCAGCTCTGGGCAGACAGCTGTGCCGGGGCGACAGCCTCGTCGCCCCCCGCGCCTGTGCCGTTGTGCGAGCTCCTCGTCACGGGCCTCATCATTCGCCCTGGCGGCGCGGGTGTCGATGCTTGCTCACGGGGCCGGGCAGGGGCCGAACTGCTCGGTGGCCCAGACCTCCAGCTCGTCGTCGTAGGGCCCTTCCGAGACCGGCGAGCAGATGTAGCGGTCGATCTCGGCCAGGTAGGCGCCGCGGGGCCCGCGCAGGGTGTAGATCCACTCGCCGTCGCCCAGTGCCCGCAGCTGCGGGTGGGTGATCCGGTCGAGCGCACGGCGTTCGGCGGGGTCTTCGACGTCGTACGTCCTGCTCAACCGGCCGTCGGCCATCAGCGCGCCGTCCTTGAAGGCCCGCACGGCGAGGGGGAGGTCGGCGCGCTGCAGCTTCTCCCACCGGCCGAGGACCTCGGCCGGGGGGAAGCCGCTGTCGTAGCTCAGCGACGAGCCATCGGCGGCCGCGCCGCCCCAGCCGATCCGCGGGTTGTCGGGGTGGTCCGCCGCCAGCGAGGTCAACAGCCCCGGCACCTGGACGAACGTCGACCCGGCGGGGAGCGCGACCAGGTAGGTGCCGGCCACGTGATCGCCCTGGGAGACGTCCTGGGTGGTGAGCTCGACGGCGACCGACCCGCCCTCGGGGGCGGCCATGAGCCCGGTCCGGACGGCGTCGCTGACCGCGCCCGTCGAGGCGTCCGGCTCGAAGGACCGCAGCGCGACGGTGCTGGCCCCGGCGCGGACCACGAGGTCCGCCTCCTCGCCGTGGTGGGTGGAGCTGAAGGCCCGGTAGGCGGTCTCGGCCACCTCGACGACCTGGTCGGTGTCGGCGGCCCCGCTCATCTCGACGTCCAGCCTGAGCTTGCCGGAGTCCAGCGGCAGCGGCTTGGCGTAGTCCAGCTTCACCGAGGTGACATCGGGCAGGTCGGCGACGTCGGCGCGGAGCTCGTCGGCCTGCGAGCCGTGGCTGGGGTCGGCGCACCCCGCGGACAGGCTCACGACGGCGACGGCGGCGAGGATGCATGACCAGCTGATCGTTCTCATGCGAGCCATCCTGTCTGCAGAACCGGACGGGCCGCCTGAGCCGACGTACTCAGCTTGAGCCGATGCTCGCACTCAGCGCAGGCGTGCGGCTGCCCCGCTCAGTTGCGGTGGTGGACGTAGGCGACCTGGTGCGCCGTGCACGCCATCACCAGCGAGACGAGCCAGCCGACGAGGGTCCAGCCGAGCAGGAAGTTGACCAGTCCCACGGCCCAGCTGTTCGATTTGCCACGGGTCGCGGCGATGGCCCAGGGGAGCAGGTAGCCGACGCTGAGCAAGGTGAGGATCCACGCGATGGCCACCTCCGCGCCGTTGGTCCGCGCGTCGGTCACGATCAGCGGTGCCTGGTAGACCGGCCGATAGACGGGGACGGCGGCCGGCGCCCGGTGCTCGGTCCACCTCAGCCCGTCCCAGTACCGCAGTTCGCCGTAGAGCGGGTACCAGCCGGCAGGGGGCATCGCCGCCGGAGCCACATGCGGCGCGACCGCCGGCAGCGCTGACGGCGAGGTGAGGGGCTTGGTGACGTTGAGGCGCGGTACGACGTCGTCGCTGGGCGGCGACGATCCGGGAAAGGTCGAGGCGATGGGTGCCGTCTCGTCATCCTGGAAGCCGCCGTGCTGGGTCATGGGCCCATCCTGACCCTCGGCGGGGTCTGGCGCGAGAGGACGTGGAAAACAACGGGAGCGATGCCGGAAACTGGGTATCGCCTCGATGTCGTAGGCGTCCTCGAGAGCCTCCGGGCCGTTCCGATCCGTACGCCGCTGGTGAAAAGGCGGGGTGAAAGGACGAAACAATGACCGCAGAGAGCCGTAGGCTGGTGCCATGAAGCTCTTCCGACGGCGGGCCGTCGCTGCCCCGAAAGCAGAGGCTCTGGCCGAGGCGCGGGAGGCCACCGCTAGGGCACGCCGGGAGAAGGAGAAGCTCGAGCGCTACCGGGCGAAGAAGCAGGCTGACCCCGCTGACCGGATGACCATCAACCAGTGGATGGGGACCGGCGCAACATAGCAACCTGATCGCCGGCCGGCCGCGACCAGACGCGGCCGCTTCCACGAGGACGGGGGAGACCATGGTGCTGCGGTGGTACAGAGTCGGAGTGGCAGCACTGCTGGCTGTGTCCGGGGCGCTGATGTTCGCCGCCTCCTGGCAGCGCTGGTCGGGTGCCTGTGGATGGGGCGGGGCGGAGAGCTCCCGCTGCCTCGCCCGCCAGGACCACCGCTACGACATCGTCGCTCCTGCTGCGCCCTGGGAGCCGCTCGGCGAATCGGTGCAGCTGGCGGGGTGCTCGTTATTGGTCCTCTCGGTCGTCTTCGCGCTGTTGCCCAGGCTCGTGACCGGCCGGCGCCCGGGCGTCGTCATGGCTGCGGCGACGGCCGTGGTCGTGCTGGCACAGGCGGTGGTGGGCGCCGCCACCTTGAGCTCCGGACTCACCGGCGGCGTCGTACAGCCGTTCGCCTACGCCCCAGTCGTCTCCGTGTGGCTCTTCGGCCCTCCGGTCCTCCTGGTGGGGCTCGCCGTGGTTGCCCGCGGGTGGGCACGCGCCACCGTCGTCTGGCTGGTGCTGGCGACTCCGCTGGTGGCGGCGTTCTCCTATGCGGTGGGGCCCTACGACGCGCAGCCGTGGTGGGAGGCGATCTCCGGTCTCCTCACCGTCACCGCCGGGTTGTGCCTGCTGGCAGCCGTGGCGTTCGGCAGTCGCTCCCGTTCTGGGACGGGGGCCCGCCGCACCCGCGACAGGCCCTCGTTGGCGTGGCTCAGGTCCGGGCACCGGACGGGTGCCACCGACGGAGAATCGCCTTACAGTGGATAGCCAGGGCGCTCGGGCCCCGGCAGCTGCTTTCGCCGTACGGCGTCCGCGCCACGGTCGCGCGGAACCGGCACAACGGCAAGGGAGACGCCATGACATCCCAACGGGCCTCGCAGGACACCGAGCCGTCCGGCCCCACCAGCAGCGGGGGATCCACGCCGTCCCTGGCGATCGACGCGCGGGGCTCGATGATCCGGGCCGTGGCCTGGGTCCTCGGCGTGCTGTTCCTGCAGTTCGCGTTCATCTACAGCTACGTCGGCGCGTTCCATGACCCCAAGCCGCACCAGCTTGAGGTGCAGGTGGTCGTGCCCCCGGGGGCGAGCAGCCAGGGCCAGCAGCTGGTCGACCAGCTCAACGGGCTCCCCGGGGACCCCCTGGACGCCTCGCTCGCCGACTCGGAGTCGGAGGCCCGCGCCGACGTCCGCGACGGGGACGACGTCGCGGCCCTGGTGCTGCGCCCGGACCAGAGCAGCGACCTGCTGCTGGTCGCCTCCGGCGGCGGTGTCTCGGTGGAGGAGGCCGCCTCGGGGGTCCTCACCCGGGTGGTCGAGGAGCAGCAGCGGACCGTGGAGAAGGAGGACCTGGTCCCGCTGCAGAGCGGCGACGCCCGCGGACTCACCGGCTTCTACCTCGTGGTCGGCTGGGCGGTCGGTGCCTACCTGTTCCCCACGGTGGTCGCGCTGGCGCGCGGGGACCGGCCCCGGTCGGTGCGCCTCGCGGTGATCCGGCTGGCCGCGCTGGTGCCGTACGCCTTGGCCTCCGGGTTCGGGGGCGCGCTGATCGTCGGCCCGCTGCTGGACGCCCAGAGTGGCCATCTCTGGCAGTTGGGCCTGCTCGGGGCCGCGGTGTCGTTCTCGATCGCCGCACTGGCGATCGGGCTCGAGGCGCTCCTCGGGGTGATCGGGATCGGGGTGACGCTGTTGCTGATCGTGATCATCGGCAACCCGAGCGCGGGTGGGGCGTTCCAGGCGGGGGTGATGCCGACCTTCTGGCGGGTGGTCGGTGACTGGATCCCCACCGGTGCCGGCGTGGACGGGGTACGTCAGATCGTCTACTTCGACTCCGCTGCGATGACCCGCCCGCTCCTGGTCCTGGCGGCGTACGCCGTGGTGGGCATCGTCCTCACGTTGCTCGTCTCCGGGCGGGGTCGCCGCCCGGAGCTCTTGATGAGCGCCTGAGCCAGTAGGCCCGCAGTGTGCCTCGGTGGTCGCAGCCCTACCGGCCGGGCAGGTTGGTGACCTCCAAGCCGTGTCCGGACGCCGTGACCAGGTCCGGCATCGAGAAGCTCTCGGTCTTCGACTCCAGGAAGGGCGTCCACGTCGGCTCGTTGCGCAGATAGGAGGAGGGATCCTTCACGAGCAGCCCGAGGAAGACCTCGGCCACGATGCGGCCACCCACCGGCCCGAGGTGGTGTCCCTCGGCGCGCACCATCGCCTCGCGCAAGACGTAGTACCACAGCGGAGCCGGTCCGCCGTCGGGCAGTTCGAGCTCGTCATCGGTGAGCGGGGTGACGCCCATCGCGGCGGCGACGTCCTGTCCGGACGGCAGGGCCAGCCGCGCGCCCCGGGTCAGGTTGCGGTCGATGAGCGAGGGGCGGTCGCCGCCGATCTCGACCGGCAGCTGGGCCAGTGGGTCGGACAGCTTGGTGTCGATGAGTCGGGTGAGCTGCAGTTCGCCGTCGCCGGCTCCGTCCACCTCGAAGAACCGTCGCCACTCGATCGTCCAGAACGGGGGCAGGACCCGGAACCCCCCGAACTGCTGCAGGGCGAGCGCCGGGTCGTTGGTGGCCCCGGGCAGGAAGGTCGACAGGTCCTGGACCAGGGTGTTGAGCGAGTACTTGCCGCGGATCTGGGAGTGGCCGAAGCGATACGCCGCGACCGCGAACTCGACCGGCATGTACGGCGCGGCGCTTCGCGGTTGGTAGAACTCCAGGTTCACCTTCGGGACGGCGGTTGTCTCGTCGAAGACCTCGTCGAGCATCTCCTGTCCGACGGTGCGACGCAGGTAGTCATGGACGACGACCCACTGGTAGTGCCAGCGGACCACTCGCTGGGCGGTCTCGAAGATGCTCTCGCTGCCTCGGCGGAGGCCGGGCTCGGCGTGGACCCGCTCGACCATCTTGTTGTGGAACTTCAGCATCGTCAGCTGCAGTTGGCTGACGAAGGTGTTCTCGTCGTTGCGCGGGTCGCCGATCAGGGCGGTGTTCTGGCTGTTGCGGGGCAGGTCGTCCTCGTCGTCGTGGCGGCCGATGAGCAGCATGTCCTCGAAGTCGGGGCGCTTGTCGTACATGAAGGCGTCGTCGGCGGGTCCGCGGCCGTAGATGCAGTCGAGGTCGAAGCGTGGGGAGCGGAAGTTCGTCAGCGCGTCCGGGTCGTTCTGCCGGGTCAGGCTGGAGACCGGGTCGAAGGTGAGATCGTGGTCGATGAACTGGCCGAGATAGGTGTAGCCCGCGGGGATGGTGGGGTTGTTCAGCGCGGGGTCACCGCTGGCGTCGCCCTCGGTCATGGCCGCGCCGATCGCGGCGATGCGGTCCCTGCCCGGCACGAAGGGCGGAAGGCGGAACATCCGGCCGAAGCGGCCCTCGAACAGTTGTGAGACCGGCAGGTACGCGAGGCCGCGCTGCTCGTAGCCGTGACCGCGCGCCGGGCGGTGTGGTGATCCGAAGCCGCGCGCCGACGCGGCTTGGTTGACCAGCTCCTCGGTGGGCCGGCCGTCGCTGTTCTGGAAGAGGGTTGCGGACTCGTTCGTGGTGCTCGCGGATTCGATGGGGCACATGCGCGCTCCCGGAGGTCGGGTGGCGGAGTTGCAGGTACGCCCACCGGGCCGACGGCCCGTGGGGCGTGGGCGCCCGCGCGGGCGCATCGGGTCTGCTCGTGAGGACACCGCAACCTGAGTGCGCTACGGCGTCGAGGCGCGTCCATGTTTCCACCGGGGGCTCGGCGGGAGCAATAGGCAGATGTGGTGATAGCCGGGGCAGCCGGCTGGAGCTACGCCCTGTCAGGCAGAGAGAGGACCGGCTCTGTCGCCGGCGTTGGAGTGAGTCCACAACCCATCTGGTGTGGCATGCCCGCGCGGTGAGGGTCAGCGCATCCGGATGGTGCGCGACTTGCCGGCGCCTCCCACCTTCGTGACCCGCACCTGGAAAGTACCCGTGCCCCTGGTGTTGCGACGGTTCTTGTCGATGTTGATGTCCCCGGCCCTGTTTGCGCGGTGCACCTTGTTGTAGAAGCGCTTGCCGTCGTGCCGCAGGACGACTCGCCACGTACTGCCGGGCCTGGCATCGTCGATGTCCACCTCGACCTCGAAACGGCCGTCGTCCTTGTCCACCGAGAAGTCGACCTCAGCACCCGCGACGCGGAACTCCCTCTCCTTGCGGGGGCCGTCGGCGTGGGCCGGGCTGGCGATCAAGGGAGCGGCGAAGAGGGCGGTGGCGCCGATGGTGCCGATGATCTTGCGGCTGTACGTCATGGCGTGCTCCTTTTCGTTGCTGCTGCAACTCTTGGGCCCGAGAACGCCGGGCACCTGGCCGTACCCAGTCGAACACTTCCCATGCTCCGCGCAGGATCCCGGCGCGTGGGGCGGGGCGTGGCGGGGGTGCACCGGCGGGATGCGGGGCGTACGGCGTGCGCCGGGGCCCGAGGGGCGCCAGTCCGTGATGGCGCGGATGCGCGGCCCGCGAGTGGCTGGGCGTGACCCGCAGGTGAGCGGATGGGGTGACTCGCGGGTAACTGGAGGATCCCGTGCACCTGGTGCGTGCGATCCTCCAGTTACCTGAGGGTAGGCGCGCGGCGCGGGGCATTGCGGGGATGCGCCGGCGGGATGCGGGGGCTACGGCGCGCGCCGGGGCCCGTGGGGCGACGTCCGCGATGGCGCGGCTCAGCGCGGCCCGCAGGCAAGCGGCTGGGCGTGACCCGCAGGTGAGCGGCTGGGCGTGACCCGCGGGTGAGCGGATGCGGGGTGACTCGCGGTAACTGGAGGATCCCGTGCACCTGGTGCGTGCGATCCTCCAGTTACCCGTGGGTAGGCGCGCGTGGCGGGGGTGCACCGGCGGATGCGGGGCGTACGGCGTGCGCCGGGGGCCGAGGGGGCGCCAGGCCGATGGCGCGGATGAGGCGGGTGCGGCTTAGCGGGCGGTGTGACGCCTGCTGCCTTGGGCTGACGCCGAGACCGCAAGCGATCAGAACAACCGGACATGCGGCGTCGGCGGTCCGGTGAGCGGCGAGGACGCGTCCATCGACGCGGCGAAAGCCCCGGTCGATCGCGGCGAGGCAGCAGACTGTCCCGCGTGACCACCACCGCGGCCAGCCCCCGGCGCGAAAAGCGCGAACGCAAGCCCTTCGGCGCCCGCATCCTCGGGCGACCCGACCAGTCGACCCGGGCGCTGCGGGTGCGGGTGCAGCTGCTGTTGACCGGGCTGCTCGTCGTGACCAACGTGGTCGGGGCCGCGGTCGTCGTACTGATCTCCGCGGTCATCATCCCGGCGCCCGAGGCCAACCGGGCGACGGTGCTGACGCTGGCGATCGGCGCGCCGGTCTACGTCCTGGGCGCGGTGGTGCTCGGAGCGCTCTTCGGCACGATGACGACCCTGCGTGCGCTGCGCTGGACACTCCAGGACGACGTGGTGCCCGACGCCCGGGGCCGGGCGCGGGTGTTCAAGGTGCCGTTCCGGCTGACGGTGCTCCAGTTCGTGCTGTGGGCCGGCGCGACCGTGGTGTTCACGGTGCTCTCGGTGCTGGTGCAGCCCGAGCGCGCGCTCGCGACCGGTCTGACGGTCGGCACTGCGGCGATCGTGGTGTGCGGGGTCGCCTACCTGCTCACCGAGTTCGCGATGCGCCCGGTCGCCGCCCGGGCCCTGCTCGAGGCGCGATCGAGCGATCGGCGCCGCGGCATGGGCATCCGCTCGCGGATGATCATCTTCTGGTGCATCGGCACCGGCGCACCCGTGGTGACCCTCGTCGTCGCCGGGATCCTCACTCTCACCGGCGTCTCCGAACGCGCTCGGCTGCCGGTCATCACGATCATCCTCGGCGGCGTGCTGCTGGTCTTCGGAATGCTGATCACCGTGCTCGGCGCGCGCGCCGTGGAGGCGCCGGTGCGCTCGGTGCGCCTGGCCATGCGCAAGGTCGAGGACGGAGAGCTCGACGCGGAGGTGGTGGTCTACGACGGCACCGAGCTCGGCCTGCTCCAGGCCGGCTTCAACCACATGGCCGGAGGGCTGCGCGAGCGTGAGCGGATCCGCGACCTGTTCGGGCGCCACGTCGGGCACGAGGTCGCCCAGCTGGCCGCCTCCGACCTCGGGGAGATCGAGCTGGGCGGCGAGACCCGCGAGGTCTCGGTGCTGTTCGTCGACCTGGTCGGCTCCACGACGTACGCCGAGCAGCACGGGCCCACGGCGGTGGTGGCCATCCTCAACCGGTTCTTCGGCGTCATCGTCGAGGAGGTCGACGAGCACGGGGGACTGGTCAACAAGTTCATGGGCGACGCCGTGCTGGCCGTCTTCGGCGCACCCGTCACCCAAGACGATCACGCCACCTCGGCGCTGGCGGCGGCGCGGCGGATCGCCCAGCGGCTGGCCCAGGAGGTCCCCGAGGTGGGTGCCGGCCTCGGCGTCGCCACCGGGGAGGTGGTGGTCGGCAACGTCGGTCACGCGGAGCGCTTCGAGTACACGGTGATCGGCGACACGGTGAACGCCGCCGCCCGCCTGACCGAGCTCGCCAAGAAGGTGCCCGGCGGCGTACTGGCGCTGGGGGAGTCGCTGGACGCTGCCACCGACACCGAGCAGGAGCACTGGCGCGAGGGCGAGTCCACGATTCTGCGCGGTCGCAGCACCGCCACCCGACTGGCCGGGCTGCGTCGTGCGGTCGACCCCTCGCCCAGCTGACCCGGTGCCGCGGAACGACGGTGCCCGCGCGTGCGGTCGGGGGCCGCGATGACTTCCGCGAGCCGAGGCGGTCCACAGCACTGGTGAGTGGCGGCGGACGCCACCGGACACGCAGGAGTGGCGACGGTGCGGTCGGGGCTGGCGAGCGGCAGGTGGGCGGGTTCTCGGTCGTCGATGTCTCGTCGCACCAGGAGGCGCTCGAGTGGGCCAAGAGGATCGCCGTCAGCTGCCGTTGCGCTCAGGAGGTGCGCGAGATCATGCCGGATCCGGACGTCTGAGCCGCTCGACGTTGCCTTCCTTCTCCAGGGTCACCCAGTGCCCTCCTTGTCCGGAGGGCCAGTCGGCGTCCTCAGGCAGCTCGCGCGTGGGCGACGGCACCAGGTCGACGCCCCGGTCGCACACGAGGAACGGCTGGTCCTCCTCGAGGGCGAGGATCTTCTCCCGCACGGTGCCGGGGGTGTCACGCCCGATGGTGTTGGCGAGCTCGTCCCAGTCTTCGGCGGTGATGACCAGCTCCACGGTGCGGTGGCCGCCGGATGCCCTCCTGAAGGTCACCTCGATGCCCCCGGGGACCTCGCGCGCGTCCGCCCATCCGTTCAGGGAGTTGACGAGGATCTTCCAGGTGGAGTGCATGTCCCGAGTGTGACGGCCTGGACGCCGGCCCGCACCAAGGTTGCCTCAGGAGCACGCGCTCGGCGCGTCGGATCGACCGGCGTCAGCCAGGCGACGGATCGGCTCCGTCGCCGTATCGTGGCTGGGGTGAGTGAGCCGCTCGCGAACCCCCACGTCCTCGTCATCGGCCTGGACCCCTTCCGGGTGCCCGGCCCGTGGGACCCGCAGCCGATCGCCGAGGTGATCGAGGCGGGCATGGCCGAGCTCGCCGAGCGTGGCTACGCCGCCGAGTCATGCCTGGTCGCGCTCGACGGCAGCGACGACATCGAGGCCAGGATCACCACCGCCCTGCAGTCCCGGCCCTGGGACTGCGCCCTCATCGGCGCCGGGATCCGCCGGCCCGAGGAGCTGCTGGAGCTGTTCGAGTCGATCATCAACCTGGTCCGAGGCCACGCCCCGCAGGCGGTGATCGCCTTCAACGGAAAGCCCCACGAGCTGGCCGATGCTGTGACGCGAGGCCTGGACAAGGTGCGGCAGAGCCGCGCATGAGCGCCTGACCAGGGGAGGGCTGCCCCTTGCGCGGGGGGTGGCTGCGCCCGGCAGGGAGCTACCGCACCTCCGGGCCGTCCGCCACGAGCAGGAACTCGTTGCCGTCCGGGTCAGCCAGCTCGACACCGCCCTCGCGGTCACCGAGCCGCGCGGCGCCCAGGGCGACCACCCGCGCCACCTCGGCGTCGAGGTCCGCGGCAGCCAGCTGGAACCGCTGGTTGTTCCTGCCGCGCTTGGGCACCACGGGCGGGCCGCCCCACGCGATCTTGGTCCCGCCGAGCGGCGACTGGACGGCCGTCTCCTCGTCCTGGTCCCACACCAGCGGCCAGCCGAGTGCCTCGGCCCAGAACACCCCGACACTCCGGGGGCCGTCGCAGGCGAGCTCGCCGAGGCGCCCGCACCCGGCCAGGTAGCGGTTGCCCGGCTCGATCACGCAGAACGCATTCCCGCCCGGGTCGGCGAGCACGACGTGGCCCTCCTCGGGCAGCTGGCCCACGTCGAGGTGGCGCCCGCCCCGGGCGAGCGCGTCGGTGATCGTCTGCTGCTGGTCGGCGGCGCTCGCGCTGGTGACATGCAGGTGCAAGTGACGACTGGGGCCCGGCCGGTCCGGGGAGCCGGCGACGAAGCGCAGTCCCACCTGGGTGTCGTCGCCCGGCAGCAGCGCGCCGTCCGCCTGCGCGACGACCTCCCGGCCGAGCAGCCCGCTCCAGAACGCCGCCAGCCCGGCTGGGTCCTCGGCGTCGCACGCCACGGCTACGAATCGCAGGCTCATCACCGCACCGTAGAGGCAGTCCGTGGCCCTCCGCATGCCGTTTTCGTACGCCGCCACGGTGGCCCGGGCGCCGCCGATATGGGGATTCCGCTCTCCATGGCGTATGGTTCATCTTGTTGAAGGGATGGCCTGCAAGGCCTCCTGGCCGCACACGATGCGCGGCTTGTATCTCGTATTCCTGGTTTTCGGTTCGCTGGATATCAGCACGATGTGGATGTCTTCAGCAACCTCGAGGGCACGTAGCTCTCGGTACCGAACAAAGGAACAGATCATGGCTCAGGGCACCGTTAAGTGGTTCAACGCCGAAAAGGGCTTCGGCTTCATTGCTCAGGATGGCGGCGGCGAGGACGTGTTCGTCCACTACTCCGCGATCCAGTCCGGCGGCTACAAGTCGCTCGACGAGAACCAGAAGGTCGAGTTCGACCTCGCCCAGGGCCCCAAGGGTCCCCAGGCTGAGAACGTTCGCGTTTCCTGATCTCACCTCGAAGGGCCCCGACCGCATCTGCGGTCGGGGCCCTTCGTGCGTCGGGAGCCGAAGCGCCCCGGTGCTAGAAGACGTCGAACTCGTTCCCCTCCGGATCCATCATCGCCACCGCATAGTGGTCCAGGCCCTCCTCCGCGATCGTGCGCAGTCGGGTGGCCCCGAGCGCGACCAGGCGTGCCGCCTCGGCCTCGACCCGCTCGCGCCGTACCGGTAGCTCGTTGGCGCGGCCACCGCTGGCATCGACGTCGATGTGGAACCGGTTCTTGACCGACTTCGGTTCCGGGACGACCTGGAACCAGATGGGCGGGCCCTCGCCGTTCGGGTCCTGGATGCGGTCGGCCTCGCCGCCGAGCTCCTCCGCGGAGACACCGAGGGACAGATAGAAGTCGTCCCATGAGGCGAAGCCGGCCGGCGGCGGCGCGGGCACGTAGTGCAGCGCCTCGGCCCAGAACCGCGCGAGCGGCCCGGGCGACGCGCAGTCGATCACCAGCTGGTAGGACACTGCCATCTGACACCTCCGGGAGCGGGAGGACCCAGCGTGACACGCGCCACCGGCGCCCGGCCACGACCGCTCAGCGGGGAAGCCGCTCGCCGCGTCGCTCGACCAGCCCCGCGGGGGCGGTCAGCCGCCACGCCTCGAAGGTGAGCTCGGCCAGCTCGTCGCGCTCGACGCCGCCCAGGTGCACCACCACCCAGCCGAAGCCGCCCGAGGTGTACTGGACCTCGAAGGTCTCGGGGCGCTCGGCCACCAGCGACAGCTGCTCGGCGATGGTCTGCTTCAGGCCGACCGTGAGCGTCGGCTCCCACAGGTAGCCGAAGGTCGCCTCACCCACCGAGATCCGCCAGTACCGGCCGTTGTCCACCCGGGCGACCTCCGGGAGCTGGTCCGCCAGGTCGAAGAAGTCCGAGACGCCGCATCCGCTCACCTCGTCATCCTGGCACCCGAGTCCGACACCCCGGCCCCGACAGGCGAAAACCAGTGGCCCTCACCGCCGGTGCGGCGGATGCTCGGAGGATGGACATCACGCAGGTCGACCTCGACTCCAGCGAGGCCGTGGCGGACTTCGTCACCGTCACCAACGCGGTACGGCGCGCGGACTCGCCGTGGATGCACCCGATGACCGAGCGCGGCTGCGTGGGGTGGCTGCGCCACGGCTGGGACGAGGAGCCGCCGATCGGGTTCCTCGGGTACGACGCCGGCGAGCCGGTGGCGACGGGGGAGTGCGCGGTCAGCGAGTGGGACAACCTCCACCTGGCCTGGCTGGCGGTGAGCGTCACCCCGCAGCGGCGCCGCACCGGCCTGGGCACGGACATGCTCGACGCGGTGGTGGCGCGCACCAAGGAGCTGGGCCGCACCTCCGTCGGCATCGACGGCTGGGAGTCCGACGCGACGCGGGGCTTCGCCGAGCGCCACGGGCTCGAGTACAAGGGGCGCGAGGTGAACCGGCGCCAGCTGGTCGCCGACCTGGACGCGGGCGTCGCGCAGCGCCTCTACGACGAGGCGCGCACGGCGGCAGCGTCGTACGAGCTGGTGCGCTGGCGGGGCCACACCCCGGAGGACCAGATCGACGCGGTGGCCGAGATGACCGCGGCCATCAACGACGCGCCCACCGACGACCTCGAGATCGAGGACGAGGTCTTCGCGCCGCAGCGGATCCGCAACTACGAGGCCGCGCAGCATGCGCAGGGCCAGCTGCTGCACCGGGTGGTGGCCCGGCACCGCGACACCGGGGAGCTGGCCGGGCAGAGTGTGGTGGCCGTCGACCTGGAGCGCCCCGCGCTCGCCGAGCAGCACGACACCTCCGTGGTGCGCGCCCACCGCGGGCACCGGCTGGGGCTGCTGCTCAAGCTCGAGGTGCTGCGCTGGCTGGACGAGACCCAGCCGCAGGTGATCTCCGTCGACACCTGGAACGCGGAGTCCAACGACCACATGATCGGCGTCAACGAGCTGCTCGGCTACCGGGTGCTGGGGAAGACCCCGCTCTTCCAACGCTCGGTGTGAAAAGCGCCCGGCAACTGGTGACCTGTGCGCCGCGGATCCCTAGTGTCGGTCCATGACACGGACACTGAGCCTGGGCATGATCACGATCGACACCAGCGAGGTCGACTCGCTCGCACGATGGTGGGCCGAGCAGACCGGAGCCGAGGTGACCCACCTGAGCGAGGGCGAGTTCCTGGTCCTCGGGGGCGGGAGCCTGCCGGTGATGCTGGCCTTCCAGCGCGTCGAGGACCCCACCCCGGGCAAGAACCGGATCCATCTCGACTTCAACGCCGACGACCTCGACGCCGCCGTCGACGCGCTGGTCGCGGCCGGGGCGACCCTGATCGGGCGGCGCGGCGACGACAGCTTCCGGTGGGTCACCCTCGCCGACCCGCAGGGCAACGAGTTCGACGTCGCCCAGCACGAGCAGGCCGAGGACGCGCTGCGGCCCGGTGACTGAGCCACGCAGGCTCAGCCACCGGGCCGCGGGCAGCGGTCCCGTCCGGACTCAGACCAGGTAGGTCCGGGTCCGCTCCAGGCAGGCCGCCGCCTCGGTGACCACGCGATCGATCAGCGCCTCGCAGGTCGGCAGGTCGTCGAGTACGCCGACCACCTGACCCGAGGCGAGCACGCCGGCGTTGGTGTCACCCTCGACGAGCCCGGCCTTGAGCATCATCGGGGTGTTGGCGGCGAGGGTCATCTGGGCCAGCGAGCGGCCCTGGTTCTTCTTCATCTCGCGGCCGTCGCGGGCCAGGTCGAGCCAGGACAGCCCGCTCATCTTCTTGAACTCCAGGGTGCGGCGCACCGTCGGCGCGAGGCGCTTGAGCGAGCCGGTCTCCTCGATCTCCTCGACCAGCTTGGTGCGCAGCATCCGGTGCGGCATGCCGTCGACCTTGGCGGTGACGACCGTGCCGTTGACGTCGTGGGAGAGGTAGAGCTCCTTGACCGCCTGCGGCACCGCGCTGTCCTGGGTGAGCAGGAAGCGGGTGCCCATGCCGATGCCGGCCGCGCCGTACGACAGGGCAGCCGCGAGGCCGCGTCCGTCGAAGAAGCCACCCGCCGCGACGACCGGGATGTCGACGGCGTCGAGCACGCTCGGCAGCAGCAGCGTGGTCGGCACCGAGCCGGTGTGCCCGCCGCCCTCGCCGCCCTGGATCATCACCGCGTCGGCGCCCCAGCCGGCGACCTTCTCCGCGTGGCGCGGCAGGCCGACCGAGGGCATCACCACGATGCCGTGGTCCTTGAGCTTGGCGATCAGCTCCTTCTTCGGAGCCAGCGCGAAGGAGGCGACCTTGACGCCGTGCTTGATCAGCAGGTCGCAGCGGTCGGCGGCGTCGCCGGCGTCGGCGCGCAGGTTGACCCCGAACGGCTGGTCGGTACGGCCCTTGACCTCGACGATCGCGTGCTCGAGCTCCTCGTAGGTCATCGTGGCGCTGGCCAGGATGCCCAGCCCGCCGGCGTTCGCCGTACCGCTGACCAGGCGCGGGCCGGCGACCCAGCCCATCCCGGTCTGCACGACCGGGTGGCGGACCCCGACCAGCTCGGTGAGCGGGGTGGAGAGCAGCTGCGGCGTGCTCACGTGGTGGCTCCGGCCTCGACGGGCGGGACCTCGCGGTCGCGCAGCCTCTTGGGGTCGAGCACCTCGCGGATGAGGATCAGCTCCTCCATCGTCGGCATCCGGGTCTCGGGCACGTCGCCCTCGACCGCCAGCTCGAAGCCGGTGGCGGCGCGCACGTCGTCGACGCTCACGCCCGGGTGCACCGAGAGCAGCCGGACGGTGTCGTCGGCGCCCTTGACGTCGAAGACGGCCAGGTTGGTGACGATGCGGTGGATGTCGTTGTAGCGCGACGCCCCGCTGCCGGCCTGCTTGGCGGCCTTCGGCCCGACGCCGGAGACGATGTCGACCTTCTCCACGAACACCCGCGGGGAGTGCTTGGGCACCCAGTACGAGGTGCGGTTGTTGACGGTGTTGCCCGGCGCGCCGCGCGAGCCCAGCAGCTGGCGCTTGGGCTGGGCGAAGTCGCCGATCGCGGAGATGTTCTGGTTGCCGTGCTTGTCGACCTGGGTGGCGCCCATCATCACGTGGCGCTTGCCGTAGGCGACCACGTCGAAGACGCGGCGGAACGGGATCCAGCCCTCGACGACGTCGGCCTTAGCGAACAGCGGCGGCACGCCGCCGAGGAACAGCGACTCGCCGTCGGAGATGACCAGGTCGGGGTTGGAGGTGAGCTTGGCCAGGCGCACGCCCAGCATCGGCAGCATTCCCATCGGGCTGCCGAAGATCTCGCCGTCCTCGGCGAAGGCGTCGGCGATGGCGGCGGCGCAGACCTCCGCGCGTGTGGCGTCAGTCATCGTCACTTCTCCTCTGCGTGGAAGGCCTGGACGGCCGCCTGGTAGTCGTCCTCGGTGCCGGACAGGAACCGCGCCTCGAAGGCCGCCCACTCCTCCGGGTCGCCTGCGGCCTTGGCGTAGGCCTTCTGGAACTTCTCGTCGCGCTCGTAGTCGGGCGTGCAGGTGGTGAAGTGCGCGCCGTTGGGGGTCTCCACGACGCCGGTGACCATCATCCGGTTGAGCAGCAGCCGCTGGACCGGGGTGTCGACGGTCAGCCCGGCGGTGTCGATGACCTGCTCGACGGAGACGAACGCCTTGTCGGCGGCCATGCAGAACAGGTCGTCGAAGTACGGGTCCGGGCCCAGGTACGACGCGTTGCCGTGCGCATCGGCGCGGTTGAGGTGGACCAGCGCGACGTCCAGGCGCAGCGCGGGGACCGCGACCAGCTCGTCGTACTCCCCGTCCTCGGCGGCGTAGGGGCTCGTCACCGTCTTGATGTCGGGGTTGTTGACCAGCACGTCGGAGCCGAGGCCGGCGCGCATCGGCAGGAACGGCAGCCGCTCGGCCGCGGCCTTGAGGCCGGTCTGGAACATGCCCTCGTCGAGCTCGACGACCTCGGGGATCGTCCGGTTCTGGCGCGCCTGCTGGAAGTTGGGCTCCAGCGGGACGCTGTCGAGGGAGACGAACGCGTAGACCAGCTTGCGGATCTTGCCGGCCCGGGCCAGCAGGCCGACGTCGGCGCCGCCCCAGGAGACGATGGTCAGGTCCTTGAGGTCGGAGCGCAGGATCGCGCGGACCAGTGCCATCGGCTTGCGCCGCGGGCCCCAGCCGCCGATGCCGATGGTCATCCCGTCCTCGAGCTGGGCGACGACCTCGTCGATGCTCATGCGCTTGTCGCGCGGCTTCAGGCTCACTTCTTGCTCGCTTTCTCGGTGCCGGCGAACTCGTCGCGCAGCTCGTCGGCCACCCCGGCCAGGTTGAGCTCCATGGTGAAGCCCTGCTCGAAGCGGTAGCTCTTGTTCACGTCGATGGGGTCGATGCCGTTGAGGGCCTCCTTGGCGGCCCGGATCACCCGGGTGTCCTTGGCGGCGATCTCGCTCGCGACCTTGAGGGCCGCGTCGTCGAGCTGGTCGTGGGGGACCACCTCGAGCACCGAGCCGTGCTGGATCAGGTCGGCGGCCTTGATGGTGCGCGCGGTGAAGTACAGGGTGCGCATCAGGTGCTGGGGGACCAGGCGGGCCATGTGGGTCGCGGCGCCGAGCGCGCCCTGGTTGACCTCGGGGACGCCGAAGAACGCGTCGTCGCTGGCCACCACGCAGTCGGCGTTGCCGACCAGGCCGACGCCGCCGCCGACGCAGAAGCCGTTGACCGCGGCGATCACCGGGACCGCGCACTCGTAGACGGCCTTGAAGGCCGCGAAGCAGCCCTTGTTGGCGCCGATCAGCGCACCGAAGCCCTCGGTGTTCTGCATCTCCTTGATGTCGACGCCGGCGTTGAAGCCCTTGCCCTCGGCGCGCAGCACGACGACCTTGGTCGCCATGTCCCGGCTGGCCTCGTCCAGGGCCGCCGCGACGGCGAACCAGCCCTGGACGGGCAGCGCGTTGACCGGCGGATAGTCCATCGTGACGACGCGGATCCCGTCGTCGCGCAGGTGTGAGGAGATGCCCATGTTCCGCCTTCCGGTATCCAAACCTAACGTTTGCTTGGTAGCCTAACAGTTGCTTGGTTCGAACGTCGATCATCGGAGGCGCAGTGGCGGTACAGGTGGACATGACCGGTCGGGTCGTGCTCGTCACGGGCGGCACCAAGGGGATCGGCGCAGGCATCGCCCGGGTCTTCGTCGAGGCCGGTGCGCAGGTGGTCACGTGCGCGCGCTCGGCGGTCGAGGCCCCGGCCCCGGGCACCACGCACCTGCAGTGCGACGTGCGCGAACCGGCCTCGGTGACCGCGCTGGTGGAGGCCGTGGTGGCCGAGCACGGGCGCCTCGACGTGGCCGTCAACAACGCCGGCGGCGCGCCGTACGTGCCGGCGGCCGAGGCCTCGCCGCGGCTGCACGCCAAGGTGATGGACCTGAACTTCTTCGGCCCGCTGCTCGTCGCGCAGGCCGCCAACGCGGTGATGCAGCGCCAGGAGAGCGGCGGCGCGATCGTCAACATCTCCTCGATCAGCGGTATCCGGCCCTCGCCCGGCACCGCGGTGTACGGCGCGGCGAAGGCCGGCATCGACTCGCTGAC
This sequence comes from Nocardioides sp. Z21_20, assembly GCF_059766585.1. Taxonomy (NCBI): domain Bacteria; kingdom Bacillati; phylum Actinomycetota; class Actinomycetes; order Propionibacteriales; family Nocardioidaceae; genus Nocardioides; species Nocardioides sp. Z21_20. The sequence goes on from NZ_JCBAJX010000013.1 coordinate 93,817, forward strand.
CACCTCGCTGGCGATGGAGTGGGCGCCCAAGGTCCGGCTGAACTCGATCAACGTCGGCCTGTGCCGCACCGAGCTCACCGGCGAGCACTACGGCGGCGACGACACCGTCGCCGCGATCGAACGCACCATCCCGCTGGGCCGGATGGCCCGGCCCGAGGAGGTCGGCCACGTGGCGCTCTTCCTGGCCTCCGATCTCGCCTCCTACGTCAGCGGCGCCAGCGTCGCCTGCCACGGCGGGGGAGAGCCGCCGGTCTTCCTCTCGGTCACCCAGAACCCAACGAAGGAGCAGCAGTGAGCAGCAGGATCCTCGAAGGACGCGTCGCGATCGTCACCGGCGCAGGACGCGGCATCGGCCGTGAGCACGCGCTGGAGCTGGCCCGTCAGGGCGCGAAGGTCGTGGTGAACGACCTCGGCGCCTCGCTCGACGGCCAGGGCGCCTCCGACGGTCCGGCCCACGAGGTGGTCGCCGCGATCCGCGAGATGGGGGGAGAGGCGGTCGCCAACGGCGCGGACGTCGCCGACTTCGAGCAGGCCGCGGCGATGGTGCAGCAGGCCATCGACACCTTCGGCGGGCTCGACATCCTCGTCAACAACGCCGGCTTCGTGCGCGACCGGATGCTGGTGAACACCTCCGAGGAGGAGTGGGACGCCGTCATCCGCGTGCACCTCAAGGGCCACTTCGCGCCGCTGCGCCACGCCGGCGCCTACTGGCGCGCGGAGTCCAAGGCCGGGCGCACCCGCGCCGCCCGGGTCATCAACACCTCCTCGGGGGCCGGCCTGCAGGGCTCGATCGGGCAGACCACCTACTCCGCGGCCAAGGCGGGCATCGCCGCGATGACGCTCGTCGCCGCCTCCGAGATGGGCCGCTACGGGGTGACCGTCAACGCGATCGCGCCGGTCGCGCGCACCCGGATGACCGAGGGCGCCTTCCCCGAGATGATGGCCGAGTCCGCCGACGCCTTCGACGCGATGGACCCCGCCAACAACTCCCCGATCGTCGCCTGGCTCGCCTCCGAGGACGCCGCCGACGTCACCGGTCGCGTGATCGAGATCGAGGGGGGCCAGATCTGCCTCGAGCAGGGCTGGACCCACGGCCCCAAGAAGGACATCGCCCGCCGCTGGGAGACCCCCGAGGTCGGCCCCGCCCTGCGGGAGCTGATTGGGGCTGGGGCGGTGCCGGAGGCGGTGTACGGGACTGCGTGAGGCTGTGGCTTTCACGAGTTAACTCGGGCGGTCTCCAGGTCCTAGTGCAACACCGGGGTTTCGTACGGTCTGCCCAGTATCTCGTTGAG
>NZ_JCBAJX010000014.1:0-89297 GCF_059766585.1 Nocardioides sp. Z21_20
GAACTCGGCGTTCTCGTCGAGCGAGACCTTGCCGTCGAGCGCCTCGAGCTTGTCGCCGGCCAGCCGCGCCAGCGGGTTGACCTCGACCAGCGTGGCGTCCTCCTCGACGAAGACCTTCCACAGGTTCAGGACCGTCTGCACGGCCTGCTCTGCGAGGACCTCGGGGAAGCCTGCCTCCGCGACGATGGCGCGCGCCTTCGCCTCGTCGACACCGGTGCCCGGGTCGATGGCGATCTGCTTGACGGCGTCGGGGTTGGTCTTCGCGACCTCCTCGATCTCGACACCACCCTCGACGCTGGCGATGCAGAGGTACTGGCGGTTCGCACGGTCGAGCAGGAAGGAGAAGTAGTACTCCTCCTCGATGCTCGCGGCCGGCGCGATCAGGACGCGGTTGACCCGCAGCCCCTTGATCTCCATGCCGATGATGTTGGTTGCGTGCTCGAACGCCTCGTCGGGCGTCTTGGCCAGCTTGACGCCGCCGGCCTTCCCTCGGCCACCGGCCTTGACCTGGGCCTTGACCACGCAGACACCGAGCTTCTCGGCGGCGGCGCGGGCCTCTTCGGGCGTGTTGGCGACGATGCCGGGAGCCCCCGGCACGTCATGCTTGGCGAAGAGCTCCTTCGCCTGGTACTCCATCAAGTCCACGATCCACCCAGTCCTTTTTTCACATCGACAGTCAGGGGATTCCTCCCGCACCCTAGACCTGACACGACGCTCTTGCCCACGCCGTCCCAGGCCCGTGCACCCTTCGTGACGCAGCCCACACTCGCGCTGCCGGGTCGCCTCCGCAGCGACACCCGGTGCGCGGTACCCGACGGGGGACGTCCTAGGCGTCAGCGAACTGCTCGGCGACCCAGTGGGTGATCTCGGTGGTCGACGCTCCGGGGGTGAAGACCTTGGCCACGCCGAGGTCCTGCAGCACCGGGATGTCCTCCTCGGGGATGATCCCGCCACCGAAGACCACGATGTCGCTGGCGTCGCGCTCGGCCAGCAGCTCGAGCAGTCGCTTGAACAGGGTCATGTGCGCCCCGGAGAGCACGGAGAGCCCGATCAGGTCGGCGTCCTCCTGCAGGGCCGTCTCCACGATCTGCTCAGGGGTCTGGTGCAGGCCGGTGTAGATGACCTCGTGGCCGGCGTCGCGCAGCGCCCGAGCGACGATCTTGGCCCCGCGGTCGTGACCGTCCAGACCGGGCTTGCCGACGACGATGCGAATCATGGGGGCAGGCTAGCGGAGATCGTGAGTTCCCCCACAGCAATGTCCGGGAACCTCGCGGGATCAGGCGGAGAAACGGCCTCCGGTCTGGACTGAATCCACAGTTTCAGGAACTTCGATTAGAGCCGTCGATAACGATCCGTTACAGTTCGAAGCCGTCACAGATCCCCCACGTCGAGGTCGTACAACCATGGGCAATCACCGCGCAGAACGCAGCGCCACGCGCCGCAGTCCCTCGGTGACCCCTCAGAGCCTCTCCTCTGCTGTTGTACCCACTTCTACGGCAGGTAAGCGTCGGGCCGTCAAGCAGCCCTCGGCGCGCCGCCCCGTGTTCCGCGGCCTTCCCTCGATGCCGGTCCTGGTCGGCGTCGCCGCGATGGCCGTCTCGGCCGCCGGCGCGGTCACCGCAGCAGACGGGAACCTGCAGGACGCGAGCAGCGAGACCGGCAGGATCAGCGCCGCGAGCGCCCTGAGCGGGTCGAGCCAGGTCGGCACCGCGAACCTGCTGGAGGCCCGCCAGGCCGCCGTCAGCCGCGACTCGCGTCGCGACGCCCTCGAGGACGTCGCCGACGAGGAGCTGCTCAAGATGGCCGAGGCCCAGGCCCAGCAGCGCAACGCGGCCCTGGCGCAGTTCGCCAAGCAGGCCGAGAAGCAGGCCGCCAAGATCGCGCTCAACCAGTGGGTGATGCCGGTCGAGGGCTACCGCCTCACCAACCGCTTCGGCGCCGCACGCTCGTACTACTCCTCCGGCTACCACACCGGTCTGGACTTCGCGGCTCCCAGCGGCACCCCGATCAAGGCGGTGGCCAACGGTGTGATCACCGAGGTCGGCTACGACGGCGCCTACGGCAACAAGACCGTGCTCACCCTCGAGGACGGCACCGAGATCTGGTTCTGCCACCAGACGTCGTACACCGTCTCGGTCGGCGACACCGTCCGTGCCGGCGAGGTGATCGGCTCCGTCGGCAGCACCGGCAACAGCACCGGCCCCCACCTCCACCTCGAGATCCGCCCCGGCGCCGGCGACCCGGTGGACCCGTACGCGGCCCTCCAGGCGCACGGCATCGTTCCCTGACCCTGAGCCCCGACCGCTCAGCCGTCCCTCAGAGCCTCTCCCCCGCTCAGTCGCGCCTCGGCGGCTCGCGCCGGGCGCAGCCGCCTCAGAGCTTCTCGACAGGCGCGTAGCGCAGCAGCAGCCGCTTGACGCCCTCGGAGCCGAAGTCGACCGAGGCCACCGCCTTGTCGGCCACGCCCTCCACCGACACCACCGTGCCCATCCCGAAGGTGTCGTGCACGACCCGGTCGCCCGCGTCCAGGCTGGGGATCGGTCGGGCCTTCTTGGCGCGGGCCGCGGCATCCGCACGGACGGCCGCGGAGGAGAAGTTGCGCCGCCCGGCGGCCGTCGGGGTGCCGAGGCCGATCGAGGCCGGCGAGGAGCTGCCCACGTCGGAGCGGGTCCAGCTGGTCTGTGCGGCCTCCAGCCGGCGCCAGTCGACGAGGTCCACCGGCATCTCGTCGAGGAACCGGGAGGCCGGGTTGTGCGACGGCGCCCCCCACGCGGAGCGGACCACGGCGCGGGTCAGGTACAGCCGCTCACGGGCCCGGGTGACCCCGACGTAGGCGAGGCGGCGCTCCTCCTCGAGCTCGGTGCGGTCGCCCAGCGAGCGCATGTGCGGGAAGACGCCGTCCTCGAGGCCGGTCAGGAACACGACGGGGAACTCCAGCCCCTTCGCGGTGTGCAGGGTCATCAGCGTGACCACCCCGGAGTCCTCCCCGTCGGCGTCGGGGATCTGGTCGCTGTCGGCGACCAGCGCGACCCGCTCGAGGAAGTCGCGCAGGGTCACCGCGACGGTCCCCTCCTCCACCTCGGCGGGGTCGGCGGAGGGTCCGGCGACCGGGTCGTCGGAGAACTCCCGGGCGACGGCGACGAGCTCGGCGAGGTTCTCCACCCGGGTGTCGTCCTGCGGGTCGTCGGAGGCCTCGAGCTCGGCGAGGTAGCCGGAGCGCTCGAGCACCGACTCCAGCACGACGTCGGCGCGCTCGCCCGCCTCCACCATCGACTGCAGCTCCTCGACCATGGCGACGAAGCCGCGGATCGCGTTCAGCGAGCGGGTGGCGATGCCCGGCGCCCGGTCGGCGCGGCGCAGCGCCTCCCAGTACGTCGTACCCTCCTGCTCGGCGAGCACCTGGACGCAGGCCTCGGCGCGATCGCCGATGCCGCGCTTGGGGGTGTTCAGCACCCGGCGCAGGGAGATCTCGTCGGCCGGGTTGACCAGCATCCGCAGGTAGGCCAGCGCGTCGCGCACCTCCTTGCGCTCGTAGAAGCGCACCCCGCCGACGACCTTGTACGGCTGGCCGGTGCGGATGAAGACCTCCTCGAAGACCCGGCTCTGGGCGTTGGTGCGATAGAACACCGCGACGTCCCCGGGGCGCACCTGGGCCTCGTCGGTCAGCTTGTCGATCTCCTCGGAGACGAAGCGGGCCTCGTCGTGCTCGTCGTCGGCGACGTAGCCGACGATGCGCTCGCCCTCCCCGGCGTCCGACCACAGCCGCTTGGCCTTGCGGCCCTGGTTGTGCCCGATCACCTGGTTGGCGGCGTTGAGGATGGTCTGGGTGGAGCGGTAGTTCTGCTCGAGCAGGATCGAGGTGGCGTTGGGGAAGTCCTGCTCGAAGTCGAGGATGTTGCGGATGTTGGCGCCGCGGAAGGCGTAGATCGACTGGTCGGCGTCGCCGACCACCATCAGCTCGCTGGGCGCGACGCGCTGCTCGGCGGACTCCGCCGGGAGGCCGGCGCCCGCCTCGACCGCGTGCGCGTCGCCCTCCGGGTCCTCGGCGCACAGCTGGTGGATGAGCGCGTACTGCGCGTGGTTGGTGTCCTGGTACTCGTCGACCAGCACGTGCCGGAAGCGCCGGCGGTAGACCTCGCGGACGTCGGGGTGCAGCTGGAAGAGCCGCACGGTCATCATGATCAGGTCGTCGAAGTCGAGCGCGTTGGCCTCACTCAGGCGGCGCTGGTACACCGCGTAGGCCTTGGCGTAGACCTCCTCGGTGGAGTTGGCGGCGTCCTTGGCCGCGTCGTCGGGGTCCTTGAGCTCGTTCTTGGCGTTGGAGACCCAGTTGAGGATCGAGCGCGGCTGGTAGGCCTTCACATCGAGATCGAGGTCCTTGCAGACCAGCGTCATCAGCCGCTTGGAGTCCGCGGCGTCGTAGATCGAGAAGCTCGACTTGTAGCCGAAGCGGTCGATCTCCTTGCGCAGGATGCGCACGCAGGCGGAGTGGAAGGTCGAGACCCACATGATCCGGGCCCGGCGCCCGACCAGCTCCTCGACCCGCTCCTTCATCTCGGCGGCCGCCTTGTTGGTGAAGGTGATCGCCAGGATCGAGCCGGGGTGCGCGTGGCGCTCGGAGATCAGCCAGGCGATCCGCCGCGTCAGCACCCGGGTCTTGCCCGAGCCCGCCCCGGCCACCACCAGCAGCGGCGCCCCGGCGTGCACCACCGCGGCGCGCTGCGGCTCGTTGAGACCCTCCAGCAGCTCCTCGCGCGAGGGTCCGCGCCGGGCGGGTCCGCTCGAGCCGGCTCCCGCCGGGGAGGTCGCTGAGGAGGGCTGGAGGTGCTCGAGGCCGGGGATAGCGAAAGGGGTGCTCATCTCGCCGACAAGCCTACGTCGCGCCACCCCCGGCCTCGCAGCCCACTCAGACGCCGGTGCCCTCCGCCAGGCGCAGGAACTCCAGGTGCCGCTCGTACTGGTCGAGCACGTCGTCGATCAGCTGGTCGCGGGTGTAGCCCATCACGTCGTACCCCTGGCCGCCTTGGCTGAGGTGCACCTCGAGGCGGGAGTAGACGTCGGTCTTCGTCGAGGCCAGGCCGCCGTACCCGGGCATCGGCACCTCGCGGTGCTGCACCCGGTAGCAGAAGGCGCGCTCCTCCTCGCCCAGACCGGCGGTGAGCTCGACGGCCCGCATCCCCTCCTCGTCGGCGGTCTCGACGACCTCGGTCGTGGCTCCCTGCCCGGAGAGCTCGCGGGCGACCTCGGTGAGGGCGGACAGCACCACGGTGTCCAGGAACTCCAGGGACCGGGTGCGCGAGGGGAACGTCATCATCCGCCGGACCCGCGACTGCCACGTCGCGTGCGGTACGCCGCGTGGCGCGCCGCTACGACCCGACAGCACGCCCGGCAGCGCGCCGGCTCGGCTGTCCTGCAGGTGGGCCTCGACGCGTAGCGCCTTGTGCAGCCCGGCCATCACCAGCACCATCACGAAGGCGAACGGCAGCCCCATGATGATCGTGGCGTTCTGCAGCGCGGTGATGCCGCCGACGCTGAGGATCCCCATCGTCAGCAGACCGGTGGCCACCGCCCAGAAGATCCGCGGCATCTTGGCCGCGTCCTGGGTGGGGTGGCTCAGCCGCGAGGACAGGTTCGCCATCACCAGGGCACCGGAGTCCGCGGAGGTGACGTAGAACAGCAGCCCGACGAACGTCGCCACGGAGGCGATGAACGTGAACCCCGGGTACTGGGCCAGCAGCGTGTAGAAGCCCTCCTCCGGGCGCAGCGAGGCGGCCTCGCCGAAGGTCTGGTTGCCGCTGCGGACCAGGTCGATCGCGGAGTTACCGAAGATCGAGACCCACATCAGGATGTAGGTGAACGGGATGATCAGCGTCCCGGCGACGAACTGGCGGATCGTGCGCCCACGCGAGATGCGGGCCAGGAACAGCCCGACGAACGAGGCCCAGGCGATCCACCACGCCCAGAAGAACAGCGTCCAGCCGCTCATCCACGTCCCGGTGTCCTCGTGCGCGAAGGTCTGCAGCGTCATCTCCGGGAAGAGCCGGATGAAGTCGCCGACGTTGAGCACGGCCGCGTTGAGCAGGTAGAGCGTCTTGCCGGTGACCAGGACCCACAGCGCGAGCCCGATCGCGAGCAGCACGTTGAGCTGGGAGAGCCGCTTGATGCCCTTGTCCACGCCGCTGACCGCCGAGATGGTGGCCATCACGATGGCGAGCACGATCAGCGCGAACTGGGCGCCCAGACCCTGCTTGACGCCGAACAGCTCGTGCAGCCCGAAGTTGAGCTGGACGACGCCGATGCCCAGCGAGGTCGCCACCCCGAAGATGGTGCCGATGATCGCGGCCAGGTCGACCGCGTCCCCGATGCGCCCGTCCACCCGGTTGCCCAGGATCGGGCGCAACGAGGAGCGGATCGCCAGCGGCAGGCCAAGACGGTAGGCGAAGTAGGCCAGCGCCAGGCCCATCAGCGCGTACATGCCCCACCCGCTGATGCCGTAGTGGAACAGCGTCCACACGGTCGCCTCGCGGGCCGCCTCGACCGTCTCGGCCTCGGTGCTGGGCGGCGCGAGGTACTGCGTCACCGGCTCGGCCACGGAGAAGAACATCAGGTCGGTGCCGATGCCGGCGGCGAAGAGCATCGCCGCCCACGAGAACGTGCTGTACTCCGGCTCGGAGTGCTCGGGGCCGAGCTTGATCCGGCCGTAGCGCGAGCTGCCCACGAAGACCACGAAGACCAGCACCATCGTGGCCAGCAGCACGTAGAACCAGCCGAACCCGTCGGCGGCCCAGGTGGCCACCTGCCCGATCCGCTCGTTGGCGCCGCCGGCGTCGACCATGCACCACAGCGCCACGGCCAGGGTGCCGATGGCGGCGCCCCAGAAGACGACCCGGTTGAGCCGAGGTCCCGCCTCCTCGCTGGTCGCCGTGCTCGGCGGACTGGGGGGACTGGTCGTCGGTGCGCTCATGCGCGGCCTCCTGGCTGGCCCTGGTTGATGGTGCCGGGGGCCGCGTGGTTGCGGGGGTCCCCCTCGGGCCACAGCGGCATCTGGGCGCCGTGGCGGTAGTACGGGACGTCGAGCGGCGGCAGCATCTCATTGCCGAGGATCAGGTCGCTGGCCCGCTCGGCGAGCATCATCACCGGAGCGTAGATGTTGCCGTTGGTGACGTAGGGCATCACCGAGGCGTCCACCACCCGGAGCCCGTCCACCCCGTGCACCCGCATCGAGGACGGGTCGACCACGCTCATCTCGTCGGTGCCCATCCGCGCGGTGCACGAGGGGTGCAGGGCGGTCTCGGCGTCCGCGGCGACCCAGTCGAGGATCTCCTCGTCGGTCTGCACCGACGGTCCGGGCGAGATCTCACCGGCGCTGAACGCCGCGAACGCCGGCTGCTCCAGGATGTGGCGGGCGGCGCGGATCATCTCGATCCACTCGCGTCGGTCGTTCTCGGTGGACAGGTAGTTGAACTGCAGCGCCGGGTGCTCGAAGGGGTCGGTCGAGCGGATCTTCACGTGCCCGCGCACGTCGGAGTACATCGGCCCGATGTGCACCTGGTAGCCGTGCCCGAACGTCCCCGGGGCGTTCGCCGGCTGCGAGCCGTCGTAGCGGATCGCGATCGGCAGGAAGTGGAACATCAGGTTCGGGTACTCCACCCGGTCGTTGCTGCGGATGAAGCCGCCCGCCTCGAAGTGGTTGGAGGCCCCCACGCCGCGGCGCAGGAACATCCACTCCGCGCCGATGCGCGCCTTGTGCCGGTGCCGCAGCCACGGGGCGATCGAGACCGGCTGCTTGCTGGCGTGCTGGATGTACACCTCCAGGTGGTCCTGGAGGTTCTCCCCCACGCCCTTGAGGTCGACGAGCGGGTCGATGCCCAGCGCGCGCAGCTCCTCGGCGTTGCCGATCCCGGAGAGCTGCAGCAGCTGCGGGGTGTTGATCGCGCCGCCGCACAGGATCACCTCGCCGGCCTCCACGCTGCGGCGCAGCCGGCCGCCGCGCAGGTAGTCGACGCCGACGACGCGGCTTCCCCCCTCGGCGGTACGACGCGTGCGCAGGCCGGTGACGTGCGAGAGCGTGTGCACGGTGAGGTTCTTGCGCTGGCGCACGGGGTGCAGGTAGGCGCGCGCCGCGCTGAGGCGACGGCCCCGGTGGACGTTGCGGTCGAACGGCGCGAAGCCCTCCTGGCGGTAGCCGTTCACGTCGTCGGTGAGCGGGTGACCGGCCTGCTGCACGGCCTCGAAGAACGCGCCGAAGAGCGGGCTGTTGGCCGGGCCCTGCTCGAGCACCAGCGGTCCCGACCCGCCCCGCCAGGCGTCAGCACCGGCCGTGCCGTCGGCGAGCAGGCGGGTCTCCATCCGCTTGAAGTACGGCAGGCAGTGGGCGTAGTCCCACTCCTCGAGCCCCGGCTCGGCCGCCCAGCGCTCGTAGTCCAGCGGGTTGCCGCGCTGGAAGATCATCCCGTTGATGCTCGAGGAGCCGCCCAGCACCTTGCCGCGCGCGTGCGCCACCCGGCGACCGCCCATGTACGGCTCGGGCTCCGACTCGTAGCGCCAGTCGTAGAGCGGGCTGCCGATCGGGAACGGCAGCGCGGCGGGCATGTGGATGAACGGGTCGAGCTTGAAGTCGCTGTGCCCGGCCTCCAGCACCAGGACGCGGTTGGCGGGATCGGCGCTGAGCCGGTTCGCGATCACCGACCCGGCCGAGCCACCCCCGACGATCACGTAGTCGTAGCGCTCGGTCCTCACTGGTGTCCTCCTTCCGTCGTGGCGGCGGAGTCCACCGGCGGAGCTCCGAACCATCCCTGGGGACCGGGCCGGGTGTTGTGCCAGATGTGCTTGGTCTCGCGGTACTCCTCGAGCCCGGCCAGGCCCAGCTCGCGACCCACGCCGCTCTGCTTGTAGCCGCCCCACTCCGCCTGGGCGACGTAGGGGTGGTAGTCGTTGATCCAGATCGTGCCGTGGCGCAGCCGCGCCGCGACCCGCTCGGCGCGTCCGGCGTCGCGGGTCCACACGGCACCGGCCAGGCCGTAGATGGTGTCGTTGGCGAGGGAGACCGCGGCCTCCTCCAGCCCGGCCCCGTCCGGGGCGCTGAAGGTCTCGACGGTCATCACCGGCCCGAACGACTCGTCCTGCACGCAGGACATGTCGGCCGAGCAGCCGTCCAGGATCGTGGGCAGGTAGTAGAACCCCGCGTCGTACGCCGCGCCCTGGGGTCGCCCGCCACCGGTGCGCAGCACGGCACCCTCCGCGAGCCCGGCCGCGACGTACGCCTCGACCTTGTCACGGTGGGCGGCGCTGATCAGGGGGCCGGTCTCGGCCGCCTCGTCGAAGGGGCCACCGAGGCGGATCTGCTCGGCCCGGCGGACCAGCTCATCGACGAACTCGTCGTGGATCGACTCCTCCACGATCAGCCTGGCGCCTGCGGAGCAGACCTGGCCGGAGTCGAGGAACACGGCCGTGAGAGCCATGTCGAGGGCTGCTTCGAGGTCGGCGTCGGCGAAGACGATGTTGGGGTTCTTGCCACCCAGCTCGAGAGCCACCTTCTTCACCGTGGCGGCCGCGGAGGCCATGATCGAGCGACCCGTCACCAGGCCCCCGGTGAAGGAGACCAGGTCCACCTCGGGGGCCGTGGTCAGCGTCGGGCCGACCCGGTCGCCGGCGCCGAGCACGAGGTTGGCGACGCCTTCGGGTAGGCCCACCTCCTGCAGGGCACGCATCAGCCAGATCGCCGTGTGCGGGGTGAGCTCGCTGGGCTTGAGCACGAACGTGTTGCCGGCGGCCAGGGCCGGGGCGACCTTCCACGAGGTCTGCAGCAACGGGTAGTTCCAGGGCGTGATCAGCGAGCAGACGCCGACCGGCTCGTGGACCACGCGGCTGACCACGTCGGGCTGGCCGGTGTCGACCACGCGACCGCCGTCGGCCTGCGCGAGCGTGGCGTAGTGGCGGAAGACGGACGCGATGTCGTCGACGTCGAGGCGGGACTCGACCAGTCGCTTGCCGGTGTCGAGCGACTCCAGCCGGGCGACCTCCTCCTTGTCGTTCTCCAGCCGGTCGGCCAGCCGGTTCAGCAGCGCGGCGCGCTCGGGGGACGGCGTCCGCGGCCAGGGGCCGTTGTCGAACGCGCTGCGTGCGGACAGGACCGCCGCCACCGCGTCCGCGGCGTCGCCCTCGGAGACGGTCGCCACCAGGCTGCCGTCCGCCGGACAGCGGATCTCTCGGGTGGAGCCGTCGGCGGCATCGCGCCAGGCTCCGTCGATGAACAGTTCGGGCATGGATCCACCTTCCAACAGGGAAGGGTCGCGCTCGGGGGTGCGCGACCCGGAGTCTGCTGGCCGCCGAGCGCAGCGGTGGACGCGCGGGCCGACCCGTGCGGGCCGGCCGGGCTGCTCACACGTGCGCGGGCGACCAGAAGACGGCTACGGCGATCGTCACCGTGGTCAGCCCCAGCAGTCCCAGGTAGAGACCGTTGGGGATGCGCGGCTTCCTCAGGTTCGCCATCACCAAGACTAGAATGACCAGCGCGAGAGCGAACTTGACCCCGATCTTGGCGTGGTTGACGTCACCATCCCCGCCCTCGAGGACGCCCACCAGCAGCAGCCCGGCCAGGAATGCCGTGCCGGCGCCGTCGCGCATCGCGCCGTTGACCACCTTCTCGGAGGATCGCAGCTGCACGAAGAGGCCCCCGAAGAGGGCGGCGAAGCCGAGGATGTGTACGAAGAGCAGGATCAGGCGCAGGTTTTCCATGGGGCCGGAGCGTAGCGCTCAGGAGCTGCGCCGAGACGACCGGCGTCGGTTACGTGGCGCGGGTCGCACGACCAGCACCGGGCACGGAGCGTAGTGCTGCACCTTCTGGGCGGTGCTGCCGACCAGCACGGTGTCGCTGACGCCGCGACCTCCCGAGGCGACCACCACCAGGCCGACGTCGAGCTGGCCCGCAGCCTTGATGATCTCGTTGGCCGGAGAGCCGCTGCGGATCCGCTTGTGCACCTTGGGGCCCCAGCCCTTGAACTCCTCGGCGATCACGTTGAGCGCCCCCTGCGCGGCCTCGCGGAAGCTGACCACCTGGTGCTCGGCGTCCCCCCGCGCCGGCGGCGAGAGCTCGTCGGCGAAGGAGACCGCCGCCAGCGGCCGGATCACCGCGACCAGCGACACGTCGGTGACCTTCGTGGGGTCCGCGAAGGACTTGAAGTGGCGGGCCGCAGCCAGGGACTGCTTGGAGCCGTCGGTGGCGATGAGCACGTGCATGTCAGGCTCCTGAGGTGGTGGTGGGCGGCGTTGCTCCGGCGCGCCTCGAGGCGAGCTGCTGAGCCACGAACAGGACTCCCCCGAGTGCCAGCAGGCCGGCGCACCAGAACAGGGAGGCGGGGTCGTCGATGACGACGTAGACCAGCAGCACCGCGTTGCCGAGGATGCCGAGGTAGAGCAGGGGGGTCCAGGCCCGAAAGGTGTCCTCGCGCTCGCCGGTGCCGCGCAGCTTGAGAGCGGCGACGATCACCAGCAGGTAGATGAACAGCGTGAACACGACCGTGACCAGCGCAAGCCGCTCCACCACGTCGACCCCGACGCCGGCCCGGTTCAGCGCCCATCCGGTGAGCAGCAGACCGCACACCACGACCGCCGCGAAGATCAGCGCGAACCAGGGGCTGCGACGGCTCTGGTGGATGCGCCCGAAGATCCCGGGCACCACGTCCTCGCGGGCCATGCCGTAGAGGATCCGCGACTCGGTGACCACCGCGACCAGCGTGGTGTTCGTGATCGCCACCATCGCGATCACCGCGAACAGGATCGTCATCACGCCCACCGGCACCGGCAGGATGCCCGTCTTGACGACCTCGAGCAGGGCCGCGTCGCTGTCCTGCAGCGTCCCGACCGGCACGGTCAGCGCGGCGGTGGCGGCCACCAGCACGTAGATGACGCCCGCGGCGACCATGCCGCCGACCAGGGCGCGGGGGAAGGTCCGGCTCGGGTCCACGGTCTCCTCGGCCACGTTGGCGGCGTTCTCGAACCCGGTCATCGCGAAGAACGCCAGGGCCACGCCGGCGATCACCGCCCACACCGGGCTCACGTCGCTGCGGGTGGTGAAGTCGGTGAGCACCGCGAAGTCGGCCTTGCCCTGGGCGACGTAGACGATGCCGATCACCAGGATGATCACCAGCCCGGCGATCTCCACGAACGTCATCACCATGTTGGCGACCACGGACTCGGTGATGCCGATGAAGTTCACCACCGCCAGCACGACCACGAAGGCCAGGGTGACCAGCAGCGCCGGCGGCAGCGCCCAGATCTCCTCGAAGTACGACGCGAAGCCGGTCGCCAGCGACCCGGCGGCCGCGAAGCTCGCGGACAGCATGCAGACGGTGATCAGGAAGGTCAGCGGCCGGTTGCCGAAGGCCTTGTTGATGTAGAGCGCGGCCCCGGCGGCCTGGGGGTACTTCGTCACCAGCTCGGCGTAGGCGAGTCCGGTGATCGTCGCGACGGTGACGCCGACGGCGAACGCGATCCAGAAGGCGCCTCCGACGGCACCGGCCACCAGGCCGATCAGCACGTAGATGCCGGAGCCCAGGACGTCGCCGAGGACGTAGAAGAACAGCAGCCGACCGGTGATCCCGCGCTTGAGATCGCTCTCGTCGGTGTCCACGCCGGCCTCCGGGTCGGGGCCGGGTGGCTGGACGCCGCTGGCGTCGGAAGCGGGCGAGTCGGCCACGAGGGTCACCTTCGGGTGGGTGGGCAGTGCGGGGCGGATACCCCGTGGCAGCCCGACCGAAACGCGACTCAGAGCAGCCGGCGCTCCGAGGCCCACCGGGTGAGCTCGTGGCGCGAGGAGAGCTGCAGCTTGCGCAGCACGCTCGACATGTGGGTCTCCACGGTCTTGATCGAGATGAACAGCTCCCTGGCCACCTCCTTGTAGGCGTACCCGCGCGCGATCAGCCGCATCACCTCCCGCTCGCGCTCGGTGAGCCGGTCGAGGTCCTCGTCGACGGCGGCGACCTCGATGGAGCCCGCGAACGCGTCGAGCACGAAGCCCGCCAGGCGCGGGGAGAACACGGCGTCGCCCTCGGCCACCCGACGGATCGCGTCGACCAGCTCGGGGCCGGTGATGGTCTTGGTGACGTAGCCGCGCGCGCCTGCCCGGATGGTGCCGATCACGTCCTCGGCGGAGTCGCTCACCGACAGCGCCAGGTAGCAGGTGCGCAGCTGGCGCGCGGCGAGCCGGCGCATCACCTCCCCGCCTCCCCCACCGGGCAGGTGCACGTCGAGCAGGACGACGTCGGGGTGCTGCTCGGCGATGGCCCGGACCGCCTCGTCCACGTCCGCGGCCTCGGCCACGACGTCGACCGCGGCCCCGATCTCGGCGCGCACCCCCGTGCGGAACATCGCGTGGTCGTCGACGACCACCACCCGGACCTGGCCGGCGCGCTCAGCTGTGGGGGTGCTCATCGGGCTGCTCCTCGAGGGACGGATCGCGATGGGATGCATCGGCGTGGGAGGGATCGGCGTGGGAGGGATCTGGTTGTGCCTGGGTCGGCACGGGCATGTGCAGGCGGACCTCGGTGCCCTCGCCGGGGGCGCTGCGGACCTCGGCCGTGCCACCGTGGCGCACCATCCGGCCCAGGATGCTGTGGCGCACGCCGTACCGGTCGTCGCAGACGTCGTCGAGGACGAACCCGACGCCCCGGTCGCGGACGAACACGTCCACGGCACCCGGGCCCACCTCGGCGTAGACGTCGACGCTGGCGACCCCGGAGTGCTTGGCGGCGTTCGTCACCGCCTCGCGGGTGGCCGCCACGACCGGCTGGAGACGCTCGGAGAGCGGACAGTCGCCGACCCCGACGACGGTGACCGCGATTCCGTAGCCGTCCTCCACCTGGGCGACCACCTCGCGCAGGGCCCCGACCAGCGTGGAGGCGTCGGCGGCCTCGGCCGCGTAGAGCCAGGCGCGCAGCTCGCGCTCCTGGGCGCGGGCCAGCCGGGCCACGGTGGGGCCGTCGTCGGCGCTGCGCTGGATCAGCGCCAGCGTCTGCAGCACCGAGTCGTGCAGGTGCGCGGCGACGTCGGCGCGCTCCTGGGTGCGGATCCGCTCCTCGCGCTCGGCGGTCAGGTCGGAGGCCAGGCGGAAGATCCACGGGCCGGCGACCAGCCCCACGCCGAGCACGCCGAGTCCGCCGGCCATCAGGAGCCCGCTGCCCTGGTCGAGGGAGGCCCGGTCGAAGCCGATCAGGAGCAGCGCGACGATGACCAGCACCATGCCGGCCGCGATCCGCGCGTACGCCGCCCAGCCACCGCTGCCGAAGACGACCCGGACCGGATCGATGCGTCCGCTGGTGTCGAGCCAGCGCTCGCGCTGCGCCTCGTCGGCCTGGCGCCACAGCAGGGTCAGGCCGACGGCGCCCAGCACGAGCGGCCAGAGCACGGCCCCTCGCCCGAACGCCGCCTCCAGGACCAGGACGGCGCCGAGGACCAGCGCGCCGAGCACGACCGCCGGCCCGGCGTCGCCGATCCGGGCGGCGCGACCGGGTCGCCGGCCCGCCCGGGTGTGGCTCTCCAGCCCCGGCGACTGGACGGGACGCTCCTGGTCGGCCGGCAGCACCAGCCACAGGCCGGCGTAGAGCACGGCCCCGAGACCGCCGATGGCGCACAGCACGAGGAAGGCGGCGCGCACCCAGGTGGTCGGCACCGCCAGGTGCCGCGCCAGGCCGGCGGCGACGCCGCCCAGGACGGGTTCGCGCAGGTCCCGCAGGGCGCGGCGCGGGCCAGGTTGGCCGGCGAGGGAGGCATCGGGCGGGGACATGGCCCCTCCATCGTCACACAGCGCGAGGGTCGCAACCATGAGGTCGGACCCTGAGAACCCCCTGGTTCCTCGCCGCCGGCGCACCCGTCCCTCTCGGGGTCGCGTCGTGCGGAACCGGGGGTGTCCCCGATGGCGGCGGCCCGCCGGGCGGAGCAGGCTGGCGCCATGACCACCACACCTCCCGCCGGCGGCGGTTCCCCGGAGAGCCCGACCGGTGGGCCTCCCCCCGACGCCCCCCACGACGACGGCCCCCGGGTCACCCGCGACCAGGTGGGCGACCTCGCCCGGCTGCGCCGTACGACCGGCGGGCAGCGCCACGTCGCCGGCGTCGCCGGCGGCGTGGCCCGCCACCTCGACATCGACCCCGCGATCGTCCGGGTCGTCCTGGTGGTGCTCGCCTTCTTCGGCGGTGCGGGCGTCATGCTCTACCTGGCGCTGTGGCTGCTGATCCCCGAGGACGGCAGCGACGCCGCGATCGTGCCGCTCGACGACGGTGCCCGCAGCGCCGGGGTGATCGCGGTGGGCGTGCTCGCCGCCCTGATGCTGCTCGGCGACACCTGGGGCCCCTGGGGAGGTGGCTGGTTCCCCTGGCCGCTGGCCGTGGTCGCGGTGGTGGTCGCCTACGTGCTGAGCAAGCGCGGCTCCGCTCCCGGCGGCAGCCCCGGCGCACCGACCGGTCGCCCGGCCAGCGGTGCGCCCTACGCGCCGGGCACCGGCGTCTCGTTCACCAAGGACGGGCCCCAGGTCCACCAGCCGCCGTCTGCGTACTCCGCACCCCCGGGGCAGATGGCCTACGCGCCCGTCGCGCCGGTGCCGCCCCGGCCGCCGCGCCGGGGCCCGATCCTGATCGGCTGGACGCTCGCGCTGCTGGCGCTCGGGCTCGGCGTGCTGTCCCTGATCGACCTGGCGGGCGCCTCCGTGCCCGACTCCGCCTACCCGGCGCTGGCGCTGGGTGTGATCGCCGCGATGCTGCTGCTCGGAGCGTGGTTCGGCCGGGCCGGCGGGCTGGTCACGCTCGGCCTGATCGCCGCCCTGGCCCTGGCCTTCACCACCGCCGCCGACGAGTACGACGAGACCGCGGTCCGCGCCACCCCGACGGCCGCCGCCGACGTGGAGGACCGCTACGACGTCGAGGTGGGCGAGCTGTACCTCGACCTGTCGCAGGTCGCCGACCCCGAGACGCTCGCCGGGAGCACGATCCAGGTGGAGGGTGACGTCGGGCGACTCGAGGTGACGGTGCCCGACGGGGTCGACGTGCGGGTGGAGACGGCCGTCGACGGACTCGGCAGCCTCTCGGTCTTCGGCACGCACGCCGCGGGCGTCGACCTCGCCGAGCAGGCACTGCGCGAGACCTCGGACGGCGACGCCACCTCCCCCGGGCAGCTGACGATCGACGTCACGCTCGCGGTGGGCGTCATCGAGGTCCACGAGCCATGAGCCCCACCACCACCCTCGAGCACCGCCGTCGAGCACCTCGCCTCCAGCACCCCGCCTCTCACCAGGGAGAACGCCGATGAGCACCGACCCGACCGCCACCCGCCAGCCCCGACGCCACCCGGTGGAGGTCGGCTACCTGGTGATGGGGCTCGCCTTCCTCACCATGGTGGGGATCTGGGCGCTGCTGGTCAGCGACGTCGCCTCGGGTGACGACCTGCGCTTCCTGCTCCCGGTGCCCTGGGTGCTCGGCGGCGCCGCGGGCCTGCTCGCGCTCGGCATCCGCGCCGCGCGGCGCAACCGCGCCGCCGCTCCCCCTGCCTTCCCCGACCACGAGACCGCCGACACCGAGGAGTTCCGATGAGCACGCTCCCTCCGCCCGACCCGGGCCAGCAGCCCGGCCAGCAGCCGCCCGGCCAGTCCCCGGGCGAGCAGCCGCCTCCCGGTGACCGGGCCTCCCGGCCGTGGTCCGGGCGCCGCCTGGTGCGCCGCAGCGACGACCGGATGATCGCGGGCGTCTGCTCCGGGGTGGCCGACTACCTCGGCGTGGACGTGACCGCGGTGCGGCTGGTCACCGTGCTGGCCGCGATCTTCGGGCTGGGCAGCGTCGTCATCGCCTACCTGGTGGCCTGGGCGCTCCTGCCCGAGGAGTGAGCCGTGGCGCGGCTCGGGTCGACCAGCAGGGCCGGGTGGTCGGTGATCAACCCGTCCACTCCGGCCGCGGTGAGCGCACGCGCCTCGCCGACCAGGTCCCCGTGCGCGTCCGGCGCCGGCCCACGGCGCAGCTGCCGGGGCAGGAAGCGGTTCTCCGCGCGCAGCGTCCAGACGTGGACCGCCAGCCGGCGCCGGTGAGCGTCGCCGACCAGCGCCGTGGGGGCCAGGCCGGCGCCGGTCCGGTCGCGGGGCACCACGAGCTCCTTGTGCGGCCCGATCGCCTCGGCGTACCCGTCGATCCAGGACAGGCCCGCCACCGTCGCCAGGTCGGCGTAGCTGCGCCGATCGCCGGCGAGGACCAGGTCCGCCGGGTGCCGCTCGGGGCGATCCAGCAGCTGGACCAGACCGAGCGTGGTGCGCCGCGAGAGCCGCCGCAGCACGGTGGTCTCGAAGGACATCACCCGGACCCCCGAGCCGTGGTGGTCGAGGTGGTAGCGGCGCAGCACGTCGAGGACCAGGTCCTCCAGCGGCAACCCCAGCGCCGCGTAGTACGAGGGGTGCTTGAGCTCCAGCAGCAGGCCGACGCGGCGCCCTCGGCGCACCGACTCGGCCCGGACCAGCCCGAGCACATCCTCCAGCGTCGGCACGCCCTCCCGTCCGTCGTGCGCCGCGCTCGCCGTCCTGGTGAGCCGGTGGCGCTCCCGGGCGCGCAACGTGCGCACCTGCGCCAGCGTCAGGTCCTCGACGAACCAGCCGGCCAGCGGGCGTCCGTCGATCAGCTTGATCGTGCGCCACTCCCGCAGCTCGGCCCGGCCGGCCACGTCGGTGGTGAGGCTGAGCTCGCTGTCGTGCCGGGCCACCAGGACGGCGTCGGCGGTGGGGACGAGGTCGACCTCGAGCGCGTCGGCTCCCCCCTCCAGGGCGGCCCGGTAGGCGGCCAGGGTGTGCTCGGGTCGGTCCCCGCAGGCGCCCCGATGGGCGACGATGGTGGTCATGACCCCACCCGAGCAGCCCGACGCGTCAGCGCGGCGCCCTGCGGGTGGCCGCCAGGTGAATGGTCGATGATGGCCCGATGAGTCTGCCGACGATCGGAACCCTGCGCTCGCTGCCGGCCGGCGAGCACCCAGAGCTGCTCGCGCCGCCGGTCGCCGCCGCCCTGTCGGGCTGGCCCGACGCCGCCGGTGTCGCGGTGGTGGAGATCGACCCGGCGCTGGCCGACACCGCCGCGATGACCGAGGCCTACCGGCTGCCGCTCACCGCGAGCGCCAACTGCGTGGTGGTGGCCGGCCGGCGCGAGGGCGTGGAGCGGATCGCCGCGTGCGTCGTGCGCGCCGACACCCGCGCCGACGTCAACAACCTGGTCAAGCGCACCCTCGACGTGCGCAAGGCGTCGTTCCTGGCGATGGAGCGGGCGGTGGCCGAGACCGGGATGGAGGACGGCGCGATCACCCCGCTCGGCCTGCCGCAGGACTGGCGGGTGCTGCTCGACCCGCTGGTGCTCGAGTGCGACGTCGCGATCCTCGGCTCCGGCGTACGCGGCTCCAAGCTGCTGGTCTCCGGCGCGGCGCTGGGCCGGCTGCCGGGCGTCGAGGTGGTCGACGGCTTGGGGCGGGCGTGATCGGGGAACCGCCGCACCGATGAGCTCACCCGATCCCGTCGACGAGCGCAACGAGTCGCCCTCACAGAAGCACGACCGCAACTGGGCCGAGCTCCTGCAGGAGATGCGAGTCCTGCAGACCGGCGTGCAGCTGATCGCGGGGTTCCTGCTCACCCTCCCCTTCCAGGAGCGCTTCGAGGACCTGGACTCCTTCCAGCGCTCGCTCTACCTGGCTCTGGTGGTCGTGGCCGGGCTCACCACCTGCCTGCTGATCACGCCGATCGCGGTGCACCGCCGGCTCTTCGGCCAGCACGTCAAGCAGCGCCTGGTGCGCACCGCCCACCGCCTCGTGGCGGTCGCTCTCGGCGCGGCGGCAGCACTGCTGACCGGCATGGTCACCCTCGTCTTCGACGTGGTCGTCGACCGCCGCGCCGCGATGACGGTCGGCGGATCGCTGCTCGTGGTCTGCGTCGTGCTGCTGACGGTGGTGCCCTACCTGGTCGGCCGCTCGAGGCAGCCCTCGTCGCCGGGCGCCGACTGAGGCGGCACCCACCGGGAAAACGAGTCGCGCCGCACGGCATCGGGTAGGTACCGTCCCGGCAGTGCGCATCCTTCCCCTCGAACACCCCGGCACCGCCGATCATCGCTCCGAGGGCCGGTTCCTGTGGTGGTTGGCCAAGGGGCAGTGGCACACGCTGGCGCTGGGTGCGCTCTTCGGCATCATCTGGATGAGCGCCCAGGCCGTGATGCCCGCCGTGATCGGGCGCGCCATCGACCGCGGCGTCGCCGAGCGCGACGGCGAGGAGCTGCTGCGCTGGGGCGCGATCCTGCTCGCGATCGGCATCGTCCAGGCGGCCAGCGGCATCATCCGGCACCGTTTCGCGGTGACCAACTGGCTGACCGCCGCCTACCGCACCGTGCAGCTGGTCGGCCGGCAGGCGGTGGACCTGGGCGGCACGCTGCCGCGCAAGGTCTCCACCGGCGAGGTGATCACCATCGGCACCAGCGACCTGTCCCACCTGGGCCAGGTGATGGACGTCTCCGCTCGCTTCGCCGGCGCGATCGTCAGCTTCCTGCTGGTCGCGGTGATCCTGCTGCAGACCTCGCTCACCCTGGGGCTGGTGGTGCTGATCGGGGTGCCGGCGCTGATGGTCGCCGTCGGCCCGCTGCTCAGCCCGCTGCAGCGCCGTGCCACCCACCAGCGCGAGCTGACCGGCGCGCTGTCCAGCACCGCCGCCGACATCGTCAGCGGCCTGCGGGTGCTGCGCGGCATCGGCGGCGAGCAGGTCTTCCTCGAGCGCTACCGGCGCGAGTCGCAGTCCACCCGCGCCGCCGGAGTGGCGCTCGCCCGGCTGCAGTCGATCCTGGAGGCGCTGCAGGTGCTCCTGCCCGGCGTCTTCGTCGTCGTGGTGGTCTGGATCGGCGCCCGCTACGCGGTGTCGGGGCGGATCACCCCCGGCGAGCTGGTGGCGTTCTACGGCTACGCCGCGTTCCTGATGATCCCGCTGCGCACCGCCACCGAGTACGCCAACAAGTTCATCCGCGCCCGCGTCGCCGCCCGGCGGGTGTGCCGGGTGCTGGCGCTCACCCCCGACCTGAGCGACCCCGCGGACCCGGCGCCCAGCCCGCCCGCCGGCTCCGAGCTGTACGACGCGCGCACCGGGCTGGTGCTCCGCCCCGGCGAGATCACCGCGCTGGTCTGCGAGCAGCCGGGCGAGACGGCGCTGCTGGCCGACCGGCTCGGCCTGTGCACCGCCGACGCCGACGACGACGTGCGGCTGGGCGGCGTACCGCTCTCGGCGCTGGCGCGCGCGGAGGTGCGGCGCCGGATCGTGGTCAGCGACACCGGGAGCGCGCTGTTCTCCGGCCCCCTGGGCGAGCGGCTCGACGTCACCGGCTCGGGCGACGTGGGCGCGGCGCTGACCACGGCGTCGGCGCACGACATCCTCGAGGCCCTGCCCGAGGGGCTGGACACCCACGTCGCCGAGCGCGGGCGCAGCTTCTCCGGAGGCCAGCGCCAGCGCCTGGTGCTGGCCCGCGCGCTGGCGATCGAGCCGGAGGTGCTGGTGCTGGTGGAGCCCACCTCGGCGGTGGACGCGCACACCGAGGCCCGGATCGCGGCCCGGCTGCGCGCGCACCGGGCCGGGCGGACCACGGTGGTCACCACCACCAGCCCGCTGCTGCTCGACGCCGTGGACCGGGTGGTGCTGCTGGACCAGGGCCGCGTCGTCGCCAGCGGCACCCACGCGAGCCTGCTCGAGAGCCACCCCGGGTATCGCCGGGTGGTCACCCGCGAGACCGAGTCCGACACCGAGCTGGAGCCGACCCGATGAGCACCGCCCTGCCCGTGGCCGACAGCCGCGCCGTGCGCCGCTACGCGGTGCAGATCGCCCGCCGCCACCCGCGGATGCTGGGCGCGACCCTGGCCCTGCACGTCGCGGCGGCCACGGCCGCGCTGGCCGCGCCGCGCCTGCTCGGCGACCTCGTCCAGGCCGTCGAGGCCGGCACCACGCTGGACCGGGTGGACCGGACCGTCGCCCTGCTGGCCGGCTTCCTGGTGGTGCAGACCGTGCTCACCCGCTACGCCCGGCTGCTCAGCCAGGTGCTGGGCGAGGAGGTCCTCGCCCAGCTGCGCGAGGACTTCGTCGACAACACCCTCGCCCTGCCGGTGGGGGTGGTGGAGTCGGCCGGCTCCGGCGACCTGCTCACCCGCACCAACCGCGACGTCGACCAGCTCGGCTGGTCGGTGCGGATGGCGCTGCCGGAGTGGACGATCGCGGTCGTCACCGCGGTCCTCACCTTCGCCGCCGCGCTGAGCGTGGGCTGGTGGGTCGCCCTGCCCTGCCTGCTCGGCGTGCCCCCGCTGGTGATCGGGCTGCGGTGGTACCTGGCCCGGGCCAAGGACGGCTACCTGCGCGAGAGCGCGACGTACTCGCAGATCAACGCGACGCTGACCGAGACCGTGGAGGGCGCCCGGACGGTCGAGGCGCTCGGTCTGAGCCAGGAGCGGATCCGGGCCATCGACGCCGACATCGCCGACTCCTTCGACGCCGAGCGCTACACGCTGCGGCTGCGCACCGTGTTCTTCCCGAGCATGGAGATGTCCTACCTGCTGCCCACGGTGGCGACACTGCTCCTGGGCGGCTGGCTCTACACCCGCGGCGAGGTGTCGCTGGGCGACGTCACCGCCGCCACGCTGTACGTGCAGATGCTGATCGACCCCGTGGACCGGATCGTCTCGATCCTCGACGAGCTCCAGCTCGGCATCGCGTCGCTGGCCCGGCTGCTCGGCGTCGCCGAGGTGCCCGACGACCGCGAGGTCACCGGCGCCCGGCCCGACGGCGAGAAGCTCGACGCCCGCGACGTGCGCTTCGCCTACGTGCCGGGCCGCGACGTGCTGCACGGCGTCGACCTGGACGTGGGGGTGGGTGAGCGGATCGCGATGGTCGGGCCCTCGGGGGCGGGCAAGTCCACGCTCGGCCGGCTGCTGGCCGGGATCCACCCGCCCCGGACCGGCTCGGTGACCGTCGGCGGGGTGGGGCTCACCGAGCTCCCGCTCGACGAGCTGCGCGGCCACGTCGCCCTGGTCACCCAGGAGCACCACGTCTTCGTCGGCACCCTGCGCGAGAACCTGGCGCTCGCCGCGCCACCCGGCGCCGGCGACCCCGAGATCCGCGACGCGCTGGCGGCCGTCGACGCGCTCGACTGGGTCGACGCCCTGCCCGACGGGCTGGACACCGTCGTCGGCTCGGGTGGGCGGCACCTACCCGACGCGCAGGCCCAGCAGGTCGCGCTGGCCCGACTGGTGCTGGCCGACCCGCACACGCTGGTGCTCGACGAGGCGACCTCGCTGATCGACCCGCGCGCCGCCCGGCACCTGGAGCGCTCGCTGGCCGCGGTGCTCGAGGGCCGCACCGTGATCGCCATCGCGCACCGGCTCTTCTCCGCCCACGACGCCGACCGGGTCGCGGTGGTGGAGGACGGCCGGATCGCGGAGCTGGGCAGCCACGACGAGCTGGTCGCCGCCGGTGGGTCGTACGCCGCACTGTGGGAGTCCTGGAACGGGCGGCACTGAGCACGCTTGCTAGATTCACCCGACGATGACGAGTACCAAGCCGGGGTTCCGGGGCGACATCCAAGGGTTGCGGGCGGTCGCGGTGCTGACCGTGATCGTCGCGCACTTCGGAATCGGCCCGTTCACCGGCGGGTTCATCGGCGTCGACGTGTTCTTCGTGATCTCGGGGTTCCTGATCTCCGACCAGCTCTACCGCGAGCTGGGCCGCGAGGGGACGATCTCGCTGCGCGGCTTCTACGCCCGGCGGGCGCGCCGGATCCTGCCCGCGGCCACGTTGGTCCTCGCCGTCAGCGTGCTGGCCTCGCTGATCGTGCTCAGCGCCCTCGACGCCCTCGAGGTGGTCCGGGACGCGGTCTGGGCGTCGCTGTTCGCCGCCAACTTCCGCTTCGCCTCGGTGGGCACCGACTACTTCGCCCAGGACCAGGGGCCCAGCCCGCTGCAGCACTACTGGTCGCTGGCCGTGGAGGAGCAGTTCTACCTGGTCTGGCCGCTGGTGCTGCTCGCGGTCACCGGGTGGCACCGGCTGCGCCGCCGGCGCGGCGCCGGCGGCAGCGGGAGCGGCTCCCCCGAGACCCCGGTGCGGGTCCGCCGGCTCACCGTCTTCGTGCTGCTGCTGGCCGCGACCGCGGCGAGCTTCAGCTGGTCGATCCTGCTCACCCGCACCGCGCCGACCGACGCGTACTTCTCGCCGTTCGCCCGGGGCTGGGAGCTCGGCGCCGGCGCGCTGGTGGCGCTGGTCGCCCCCGCCCTGGCCCGGCGCTTCGACCACTTCACCCGGGCGGCGCTGAGCAGCACCGGGCTGCTGCTGATCGCGGCCGCGACGCTCTTCTTCATCGACGCCACGCCCTTCCCCGGCTACGCCGCGCTGCTGCCGGTGGCCGGCACCGCGATGGTGCTGCTCTCGGGGGCGGGGCTGACCCAGCCCGGTCCGGCGCCGCTGCGGATGCTCTCGCTGCCCCCGATGCGGGTGATCGGCGACTGGTCCTACTCGCTGTACCTGTGGCACTGGCCGGTCCTGGTCCTCGTCGAGAGCAGGCTCGGCCGCGACCTGGGTCCGCTGGAGTCGCTGGCCGCCATCGCGGTCACCTTCGCGCTCGCCGCCGCGACGTACCGCTGGGTGGAGACGCCGTTCCGCAACCCCCGGCGCTGGACCGTCCCGCGCGCCCTGGTGCTCTACCCCGTCTCGGTCGCCCTGATCGCCGGCACGGCGCTCGGCGGCTGGCGCTGGACGGAGTGGGAGACCAGCGAGCGCGGCAACGCCCCGGCCGTCACCACCCAGGACTTCGGCGTGGCGGACGCCGACAAGTACGACATCGCCAAGGACCCCGCGGTCGGGCTGGTCCAGGCCTCCGTCGTCGCCGCCGAGAACGGCGTCGCGCTGCCCAGCGACCTCTCCCCCGACCTGGCCGACCTGCGCGACGACGTCGCCGACCTGGGCGAGTGCGACTACGCCGAGAGCTTCGACAAGGTCTGCCCCGGTGGCGACCTCGACGCCGGGCGCAGCATCGCGGTGCTCGGCGACTCGCACGGGCGGCACTGGATCCCCGCCATCGACCGGATCGCCAAGCGGTCCGGCTGGACGACCTACTACTTCGTCAAGCGGGCCTGCACCGCCGCCCGGATCACCGTCAACAGCTACGCCGGAGACGAGGAGTGGGACGACTGCAACGCGTTCCGGCACTGGGTCGAGGAGCGGCTCGGCGAGCTGCAGCCGGACGTGACGATCGTGTCCACCTCGGTGCCCCGGCGCGGAGTCTGGTCCGAGGGCGAGCTGGTCACCGACGACGACGAGGTCGCCCCGCTGTACCGCGACGGGCTGGTGGACCTGCTGGAGCGCATCGAACCGCTGACCGAGCGGCTGCTGGTCCTCGACGACGTGCCCGGCCTGGGCCTCGACCCGGCCGACTGCCTCTCGACCGGCCGCCCCGACCTGGGCACCTGCCTGACCGGCCCGGACCCGCGCACCACGCAGATGCGCGAGATGAACCGCGAGGCCACCCGGACCACCGGCACCGAGCTGGTCGACCCCAGCCCGTGGTTCTGCCACGACGACAAGTGCCCGGTCGTGGTCGGCTCGACGATCACCTACCAGGACATCGGCCACGTCACCGAGAGCTACGCCGCGCAGCTGGCCGATGCGCTGGGCAGCGCGCTGGGGCTCTCCACGCCCGCGTCGCCCCGGTCACCGTGAGCCCTACCACGCCCCACGGTCCTTGCGATACTGACAGCGGCTCTGTCACTGTTGCCGGGCCCCGCCCCCAGCCCTGCCGACGACCCGGAACGGAACCGCGATGAAGCTCTCCATGCCCCTGATGTACGACGGGAACCCGCGCAGCGCCGCGGACCAGGTCACCGCCCTGGAGAAGGCCGGCCTGGACCAGATCTGGGTCGCCGAGGCCTACGGCTTCGACTCCCCCACCCTGATGGGCTACCTGGCGGCGAAGACCGACAAGGTCGAGATCGGCTCGGCGATCCTCAACATCTACTCGCGCACGCCGGGGGCGCTGCTGCAGACCGCGGCCGGGCTGGACAACGTCTCCGGAGGGCGCGCGATCCTGGGTCTGGGCGCCTCCGGGCCCCAGGTCATCGAGGGCTTCCACGGCGTCCCCTACGACAAGCCCCTGGCCCGCACCCGCGAGGTGGTCGAGATCATCCGCGCCGGGCTCAAGCGCGAGAAGCTCAGCAGCGACGGCGTCTTCAAGCTGCCGCTGACCAAGGAGGACGGCGCGGTGACCGGGCTGGGCAAGCCCCTGAAGATCCTCACCCACCCCGAGCGCGACACGATCCCGATCTGGATCGCCGCGCTCGGCCCCAAGAGCGTGGAGCAGACCGCGGAGTACGCCGACGGCTGGATGCCGCACCTGTTCCACCCCGAGAAGGCGCACCTGGTCTGGGGCGACGCGCTGGCCAAGGGCAACGCCAAGCGCCAGGAGGGCCTGGCGCCGCTGCAGGTCAACGCCGGCGGCATGGTCGCGATCGGCGAGGACGTCAAGGGCCTGCTCGACTTCGCCCGCCCGATGTTCGCGCTCTACGTGGGCGGGATGGGCGCCAAGGGCAAGAACTTCTACAACGACGTCGCCAAGCAGTACGGCTACGAGAAGGAGGCCGAGGAGATCCAGGACCTCTACCTCTCGGGCAAGAAGAAGGAGGCCGAGGCGCTGGTCCCCCAGGAGTGGCTCGAGGCGGCCAACCTCGTCGGCCCCGCGTCGTACGTCAAGGAGCGCATCGAGGCCTTCCGCGAGGCCGGCGTGACCAGCCTGAACGTGGTGCCGGCCAGCGACGACCCGGCGAAGACCGTCGAGCAGGTCAAGGAGTGGATCTCCTGATCCGCCGCTGACTCAGGCGACGAGGGCCCGGCAGGCACGACCTGCCGGGCCCTCGTCGTCAGTCCCGGCCGCGAGGGCGCAGCAGCGACCGGGTGATCACGTCGTTGGCGGCCCGCTGGAAGCCGGTGACGACCGCCTCGAGGGTGAGCTGGCGCAGCCGCGACATCGTGCTCTCCAGCTTCGCCGCCTCCTCGGCGGAGTGCCGCTCCTGGCGGTACGGCGCGAGCACGCCCTGGTGCAGGATCGAGGTCAGCTCCGAGGCGAGCGACTCCATGTGCCGGTTGATCGCCTCGCCGGCGGCGCCCATCGACTCCATCGGGATGTCGAGGTCCAGCAGCTCCACGCTCACCTGGAGGTTGGGCATCGCCCGGTAGCCCCCGCTCTCGGTGCGCTCCAGTGAGCGCAGCCCCACCAGGAAGTCGAGGTCGGCCTCGCTGAGCGTGCGCGAGACCCGCTTCTCCAGCTGGCGCAGGGTCAGCTCCTCGGCCGGCTGCGCGGTCCACGAGGTCAGCATCGCGCGGCGCAGCGCCAGCTCGTCGCTGGTGGCGTCGGCCGGCAGCGAGGACATGTAGCGCTCGATCGCCTGCAGGGTGAACCCGTGGTCCTGCAGGGCGCGGACCATCTCCAGGCGGGCGCGGTGCGACTCGTCGTAGTAGGCGACGCGCCCCTTGCGGATCGGCGCGGGCACCAGGCCCAGGCTGGCGTAGTAGCGCGTGGTGCGGACCGTCAGGCCGACGGCGGCGGACAGCTCGTCGATCGTGAGCAGTCCGTCGTCGTCCGGTTGCTCACTCATGACTGTCACAGTATTGCTGTCGCCAAGGCCAGGCAAAACGCCGGCCACCGACCTCCCGAGCCCAGTGCGCGGCCTGCCTCTTGCCATCGTGACAGTGGTGCTGTCACAGTGGCGGTGTTGCGAGCGATCACGTGTCGCCGCGGCAATGACGACGCCGCAGGCCCCCGCCTGCGCGGAACCGAGGGAGGAACGAACCCCATGGCAGAGCTTTCCCGCGAGATCTTCGACGAGGAGCACGAGGACTTCCGCCAGATGGCGCGGAGCTTCATCGAGAAGGAGGTCGTCCCCCACCAGGAGCGCTGGGCCGAGGCGGGCATCGTGGACCGCGAGCTGTGGACCAAGGCCGGCAGCCAGGGCCTGCTCTGCTTCGACGTCGACGAGGCGTACGGCGGGGCCGGGGTCGACGACTTCCGCTACAACATGATCGTCGCCGAAGAGCTCAGCCGGGCCGGCGCCAGCGGCCCGGGCTTCCCGGTGCACACCGACATCATCGTCCCCTACCTCTCCAGCCTCGGCACCGAGGAGCAGAAGCAGCGCTGGCTCCCCGGCTGCGTGAGCGGCGAGATCGTCACCGCGATCGCGATGACCGAGCCGGGCGCGGGCTCCGACCTGCAGGGCATCCGCACCACCGCGATCGACAAGGGCGACCACTACCTCGTCAACGGCTCCAAGACCTTCATCTCCAACGGCATCATGGCCGACCTGGTCATCGTGGTCGCCCGCACCGACCCCGAGGCCGGCCACAAGGGCATCAGCCTGTTGGTCCTCGAGCGCGGGATGGCGGGCTTCGAGCGCGGCCGCAACCTCGACAAGATGGGCCTCAAGGCGCAGGACACCGCGGAGCTCTTCTTCGACGACGTGGTCGTGCCCAAGGAGAACCTGCTCGGCGAGGAAGGCACCGGCTTCATCTCGCTGATGATGAACCTGCCCCAGGAGCGGCTCTCCATCGCGGTGATGGCCGCCGCCGCGTGCCGCGACGTACTGGAGATGTCGCTGAGCTACGCCAAGGAGCGCAAGGCGTTCGGCCGCTCGATCGGCAACTTCCAGCACAACCGCTTCGTGCTCGCGGAGATGGCGACCGAGGCCCGGATCGCCACCGTCTTCGTCGACGACTGCATCCAGCGGCACATGCGCGGAGAGGCCGACGCCACGCTGGCCTCGATGGCGAAGTGGTGGACCACCGAGCTGCAGAAGAGGATCGTCGACGCCGCCGTCCAGCTGCACGGCGGCTACGGCTACATGATGGAGTACCCGGTCGCCCGGGCCTACGTCGACAGCCGGATCCAGACCATCTACGGGGGCACGACCGAGATCCAGAAGGAGATCATCGGTCGGAGCCTCGGCATCTGAGGCCGACGTCGTGGACTTCGACCTGCCCGAGACGGCGCTCGCCGTCCGCGACGGAGTGGCGGCCGTGGCCGCCAGGTACGACCACCGCTACTGGTCCGAGTGCGAGGAGCAGCACCGCTTCCCCACCGAGGCCTGGAACGACCTCGCCGAGGGCGGCTGGATCGGCCTGTGCGTCCCCGAGGAGTACGGCGGGGGCGGGGCCGGGATGCTGGAGCTGGCGGTGGCCTGCGAGACGCTCGCCGCCTCGGGGGGCACCGCCGGCATCTTCCTCTACATCCTCACCCCCGGCTTCGGGGCGATGACGCTGGCCCGCCACGGCACGCCGGCCCAGCGCGAGGCGATCCTGCCCGGCGTCGCCGCCGGGACCACGCAGTTCTGCATGGCGCTGACCGAGCCGGACGCGGGCAGCAACGCGATCGCGATCACCACGGCCGCGCGCCGCGACGGCGACGAGCTGGTGATCCGCGGGCAGAAGATCTGGATCTCCGGGATCGAGAACGCGCGGTGGATGATCGTGATCACCCGCACCACCCCGCTGGAGCAGGCCGCCGAGAAGCTCGGCTCGCGCACCGGCGGCTTCACGGTGCTGCTCGTGGACGTCGAGCAGGCGGTCGCGGACGGGACGCTGACCTACACCCCCATCCCGAAGATGGGCGGCAACGTGGTCACCTCCAGCCAGGTCTTCTTCGACGACGTCCGGGTCCCCGCGAGCAACGTGATCGGCGAGATCGACAACGGCTTCCCGGTGCTGTGGGAC
Source organism: Nocardioides sp. Z21_20 (assembly GCF_059766585.1). Lineage (NCBI taxonomy): Bacteria > Bacillati > Actinomycetota > Actinomycetes > Propionibacteriales > Nocardioidaceae > Nocardioides > Nocardioides sp. Z21_20. The sequence continues at coordinate 28,769 of NZ_JCBAJX010000014.1, forward strand.
GTACTCAACCCCGAGCGGATCCTGGCCGCGGCCGGGGGTGTCGGGGCGGCCGAGGCGGCACTGCGCCTGGCGGCCGACTATGCCCGCGAGCGCGAGGTGTTCGGTCGCCCGATCGGCGCCAACCAGGCCGTGCAGTTCCCGCTGGCCCAGCTCAAGGCGAAGACCGAGCTGGCCCGGCTGATGACCTACAAGGCCGCCTGGCTCTTCGACCAGGGCCGTCCGTGCGGCGCGGAGACCAACGTGGCGAAGCTGACCGGCTCGCAGGTGGCCTGGGAGGCGGCGAACCAGGCCTTCCAGACGTTCGGCGGGATGGCCTACTCCAAGGAGTACCCGGTCGAGCGGCTCTTCCGCGACAGCCGGATCGGCAAGAACATCCCGGTGGCCGAGGAGCTCATCCTCGCCCACATCGGCACCCAGATGCTCCACCTCCCCCGCAGCTACTGATCCCCTTTCATCCCGAGGAGAGACCCATGCCGGACACCCTTCAGCAGCGCGCGGAGATCGAGGCGGCGATCGCCGGGCTCACCCTTCCACTGGCGCTGGCGGCCACCGTCGACAAGTACGGCGACGAGCCGGCGTACTCCGACAAGATCGGCATCCCCGCCGACGACGTCCAGGGCTGGCGCACGCTCACCTGGCGCGAGGTGCGCGAGCGCGCGCTCGACCTCGCCGCCGGGCTCCTCGAGATCGGGGTCGCGCCCGGTGACACCGTGGCGATCATGGCCTCGAGCCGCACCGAGCACGTGCTGGCCGACCTGGCCGCCGTACACGCCGGGGCGACGCCGATGTCGGTCTACGCCACGCTGGCGCCCGAGCAGGTGCTGTTCGTCGCCGGTCACGCCGAGCCGAGCGTGGTGTTCCTGGAGGGCGCCGACCAGCTGGCCCGCTGGAAGCAGGCGCTGGACGCCTCGGGCAGCATCCGCAAGGTCGTGCTGATGGACGCCTCGGCCGTGCCGTCCGGCGACCGCTTCACGACCTTCGAGGAGCTGGCGAGCTCCGGCGCGGCGTACCGCGCGGCGCACGCCGAGGAGCTCGAGCAGCGCTGGCGGGCGATCGACCCCGACCAGCCGCTGACGATCCTGTACACCTCCGGCACCACCGGCCACCCCAAGGGCGTGGTGCTGACCCACCGCAACATCCTCTTCGAGGCGGTCGGCTCCACCAGGACCGCCGGCATCGCCGAGCCCGGCGTGAGCATCTCCTACCTACCCTTCGCCCACATCGCCGAGCGGATCCTGGGCATGTACGTCCCGCAGTCGCAGGGCGGGCACGTGCACCTGATCGCCGATCCCTCGCTGCTGGTCGGCGCGCTCGGCAGCGTGCGGCCCACGCGCTTCTTCGGCGTCCCGCGGGTCTGGGAGAAGATCAAGACCGGCGTCTCGGCCAAGCTCGCCGCCGAGCCGGACGAGGCCAAGCGCGCGTTCGTCGAGGACGCGATGGCAGTCGGCCTGGAGTACATCGAGTCCCAGCAGACCGGGCAGACCACCAGCCCGGAGCTGCAGGCGCGCTTCGAGACCGCCGACGCCGCAATCCTCGGGGTGCTGCGCGCCCTGCTCGGCCTGGACCGGGTGGAGTGGGCGGCCAGCGCGGCGGCCCCGATGCCGGTCGAGGTCGCCCGGTTCTTCGCCGGGCTCGGGATCAAGGTCTACGACGTCTACGGGATGACCGAGACCGCGTCGGCAGTGGCCTCGTGCGGCCCGGAGTCGTTCCGGCTCGGCACCGTCGGGCGGGCGCTGGCCGGCATCGAGGTCACGCTGGCCGAGGACGGCGAGATCCTCGCCCGGGGCCCGATCACCACGCCGGGCTACTACCGCCAGGAGGACGCCACCCGGGCGCTGATCGACGAGGACGGCTGGGTGCACACCGGCGACATCGGCGAGATGGACGAGGACGGCTTCCTCAAGGTCGTCGACCGCAAGAAGGAGATGATCATCACCTCCTCGGGCAAGAACATCGCCCCGTCCAACATCGAGAACCTCCTCAAGGAGAGCCCGATCGTCGGGCACGCCCTGGTCTTCGGCGAGGGCCGCCCCTACGTCGTCGCCGTCCTCACCCTGGACTCCGACGTCGCCCCGGCCGTCGCGCAGCAGCTCGGGCTGGAGTACGCCGACCTCGCCGACCTCGCCCAGCAGCCGGCCATCCAGGCGATGGCGCAACAGGCGGTGGACCGCGCCAACGAGCGGCTCTCCCGCCCCGAGCAGGTCAAGGCCTTCGAGCTGCTGCCGGTGGAGTGGACGGCCGAGTCCGAGGAGCTGACCCCCACCCTGAAGGTCAAGCGCCGGGTCGTGCACCAGAAGTACGCCGACGTCCTGGACCGCCTCTACTCCCACCCCTAAGGCGCCGAGTCGGCGTGAACTCACCGCCGTACGACGCCGACTCGGCGTGAACTCACCGCCGTACGACGCCGACTCGGCGCAACCTCGCACCGCTGAGGTGCCGAATCGGCGCAACCTCACCGCCGTACGCCGAGACGGGAGTGCGAGTCCACGCCGACTCGCGCCACCACGAGCGCGAGTCCACGCCGACTCGCGCCACCACGAGCGCGAGTTCACGCCGACTCGCGCTGGCTGGGGTGCGAGTTCGCGCCGGGTCGGGGGTGTGGGGGGTCAGTTGACGTACTCGTCGCGGAGCTTGCCCTTGACCATCTTGCCCGTCGGCGTGCGAGGGAGGTCGTCGCGGAAATGGATCTCGCGCGGGACCTTGTAGTGCGCGATCCGCTCCCGGGCGTACGACGTGAGCTCGGCGGCCAGCGCCTCGCCGGGCTCGACCCCCTCGGCGGGCTGCACGAAGGCCACCACCCGCTCCCCCATCTCCTCGTCGGGCACCCCGAGCACGGCGATGTCGGTGACCGCCGGGTGCAGGCTGAACAGGTCCTCGACCTCCTGGGGATAGATGTTCACCCCGCCGGAGATGATCATGAACGCCTTGCGGTCGGTCAGGTAGAGGAAGCCCTCCTCGTCGACGTAGCCCAGGTCCCCCACCGTCGTCCAGGTCGGATGCTGCGGGTGCCGGGTGCTCGCGGTCTTGGCCGGGTCGTTGTGGTAGCTGAAGCTGCCCTCCTCCCGCTCGAACCACACCGTGCCCACCTCGCCGGGGCCGAGCTCGGCGCCGTCCTCGCCGCAGATGTGCAGGACGCCGAGCAGGGCCACCCCCACCGAGCCGGGGTGCTCGAGCCAGGTCGCGGAGTCGATGAACGTCGCGCCGTTGGCCTCGGTGGAGGCGTAGTACTCCTGGATGATCGGCCCGAGCCACTCGATCATCCGGCGCTTGACCTCGACCGGGCACGGCGCCGCCGCGTGCACCACGACCTCGAGCGAGGAGGTGTCGTAGCCGGCGCGGACCTCGTCGGGCAGCTTGAGCAGCCGCACGAACATCGTCGGCACCATCTGGGTGTGGGTGACCCGGTGCTCGGCGACCGCGCGCAGCGCCGCCTCCGGCTCGAACTTCTCCATCATCACCAGCGTCCCGCCGAGCGCGTGGATCACACCGCCGAAGCGCAGCGGAGCCGCGTGGTAGACCGGCGCCGGCGAGAGGTAGACGGTCTCGGTGTCGAACCCGTAGAGGGCACCGAAGATCGTCACGTACTGGTAGCCCGGCTCGTCCACGGCGTAGGTGGGCAGGTCCAGCTTGATGCCCTTGGGGCGCCCGGTGGTGCCGGAGGAGTAGAGCAGGTCGTCGCCGTGCGGCTGCTCGGGCAGCGGCACCGCACTCGCCGCCGCGAGCGCCTGCTCGTACGACGCGTAGTCGGCCACCTCGCCGCCGTAGGCCAGCCGGACTCCGACGTGCACGATCCCCTGCATCGCGTCGAGGAGTTCCGCCTTGGCCGCAGAGACGACCAGGGCGCGCGCCTCGCAGTCGTTGACGATGTAGGCGGCCTCGTCCGCGGTCAGGTTGTGGTTGACGGCAGTGATGTAGAGCCCCGAGCGCAGCGCCGCCCAGTACACCTCGTAGGTCTCGGGGGTGTTGTCGCTGAGCAGCGCCACCACGTCGCCTCGGCGCAGACCGGCGTCGTACAGGTGGCGGGAGAGGCGGATGCTGCGCTCGTCGAGCTGCGCGTAGGTGAGGGTGCGCCCGGAGCCGGCCATCACCAGCGCGGGCTTGTCGGGGGACTTCTCGGCCCAGGTTCCGGGATACATCGCGGACGTCCTCCTCATGCTCGGTGCGTGACCCACGTCACTCCTGGGGCGACTATGCCAGTTGAACTGTCACGGTTCTACCCGTACGGCGGATGCCGATGAGTTCCGGGAGGACCGGGGGTCGAACTCAGGGAGGAACCCGATGCGCCCGCCCCCCGCCCCTGCTGGAGTCGTCCCATGCACCCTTCGATCGCCGGAAAGCTCACCGGCCCCGTCACCAAGTGGATCGTGCTGGCCCTCTGGCTGGTGGCGATGGTCGTCTTCGGGGCGTTCTCCTCGAAGCTCACCGAGGTCCAGAACAACGAGGCCTCCTCCTGGCTGCCCGCCTCGGCCGAGTCGACCAGGGCGCTGGAGAAGCTGGAGCCCTTCCAGGATCCCGACGCGATCCCGACCGTGATCGTCTACGAGCGCTCCTCGGGGCTGACCCCCGAGGACCTGGCCACCGCCAAGGAGCACGCGGCCGAGTTCTCCCAGCTGCGCGGCGTCGAGGGCGAGGTCGTCGGGCCGGTCCCCTCCGCGGACGGGCAGGCCGCCCAGACGGTGGTCACGTTCAACTTCGGCAAGAACGGCTGGGAGGAGATGCCCGACGTCGCCGACGAGCTGCGCGACATCTCCGCCATCGACGGCGTCGACACCTACGTCGCCGGCTCCGGCGGCCAGGCCGCCGACTCCTTCGAGGCCTTCGCCGGCATCGACAGCACGCTGCTGCTGGCGACCCTGTCCGTGGTGATCGTGATCCTGCTGTTCACCTACCGCAGCCCGGTGCTGTGGGTGCTGCCGATCGTCTCGGCGCTGTGCGCCTTCACGGTCTCCGGGGGCCTGGTCTACTTCCTGGCCAAGTACGCCGACCTCACCGTGAACGGGCAGAGCCAGGCGATCCTGACCATCCTGGTGATCGGCGCCGGCACCGACTACGCGCTCCTGCTGGTCGCCCGCTACCGCGAGGAGCTGCGCCGCCACGAGAACCGGCACGAGGCGATGGCGTTCGCGCTGCACCGCGCGGCGCCGGCGATCCTGGCCAGCGCCGCCACCGTGGCCGTGGGGATGCTGTGCCTGATGTTCGCGGAGATGAACTCTACCGCGGGCCTCGGCCCGGTCGCCGCGATCGGCGTGGGCGTCACCTTCCTGGTGATGGTCACCCTCCTGCCCGCCCTGCTGGTGATCTTCGGGCGCTGGATCTTCTGGCCCCGCCGCCCGACGTTCACCTCCTCCGAGCCCACGCAGTCGGGCTTCTGGGCCAAGGTCGGCTCCCGGATCGCCGTGCGCCCCCGCGCCGTCTGGGTGGTCACCACCGGGCTCCTGCTCGTCGCCTGCCTGGGCCTGTTCCGCCTGGACGCCAACGGCCTGGCCACCGACGAGCAGTACACCAAGGACTTCGAGTCGGTGACCGGGCAGCAGGTGCTCATGGACCACGGGCTGGTCGACGCCTCCAACCCGATCATGGTGGTCGCCAACGCCAGCCACGGCGAACAGGTGCGTGCCGCCCTGAGCGAGGTCGAGGGCATCGATGCCGCGAGCAAGCCACGGGTCGCGGGCGACGTCGCCTACGTCTCGGCGACGTTCGGGGGCGACCCGGCTGCGCAGCCGGCCTTCGAGCTGGTCGAGGACGCCCGCGACTCGGTGCACGCCGTCGACGGCGCGGACGCGGAGGTGGGCGGGTTCACCGCGATCTACCTCGATACCAAGAACGCCTCCACACGCGACAACTACGTGATCATCCCGATCGTGCTGCTGGTGGTGATGGTGATCCTGATGGTCCTGCTGCGCGCGATCACCTCGCCGGCGATCCTGGTCGGCACGGTGGTGCTGTCGTTCAGCGCGGCGCTCGGACTCTCGGTGCTGCTCTTCGAGTACGTCTTCGACTTCGCCGGCTCCGATCCCGCCTTCCCACTCTTCGCGTTCGTGTTCCTGGTGGCCCTGGGCATCGACTACAACATCTTCCTGATGACCCGGGTCCGCGAGGAGACGATGACCCACGGCACCCGCCGAGGCTCGCTGATCGGGCTCACCTCGACCGGCGGGGTGATCACCTCCGCGGGCGTGGTGCTCGCCGCGACCTTCCTGGTGCTCGGCACGCTGCCGCTGGTCTTCCTGGCCGAGCTCGGGACGACCGTCGCCCTCGGCGTGCTGCTCGACACCCTGATCGTGCGCTCGGTGCTGGTCACCGCGATCAACCTCGACCTGGGTGGACGCATCTGGTGGCCCAGCAGCCTCGACCGCGGATCGGTCCCAGCCAGTGGGGTGGTGGAGAAGGCCGGCGTCTGAGGGGAGAGACTGGAGCGCATGAGCTCACGCCCGACCGATCCCGGGAGCGACCAGGTCACCCCGCAGGCCGTACGTCGGGCCCTGGCCCGCGCCGAGCGCGGCGCCGCCCTCGACGTCACCGAGGCCACCGCGCTGCTCGCCGCCCGCGGCGACGAGCTGGACCGGCTGTGCGCCGCCGCCGCCAAGGTCCGCGACGCCGGCCTGGCGGCGGCCGGCCGGCCCGGAGTCGTCACCTACTCCCCCAAGGTCTTCATCCCGGTCACCCGGCTGTGCCGCGACCGCTGCCACTACTGCACCTTCGTCCAGACCCCGGGCCAGGCGGCCCGCGAGGGCCGCGCGCCCTACCTCTCCCCCGACGAGATCCTCGAGATCGCCCGCCAGGGCGCCGAGCTGGGCTGCCTGGAGGCGCTGTTCACGCTCGGGGACCGCCCCGAGGACCGCTGGCCCGAGGCCCGGGCCTGGCTCGACGAGCAGGGCTACGACTCGACGCTGGCCTACCTGCGCGCCATGGCGGTGCGGGTGCTGGAGGAGACCGGCCTGCTGCCCCACCTCAACCCGGGCGTGATGTCGTGGGAGGAGATGAACCGGCTCAAGCCGGTCTCACCGTCGATGGGGATGATGCTCGAGACCACCTCGACGCGGCTGTTCACCGAGAGGGGCGAGGCGCACTTCGGCTCCCCCGACAAGGACCCGGCGGTGCGGCTGCGCACTCTGGAGGACGCGGGCCGGCTCTCCGTCCCGTTCACCAGCGGCCTGCTGGTCGGCATCGGCGAGACCCTGACCGAGCGGGCCGAGACCGTCTTCGCGCTGCGCGGCGTGGCCCGGCGCTACAGCGCGCTGCAGGAGGTGATCGTCCAGAACTTCCGCGCCAAGCCCGACACCGCGATGCGCCACAGCGACGACCTCGGCCTCGACGAGTACCGCGCCACGATCGCGGTCACCCGGCTGGTGCTCGGGCCCCGGATGCGGATCCAGGCTCCGCCGAACCTGGTGGACCTCGCCGAGTGCCGCGCGCTGCTCGAGGCGGGCGTCGACGACTGGGGCGGCGTCTCCCCGCTCACCCCCGACCACGTCAACCCCGAGCGCCCGTGGCCCTCGCTGGAGCGGCTGCGCGACCTCACCGCCGCCTGCGGCCTCGAGCTGCGCGCCCGGCTCACCGTGCACCCCGAGTACGTCGTGCAGGGCGAGCCCTGGATCGACCCGCGGGTCTCCGGCCACGTCGCCGCGCTGGCCGGCGACGACGGCCTCGCGCGCCCCGGCGTACGACCCACCGGGCTGGCGTGGCAGGAGCCCGACGGCGGGTTCGCCAGCGTCGGCGAGGGCCGCGGGCGCACCGACCTGCACGAGAGCGTCGACACCACCGGACGCTCCAGCGACCGGCGCGCCGACTTCGACAGCGTCTACGGCGACTGGGACGAGGTCCGCGACAGCGTGGCGCCGGCCTCGGCCCCGGCCGTGTCGGGCCCGGCCGCCGACGCCGAGGGCCGCGCGGCCCTGGCCGCCGCCGAGCGGGACCCGGGCAACCTCAGCGACGCGCACGCGCTGAGGCTGATCACCGCCGAGGGCGACCTGCTCGAGCAGGTCTGCCGGCTCGCCGACGACCTGCGCCGCGAGGTGGTCGGGGACGAGGTGACCTACGTCGTCAACCGCAACATCAACTTCACCAACGTCTGCTACGTCGGCTGCCGGTTCTGCGCGTTCGCCCAGCGGCGCACCGACGCCGACGCCTACTCGCTCTCCCTCGACCAGGTCGCCGACCGGGCCGAGGAGGCCTGGGGGCTGGGCGCCACCGAGGTCTGCATGCAGGGCGGCATCGACCCCGAGCTGCCCGGCACGGCGTACTTCGACCTGGTCCAGGCGGTCAAGCAGCGGGTCCCGCAGATGCACGTGCACGCCTTCTCCCCGATGGAGATCGTCAACGGCTCCTCGCGCACCGGGCTGAGCTTCGAGGACTTCCTGATCAAGGCCCGCGAGTCCGGCCTGGACACGATCCCGGGCACGGCCGCGGAGATCCTCGACGACGAGGTCCGCTGGATCCTGACCAAGGGCAAGCTGCCCACCTCCACCTGGGTGGAGATCATCTCGACCGCGCACCGGGTGGGCATCCCGACCACCTCGACGATGATGTACGGCCACGTCGACAACCCGCGCCACTGGGTGCAACACCTGCGGGTGCTCAGCCGGATCCAGGACGAGACCGGCGGCTTCACCGAGTTCGTGCCGCTGCCGTTCGTGCACACCTCGGCGCCGATCTACCTGGCCGGGGTGGCCCGGCCCGGCCCGACGCTGCGCGACAACCGCGCGGTGCACGCGATGGCGCGGATCCTGCTGCACGGGCGGATCGCCAACATCCAGACCAGCTGGGTCAAGCTCGGCGTCGAGGGCACCCGGGCGATGCTGCGCGCCGGGGCCAACGATCTGGGCGGGACGCTGATGGAGGAGACGATCTCGCGGATGGCCGGCTCCGAGCACGGCTCGGCCAAGACCGTGGAGGAGCTCGTCGAGATCGGCGCCGGCATCGGCCGACCCGTCCGGGAGCGGCTCACGACGTACGGGCGCCCGGAGCGCGGCTGAGCCTCGCTCGGCCGCCGCCGGGACGGCTCAGGCGGTCCCCTCGACGTCCAGGTCGCGGGCCGCCCCGGTCGCGGAGGCGCCGAGCGGTCGGACCGGCAGCGACTCGATGCCGAACACGATCGACTGCTGGGGGTGCACCAGCCGGTCGGTGGCGAGCGCCATCGCCGGGAAGCGCCTGACCAGGGCGGGAAAGGCGGCCCGCAGCTCCATCCGGGCCAGCTCGGCGCCCACGCAGCGGTGCAGCCCGTGACCGAAGGCGAGGTGGGAGCGCACCGGGCGGCCGGGGTCGAACTCCTCGAGGTCCGAACCCAGCACGGGATCGCGGTCGGCCGCCGGCAGCGAGACGAGCACCACGTCGCCGGGCGCGATCCGCTGCCCGCCGACCGTGACCTCGCTGCGCACGAACCGCGGGAACGCCACCTGGACCACCGACAGGTAGCGCAGCAGCTCCTCCACGACGGGGTCGACCGCCGCGGGGTCGGTGCCCAGCCGCTCCCACCACGCCGGGTGGTCCAACAGCACCGCCGTGCCCAGCGCGAGCATCCCGGCGCTGGTCTCCATCCCACCGGTGAAGACGCCGTCGGCGAGCCCGCCGAGGTCGAAGTCGCTGATCTCGTCGCCGTGCTCGCGGATGATCTGGCCGATCAGCCCCGGCCCCGGGTCCTGACGCTGGCGCCGGGTCTCCTCGAACAGGAAGGACCGCGACCCGGAGATCGCCCCGAAGCTCGCACTGCCGCCACCGCTCACGTCGAAGCGGGCCGCGCCGAGCCGGCGGAACGTCTCCCGCTTCGCGTCGGGCAGCCCGAGCAGCTCGCAGATGACCAGGAACGGGACCGCGAAGCCGAAGGCCGGGACCAGGTCGACGACGCCGTCGGGGCCGGCCTGCTCACCGAGCCGGTCGAGCTGGCGCGCGACGATGTCGTCGATCAGCGGCGCCATCCGGTCGAGGCGGCGCATGGTGAACTCGGGGGTGAGCAGCCGACGCAACCGGGTGTGGTCCGGCGGGTCGGTGAAGCCCAGGCCGCCCACGTCCCCGTCGTCGGCGCCGCTGCGCCCGACGTAGGGCCGGATGTCGGTGCTGTACGACGTCTGGTCGGCGAGGACCTCGCGAGCCTCCTCGAAGCCGGTCACCAGCCAGACCCCCATGCCGAGGAAGCCGGTCAGGTGGTGCACCGGCTGCTCGGCCCGGAGCTCGCCGAGCCGTGCCGGCGGGTCGAGACCCTCGCGTCTCAGCGGCCAGACCAGGCTCGCCGGCACGGCGTCGAGCCGGGTCAGGTCGATGCCCCGGCGCCCGGCCTGCGCGAGCGCGGCCCGGCGGACCCAGTGCTGGAGCCGGCTCCTGTGGCGCATGCGTGCCTTCCGTACCGTGTCGGGTGTCGTGGGCTCAGTCTCCACGAGACTGGCGCCGACGGCATCAGGTGACACCCTGAGTTGTGCCGGACTCCCTAGGAGATGCCCAGCGCGACGCAGCGCGCCATGGTGGCGGCGTCGCAGATCTCCTCGATGGAGTGGACGCCGTCGCGCACCACGGTGTTGGTCAGGTCCCGCACCGTGACGCTCACCGGCTCGAGCACGAACGAGTCCACGCCCTCGTACTCCTGGGCGCCGGTGATCTCCTCCTCGGTCACCAGCCGCACGGCGATGTCCGCGGCCTGGCGCGCCTCGGCGACCAGGGGCTTGAGGACCGTCATCTCCTGCTCCCCGCGCACGATGCGGCGCACCGCCGACAGCTCCGCGTCCTGGCCGGTGATCACCGGCCAGCGGGCCGCCGGGATCCCTGCGGCCTGCAGCGCCTCGACGACCCCGCCCGCCTGGACGTCGTTGGCGGCCATGATCGCCCCCACCCCCCGCAGCGGGTCGCGGCCGGGCCGGAGCTGCTCGGCGACCCAGTCCCGGGCCTCCTCGGCGCCCCAGGTGCGCGGGTCGAGCTCGGCGCGCACCTTGACGCCGCCCTCGTCCAGCACCGTACGGGCGGCGAGGGCGGCCTGGGCGGCGTTGGGGTCGTCGGAGCCGCCGTTGATGACCAGCGCCGTGCCACCGGAGCCCAGGGCCCGGACGACCGCCGTCGCCTGGAGCCGGCCGACCGCCGCGGCGTCGACGCCGACGAGCCAGTCGGCTCCGGCCACGTAGCGGTCGTAGGCCACCACCGGGACGTCCCCGGCGCGCTCCACCAGCTCCTCGCCGCCGGCGGAGTCGACGGGGTTGAGGATCACCACGTCCGCGCCGTCGTCGAGGGCCTCGTCGAGCTGCTCGGACTGGCGCTGCGCGTCGCCGTCGGCGTTGTGCACGACCAGCTCGCAACCGTCGCAGGCCCGCTCGACCCGGTCGCGGATGGTGGGCTCGTCGACCTCGGTCCAGCGGGCGGCGCGCTCGCTGCCGAGCAGCAGCGCCACGGTGCGGCGCTCGGAGTCCTGACAGCCCGCGAGACCGCCGCCCACCAGGGCGACGGTCAGCAGGCCTGCCAGGGCGGCCGAGACACGAGTTCTCATCCGGCCACGCGGAGAGCAGGGAAGCCGATCACCAGACGATGATCCCACGCGGCTCCCGAGCCGGCGGCGCCTACCCGCGTCCGCTCGAGGACCTCGCCCGCCGCGAGACCGAGTCGATGGCGACCGCCAGCAGCAGCACCGCGCCGGTCACCATGAACCGCACCGAGGAGTCGACACCGAGCAGGTTCAGCCCGTTCTGGATCCCGATCAGCACCACGATGCCGAGCATCGCGGCGTACGCCGAGCCGCGGCCGCCGAAGAGGCTGGTGCCGCCGATGACCGCCGCCGCGATCGCGGTGAGGTTGGTGTCGCCGGTGCCGCTGCCCTGCGAGACCGAGGTCACCTGCGCCGCGGCGAGCAGCCCGCCGACGGCGGCGAGCACCGAGCAGCCGGCGAAGGCGGTGAAGTAGACCCGCCCCACCCGGATGCCGGAGCGCCGGGCGGCCTCCACGTTGCCCCCGACCGCGAACAGGTGGCGGCCCCACCGGGTCCGGCGCAGCGCGATGTCGAGCAGCACCACCAGCAGCACGAAGAACAGCCACAGGTAGCCCCAGCCGCGGTCGATGTTGAGGTAGTAGGTCAGCAGCCCCAGGACGAGCGCCATCAGCGCGGCCTTGATCGCGATCAGCGGCACCCACCCGGTGGACAGCCCCGCGCGCTGCCTGGTCCGCAGCGTCCAGAGCTGGCTCCCGGCGTACAGCGCGGTCACCAGCGCGACCAGCAGGTAGGAGACCGCGTCGCCGGCGAACTGGTAGCGGGCGAACTCGACCAGGTAGTTGTCGTTGGTCAGGTTGATGGTGCCGTTGTCGCCCAGGACGTAGAGCAGCATGCCCTGGAAGGCGAGCAGCCCGGCCAGCGAGAAGACGAAGCTGGGCACCCCCACTTTGATGAACAGCAGCGCGTAGAGCGAGCCGATCGCCAGGCCGATGCCCAGCGCCGCCAGGATCCCGACCGTGACCGAGTAGCCCTTGTCGACGACGAGGACCGCCATGCTGGCGGCGGCGAACCCGCTCGTCGAGCCGACCGAGAGGTCGATCTCGCCGAGCAGCAGCACCAGCACGATGCCCAGCGAGATGACCCCCACCGGCGCCGCGAACTGGGTGATGCTGACCAGGTTGCGCGAGGACAGGAAGATCGGCTCCATCGCGTAGAACACCAGGCTGATCAGGACCAGTCCGAGCAGCACCGGCAGCGCGCCCAGCTCGCCGGTGCGCAGCCGGCTCCACGAGGAGCGCAGGTAGCCGCCGAGGCCCTGCTCCTGGATGAGCCGCTCGTCGGCCAGGTCGGCGGCGACGGGCGAGGCGGTGAGCTGGTCAGCCATGGTCTTCTCCCGGGTTGCGGCGGTGGGCGCGCGAGGCGACGACGTTGTCCGAGGCTCCGGTGATCGCCGCCACCAGCTGCTCGGTGCTCACCTGGTCGGCGTTGAACTCGGCGGCGTTGCGGCCCAGGCGCAGGACCACGATCCGATCCGCGACCGCCTGCACGTCGGCCATGTTGTGGCTGACCAGGATCACGGCGAGACCGGTCTCGCGCAGCCGCTCCACGAGGTTGAGCACCTCCGCCGTCTGGGCCACGCCCAGGGCCGCGGTCGGCTCGTCGAGGATCACCACCTGGGGGCTCCCGACCAGGCTGCGCGCGATCGCGACCGTCTGGCGCTGCCCGCCCGAGAGCGAGGCGATCGGGATCCGGACCGAGGGGATCTTGGCGGAGAGGGTGCGCAGCAGCCGCCACGCCTCCTTCTCCATCTCGACCTCGTCGAGCAGGAGCCCGGCGGAGCGCTCCTGGCCGAGGAAGAGGTTGGCGACCACGTCGAGGTTGTCGCACAGCGCCAGGTCCTGGAAGACGGTGGCGATGCCCAGGGCCTGGGCCTGGCTGGGCCCGGACATGTGCACCGGCTGCCCGGCGAACGTCATCTGGCCGGCGTCGGGCTGGTAGACCCCCGAGATCACCTTGACCAGGGTGGACTTGCCGGCGCCGTTGTCGCCCACGAGCGCGACGACCTCTCCTGCGGAGACGTGGAAGTCCACGTCGGTCAGTGCCTGGACGGCCCCGAACCGCTTGTCCACCCCGGTCAGGGAGAGCACTGCCTCCCTGACCGGGGCGACCGCGGCGCCGCCCTTGGTGAGCTCGGCCATCACTTCAGGCCGGCGGCCGTGCAGGCCTCGGCGTACTCCTCGGTGCAGATGTCCTCGACCGAGTAGAAGCCGTCGGCCACGATCGTGTCGTTGATGTTGTCCTGGGTCACCACGATCGGGTCGAAGATGAACGACGCGACGCCCTCGTAGTCGGTCGTCTCGCCGACGTCCTCGCCGTTCGCCAGGGCGACCGCGACCTCGGCGGCCTTCTCGGCCTCGATCGGGATCGGCTTGTAGATCGTCATCGACTGCTGGCCCGCGACGATCCGCTGGATGGCGGCCAGCTCGGCGTCCTGGCCGGTGATCGGCGGCAGGGCGTCCGCGGCCACGTCGGCTCCGGTCAGCGCGGCGACCACGCCGCCTGCCTGGCCGTCGTTGGCGGCGTAGACGCCCATCACCTTGTCGGCGCCGACCTTGGTCAGCTGGTCGGTGGTCCACTTCTGGGCGTTCTCCGGGCTCCAGTCGGGGTTGTCGTACTCCGCCAGGATCTCCACGCCGCTCTCGTCGAGCACGCTGTGGGCGCCGGCCTTGAACTGCGCCGCGTTGGGGTCGGTGGGCGAGCCGTTCAGCATCAGGATCCCGCCCTTGTCGCCGACCGCGTCGACGAGCGCCTGGGCCTGCATCTCGCCGACGGTCTCGTTGTCAAAGGACATGTAGTAGTCGGCGCCCTCGATGAACCGGTCGTAGGCGATCACCTCGATGCCCGCCTCCTGGGCGTCACGCACCGAGCTGGTCGCCGCCTTGCCGTCGACCGGGTCGAGGACGATGACGTCGACCTCCTGGGTGATCGCCGAGTCGACGTCGCGGGCCTGCTTGTCCTTGTCCTGGTCTGCGTTGAAGTAGGTGACCTCGCAGTCGTCGCACAGCTCGGCGACCTTCTCCTCGAACAGCGGCCGGTCGAACGCCTCGTAGCGCGTGGTCTGCGACTCCGGCAGCAGCAGGGCGATGCTCTTGCCGCTGCCCCCGCTGGCCTCGTCGCCGGACTGGTCGTCGTTGGCGCCGCACGCCGACAGGCCGGTGACGCCGATGAGAGCCGCCGCGGCGAGGGCCGCGAGACGGTAGCGAGTGATGGCCATGGGAGCTCCTCGGTCACAGATGGCGCGCGGGCCACGACCCGCAGCTGGGTAGTCACGAGTGTGAGGAAGATCACAGTTGACGTCAAGAGTTGAATACAATGCGGCTAGGTGACCGGGTCTAGTGGCCCTAGTCGCCACTCCTTGACGGATCTGGACGGCGTCCACCACAGTTTTTCCCATGCCAGCACTTCGGCAGGGCGAGCGGCGTGAGCGCGCTCCCGGCTCCACGGCCGCCCTGCGCACCGCCAACCAGAGGCGCGTCCTGTCCGTGCTGCGCCGCAGCCGGGTGCCCGGCGAGGACGACGTCACTCAGGCCGAGCTCGCCCGGCTCACCGGGCTGGCCCCGGCCACGGTGTCCAACATCGTGCGCGAGCTGGGGGCAGCCGGCGTCCTGGACGTCTCGCCGGGCAGCGGCCGCCGCGGCACCGTCGTCCGGCTGGCGCGCTCGGCCGGAATGGTGGTCGGCATCGACGTCGGCCACCGGCACGTGGCCGTGGCGCTGGGAGACCTGAGCGGCCAGCTGATCCTCGAGACGCGGCGCCCGCTGGCCCCCTCGACCGGCTACGACACCGGCCTGGACGTCGCGGTCGAGCTGGTGGAGCGGCTCGTGGAGCGTTACGAGGGGCCCGGCGCCGAGATCCGCACGGTCGCCCTGGGCCTGCCCGCGCCGATCACCGACGACATCGTCCGCTCCTCGGCGATCCTGCCGGGCTGGGTGGGCATCGACGCCCGCCAGGAGGCGAGCGCCCGCCTCGGTGTGCCGGCGCACGTGGAGAACGACGCGAACCTCGGCGCGCTTGCCGAGCACCGCTACGGCGTCGCCCGGGGCCTGAGGAACTCGGTCTTCGTGAAGATCTCCTCCGGGGTCGGCTCCGGCATCATCATCGAGGACCGGCTCTTCCGCGGCAGTGCCGGGACCGCCGGCGAGCTGGGTCACCTCACCCTCGACGACCAGGGGCCGGTCTGCCGGTGCGGGAGCCGCGGCTGCCTGGAGGCCTACGCCTCCACCGAGACAGTGCTGGCGATGATGGCCGACCAGCTGCCCGGCTCGACGCTCGACGACATCCTCGCCGCCGCCCGGGGCGGCAACATGGCGGCGCTGCGCACCCTGGAGGACGCCGGGCTGCACCTCGGCTGGGGGCTCGCCTCCGTGGTCAACCTGCTCAACCCCGACGCGGTCGTGGTCGGCGGCGACCTCGCCCGGGCCGGCGAGCTGCTCCTGGAGTCGGTCCGGATCGGCCTGCGCCGCCACGCCCTCGACACCGTCGCCGCCACCCCCGTCCTCGCCAGCGCGCTGCGCGAGCGAGCCTCGATGGTCGGCGCGGTGCTGCTCGCCGCGGAGCACACCGAGCTGCTGCCGGTGGGCTGAGCGGGCTCCGCGCGGCACCGCGATGTGCCATGCTGGCCGGCATGTCGACCCCTGCGCCGGCCGGCGCCCCGCGTCGCCGGGGCAGGCCCGGACACGACCCGGACACGGTCCTCGCCCAGGCGGTCGCGCTGTTCAACAGGCAGGGCTACGACGCCACCTCGATGAGCGACCTGGCCCGCGAGCTCGGGCTGTCCAAGGCCACGATCTACCACCACGTGCCCAGCAAGACCCACCTGCTCGAGCGCGCGCTGGACGAGGCGCTGGACGCCCTCGAGCGGGTCCTCACCCGCGCCGCCGACGACGCCGATCCCGCCGGCACCGCCTACCAGAGGCTGCGGCTGGTGGTCACCGGCAGCGTCGAGACGCTCGCCGAGCACCTGCCGGCGGTGACCCTCCTCCTGCGGGTGCGCGGCAACAGCGACGTGGAGCTGGCGGCGCTGGGACGGCGCCGCCGCATCGACGAGCAGCTCGCCGAGCTGGTGGCGGACGCGGTCGAGGAGGGGGCGCTGCGCGACGACCTGCCGCCGCTGATGATCAGCCGGCTGCTGTTCGGCACCGTCAACTCCCTGGTCGAGTGGTACCGCCCGCGCGGCGACCGCGAGGACGTCGCGGCGCTGGCGGCGATGGTGACCACGTTGGTCTTCGACGGCCTCACCCGCCCGGCCGAGCCCCCCATGTGAGCGCAGCACCCGAGCCACCCACCACCACAGGAGCCACATGTACCGCCTGACGATCCAGTACTCCGTGCCGAGCGACCCCGAGGCCTTCGACCGCTACTACCTGGACAAGCACCTGCCGCTGGTGACGCCGATGGCCGGCCTGCGCAGCCTGACCGTGACCCGGCCCCGGCCGCTGGGCGGCGACAAGTCGGTGCACCTGGTCTGCGAGCTCGACTTCGACGACGCCGAGGCGATGAGGGCGGGCCTGGCGTCGGCCGAGATGCAGGCGGCCGCCGCCGACGGGGCCAACCTGGCCACCCCCGCGATCCTCTTCGCCGGCGAGGTCGAGGTCATCGACCTGCCCTGAGTCCGCCGGGCCCTCGCGGCGGGGGCCCGGCGGCAGGCGTCAGGCGTCGAAGTCGACGGTGGCCCGGGCGCTGGCGGGACGCGACTGGCAGGTGAGCACGAAGCCGGCCGCCAGCTCCTCGGGCGACAGCGCGTAGTTGCGTGCCATCTCCACCTCCCCCGCGACCAGCCGCGCCCGGCACGTCCCGCACACGCCACCGCGGCAGGCGAAGGGGAGGTCGGCGCGGACCAGCTGCGCGGCCTCGAGCACCGTCGCCCCCTCCGGTACGGCGAGCGTGGTGCGCCTGCCGTCGAGGACGACCTCCACCTGGCTGCCGCCGACCACCGCCGGCGCGTCACGCCGTACGGCGGGCGGCGGGGTGTCGTCGAAGAACAGCTCGGCGTGCACCCGCTCGCGGGGCAGGCCGATCTCGCCGAGCACCGCGCGTCCCGTCTCGACCAGCGCCAGCGGCCCGCACAGCCAGGCGTGCTCGACCGCCGCGACCGGCACCAGCAGGTCCAGCAGTCGGCGCAGGCGCCCGGCGTCGAGTCTCCCGGAGAACAGCTCGACCGCGCGCGGCTCGCGGGAGAGCACGTGGAACACCTCCAGGCGCGGGCCGTGGCGGTCCTTGAGGTCGCCCAGCTCCTCGGCGAACATCACCGAGGACGTGCTCCGGTTGCCGTAGAGCAGCGTGGCCCGCCCGCCGTTGCGCAGCACCGTGCCCAGCAGCGACAACACCGGGGTGATCCCCGAGCCGGCAGCGAGGAACAGGTGGCGCCCGGCGACGTCCGGCAGCGCACGGAAGGACCCCGTCGGGGTGCCCACCTCGACGACGTCGCCGGCGGCCAGGTCGCGCACCAGCCACCGGGAGAAGAGGCCGTCGGGGATCTCGCGCACCCCGATCCGCAGCGGCTCCCCCCCAGCGCTGCAGATCGAGTAGCTGCGGCGCTCCTCGCGGCCCTCGACCCGGCGGCGCACGACCAGCGACTGGCCCGGGTCGAACGCGTAGGCCGCGGCCAGCTCGGCGGGCACCGCGAAGGTGACCGCGGCCGCGTCCGGGCACAGTGCGCGCACCTCGGCCACCCGCAGCGGGTGGAAGGCGATCCGCCGGCCCCGGGCGCGGGTCCGCGCGGCGTCCGTGATCGTCGTCATCAGCGCGCCTTCATCTGCTCGAAGGTCTCCAGGCAGGCGGGGCAGCGCCGCAGGGACAGGCACGGCGTGGGGCCGAACTCGGCGACGAGGTCGGTGTCGGCGGCGCCGCAGCGCGGGCAGGCGACCCGCAGCCGGGGCGCGGCGAGAACCAGCGGCACCGGCGTCCCGGCATCGGGGGCGACCGCACCGCGGGCGGCGGGGCGCGGCGGGGACAGCCCGTGCTCGGCGAGCAGGCGGCGCCCCTCGTCGCTGACGTCGTCGCTGGACCACGGCGGGTCCAGCACCAGTCGCACCTCCACGTCGGCGAAGCCCCCGTCGGTGAGCACCCGCACCACGTCGTCGCGCATCGCGTCGAGGGCGGGACAGCCACTCCAGGTGGGTGCCAGGGAGACGATGACCCGTCCCGATGCGGTCGCCTCGATCGTGCGCAGCACCCCGAGCTGGACCAGCGTCAGCATCGGCAGCTCGGGGTCCACGACGGTGCGCGCGAGGGCCGCGGCGCGCTCCAGGGTCTCGCCCAGGGTCGCGGTCAACCTCACCACCGCCCCGACGGGTGCGCGCGAGCCACCGACTGCATCTCGGCGAGCAGCCGGCCCAGCGCCTCGGTGTGGGCACCGTCGCGGCCCCGGCGACCACCCGCTCCGACCCGCTGCGAGGCCGGCGGCGCCTCGACCTGGGCGGCGGCGAGCACCTCGTCGAGCACGCCGTGCACCTCCGCGGCCAGCGTCGCCGGGTCCACTCCGACCCCGGCGGCCGCGACTCGGGCCTCCAGGGGGTGCGTGGTCAGCAGCTCCGCGAGGTCGGGCCACACCTCGGCGAGCGCGCTGAGCAGGCGTGCTCGCGAGGTCGCGGTGCCCTGCGCGAGCGTGACGAACCAGCGGGCGGCGTACCCGCGGTGGTAGGTCACCTCGGGCACCCCCTGGGCGGCGACCGCGGCCAGCACGGGGTCGGCGCTGGCGCGCAGGCGCTGGAGCAGGGCCAGTCGCCAGGTGGCGAGGACCAGCAGCCGGACGACGGTGCTCGCGAAGTCGCCGTTCGGCGACTCGACGAGCTGCACGTTGCGGAAGCCGCGCGGGTCGCGGAAGAACGCCAGCGCGTCCTCGGCCGGCACCGGCGAGTCCTCCGGCAGGGGCGGCACCAGCGTCGGGTCGGCGACGGCCGCGCGGGTGAGCAGCAGCCGCGCCTGCCCGAGCAGGTCGAGGGCGATGTTGGCCAGCGCGACGTCCTCCTCGAGGTCCGGCGCCCGGCTGCACCACTCGGAGAGCCGGTGCGCGTGGATCAGGGCGTCGTCGCCGAGCATCAGCGCGTAGGCGGCCAGGTCGCCGGCGTCGACGCCGTCGGGCACGGTCGTGTCCACGCCGTCGAGCGGGTCGCTGAAGCCGGTGCCGAAGGCCCAATGGGCGGCGTCGCCCAGCCCGTCGTGGTGCCCGTCCTGCTGCAGCCCGTCGTACACCGAGCCCGCCCCGTGCTCGGCGGGGCTGGGGCTTGCTTGGTCTGCGTGGCGCTGGTGGTCGGTCAGCTCGCCCATCGTGGCCTCACAGGTGCGGGACGTCCGCGGGGACGTCGTAGAACGTGGGATGCCGATAGGCCTTGTCCCCGCTCGGGGCGAAGAACGGGTCCTTCTCGTCGGGGCTGGACGCGGTGACGTCGCGCGCGCGCACCACCCAGAGGCTGACCCCCTCGTTGCGGCGGGTGTAGACGTCGCGGGCGTGGCGCAGCGCCAGCTCCGCGTCCGCCGCATGCAACGACCCCACGTGCACGTGGTTCAGCCCCCGCTTCGCCCGCACGAACACCTCGAACACCTCACCCTCATCCATCGCGACCCGTCACTCCCTCGACCATTTCCGCGGCGTGTCGCGGCGCCCCTGACGGCTCGCCGGTTCCCGCGGTACGACGTGCGTAGGCGCGCGCCGCCTCCCGCACCCACGCGCCGTCCTCGTGCGCACGCCGCCGGTGCGCGATCCGCTGGGCGTTGCACGGCCCGTCCCCGGACACGACGGCCTTGAACTCGGCCCAGTCCGGCTGCCCGAAGTCGTGCGCGCCGCGGGCGTCGTTCCAGCGCAGCTCGGGGTCGGGCAGCCTCACCCCCAGTGCCGCGGCCTGCGGGACGGTCATGTCGACGAAGCGCTGGCGCAGCTCGTCGTTGGTGTCGCGCTTGATGCCCCAGGCCATCGACTGCGCGGTGTTGGGCGAGTCGCCGTCGGGGGGCCCGAACATCATCAGCGCCGGCCACCAGAACCGGTCCACCGACTCCTGCACCATCGCGCGCTGCTCGTCGGTCCCGCCCATCATCGTCATCAGCAGCTCGAAGCCCTGCCGCTGGTGGAACGACTCCTCCTTGCAGATGCGCACCATCGCCCGGCCGTAGGGCCCGTACGACGTGCGGCACAGCGGCACCTGGTTGCAGATCGCGGCGCCGTCCACCAGCCAGCCGATGGTGCCGACGTCGGCGTAGGACAGCGCCGGGTAGTTGAAGATCGAGGAGTACTTCTGCCGGCCGTCGAGCAGCATCCGGGTCAGCTCGCCCCGGGAGACGCCGAGCGTCTCGCACGCGGAGTACAGGTAGAGCCCGTGCCCCGCCTCGTCCTGGACCTTGGCCAACAGGATCGCCTTGCGCCGCAGCGACGGCGCCCGGGTCAGCCAGTTGCCCTCGGGCTGCATGCCGATGATCTCGGAGTGGGCGTGCTGGGCCATCTGGCGCACCAGCGTGCGGCGGTACCCCTCGGGCATCCAGTCGCGCGGCTCGATCCGGTCGGCGCGGGCGATGACGTCCTGGAACGACGCCTCGACCGCCTCGACGTCCTGTCCGGCTGTCCCGGCCATCTGCCACCTCGCATTACCAACCGATCGGTCGGTTCGAGTGTGGCACGCGTCACAGGAGCGGACAAGGGCTCGGGTCTACCCGCCGTCCACCCGCCGCGCCCGCACGGGGCGCAGCGGGCTCACTCCCACTCGATGGTGCCCGGCGGCTTGGAGGTGACGTCCAGCGTGACCCGGTTGACCTCGCTCACCTCGTTGGTGATGCGGGTCGAGATGCGCTCGAGCACGTCGTACGGCAGGCGCGCCCAGTCGGCGGTCATCGCGTCCTCGGAGGTCACCGGGCGGATCACCACCGGGTGGCCGTAGGTGCGGCCGTCGCCCTGGACGCCGACGGAGCGGACGTCGGCCAGCAGCACGACGGGCATCTGCCAGACGTCGCGGTCCAGCCCGGCCCGGGTGAGCTCCTCGCGGGCGATCGCGTCGGCGTCGCGCAGGATCTCCAGCCGGTCCTGGGTGACCTCGCCGATGATCCGGATGCCCAGGCCGGGGCCCGGGAAGGGCTGGCGCCAGACGATCTCGGAGGGCAGTCCCAACTGCTCGCCGACCAGGCGGACCTCGTCCTTGAACAGCGTGCGCAGCGGCTCGATCAGCTCGAACTCGAGGTCGTCGGGGAGACCGCCGACGTTGTGGTGGGACTTGATGTTGGAGGTGCCGGCGCCGCCGCCGGACTCCACCACGTCGGGGTAGAGCGTGCCCTGCACCAGGAACGCGACCTTCTCGCCGGCCTCGGCCGCGTCGCCGAGGACGGCGGCCTCGGCGCCCTCGAAGGCGCGGATGAACTCGCGGCCGATGATCTTGCGCTTCTCCTCGGGGTCGGTGACCCCGGCGAGGGCGTTCAGGAAGGTCTCGGCCGCGTCGACGACGTGCAGCGAGACCCCGGTGGCGGCCACGAAGTCGCGCTCGACCTGCTCGGCCTCGCCCTTGCGCAGCAGGCCGTGGTCGACGAAGACGCAGGTCAGCTGGTCGCCGATGGCGCGCTGGACCAGCGCCGCGGCGACGGCCGAGTCGACGCCGCCGGAGAGACCGCAGATGGCGCGGCCGGACTCGCCGACCTGGGCCCGGATGGACTCGACCTGCTCCTCGACGATGTTGACCATCGTCCAGGTCGGGCGGCAGCCGGCGATGTCGTGCAGGAAGCGCTCGAGCACCTGCTGGCCGTGCTCGCTGTGCAGCACCTCGGGGTGCCACTGGACGCCGGCCAGGCCGCGCGAGGTGTCCTCGAAGGCGGCCACCGGCGTGACGTCGGTGGAGGCGAGGACGTCGAAGCCCTCCGGCGCCGCGGTCACGGAGTCGCCGTGCGACATCCAGACGCGGTGCGCCGCGGGGATGTCGGCGAGCAGCGTGCCACCGTCGCCGATGGTGACCTCGGTGCGCCCGTACTCGCGCACGCCGGTCGGCGAGACCTCGCCGCCGAGGCCCTTGGCCATCAGCTGGAAGCCGTAGCACATGCCGAACGCCGGGACCCCCGAGGTGAAGATCGCCGGGTCGATCGAGGGCGCGTTCTCGGCGTACACCGAGGACGGGCCGCCGCTGAGGATGATCGCCTTGGGCTCGCGGGCGAGCATCTCGGCGACCGGCATCGTGTGCGGGACGATCTCGGAGTAGACCTTGGCCTCACGCACCCGGCGGGCGATGAGCTGGGCGTACTGCGCCCCGAAGTCCACGACGAGGACGAGGTCATGATCGTGCGGTGTCACGGTGGACATCGACAGGGCGCCCTTTCGACGGCGTACGGCGGCCCTGCGAGTCTATCGAGCACGTCTCCGCACCGAGCATTGGCCCGTGAACGCACCAGGGCCCGGCCGGGGAGGGAGGGTGGCCGGGCCCTGATCGTCCACACGCCTGGAGACAGCGCACGGACAGCGGATCCGGCGTGTGGGAGGGAGCTTGACTGCCGGATCCGACTGCTCAACGAGGTCTGCAAAGGCGGGTTACGGGGGCTCTGGGGAAAATACTTCGACTCTGCACAGAGCCCTCGTCGCCGGCGGAGTGCGGCCACCACCGGCACAGCCCCGCGACCCGTCAATGCCTCCTCGACATGCCGCAGAAATGGTCGAGGGAGTGACGGGTCGCGGGGCTTGGGGCTGGGGTGGGGCTGGGGTGGGCTTGTTGCCTGGGGCTCTGCCCCTGGGGTGGGTCAGCTGACGCCGACGATGGGGAGGCGCAGCGCGCCGGGGGCGGTGGGGGGTACGGCGGGCGCCCGGGGCGCGACCGGCTCGACGCGGCGGTAGGGGCTGCCGGGCTCGGGACGGGGGTCGGCCTCGCCCTTGTTGGGCCACAGCGCCATCGCCCGCTCGGCCTGGGCGGTGATCGTCAGCGACGGGTTCACCCCCAGGTTCGCCGAGATCGTGGAGCCGTCGACGACGTGCAGCCCGGGGTGGCCGTGCATCCGCTGGTAGGGATCCACCACGCCCGTCTGCGGGGTCTCCCCGATCGTGCAGCCGCCGATGAAGTGCGCGGTCATCGGCCGGTTGAACGGCTCGCCGAGCGTCCCGCCGGGGGTGCCCTTGAGGATCCGCGCGATCCGCCGTACCGCCTGGTTGGCCGCGGGGATCCAGGTCGGGTTGGGCGCACCGTGGCCCTGCGTGGAGGTGAGCCGCCAGCCGACCGGGGTCCTGCGCACCGAGGTGGTGATGGAGTTGTCCAGCGTCTGCATCACCAGCGCGATCACGGTCCGCTCCGACCAGTGCTTGAGGTCGTAGAGCCCGAGCACGTTGCGCCGTTCCTTCCACAGCTCCTTGAGCCACACCCGCCAGCGCGGCAGCGGGCCGTCGCCGTCGGTGAGCACCGTCTGCAGCAGCGCCATCGCGTTGGAGCCCTTGCCGTAGCGCACCGCCTCGATGTGGGTCTGGGCGTCGGGGTGGAACGACGAGGTGATCGCCACGCCCTGGCTGTAGTCGACCGACAGGTCCGGGGCCAGCGCCCCGAGGATCGCCTCGGAGTTGGTACGGGTCAGCACGCCCAACCGGTCGGAGACCCCCGGCAGGTCCCCGGTCGCCTTGAGCCGGTGCAGCAGCTTCTGGGTGCCCAGCGCGGCTGCGGAGAAGATCACCTGCTCGGCGGTGTAGCTGCGCACCGCGCTGCGCCGGGAGGCCTTCGCCTTCGTCCAGCGCGCGTCGACGCGGTAGCCGCCGCCGGGCATCGGGCGGACCCGGGTGACCGTGGTCAGCGGGTGCACCACCGCGCCGGCCTGCTCGGCGAGGTAGAGGTAGTTCTTCACCAGCGTGTTCTTGGCGTTGTGCCGGCAGCCGGTCATGCACTCCCCGCAGCCGATGCACGCGGTGCGCTCCGGGCCGACGCCGCCGAAGTAGGGGTCGGCGACCCGGTCGCCCGAGGCCTCCGCGGCCGACTCGCCGTCCGGCCCGTCCGGGCCCGAGGGGCCGCCGAAGAAGACCCCGACCGGCGTCGGGGTGTAGGTGTCGGCGACCCCCATCTCCTCGGCGACCTGCAGCATCACCTCGTCCGAGGGCGTGTGCAGCGGGTTCTGGACCACTCCGAGCATCCGCTTGGCCTGGTCGTAGAACGGCGCGAGCTCGGCCTTCCAGTCGGTGATGTCGGCCCACGCGGGGTCGCGGAAGAAGCCGTCGCCGGGCTCGTAGAGCGTGTTCGCGTAGACCAGCGACCCGCCCCCCACCCCGGCGCCGGCGAGGATCACGCAGTCCCGGACCGCGTCGATGCGCTGGATCCCGTAGCAGCCCGCCTCGGGCAGGTAGAGCCAGCGCTTGAGGTCCCAGGAGTTGCGGGCGAAGTCCTTGTCCTCGAAGCGCGCCCCGGCCTCCAGGACCGCGACCTTGTAGCCCTTCTCGGTGAGCCGCAGCGCGGAGACGGAGCCACCGAAGCCGGACCCGACGATGAGCACGTCGTAGTCGTAGTGCTGCTCTCGGCTCATGCGCGGCCGAGCTTCTTCATCAGGCGCAGGTTGGCGGTCATCACCTTCGCGTACGCCGCGTCCGACATCCCGAGCATCGGCGCGAACCGGATCAGCCGCTGCACCGCGACCGACTGGGTCTCGGTGTAGCGCAGGACGCCCTCGGCGCCCTGGCGGCGCCCCATCCCGGACTGCCGCATCCCGCCCATCGGCGCGTCGATGCTGGCGAAGGTGGCACCGAATGCCTCGTTGACGTTGACGGTGCCGCACTTGATGTGGCGGGCAAGGGCGCGAGCGCGCTTGGTGTCACGGCTGTAGATCGAGGCGTTGAGCCCGTACTCCCCCGCGTTGGCGCGGGCGATCGCGTCCGCCTCGTCGTGGAAGCGGTAGAGCGCGATGACCGGACCGAAGGTCTCGTCGCCGAAGCAGGTCATCTCCGGGGTGACGCCCTCGAGGATCGTCGGCTCGAAGAAGAAGGGTCCGAGGTCGGGGCGGTGCCGGCCACCGGCGAGCACCCGCGCGCCCTTGGCGACCGCGTCGTCGACGTGGGCCTGGACCACCTCGAGCTGCTCGGCGGAGATCAGCGAGCCCATGTCCACCCCCCACTCCAGGCTGGCGCCGAGCGTCATCGCCTGGGTGCGGGCCACGAAGCGCTCCACGAACCGGTCGTAGACCTGGTCGGCGACGAACATCCGCTCCATCGAGACGCACAGCTGTCCGGCGTTGGAGAAGCTGGCCCGCACCGCGCCCTCGGCGGCCTTCTCCAGGTCGGCGTCGCGCAGCACGAGCAGCGGGTTCTTGCCACCGAGCTCGAGCGAGCAGCCGATCAGCCGCTCGGCGCACTGCGCGGCGACGCGCTTCCCGGTGGCGGTGGAGCCGGTGAAGCAGACGTAGTCGGCGCGGTCGATGATCGCGGTGCCGACCCGCGAGCCCGGCCCGGCCAGGACCTGCCACAGGTCCGGTGGGAACCCGGCCTCCTCGAGCAGCTGCGCGGCCAGCAGCGCCGAGAGCATCGTCTGCGCGTCCGGCTTGGTGATCACCGCGTTGCCGGCCAGCAGCGCGGGCAGGCCGTCGCACAGCGCCATCGTGAAGGGGTAGTTCCACGGCGAGATGATGCCGACGATTCCCTTGGGGACGTGGTTGACCTCGACCCGGGTCAGGCCGGGGACCACGCCGAGGCGGCGCTCGGTGGACAGGTGCGTGTGCGCGGTGCGGGCGTAGTAGCGCGCGGTCAGCGCGATGTGCAGCGGCTCGTCGAAGGCGTGCTTGCGGGCCTTGCCGGACTCCAGCACGATCAGGTCGATGATCTCGTCCTGGCGGTCCAGGACCAGGTCGTGCAGGCGCATCAGCGTCGCCGCCCGCTCCTCCAGCGACGTCCGTGCCCAGGCCGCCTGGGCGCGGCGGGCGCGGACGAAGGCGGTCTGGACGTCGGCGTCGCTGGACTGCGGGATGTGCGCCAGCGGCTGCCCGCTCAGCGGCGAGCTCACCGGCTTGCTCTCGCCGGAGGTGGCGAGGATGCGCCGGGTCAGCGCGTTGACGTAGTCGGGCTCGAGGGCGTACGCCGCCGTCGGGTCGTGCTCGGGGTCGGCCGGGCCATGCAGCAGCGGGTCGTTCCCCCGGGGGCTCTGGGCGCTCATGTACCGAGAGTATGTGACCCGCGTCTCCGAAACTACCCTCGGGTAGCAAGGTGTAGCGTTTGACACATTCGCTGGACCTGTAAACGCTTTCCGCGCTCAGCCGCGCAGCCTCGGCCCCAGGTCGTCGCGGTGGTCGTGGTGCATGGGGTGGGTGGCCCGGGTCGAGGCGACCACCGCCGGGTCCAGGTCCGCGATCGCCAGGCCGGCCTCCTCGCCCAGCCTGGCCAGCGGCCGGCCCTCGGGGTCGTATACCGCGGAGCCGCCGATGAACTCCGCTCCCCCGCAGCGCCCGGTCAGCCCGGCGAACACGACGTACATGCCGTTCTCCACCGCCCGCGCCGGGTAGTACAGGTCGCGCCGGTGCGCGCCGCCCGGGAAGTACGCCGCGGAGTTGAGGTAGCCCAGCGCCCCGTCGTCGGCGGCGGCCCGGGCGTGCTCGGGGAAGCAGCCGTCGTAGCAGACGCTCAGCCCCAGCTCCACGCCGTCGACGGTGATCGAGGCGCCATGCTCGCCGGGCACGAAGAACTCCCGCTCGAGGGGGACGAGGTGCTGCTTGTCGTAGGGGGCGGTGACGGTTCCCTCGGGGCGCACCACCAGCTGCGCGAGGGTACGGCGCGCCAGGCCGTCGCGACCGCCGCCGTCGAGGCCGCCTCCCAGCGCAGTGCCGCGCACGCGGCGCAGGGCGGTGCTCACCACCACCACGCAGTCGGCGTCCGTGGCCGCGGCTCGCAGCGGGTCGAGCCAGGCACCCTCGAGCTCGTCGTCGCCCGGGATCGGGCCGGCGAAGGCGTCGACGTCGTAGCCGGTGAGGAACGCCTCGGGCAGCACCAGCAGCCGCACGCCCTGGCCCCCCGCGAGCTCGGTGATGCGGGCGGCGGTGGCGACGTTGCGCGTCACGTCGCCGGCGACCGAGACGGCCTGGCCGGCCGCCACCCGCAGCACCGGGCTCACCCGACGATGACCTCGATCCGCTGGAACTCCTTGAGGTCGGTGTAGCCGGTGGTGGCCATCGCGCGCTTCAGGGCGCCGACCAGGTTCATCGTGCCGTCGGCCATCCGGGAGGGGCCGAACAGGATCTCCTGCAGGGTGCCGACCGGCTCGAACTCCACGCGCTCGCCGCGCGGCAGCTCGCCGTGCCAGGCCTCCGCGCCCCAGTGGAAGCTGCGCCCCGGGGCGTCGGTGGCACGCGCGAACGGCGAGCCGACCATCACCGCGTCGGCGCCGCAGGCGATCGCCTTGGTCAGGTCGCCGGAGCGGCCGATCGAGCCGTCGGCGATGACGTGGACGTAGCGGCCCCCGGACTCGTCGAGGTAGTCGCGGCGCGCGGCCGCGACGTCGGCGACCGCGGAGGCCATCGGCACCGCGACGCCGAGCACGGTGCGGGTGGTGTGCGCCGCGCCGCCGCCGAAGCCAACCAGCACGCCGGCGGCGCCGGTGCGCATCAGGTGCAGCGCCGCCTGGTAGGTCGCGCAGCCGCCGACGACCACCGGTACGTCGAGCTCGTAGATGAACTCCTTGAGGTTCAGCGGCTCGGACTGCGAGGAGACGTGCTCGGCCGAGACCGTCGTCCCGCGGATCACGAACATGTCGACGCCGGCGTCGACGACGGTCTTGGCGAACTCCTTGGTGTGCTGCGGCGACAGCGCCCCGGCCACGGTGACGCCCGCGTCGCGGATCTGCTGGAGCCGGGCGGTGATCAGCTCGGCCTTGATCGGCTCGGCGTAGATCTGCTGCATGCGGCGGGTCGCGTCCACCCCGCGCAGGGTGGCGACCTCCTCGAGCAGCGGCAGCGGGTCCTCGTAGCGCGTCCACAGGCCCTCGAGGTTGAGCACCCCGAGGCCGCCGTACTCACCGAAGGCGATCGCGGTCTCCGGCGACATCACCGAGTCCATCGGGGCCGCGAGGATCGGCAGGTCGAAGCGGTAGGCGTCGATCTGCCAGGCGATGCTCACCTCCTCGGGGTCACGGGTACGGCGCGAGGGGACGATCGCGATGTCGTCGAAGGAGTAGGCACGCCGGCCGCGCTTGGCCCGGCCGATCTCGATGTCGGTCATGTCGATTCCTGTCGTCAGATGCCGTGGTAGTTGGGCGACTCGACGGTCATCTGCACGTCGTGGGGGTGGCTCTCCTTGAGCGAGGCGGAGGTGATCCGCACGAAGCGGCCCTTCTCCTGCAGCTCGGGCACGGTCCGGGCGCCGACGTAGAACATCGACTGCGTCAGGCCGCCGACGAGCTGGTGGGTGACGGCGCCGAGCTGTCCGCGGTAGGCGACCTGGCCCTCGATGCCCTCGGGGACGATCTTGTCGTCGCTGGTGACCTCGGCCTGGAAGTAGCGGTCCTTGGAGTAGGACTTCTTCCCGCGGCTCGACATCGCCCCGAGCGACCCCATGCCGCGGTAGGCCTTGAACTGCTTGCCGTTGACGAAGACCAGCTCACCGGGCGACTCCTCGCAGCCGGCGAGCAGGGAGCCGAGCATCACCGCGTCCGCGCCGGCCACCAGGGCCTTGGCGATCTCGCCGGAGTGCTTCATGCCGCCGTCGGCGATGACCGGGATGCCGGCCGGGCGGCACGCCAGGGACGCCTCGTAGACGGCCGTGACCTGGGGTACGCCGACCCCGGTGACCACGCGCGTCGTGCAGATCGAGCCGGGTCCGACGCCGACCTTGACCGCGTCCACGCCGGCGTCGACGAAGGCCTGGGCCCCGGCGCGGGTGGCGACGTTGCCGCCGATGACCTGCACGTGGCGGGTGCCCGGGTCGGTCTTGAGGCGGCGCACCATGTCGAGCAGCAGCCGGACGTGACCGTGCGCGGTGTCGGCGACCAGCACGTCGGCGCCGGCCTCGATCAGCCGGGTGGCCCGCTCCCAGGCGTCGCCGAAGTAGCCGATGGCCGCACCCACCATCAGTCGGCCGTCGGCGTCCTTGGTGGCGTGCGGGAACTGCTCGGACTTCACGAAGTCCTTGACCGTGATCAGGCCGGCGAGGCGGCCCTGCTCGTCGACCAGCGGCAGCCGCTCCTTCTTGTGCCGGCGCAGCAGCAGGGTGGCGTCGTCGCGCGAGATGCCGATCGGGCCGGTGACCAGGCCCTCGCTGGTCATCACCTCGGAGACCTTGGTGGTCGACCACTCCGCGACCGGGGTGAAGCGCAGGTCGCGGTTGGTGATGATGCCGAGCAGGTGCTGGCCGGCGTCGACGACGGGGAGCCCGGAGACCCGGAACTCGCCGCAGATCTTGTCCAGCTCCTCCAGCGTCGCGTCCGGACCGATCGTGATCGGGTTGGAGATGATGCCGGTCTGGGTGCGCTTGACGAGGTCGACCTGGTAGGCCTGGTCCTCGATCGAGAGGTTGCGGTGCAGCACGCCGAGCCCGCCCTGGCGGGCCATCGCGATGGCCATCCGCGACTCGGTCACGGTGTCCATGGCGGCGGAGACCAGCGGCACCTTCAGGCTGATCTCCCGGGTGAGCCGGGAGGTCGTGTCGATCTCGGACGGCGCCAGGTCGGACTCACCGGGGAGCAGCAGGACGTCGTCGTAGGTGAGGCCGAGTGCCGCGAACTTCTCGGGGACTCCGTCGGATGCGCCAGCGGGAGCAGAGGTCAAGGTTCCACGAGCCTTTCGTGTGGCAGGAGGCCCCCAGTCTATCGGCGCGCCCGCTCAGAGCCCCAACGGCTTGAGGTCGCGCACCGGCACCCGCACGGTCAGCACCTCGGCGGCCATCCGGATCCGTCCGCGCAGCCCCGCCGCCAGCACCATCGGGAGCACCGCCTGGTTGTCGGCGCGGGTGGCGAGCACGATCTCCGCGGCCCCCTGCCCGGAGGCCAGCCGGGCCGCGTCGGTGAGCAGGCGGGTGCCGATGCCGCGGCGCTGCCAGGCCGGGTCGACGCGGAGGGTGACCTCGCGGACCCCCGGCTCGTCGCCCTCCGCCTGCACCTGCGCCAGCCCGACCACGGTCTCGTCGACGACCGCCGAGATCGTGTCGCCGCTCAGCTCGTAGGACGGGGTGGCCCCGGTACCGAGGCGCCGGGCCAGGTTGGGCACCAGCGCCGCCTCGCGGCTGCGGTGCAGCACGTCGCTGACCAGGTCGGCCAGCGCGGCCCCCCGGGCGTGCTCGGTCGCGGTGAACGGCGCCGTGCGGCGTACCTGCACCTGCACGTCGCCGACGGTGAGGTCCATGACGTCCTGGACCGGGGCGCCCCGGCCGGCGGGATCCGCCTCCGCGTCGAAGAGCTGGGCCACCACCTCCGGGAACCCCGCCGGGCTGGCCAGGATCGTCCGGGCCGCCTGGACGTAGCGGGCCGGCTGGTCCACCAGGGCGGCCTCGGTGCAGGCGAGCACCTGGACCGCCTGCACCCCCGAGCCCTCGACCAGACCGACGAGGTCGCCGATGCCCCAGTCGTCGGGCGTGCGCAGCACCAGCTCGTCGGTCACCGACCCGACCCCCGGGAAGATCTGCAGCCCCAGGATGTTCACCCCGGCATCGCCACAGCCGCGCGCCAGCACGGCCAGCGCGCCCGGTCGGTCGGGCATGTTCGTGCGGACTCTCCAGAGCATCGCTCTCCTCCTCAACAGCAAAGACCCCAGCCTGCGCTGCGTGCGTTGCCGGGGAGCGTCCACGGTGTTTCGGGCCCGTGACGGCCGCCGTCTGCCGCCCCGCCCCCCGCCCCGCGCCGTTTGGTCCCCAACGGAGGCGAATCCGGCCCCAGACATGCCGTCTCTGCCCAATCGGCGCCCATCACCGGCCGCCACGGCGGAAAGGACGCCGTTTGGTCCCCAACGGAGCGAAAACCGGCCCAGCAGCCGCCGTCTCCGCCCAATCGGCGCCCCAGCACCCGCCCGCCACTCCCCCGCCCCCGCACCACCCCCAGAAACACAGCACTCCCCGGCCGAGGTTCGGCCGGGGAGTGCTGGTGGTGCGGTGAGGAGTGGTACGGCTCAGTGGCCGTGACCGTGCCCGTGGCCGGCAGCGGCCGGGGCGTCGTCCTCGTCCTCGGGCTTCTCGACGACCAGGGTCTCGGTCGTGAGCAGCATGGCGGCGATCGAGGTCGCGTTGACCAGCGCGGAGCGGGTCACCTTGACCGGGTCGAGCACGCCCTGGGCGACCAGGTCGCCGTACTCGCCGGTGGCGGCGTTGTAGCCGTTGCCCACCCCGAGCTCGCGCACCTTGGTGGTCACCACGTAGCCGTTCTCGCCACCGTTCTCGGCGATCCAGCGCAGCGGCTCGTCGGCAGCCTTGCGTACGACGCGCACGCCGGCCGCCTCGTCGCCCTCGAGGCCGAGGCCGTCCTCGAGGACCTTGACCGCGTGGATGAGGGCGGAGCCGCCACCGGCGACGATGCCCTCCTCGATCGCGGCGCGCGTCGCGGAGACGGCGTCCTCGATGCGGTGCTTCTTCTCCTTCAGCTCCACCTCGGTGGCGGCGCCGACCTTGATCACGCAGACACCGCCGGCCAGCTTCGCGAGGCGCTCCTGGAGCTTCTCGCGGTCCCAGTCGGAGTCGGTGTTCTCGATCTCGGCCTTGATCTGGTTGACGCGACCCTCGACCTCGGCGGCGTCACCGGCGCCGTCGACGATGGTGGTGTTGTCCTTGGTGATCACGACGCGACGGGCCTGGCCCAGCACCTCGAGACCGACCTGGTCGAGCTTGAGCCCGACCTCGGGCGCCACGACCTGACCACCGGTCAGCGTCGCGATGTCCTGCATCATCGCCTTGCGGCGGTCACCGAAGGCCGGAGCCTTGACCGCGACGGCGTTGAACGTGCCGCGGATCTTGTTGACCACCAGCGTCGACAGGGCCTCGCCCTCGACGTCCTCGGCGAGGATGAACAGGGGCTTGCCGGACTGGATGACCTTCTCCAGCAGCGGCAGCAGCTCGGCGACGGCCGAGATCTTGCCCTGGTGCAGCAGGATGTAGGGGTCGTCGAGGACGGCCTCCATCCGCTCGGGGTCGCTGACGAAGTACTGCGAGATGTAGCCCTTGTCGAACTGCATCCCCTCGGTGAACTCCAGCTCGGTGCCCATGGTGTTGGACTCCTCGACGGTGATCACCCCGTCCTTGCCGACCTTGTCGAAGGCCTCGGCGAGCAGCTCGCCGATCACGCTGTCGCGCGAGGAGATGGTGGCCACCGAGGCCATGTCCTCCTTGGACTCCACCTCGCGGGCGGCGTCGCGCAGCGCGGCGCCGACGGCCTCCGCCGCAGCGTCCATGCCGCGCTTGAGGCCCATCGGGTTGGCGCCGGCGGCCACCGCGCGCAGCCCCTCGTGCACCATCGCCTGGGCGAGGACCGTGGCGGTCGTCGTCCCGTCACCGGCGATGTCGTTGGTCTTGGTGGCGACCTCCTTGCACAGCTGGGCGCCGAGGTTCTCGAACGGGTCGTCCAGCTCGATCTCACGCGCGACGGTGACACCGTCGTTGGTGATGGTCGGGGCGCCCCACTTCTTGTCGAGGACGACGTAGCGGCCCTTCGGGCCGAGCGTCACCTTGACGGCGTTGGCGAGGGCGTCGACACCGCGCTCGAGCGCGCGGCGGGCGTCCTCGTCGAACTCCAGGATCTTGGGCATTGCTCTCCTCGTGAACGCGATCGGGCCGTGCTCCCGAGGAACGCGCCCTCCTCAGCGGGAGGGCGCGTCCTCAGGCACACGACCCAGGGAAAATCAGGAAACGATAGCGAGGACGTCGCGACCGGAGAGGATGAGGAACTCCTCGCCGGCGTACTTGACCTCGGTGCCGCCGTACTTGCTGTAGATGACCTTGTCGCCCACGGAGATGTCCATGGGGATGCGCTCGTCGCCGTCCTCGTTGAAGCGGCCGGGGCCAACGGCCACGACCTCGCCCTCCTGGGGCTTCTCCTTGGCGGTATCGGGGATGACCAGGCCGGAAGCCGTGGTCTGCTCGGCGTCAAGGGGCTTGACGACGATGCGGTCCTCGAGAGGCTTGATGTTGACCGACACGATGTCGACCTCCACTTTCTCCACTAGGTCTTGACTCGAAGTGGGAGCGCTCTTCAATCGAGACCGCTCCGGCACGTGTTGAGCCTGCTCGGAGGTACGCCGTCGCGGGGGTCGCACTTCGTTGCAAGCACTGGCACCCTCAGGGTGAGAGTGCCAGAACAGACGTTAGCACTCGACCTGACGGAGTGCCAGAACGGTCGGCCCGTGGAGCGCCATCCGGCCTCTGAGAGGATCCAGGGGTGGACCTCGACGACTTCCGCTGGCTGCTCACCGACACCGGCCAGCGCGTGCTGGAGCAGGCCACCCACGCGTACGCCGACGCGGCCGGCGACCCGGTGCGCTCCGCGGCCGCGGTACGGCGCATCGAGGCCGACCCCGCCCACGCCGCCGCCGCGCTCACCCAGGTCCAGCTGCGCGCCCGGGCCGTCGCCAAGCTCGGCGAGCGGGCAGTGCGGATGTACTTCACCCCCGACGCCCTCGAGCAGGCCACCCGGCACCGCGTCGCCCAGCACCGGGCGGCCCGGCTCGCCGCCGCGGCTCCCTCCTCCGTGGTGGACCTGGGCTGCGGCATCGGCGGGGACCTGATCGCCTTCTGCGAGGCCGGCCTGACCGCCGCCGGGGTCGACCTGGACCCGGTCCGGGTGGCGGTGGCCGAGGCCAACCTCGCCGCGCTCGGGCTCGAGGGGGCGGTGATGGTCGCCGACGTCACCCAGGTCGACACCGAGGCGTTCGGGGTGGCCTTCGCCGACCCCGCCCGCCGCTCGGCGCGCGGCCGGATCTTCGACGTGGAGGGCTGGACGCCCCCGTGGCCGTTCGTCACCGGGCTGCTGGCCCGGCGCTCGGTGGTCAAGGTGGCGCCCGGGATCCCGCACGAGCTGGTCCCCGACGGCGTCGAGGCGGAGTGGGTCAGCGACTCCGGGGACGTCAAGGAGGCAGCGCTGTGGTCGCCGTACCTGGCCACCACCGCACGCCGGGCGACGGTGATCGGCGACCGCGGGCTGGCCACGCTCACCGACGAGGACGACCCGTTCGTCGGCCACGACCGGCCGGTGCGCGAGCTGGGGCGCTACCTCTACGAGCCGGACGGGGCGGTGATCCGCGCGGGCCTGGTCACCGCGGTGGCGGCCGGCGTGGGCGGCGGGCTGCTCGACGAGCACATCGCCTACGTGACCGGCGACGACGCGTTCGGCACCCCGTTCGCCCGCGGCTACGAGGTGCTCGAGGAGCTCCCCTACCGCGAGAAGCCGCTGAAGGCGGCGCTGCGTGCGCGTGGCGTCGGCCGGCTGACGATCAAGAAGCGCGGCGTCGACATCGTGCCCGAGCTGCTGCGCAAGCGGCTCGGGCTGACCGGCGACAACGAGGCGACGCTGGTCCTCACCCGGCTCGCCGGCAAGGGCGTCGCCCTGCTGGTGCGGCCGCTGTGAGCCTCGGCGCCCGGTCTGGGACATGACGAGGACGGCCGGGCGGTGACTGTGCACCGCCCGGCCGTCCGGGTCGTGGGGTGAAGCGGGGCGATCAGGCGCCGGCGGGGGCTGCCCGGCGACCGGTGGTGCCCTCGGCCTCCAGCGCGTTGACCTTCTTGGCGTGGCGCATGCCGAGCCCGGCGAGGATCAGCAGGGCGGCGGCGCCGACGAAGGCGGCGATCGCGGCGTAGCCGGCGATGGTGCCCATCGTGGCGAAGGCGAAGCCGTAGAGCAGCAGGCCGCGCAGGGTGTTGCCCATGAACAGCGACTGGCGCAGGGCGCCCAGCTCCGCGACCTCGGCCGGGTCGGCCTCGGGGTTGGCGTTGGCGGCCATGAACTCGCCGCTGACCTCTTCGTAGGTGCGGTTGTCGCTGGAGGCGTTCATGTGGACCTGGATGTAGTGGTCGGCGAAGGCGCGGGCCTGGTTGCCGGTGGTGAGCTTCTGGCCGGCGTACTGGTCGAGGGCCTCGTGCTGCTCCTTGGTCTCCAGCGCCTCCTTCTCCGGCATCGTGATGTCCTGGGCCGCGAGCTGGTCGTGCACCTGGTCGTTGATGAAGACGTTGGCCCAGGTGAGCAGGCCGCCGGCGGCGAGAAGGACGACGGCCAGCAGGATGCCGGTCCACGAGATCAGCTTGTCGAGTGCAGAGCGCACGGGGTTCTCCTTTGCGAGGTGCAGGGAACCCAATGTCCCTGCCGGTGATGACTTGAACGCTAGGTGCACCCGAGCAGCGCTCTCAGGGGCTTCGGGTCCGAACAGGAGTGGCTGCAAGGCCCCCCTTACCCGGGACAAGATGGGCCCGAAGGTCCCGTGGCCGACGGACCGAAAGACCCTGGAGGGCGGGACAGTGCCCGCGTCAGCAGCGGGGCGGGCGCAGTCCGGCGACCGGTACCGGGACCCGACCGGTCGCCCGCTCCCGGCCGCTGAGCACCCCGACGAGCGCCCGCATCGCGCCGGGAGTGGCGCCGTAGGTGGCCAGCCGGACCGGTGCATCCGAGCTGGCCAGCACGTACGGCGTGTCGGTGGCGACCGTGACGTCGCTGCCGGCGCGCGGCCGGTCGCCGTACCCGAGCACGTCGACGCGGGTCCCGCCCGGACCCACCCGCAGCCCCGCCCGGCGGGCGGCTCGGGTCAGCTGCGTGCGCCCCTGGGGGTC
This sequence comes from Nocardioides sp. Z21_20, assembly GCF_059766585.1. Lineage (NCBI taxonomy): Bacteria > Bacillati > Actinomycetota > Actinomycetes > Propionibacteriales > Nocardioidaceae > Nocardioides > Nocardioides sp. Z21_20. The sequence continues at coordinate 64,858 of NZ_JCBAJX010000014.1, forward strand.
CCCGGTCGGGGTCACGGTGGCGCCGACGTGGCGGGCCCGGCACCGTCCCCGCACGACGGTGACGGCGGCCCGGGACAGCGCGGCGGACGCGCCCGCGTCGGGTGCGCGTCGCCGCCCGGACGACCCGGTCGCCTGGTGGCGCAGCAGCGCGATCTGCCGGGCGGCCGCCTGCTCCAGGCGCCGGCGCGGCAGCTCACCGGCACGGACGGCGCGGATCAGCCCGGCGCGGGCGGCGGCGGAATCGGGCGGTGTGAGCACCACGTCGGCGCCGGCGCGGACCGCGGCGACCGCGGCCGACGCGGAGTCGTGGGTGGCGCTGATCCCGGCCATGTCCAGGGCGTCGGTGACGACCAGCCCCTCGAACCCCATCCGCTGACGCAGCAGACCGGTGATCACCGGTCGCGACAGCGACGAGGGCACCCCCGGGTCGACCGCCCGCACGTCGAGGTGGGCGACCATCAGCGCCGACGCGCCCGCCTGCACCAGGCGCCGGAAGGGCAGCAGGTCGACGGCCCCGAGCCGCCTCAGCGAGCGCCGCTGGACCGGCAGCGTGCGGTGGCTGTCCTCGGCGACCGAGCCGTGCCCGGGGAAGTGCTTGGCCACCGGGAGGACGCCCACCTCGGCCAGCCCCGCGACACCGGCGAGCACCTGGCGCGCCACCAGCCGCGGGTCGGAGCCGGCCGCCCGGGACCCGATCGTGGGGTCCTGCGGCCCGCTGGTGACGTCGGCGACCGGCGCCAGGTCGACGGTGAAGCCGAGCCGGCGCAGCTCGCGGCCCAGGTGCCGGTGGGTGGCCCGGGTCAGCGGCGCCCGGTCGGCCGCCCCGGTCGACATGAACGACGGCAGCTCGGTGACCCCGTGCCGCAGGCGGGCCACCAGGCCGCCCTCCTGGTCGACGGCGATGAACAGCGGCCAGCCGCGCGAGCGTGTGGCACGGCGCAGGGCGGCGTTGGCCGCGCGGATGCCGGCGGCGGAGTCCACGTTCTCCTCGAAGGCGACCACCCCGCCCAGGTGCAGGCGGCGGACCAGGTCCACCGGCGCCCCGGTCCCGTCGTAGCGGGCCACCACCAGCTGGCCGGCCAGCGCCGGCAGCGGCAGGCGGCGTACGTCGCGCGCGGCGCGGTCGAGCTGGGCGGCGCTGGGCCCCCAGCCGGGACGCAGGCCCAGCCCGGCCGCGGCGCCGTCGCTCGAGCCGGCAGGGTCGGGGGCGGGCGTCGGCGCGGACTCGGCCGGGGTCGACGCGGACTGCGCGGGGGCCGGGGAGGCTGGGGCGGGTGCCTCGGCGTCCCGCTCGACGGGGGTGGCGGAGCAGCCGACGACGAGGAGCGCCGCGGCGAGGGTCAGGCCGGTGCGAGAAGACAGCATCGCCGTCCATGGTGCCAGCCGGAGGGTGGGTGCGGCGATCCGGCGGGGGTCGGGGCTGCGCCGCTCGGAGCGCACGCAAGCGGACGCGAGCCCAGGGCGATCCCGCGGTGTGCGGGAGCCCTGGGCTCGCGTGCGGCGAGGGCCCGACTCAGCCCAGGAGCGCCTTCTCCGCGCCGATCGTGGTGTCGTCGCCGTGACCGGTGTGCACCACGGTCTCGTCGGGCAGCGCGTAGAGCTTGGCCCGGATCGAGGACTCCAGGGTGGAGCGGTCGGAGTGGCTGCGCCCGGTGGCGCCCGGGCCGCCCTGGAACAGCGTGTCGCCGGTGAAGACGCAGTCGAGCTCGGGGGCGTAGAGGCAGACCGCGCCGGGGGCGTGGCCCGGGGTGTGCAGCACCCGCAGCGTGGTGCCGGCCACCTCGAGGTCCTGGCCGTCGGCGATGTCGACGTCCCAGAGCTCGTCGGGGTGGGTCAGCTCCCACAGCACCCGGTCGTCGGGGTGCAGCAGGATCGGCGCCACCACCCGCTCGCGCAGCGCGGGCGCGACCCGGACGTGGTCGTCGTGGGCGTGGGTGCACACGATGGCGCGGACGCGTCGCTCCGCCACCACGGCGAGGATCGCCTCCACGTCGTGCGGGGCGTCGATCACCACGCACTCGTTGTCGTCGCCGACCACCCAGATGTTGTTGTCGACGTCGAAGGTCTCCCCGTCCAGGCTGAACGTGCCCGAGACCACCGCGTGGTCCACACGCAGCGCGCCGCTCATCAGAGGATCACCACCGAGCGCAGCACGTCGCCGCGGCGCATCCGCTCGAAGGCCGCCTCGACGGCGTCCAGGGCGATCTCCTCGGTGACGAACGCGTCCAGGTCGAGGCGGCCCTGCTGGTAGAGGTCCACCAGCATCGGGAAGTCGCGGCTGGGCAGGCAGTCGCCGTACCAGCTCGACTTCAGCGCCCCGCCGCGACCGAACACGTCGCCCAGCGGGATCTCGGGGGTCATCATCTCGGGCGTGGGCACGCCGACGAGGACGACGGTGCCGGCCAGGTCGCGCGCGTAGAACGCCTGCTTCCAGGTCTCGGGGCGACCGACCGCCTCGATCACCACGTCGGCGCCGTCCGCGCCCTCGTAGGTCTGCGCGGCGATCCGCTTGATCTCCTCGACCGGGTCGACCTGCGAGGAGTCCACGGTGTGGGTGGCGCCCATCTCCTTGGCCTTGGCGAGCTTCTTGGGGTCGATGTCGACGGCGATGATCGGGCTGGCGCCGGCGAGCGCCGAGCCGGCGATCGCCGCCACACCCACGCCGCCGCAGCCGATCACCGCGACCGACTTGCCGCGGGTGACCGCGCCGGTGTTGATCGCGGCGCCGACGCCGGCCATCACGCCGCAGCCGAGCAGTCCGACCGCCGCGGGACGGGCGGCCGGGTCGACCTTGGTGCACTGTCCGGCGGCGACCAGCGTCTTCTCCGCGAACGCGCCGATGCCCAGCGCCGGGGACAGCTCGGTGCCGTCCTCGAGCGTCATCTTCTGGGTGGCGTTGTGGGTGTTGAAGCAGTACTGCAGCTCACCGCGCTTGCAGGCGCGGCACTCACCGCACACCGCGCGCCAGTTGAGGACCACGAAGTCACCCGGCGCCACCCCGGTGACGCCCTCGCCGACCGCCTCCACGATGCCCGCGGCCTCGTGGCCGAGCAGGAAGGGGAACTCGTCGTTGATGCCGCCCTCGCGGTAGTGCAGGTCGGTGTGGCACACGCCGCACGCCTGGACCTGCACCAGCGCCTCGCCCGGGCCCGGGTCCGGCACCAGGATCGTCTCGAGGCTGACCGGCTGTCCCTTGGCGCGCGCGACGACGCCCTTGACCTTGTGCATGCTGTCTCCTTCGGAAGTCGTGTGCCCCCACGCTAGTGAGCGGACACAATGCGCCCCGGTGCTGCCCGGGCGCGTCGCGCCCGGCGAGCGGATGCTAGGAGACGTCGACCTGCTGGCCGATCCGCCGCGAAGGTGTGGAAGGGGGCCTCGGCGCAACGGCTGATGCCGCGCCGGCCGGCCCGACGGGCGTCCAGCGCACGGCGTACGGGCTGGAGGTCGCCGATTGGGCAGAGACGGCGGGCCTCGGCCGGGGATCGTCGCCGTTTGGTCCCCAACGGCGTACTCCGCCTCCGGAACCCGCAGAGACCTCGCCGATTGGGCAGAAACGGCATGCCGATCCGGGAAATGACCGCCGTTGGGGACCAAACGGCGGCCCCGAGCCTGCGAGGAAGGGCTACGCCACCACGGTGGTGATCGGCTGCGAGGAGTCCGCGGGCAGGTCGAGGGCCGAGGGGGCGCGGCCGCGGGTGACCAGCTCGGCGCCCAGGGCGGCGACCATGGCGCCGTTGTCGGTGCACAGGCCGGGGCGCGGCACCCGGACCCGGATTCCCTTCGCGGCGGCGCGCTCCTCGGCCATCGCGCGCAGCCGGGAGTTCGCGGCGACGCCGCCACCGATCAGGATGTCCTCGATGCCCTCGCTGGTGGCGGCGTCCAGGGCCTTGCGGACCAGTACGTCGCACACGGCCTCCTGGAAGGAGGCGGCGACGTCGGCGACCGGGACCGGCTCACCGGAGCGCTCGCGCGCCTCGACCCAGCGGGCGACGGCGGTCTTGAGGCCGGAGAACGAGAAGTCGAAGCGGTGCCGCTCCAGGTCGCGCCGCGCGGTGAGGCCGCGGGGGAAGTCGACGAAGACGCTGTCGCCGTCGCGGGCGACCCGGTCGATGTGCGGTCCGCCCGGGAACGGCAGGCCCAGCAGGCGGGCGACCTTGTCGAACGCCTCGCCGGCCGCGTCGTCGATGGTGGCGCCCATCGGCTCGACGCCGACGGTGACGTCCTCGACGCGCAGCAGGCTGGAGTGGCCCCCAGAGACCAGCATCGCCAGACAGGGCTCGGGCAGCGCACCGTGCTCGAGCTGGTCGACCGCGACGTGCGCGGCCAGGTGATTGACGCCGTAGATCGGCTTGCCCAGGCCCAGCGCCAGCGCCTTCGCCGCGGCGACGCCGACCAGCAGGGCGCCGGCGAGCCCGGGGCCGCTGGTCACGGCGATCGCGTCCACGTCGCGCAGCCGGACGCCGGCGGTCTCGCAGGCCCGCTCGATGGTCGGCACCATCGCCTCGAGGTGCGCCCGGCTGGCCACCTCGGGTACGACGCCACCGAAGCGGGCGTGCTCCTCGACGCTGCTCGCCACCGCGTCGGCCAACAGCGTGTGGCCGCGGACGATGCCGACGCCGGTCTCGTCGCAGGAGGTCTCGATGCCGAGGACGAGCGGCTGGTCGATGGCGGGCATGTCCCCATTGTGCCGAGTGCTCGCACCGCCCCGGCGAGGGGGCGTGACGCGCCTCGGTAGCGGCGCGTCACCGCGGCGGGCGAAGTGGTCGACCACGGCGGATGCATGGCGTACACCGCGGGCTCGGCCTATCGTCACCATGATGGCTGAGATGCATACGGCCAACCGCTCGGTTGGCACTCTCGGGTTGACCTTCGTCGCAGTCGGCGGCGTGGTCGGCTCCGGAGTGTTGTTCGCCCCGCTGTTCGCGGCGCAGCAGGCCGGCCCGGCCGCCATCCTCGCGTGGCCGATCGCCGGGCTGATGCTCGTCACGGTCGCCCTGGTGTTCGCGGAGATCTCCGCCATGCTGCCGGTCGTCGGCGGGCTGGGGCTGCTGCCCACCTTCAGCCACGGGCAGGGGGTCGGCATCGCGATCGGGTGGGTGGCCTGGGTCGGCTACGTGACGGCCGCACCGATCGAGACCCAGGCCATGCTCGAGTACGCCAGCAACGAGCGGGCCTTCGACTGGCTCTTCGTCGCCGAGGCGTCCTCGAGCGGGCAGAGCGCGCTGAGCCTGCCGGGGATCGCGGCCGCCGCCGTCGTCCTGGTCGCCTTCACCGCGCTCAACGCGTTCGGGGTGGCGCTGTTCACCCGGGTCAACAACGTGCTGACCTGGGTGAAGCTGATCATCCCGGTGGCGATCGCCGTCGCGCTGCTCACCCAGTTCTCCACCGCCCCGATCCGCGAGACGGGGTTCGCTCCCGATGGGATGAGCGGGGTGCTCAACGCCATCACCACCGGCGGGGTCGCCTTCGCCTTCCTGGGCTTCCGGCACGCGCTCGACCTCGCCGGCGAGGCGAAGCGCCCGCAGCGGACCATCCCCGTCGCGCTCGTCGGCGGCATCCTCATCTGCACGGCGCTCTTCACCGTCCTCCAGCTCGGCTTCATCGGGGCGGTGGACCCGGCTGACCTCGACCTCGGCTGGGCCGGTCTCGACCGGGGCGGAGCGAACGGACCGCTGGCCGCCCTGCTCACCGGCCTGGGGATGGCCATGCTGGCCAAGCTGGTGGTGGCCGACGCCGTGCTCGGGCCGTTCGGCGCGGGGCTGGTCTCCACGGCCTCCACCGGACGGCTCGCGGTGGCGGTGGCCCAGAACGGCCTGTTCCCGCGCGCCGTGACCGTCTTCTCGCGCCACGGGGTCCCGTTGCGGGCGATGGTGTTGAACCTGGCGGTGGGGATGGTGCTGCTGCTCGCCTTCCGCGACGGCTGGTCGGAGCTGCTCTCCTTCAACTCCGGCGCCATCGTGCTGTCGATGTGCCTGGGCCCGGTCACCGTCGTCGCGCTGCGCCGCCAGGTCCCCGACCGGGCCAGGCCGTTCCGGCTGCCGGGGCTGCCGGTGCTCGCGCGGGTCGCCTTCATCGTGGTCAGCCTGATCATCTACTGGACCGGGTGGGAGACGATGATCAAGCTGACCATCCCGATCGCCGTGGGCGTCGCGGTGCTGGTGTGGCGCGTCGTCCGGGACCCGGAACTGGGCCGCTCGCTGGCGCTGGGCTCGTTGGTCTGGCTCGGCCCCTACTACGTCGGGCTGCTGGTGCTGACCCTCGTCGGCCGCTTCGGTGGCGGGCTCGAGCTGCTGCCGTTCGGCGTCGACATGGTGCTGGTCGCCGCCTTCGCGCTGGTGCTCTTCGAATGGGGCGTGCGCGCGGCGCTGCCCGCGGCCGAGGCCGCCGCGGCGGTCGCCGGGGTTCCGGAGGTCCGGACGGCCGAGGACGGCTGAGTCGCCCGCTCCTGGGCTGGGGCGGGATCGTGTCCGCCCCCGCGGGTTGCCCTCAGGCGGCGACCGAGGTCCAGACGTTGCCCCACGGGTCGACCCGCAGCCGCCGGCGATCCTCGGAGCGGGTGAGCACGCTGACGATCCAGACGATGCCCCACACGCCGGTGAGCAGCGTCAGGACGGCATGCAACACGTGCGACACCGACCGGCGGGTGGCCACGATCGCCGACTCCTCATCCTGGCGCAGCACCACCGCCCCCTTGAGCACCAGGTCGTCGATCGCCTTGCCCAGCACCACCGCGCGCTGCGCGGGTGTGAGCTGGGGGTCCTCACCGAACGGGGTCGGCGACTCCAGCCGCTCGGGGCGCAGCGCGTACGCCGCGTGGGCCCAGCGTCGGCCGGTCCACGCCTGCCATCGGCCGCGATGCCAGCGCAGCTCCCCCGTCCGCCTCTTCCCCACGCGCGCAGGCTACGCGCAGCCCAGCGTCCGTGACAGCACCAGGGCGTCCGACCCGTCGCGGTAGTAGCGCCGGCGCCGGTCGAGCTCGCTGAACGCGTGCGCGGCGTAGAACGCCCGGGCACCCTCGTTGGCCTCGCTCACCTCGAGCAGCATCCGCTGGGCGCCCAGCTGGCGGGCCGCGTCCAGCCCCGCCTCCAGCAGCGAGCCCGCGAGCCCGCCGCGCTGCAGGTCGGGGCGCACCCCGATCCGCTGCAGGTCGGCGACGTCCCCGAGCACCATCACCACCACGTACCCGACCACGGCGCCGTCGCGCTCCTCGACGAAGGCGCGCCGCGTCGTCGCGCCGAGCTCGTCGCGGACCTCCTCGAGGCTCCACGCCTGCACGCCGAACAGCTCGGTCTCGAGCGCGGCGACCGCGCAGGCGTCGTCGGGTACGGCGAGCCGGATCACGAGACCGGCTTGCGCGCGGCCATCTCCACGGCGTCCGGGCGGCGCAGGTAGAGCGGCTCGGGGTCGCGCAGCTCGACGAGCTCCTCGGCGACGGCGCGGGCCAGCCAGCCCGCCGAGGGGCGCACCGGTGCGACCGGGCGACCGAACGCCTCGGGGTAGAGCACGGCGCCCTCCCCCACGCACGGCAGGTCGGTGGCGGCATCGGCGGGACGCAGCACCTGCGGCTCGTCGAGGCGGGCGCCCTGCGCGTCGTAGGAGGCCAGGTAGACCTCCTTGCGCCGGGCGTCGGTGGCCACCACGAACGGCCCGTCCACGGTGCCGGTCGCGACCGCCTCGACGGCGAGCACATCCAGGGAGCACACGCCGTACACGGGGACCTCCAGGACCAGGGCCAGCGTGCGGGCGGTGACCAGCCCCACCCGCAGTCCGGTGAACGGGCCCGGACCGACGCCGACGGCGAGCGCGGTGAGGTCCTGGCGGACCAGCCCGGCGTCGGCGAGGACCGCCTCGATCAGCGGCGCCAGCTGCTCGCCGTGCTTCATCGGGCGCTCGGAGGAGCGCTCGGCGACCACGTCCTGGCCGTCGTGGACGGCGACGGTGACGAGCGGGGTGGCGGTGTCGAAGGCGAGCAGCACGGGCACGAGGTTACTGACCGTGCCGCTCGGTCCCGACGCCAGCGGGCCAGGCGACGTCGTCCCAGCGCCGTCCCACCGGGTGCAGCTCCACCCGGCGCGGGTCCGGCGCGTCCGCGTCGAGCGGGTCCGCGCCGGCACCGGTGGCCCGGTGGATGCGGATCTCGAGCCGGTCCGCGGCCAGCACCTCCGCGAGCCCCTCACCCCACTCGACGACGGTGACGGCCTCGTCCAGGGAGGTGTCGAGGTCGAGGTCGTCGAGCTCGGCCACGCCGCCCAGCCGGTAGGCGTCGACGTGGACCAGGTCCGGCCCGGCTCCCAGCGAGGGGTGGACCCGGGCGATCACGAACGTCGGGGAGGTGACCTGGCCGCGCACCCCGAGGCCCTCGCCGAGCCCCTGGGTGAACGTGGTCTTGCCGGCCCCCAGCCCCCCGCTGAGCACCAGCACGTCCCCGGCGCGAAGCAGCCGGCCGAGCTGCGTCCCGAGGCCCCGCATCGTCTCCGCGTCGGGCACGTCGTACGACGTGTCGGGCCCGCTCACCGGGTCACCTCGCCCAGCACCCGCTCCAGCTCGACGTACGGCGGGCGGCGGGTGCGCTCCACGAAGCCGTGCGCCGCCCAGAAGCCGACCGTGCGCGGCAGCTCCTCGCGGGCCAGCACGGCCAGGGTGCGCGCCCCGTCCCCGGCGGCCACGACCGCGGCGGACTCGACCAGCGCGGTCGCCACGCCCCGGTGCTGGCTGGCCGGGAGCACCCCGAAGCGGCGCAGGAACACCACGTCGGCGACCCGGTCGAAGATCAGCGACCCGGCGACCTGGCCGCCGACCTCGGCCAGCATCCCGCCGTGCGCGGCCAGCGCCCGCGCCAGCGACTCGTGGGTCTCCGCCAGCGCGTCGGCGGGCGGGTCGAGCGGGGCGCGGGCGCCGAACGCGGCGCGCACCACCTGCAGCACGGCGTCGGTCTCCTCGGCGCCGACCTGCCGCACGCTCACCGCGAGCCCCGCGTCGGTGGCGGTCACCGCGAGGCGACCTTCGCGGCCTCGGCGAAGAGCTGGTCGAGCGCGGCGTTGACCTGCTCGTGACGCTCCAGGATCACCATGTGCCCGGCCCCCTCGCACTCGACCAGCACGGAGCTGTCGATGCGCGAGTGCAGCTTGCGGCTGTGCCCGATCGAGGTCATCTTGTCGCGGGTCCCGCAGATGATCGTGGTGGGCACCACCGACAGGGCGTGCACGGTCTCGAACTTGTCGAGGCTGCCGAAGTTGGGGAAGAACTCCGCGAGCACCTCGAACGGGGTGGCGGCGAGCATCTCGTCGACGAAGCGGACGTAGCTGTCGGGGACGTCGTCGCCGAACGCGAACGCGTCGGTGGTCAGCGTCGCGATCCGCTTCGCCAGCCCCCGCGCCCAGTCGACGGTGCGGTGCCCGTGCGCCAGGAACGCCACCGCGCGGGTGGTCAGCTGGGTGCCGAGCGTGCGCGGCAGCATCGGCAGCAGCACCCGGTGCGGGTCCAGTCCGCCGGCGGTGGTGGAGATCAGCGCCACCCCGACGATCTTGTCGCCGAACAGCTCGGGGCGCTCCTCGGCGAGCGCGGAGATCGTCATCCCGCCCATCGAGTGCCCGACCAGCACCACCGGGCCGGGCGCCACCTCGTCGATGACGCGGGCCAGGTCCCTGCCGAGCTGCTCGATGGTCGCGTGGGCCTCGGTGGAGCGTCCCGAGCGGCCGTGGGAGCGCTGGTCGTAGAAGACGGTGCGGACCAGCCCGCGGTACCCGGCGCGCTGGAAGTGCCAGCAGTCCAGGTTCAGCGCGTAGCCGTGCGCGAAGACGACCGTGAGCGGTGGGCCGGGGTCGTCGGTGCGGCGCAGGGTGAGCCGGTCGTCGTCGGTGGGGGCGTATTCGTCGACCTCGACGTGCAGCGGCACCCCGTCGTCGGCCACCACGGTGAGCGGATCCGAGCGCAGCGTGCCGAACGGGGTCTCCTCGCCCGCGCCGCGCCGGGCCACGACCCGCCGGTGCCGGGCCACCCCGTAGGCGGTCCCGGCCAACGCGACCCCGGCGGCCCCCGCTGCGATGCCGAAGACTCTGCCCTTGACCGTCATCGCCCCGCCTCCTCCCCGCCCTCGACGTAGCGCCTGCTCAGGCGGCCGCCGATGCGGGTGACGATCTCGTAGTTGATGGTGTCGCACGCCTCGGCCCAGTCCTGCGCGGTGGGTTCCCCCCGCGCCCCGGTCCCAAACAGCACGACCGGGTCCCCGACGGCGGGCAGGTCGCCGTCGAGCTCGACCACGAACTGGTCCATGCAGATCCGGCCGCGCACCGGTCGGCGCCGGCCGGCGGCGTACACCTCAGCGCGGGAGCCGGCGTGGCGCGGGATGCCGTCGCCGTACCCGGCCGGGACCAGACCCAGGGTGGTCGGGCGTTCGGCGTGCCAGGTGTGGCCGTAGGAGACCCCGGCCCCCTCGGCCACCGACTTGACCAGCACCAGCCGGCCCTGCACGGTCATCGCCGGGACCAGACCCAGGTCGGGGGTGATGCCGGGCGCGGGGTCGAGCCCGTAGCTAGCGATGCCGCAGCGGACCATGTCGAAGCGGGCCGAGGGCCGCAGGATGGCCGCGGCCGAGTTGGCCAGGTGGCGCACCTCGGGGTTCAGGCCGGCCTGCTGCGCGATCTCGAGGGCGGCGCGGAAGACCTCCTCCTGGGCGTCGTTGGCCGGGTGGTCCGGCTCGTCGCTGGCGACGAAGTGCGACCAGATGCCGGTGACGCGCAGCGCGCCGGCCTCCTCGCAGCCGCGGGCGGCGCGCACCAGGGCGGGCCAGTCCTCGAACGTCGAGCCGCCCCGGGACAGGCCGGTGTCGATCTTGAGCTGGACGCGCGCCGGCCTGCCGGCGGCCTGGGCGGCGCCGACGATCTCGTCGAGCTCGGCCGGCGTGTAGGCGGTCACGTCGACGTCGTGGGCGACCGCCGCGGCGTAGTCCTCCCCCGGTGCGCCCAGCCAGCACAACACCGGCCCGGTGTCCCCGCCGGCGCGCAGCGCGAGCGCCTCATCGAGCGTCGCCACCCCCAGCCAGTCGGCGCCGGCCGCGCGCGCGGCCCGGGCACTGGGCAGCAGGCCGTGCCCGTAGCCGTCGGCCTTCACCACCGTCATCATCAGCGCGGGCGCGACCAGCTCACGCAGGCGGCGCACGTTGTGGCGGATCGCGGCGAGGTCCACGACGATCTCCGCGCGAGCAGGCGGACGAGGGCTCATGGCCTTCATTCTCTCAGGTGCGGTCGGTCGTCGAGCACGGCGGCAGGCCGCGCACCGCGGCCGGGATCGCCCGGGCCACGTCGAGCGCCACGATCGGGGCCGGGGTGCCGCCCCCGCCGGTCGAGGCCAGGGTGGCGGCCGCGCCGTGCAGCCAGGAGCCCACCGAGGCCGCGTCGTACGGCGTGAGGCCGGCGGCCAGCAGCGCGCCGGTGAGGCCGGCCAGCACGTCGCCGGCGCCGGCGGTGGCCAGCCACGGCAGGCCGGTGGTGGTCACCCGGACCCGGCCGTCGGGGGCGGCCACCACCGTGCGCCGCCCCTTGAGCACGATCACGGCGCCGAACCGCTCGGCCGCGGCCCGGGCGTGGCGCAGCGGGGCGGCCTCGATCTCGGCGCGTGCGAGCCCGGTCATCCGGGCCAGCTCGCCGGCGTGCGGGGTCAGGATCGCCGGCACCGGCAGCGGGTCGCGCACGTGCTGCAGCGCGTCGGCGTCCACCACCACCGGCACCCCGTCGGCGAGCGCCTCGGCCAGGTGCGCGGCGGCCGCCTCATCGCCCCCGGAGCCGAGCGTCCATGCCTGGACCCGCCCGGCGCCGACCACCTCGGGGTGGGCGTCGCGGATCCGCTCGGCGACGGCGTCGTCGCCGACGAAGCGGACCATGCCGGCCAGCCCGCTCGCGGCGCCGGCGACGCAGAGCAGCGCCGCGCCCGGGTAGCGCGCGGAGCCGGCCCGGACCCCCACCACCCCGCGGGTGTACTTGTGCGCGTCGGGGGCCGGGCGCGGCAGCAGCCGGGTGACGTCGCCCGGCTGCAACGACTCGACGTCGGCCGGCGGAAGGTCCAGGCCGAGGTCGACGAGCTGGACCGACCCGCACGCCGCGGCCGCGGGGTCGACGAGGTGGGCGACCTTGTGGGTGCCGAAGGTGACGGTCAGGTCGGCGCGCACATGCGCCCCGTCCACCTGCCCGGTGTCCACGTCCACCCCGGAGGGCACGTCGACGGCGACCACGCGCGCCCCGTCGTACGCCGCCAGGGCGGCGGCCGCCTCGGCCCGCATCGGGGGGCGCCCCCCGATCCCGACGATCCCGTCCACCACCACGTCCACTCGCCGGCGCTCGGCGTGCGCCCCCACCGTGCCAGCCCCCGCCTCGGGCCCCGCATCGGGTCGTGTACCCGAGGGCGCGCCGGGCCGCGTCGGGGGGCCCACGACCCGGCCGCCGGCGGCCTTCAGCGCCGCCAGCCCGCCCGCGTGCACCCGCTCGGAGAGCAGCACCGCCTCCACCGCGCAGCCGCGGCGGGCCAGCATCGCGCCGGCGAACAGCGCGTCGCCGCCGTTGTCGCCGCTGCCGACCAGCAGGGCCACCCGGCGCCCGTACGCCGTGCCCAGCAGGTCGAGCACGGCGTGGGCCAGGCCGGCCGCCGCCCGCTGCATGAGCGCACCCTCGGGCAGCGTCGCCATCAGCTGGGCCTCCGCCGCCCGCACCTGCTCGACCGTGTGCGCCGTCCTCATGGCCTCAACCTAGCCCCCGCTGCGGCGCCCCCCGGGTGGGTCGTGTGCTCGAGGACGCGCCCGAGCGCGGGCTCAGGCACACGACCGGGGCACGGCGGGAGGGACTCGGCCGGGGTGCGGCCGGGGTGCGGCCGGGGTGGTCGCTGGTGGGTGGTGCGGGGCTGTGGAGGACGCCTGCGTACGGCGTCGGAGTGGGCCACCCTGGTCCGGTGACCGATCCGCTCGCCGAGCTCGTCGAGCAGCAGGCCGGGCTGGTGGCTCGGCGGCAGCTGAACGCCCTCGGCCTCGACTCCGACCGGGTCCGCAACCAGGTGGCGGCGGGCCGCTGGTGCATGCGCTCACCGCGAGTGGTCGCCACGACGACCGGACCGCTGACCCCCGAGCAGCGGCGCTGGCTCGCCGTCCTGCACGCCGGGCCGCGGGCCATGCTGGGCGGACTCAGCGCGGCCGAGCTGCATGGCCTGGCCGGCTGGGCGCGCGAGGAGGTCACGGTCCTGGTCGACGACGAGCTCGCCTTCGAGCCCGTGGCGGGGGTCCGGTTCTTCCGTACCCGCCGCCCCTTCCCCGTGCTTCTCCACCCCGGTCCGGGCATCCCCCGGGCCCGCCTCGAGCCGGCCGTTCTGCTCTTCGCCGCCTACCAAGCGGCGCCCCGCACCGCCCACGGCTGCCTGGCCGCGACCGTCCAGCAGAGGCTGACCAGCGCCGACCGGCTGGTCGAGTGGGTGGATCAGCTGCACCCGCTGCGCCGGGCGAAGTCCTTCCGTACGGTGCTGGGCGAGGTCGGCTCCGGGGCCCACTCGGCGGCCGAGCTCGACGTACGCCGCATGTGCCGGCGCCGGGGCCTGGCCCTGCCGAGCAGCCAGCGCTCGCGCACCGACCGGGTCGGCCGGCGCCGCTGGACCGACTGCGAGTGGCGGCTGCCGGGCGGGCTGACGCTGATCTTGGAGGTCGACGGAGCCTTCCACCTCGACGTCGCCCAGTACGCCGACGACGTGCGCCGCCAGCGGGCCCTGACCACGCCCACGCGACTCGTCGTACGGTGCACCGCCGAGGAGCTCCGCCACGACGACGCGACCATCGCCGACGACCTCGCGGCGCTCGGCGTGCCCCGCCTCTCCCCTGGGTCGTGTGCCTCCTGACGCACCCCAGCGCGTGCCCAGCCACACGACCCCGCCCTCGCGCCGCGGAGCAACGGCAGATCCCGGGTCGTGTGCCTGAGGGCGCGCCCCAGCGCGTGCCCAGGCACACGACCCGACGCCAGCCGACGACCCGACGCCAGCCGACACGACCCGACAACGGCCTGCGCTGACCCCGGGCCCCTCAGGACTCCAGGACCACCACGGCCGAGGCGATGCCGGCGTCGTGCGACAGCGACAGGTGCACGTGGTTGACCCCGAGCCGCGCGGCGCGGGCCGCCACGGTCCCCCGGAGCACGAACTGCGGGTTGCCGGTGGACTCCGAGACCACCTCGGCGTCGTGCCAGGCCATCCCGACCGGGGCGCCGAGCGCCTTGGCCAGCGCCTCCTTGGCCGCGAACCGCGCCGCCAGGCTGGCCACGGGCCGGCCCACCTCGTCGCCGGTGAACAGCCGGGCGCGCAGCCCGGGCGTGCGCGTGAGCGACTCCTCGAACCTGCCGATGTCGGCCACGTCGATGCCGACACCGATGACTGCCACGCGCCGGTCCTACTCGACCGTGACGGACTTGGCGAGGTTGCGCGGCTGGTCGACGTCGTGCCCCATCACCGTGGCCAGCTCGCAGGCGAACAGCTGCAGCGGCACGACCGCCACCAGCGGCTGCAGCAGCACCGGCACCCGAGGCAGCCGGATCAGCACGTCGGCGTAGGGCTCGATCGTGGTGTCGCCCTCCTCGGCCAGGCAGATGGTGCGGGCGCCGCGCGCCCGGACCTCCTGGATGCCGCTGAGCATCTTGCCGTGCAGCTGGTCGCGTCCCCGCGGCGGTACGACGCACAGCACCGGCATCCCCGGCTCGATCAGCGCGATCGGCCCGTGCTTGAGCTCGCCGGCCGCGAACCCCTCGGCGTGCAGGTAGGCCAGCTCCTTGAGCTTGAGCGCGCCCTCGAGCGCCACCGGGTAGCCGGCGTGGCGCCCCAGGAACAGCACCGAGCGGCTGGTCACGTGCTCGGCGGCCAGCGCGTAGACAGCCTCCGCCTCGTCGAGCACCCGCTGGATGTGCCCGGGCATCGTCTCGAGCTGGTCGAGCACCTCGGTGATCTCGTCGCCGTAGCGGGTGCCCTTGACCTGGGCGAGGTAGAGCGCCAGCAGGTAGCAGGCGACCAGCTGGGTGAGGAACCCCTTGGTCGAGGCGACGCCGATCTCGGGGCCGGCGTGGGTGTAGATCACCGCGTCCGACTCGCGCGGGATCGTCGAGCCGTTGGTGTTGCAGATCGCGAGCACCTTGGAGCGCTGCACCCGGGCGTGCCGGATCGCCTGCAGGGTGTCGGCGGTCTCCCCGGACTGGCTGATCGCCACCACCAGCGTCGAGTGGTCGAGGATCGGGTCGCGGTAGCGGAACTCCGAGGCCAGCTCGACCTCGACCGGGATCCGGGTCCAGTGCTCGATGGCGTACTTCGCGACCATCCCGGCATAGAACGAGGTGCCGCAGGCGATGATGATGATCTTGTCGATCTCGCGCAGCTCGTCGTCGTCGAGACGCACCTCGTCGAGGTGCAGCAGCCCGTCCGGCGTACGGCGGCCGAGCAGCGAGTCGGCGACCGCCCGCGGCTGCTCGAAGATCTCCTTGCGCATGAACCAGTCGTGGCCGTCCTTCTCGGCCGCCGACAGGTCCCAGTCCACGTGGTAGGGGCGCCCCTCGGCGACCGCGCCGTCGAAGGTGGTCACGCTCACCTCGTCGGCGGTGATCGTCACGACCTGGTCCTGGCCCAGCTCGAGGGCCTCGCGGGTGTGCTCGATGAACGCCGAGACGTCGGAGCCGAGGAAGTTCTCGCCCTCGCCCAGGCCGACCACCAGCGGCGAGTTGCGCCGGGCGGCGACCACCCGCCCGGTGTCGCGGGCGTCCACCGCCACCAGGGTGAAGGCCCCCTCGAGCTGACGGCAGGTCTGCTGCATCGCGGTGGTCAGGTCGCAGCCGGCGTCGAGCTGCAGCTCGAGCAGGTGCGCGGCGACCTCGGTGTCGGTCTCCGAGGTCAGCACGTGCCCGCGGTCCTCAAGCTCGGTGCGCAGCTCGGCGAAGTTCTCGATGATCCCGTTGTGCACCAGCGCCACCCGGCCGGCGGCGCCCAGGTGCGGGTGGGCGTTGACGTCGGTGGGGGCCCCGTGGGTCGCCCAGCGGGTGTGCCCGATGCCGACCTGCGCCTGCGGGAGCGGGGAGTCGGCGAGCGCCTTCTCGAGGTTGGCGAGCTTGCCGGCCTGCTTCTCGGCGCGGATCGCCCCGCCGTGCAGCAGCGCGATGCCCGCCGAGTCGTAGCCGCGGTACTCCAGACGCCGCAGGCCCTCGACGACAACGCCCTGCGCCTGCTGATGACCGATGTAGCCCACGATTCCGCACATGGGCCAACAGTTTAGGGGCGCGGGGCGTCCACCGGGGCGCCGCCTCGCGCTCTCGGGGCGCTCTCCTGCAACAATGCCGGACATGTCTGCCACCGGGTCGGTTCGCGGCCCCGCTCCGGACCCTGCTCCCGGACGCACCCCCGAGCAGCACCCGGACCACGCCCGCGAGACCTCGCCGTACGTGGAGCTGGACCGGGCCGCCTGGGCCGCCCTGGGTCAGTCCCAGTCCGAGGACCCGCTCACCCACGAGGAGATCCACCAGCTGCGCGGCCTGGGCGAGTCCCTCGACCTCGACGAGGTCCGCCAGGTCTACCTGCCGCTGTCGCGGCTGCTGAGCACCTACGTCGAGGCCGCCGGGCAGCTGCACCGCAAGCAGCAGGAGTTCCTCCAGCGCGCCCAGCCCCCGCGCACGCCGTTCGTGATCGGGCTGGCCGGCTCGGTGGCCGTCGGCAAGTCCACCACCGCCCGGGTGCTGCAGCAGATGCTGGCGCACTGGCCCGAGCACCCCAACGTGGCGCTGGTGACCACCGACGGCTTCCTGCTGCCCAACGCCGAGCTCGACCGGCGCGGGCTGCTCCAGCGCAAGGGCTTCCCGGAGTCCTACGACCGGCGGGCGCTGCTGAAGTTCGTCGTCGACATCAAGTCCGGCCGCGAGGAGGTGGAGGCGCCCACCTACGACCACCTCATCTACGACGTTGTCCCCGGCCAGAAGGTGGTGATCCGGCGCCCCGACATCGTCATCATCGAAGGGCTCAACGTCCTGCAGCCGGCCCGCGTGCGCGACGACGGACGCACCAGCCTGGCGGTCAGCGACTTCTTCGACTTCAGCGTCTACGTCGATGCCGGCACCAGTGACATCCGTCGGTGGTACGTCGAGCGCTTCCTGCGGCTGCGCGAGACGGCCTTCCGGGACCCGGGCTCCTACTTCGCGCGCTACGCCTCGCTCACCACCGAGGAGGCGACCGCCGAGGCGGAGCGGATCTGGGACACCATCAACGGCCCCAACCTGAGCGACAACGTGCTGCCCACCCGCTCGCGGGCCACCCTGGTGCTGCGCAAGGACCGCGACCACTCGGTGCGCTACGTGCGGCTGCGCAAGCTCTGAGCCAGCACCCGGGTCCGGGTCAGGAACGCCGCCGACCCGGCCGCGGTGAGCGCCCCGGGGACGCCGGCGTCGCGCACCAGCACCACGGCGACGACCTCGCCGTCGACCGCGAGGGTGAGCGCGTCCACCGCCACCCGTGGGGGCAGGCACGCCCCCGTGCCGCGCAGCGTTAGCGAGCGGGTGGTCAGCCAGCCTGCCCGGTCCGCGATCCGCACCGGTGAGGCCCGCGCCGGCGGCGCGCCCCGGGCCGCCGGGTCGTCCAGGGCGGCGGCGATGGCGCGGGCCCAGCCGAGGGAGATCCGCTGGCCCGCCCGGCGCGGCGACGCCGCCCGGACCCGCGGCACCACACCGGCGAAGGCGCGGCTGCTCCAGCGGGGGTCCTCGGCGCACCAACCCCGCCGGAAGTAGACCGGTCCGGCGACCACCGTGCGGCGTCCGCCCGGGCGCCGGTACCCGGCCAGCGCCTCCGGCCGGCCGGCGCTCCAGGCGCCGTCGGGGAGCTCGAGCAGCAGGCGCAGCCCGGGCGGGTGCGAGACGTCGCGGACGACCTGGCGCAGCGTCGCGGCGCCCGGGTCGACGCCGCCGTCGCGGTCCGGCGGCGCGGCGTACCGGGTCAGCGCCGCCGCGAGCGTGCCGGCCACGGTCATCGCGGCCAGCACGCCCAGGACGGCGGTAGCCCGCTCCAGCCTGCTGCGCGTGTCCCCCACGGCAGCCACGCTAGACGGGCCGGGCGCCATCCGCAGCGCTCCTCCACAGGCCCCCGGCGGGGGCTCAGCCCAGGTATCCGGCCAGGTATCAGCCCAGGTACTTGACCAGCTGCGGCAGGGCCTCGCTGGGCACCTTGGCGTGCAGGCCCTCGCCGATGGCCTGCATCTTCCACTGCCCGCCATCGCGGTACAGGCGCGCCATCGCCAGCCCGGTGAACGGCATCCCGCCGGTGAGCGAGTAGCGCGCCAGCTCGCCGTCGGTCTGGTCCACCAGGCGGCAGTAGGCGTTCTGCACCTGCTCGAAGGTCTGCCCCGTGTAGCTGGTGACGAGCAGGACGATGTTGTCCACCTGGGCGGGCACCCGCGGCAGGTCGACGACGATGACCTCGTCGTCGCCGGCACCCTCGCCGGTGCGGTTGTCGCCCTGGTGGTGCACCGAGCCGTCCTTGCTGCGCAGGCTGTTGTAGAAGGCGATGTCGACGGCCTGGCCGCGCGAGAACAGCACCGCCGAGGCGTCGAGGTCGATGTCGACCTCCTTGCTCTTGAGGAAGCCGCCCTTCTTGATCGGGTCCCAGCCCAGCCCCATCCGGATCATGCTCAGCGCCTGGCCGCCGTCCTTGGTGAGCTGCACCTTCTGCCCCTTGGACAGCGACACCGGCCGGCCCTTGGTCAGGCTGACCTCGCCGGAGGAGGGTGCCGAGCCCGGCTGCGCGCCCGCGAAACCCGGCTGGGGCGCGGCGAACCCCGGCTGGGGTGCCGCGGGCGGCTGCGCGCCGGGCGTCGGGTACGACGGCGGGGCGTAGGACGGCGGCGCCGACGGCGACGGCGGGGCGTAGGACGGCGCGGGCGGCGCGGCCGGCGTCGGCGCGGGAGCCGGGGCAGGCGTCGGCACCGGAGCCGGCGGGGCCGGCGCAGCGGGGGCGTCGTCGACGGACACGCCGTGGTCGGCGATCAGGTCGCCCAGCCCGCCGTCGTACCCGCGGCCGACGGCACGGACCTTCCACGCGCCGCCGCGTCGGTACAGCTCGAGCGCGACCACGATCGTCTCCCGGTCCAGGCCGGTCATCGCGAACTCGGCGACCGGCCCCTGCGGCCCGCTCAGCCGGGCGACCGGCTGGCCCACCTGGCCGAACACCCGGCCCTGGTCGTCGAGCGAGGTGACCAGCCGGACGGCGTGCACGTCGGAGGGCACCTGGGTCAGGTCGACGCGCACCTGCCACGGCTGGCCCGCGGCCGGCGGGACGCAGGTCACGCCCGGGCCCTGCGGCTGGTTGTAGAAGACGAAGTCGGCGTCGGAGCGGACCTTGCCCGCCTCCGTGACCAGCAGCGCGGAGAGGTCCGCGGCCGCGGCCACGTCGACGGTGACGGTCAGGTCGGTCTGGTCGAGCGGGGCATTGCCGCCCTTGGTCAGCTGGATCACGGTGCAGCGGTCTCCTCGGTGGGGTGTCGACCCCCCGAACCTAGCGGAGGCGCTTGTGGAACTCCCCGAGCCGCTCGACCGCGCGGAAGCCGAGCGCCTCGTTGACCGCGACCATGTGGCTGTTGACCTCCGCGTTCCAGGTGACCACGTGGGTGAGGTCGGGGCGCTCGCGGTGCAGGAGGCGCAGGTTGGCGACCTTCACCGCCAGCCCGAGCCGGTGCCCCCGGTGGTCGCGGTGCACCAGCGTGCCCCACTGGTAGCCGCGGGCCGTCTCGGCGAGCGGCTGGCCGCGCTCCGCGGCCTCTCGCCGCGGCAGGCAGACCAGGTCGGTGTAGGCGACCACGGCGCCGCTGGGGTCCAGTGCCGCGGTGTTGAGCTTCGTGCGTCCCTGCCGCGCGATCAGCGCCTCCTGCTCGCGCATCGCCGCCACCTCGGCGGCCTCCGGCTCCACGTCGCGCTCACCGACCGGGGCCTCGGTGAGCAGGGTGGCGCTCAGCTCCACCCAGCCCTGCGCCAGCGCCTCGGGGACCGGCCCGACCCAGGAGCGCAGCGTGTACGACGCGTGATGCGGCGCCGCCTGGCCGCTCAGCCGGTCCAGCAGCGCCTGGTCGACGGGCAGGTCCAGGCGCCGCTGCACGTCGCCGAGGGCGAGGGCGAAGCCGTGCCGGGCCGCGAAGTCGGCGCCGGGCGTGCCCGCACCGTCGGCGGGCGCCGCATAGGGCCAGGCGGCCTCCGCGTCGAGCACGGTGCGCCCGCGCTCCCGGGCGACCCGCTCCAGGTGCGCCAGCATCGCGGAGCCGTGACCGCGGCGCCGCCGCGCCGGCGCGGTGTGCACCTCGATCCGGGCGTGCTCGAGGTTGTCGAGCAGCGGCAGCTCCAGGGTTCCGGCGACGACCGGCTCGGTGCCGCACCGGCCGAGGTACAGGCCCAGCCAGCGGCGACGCCCCCGGCTCTCCAGGGCCGCGCGCAGCTCCTCGCGGCTCCACGGCGAGGCGGTGTGCTCGCGTCGGTGCCGCGCCGCCTCGGCGTAGGTCCGGTGCCAGGCGTCCAGCTGCTCGCCGAACCCAGGCTCGGACGGGTCCACCCACACGATGTTCAGACTCTTCACGGGGCGCAGCCTACGGTGGCGATCGGGGTGCGCCGCTGCGTCCCTACGCTGTCCCCATGACGACTGCGCGGCTGTGCCCATGACGACTGCGCGCACCGTCCCGGTCACCACCGAGATGGACGGTGACGAACTCGACGCCGAGGACGCCTGGCACCTGGTGCGCCGCCACGGCCTGCGCCGCCTGGTGCTCGACTCGCTGGTGCGCTTCCGCTACGGCGACGGCTTCACCAACAGCCGCGCCCTGGCGCTGCAGGCCTGCCTGGCCCTGGTGCCGTTCCTGCTCGCGCTGACCGGGCTCGCCGCCGACCTCGACGAGGAGCGGCCGGCGCGGGTGATCGCGCGCACGATCGAGGCGGTCTCGCCCGGCTCCGGGGAACAGGACGCGCTGACGAGCGCCGTCACCGGCGCGGACAGCAGCGAGGAGGCCGGCGAGGTCGCGCTGGTCCTCGGCCTCGGCTTCGCCCTGGTCTCGATGACCACGGCGATGGCGCAGGTGGAGCGCGGCACGAACCGGATCTACGGGATCCGCCGCGACCGGGCCGCCCCGGCGAAGTACGGGCGGGCGGCGGTGCTCACCGCCCTGCTCGCGCTACCGGTGGGGGTGGGCTTCCTGCTGCTGGTGGCCGGGGGCGCCTTCGCCGACGCGATGGCCGCCGACTACGGCTGGTCGGCGGCCACGCAACGATGGTGGAACGTGCTGCGCTGGCCGGCGGGCATCGCGTTGGTGGTACTCGCGGTGTCCGTCCTGTTCGACCATGCGCCGCGCCGGCGCCAGCCGTCGCTGTCGTGGCTGGCCCTGGGAGCGGTCGTCTCCGTCGCGCTGACCCTGCTGGCCACCGCCGCGCTGGCGGCCTACGTGCACCTGAGCGGGTCCTTCGGCTCGGTCTACGGACCGTTGGCCGGAGTGTTCGCGCTGCTGATGTGGGCGCTGCTGACCTCGGTGGCGCTGTTCTTCGGCGCCGCGGTGTGCGCCCAGCTGGAGGCCTACCGCGCCGGCCGGCACGCCCCGGCGTACGACGACCCCGGCCGGCCGCACCATCAGCGCAGCAGTCAGAGCGCGAGCGGTCAGGGGGCGAGCGGCTAGAGCGCGAGCGGCTAGAGCGCGAGGCGGTCGTGCACGACCGCGGCCAGACGGTCGGCGACGGCCTGGGCGTGCTCGGCGCTGGCCGCCTCGACCATCACCCGCACCAGCGGCTCGGTGCCCGAGGGGCGCAGCAGCACGCGACCCTCGCCGGCCAGCGCCTCGTTCTCCGCGGCGACGGCGGCGAGCACCTCGGGATCGGAGTCGGCCGCGTCCTTGTCCACGCCGGAGACGTTGACCAGCACCTGCGGGAGCCGGGTCATCACGGCAGCGAGCTTCTGCACGCTCTCGCCGGTCTCCGCCATCCGCTCGAGCACGTGCAGGGCGGTGAGGATGCCGTCGCCGGTGGTGGCGTAGTCGGTCATGATCACGTGGCCCGACTGCTCGCCGCCCAGCGAGAAGCCGTGGGCGTTCAGCTCCTCGAGCACGTAGCGGTCGCCGACCTTGGTCTGGCGCACCTCGATGCCCTCCGCGCGCAGCGCCTGCACGAAGCCGAGGTTGCTCATCACGGTGCCCACGACGGTGTCGCCGACGAGGCGTCCCGCGTCACGCATGCCGAGGGCCAGGATGGCGAGGATCTGGTCGCCGTCCACGACTGTGCCCTCGTGGTCGACGGCCAGGCACCGGTCGGCGTCGCCGTCGAGGGCGAAGCCGATGTCGGCGCCGTCCTTGACGACCGCAGCCTGCAGGTTCGCCAGGTGGGTGGAGCCGCAGCCGTCGTTGATGTTCAGCCCGTCGGGCTGGGCGTGGATGGCGGTGACGTCGGCGCCGGCGTCGCGCAGGGCCTGGGGGCCGACCTCGGAGGCCGCCCCCTCGGCGCAGTCGAGCACGACGCGCAGCCCGGCCAGCGGCTTGCGGGTGGTGCGCACCAGGTGCGCGGAGTACTGCGCCACGGCGTCGGGGTAGGGCGTCACCCGACCGACGCCGCCGCCGGTGGGACGCTCCCAAGGCTCACGCATCCGCTGCTCGATCGCCGCCTCGGCGGCATCGTCGAGCTTGACCCCGCCCCGGGCCAGGAACTTGATGCCGTTGTCGGGCATCGGGTTGTGCGAGGCGGACAGCATCACGCCGAGGTCCGCCCCGAGCGCGTCGGTGAGGTGGGCGACGCCCGGAGTCGGCAGCACGCCGAGCAGCAGCACGTCGACCCCGGCCGAGGCGAGTCCGGCCACCACGGCCGCCTCCAGGAACTGCCCGGAGATCCGGGTGTCGCGACCGACCACCGCGACGGGGCGGTGGCCGGCGAAGTCCCCCCGGTCGGCCAGGACGTGGGCCGCAGCAACGGAAAGGTCCAGGGCCAGCTCCGCGGTCAATCGACCGTTGGCCAGGCCCCGGACCCCGTCCGTGCCGAAGAGGCGCGTCATCGAAACCTGACGCTGCCGGTCAGCGCTTGCTGAACTGCGGCGCCTTGCGCGCCTTCTTGAGACCGGCCTTCTTGCGCTCGATGACGCGGGCGTCACGCGTGAGCAGCCCGGCCTTCTTGAGCGAGGGGCGGTTGGTCTCGACGTCGATGGCGTTGAGGCAGCGAGCCACCCCGAGGCGCAGCGCGCCGGCCTGGCCGGTGATGCCGCCGCCGTGGATGCGGGCGATCACGTCGAAGCGACCCTCGAGCTGCAGGTTCGCGAACGGCTCGTTGATCACCTGCTGGTGCAGCTTGTTGGGGAAGTAGGAGTCGAGGGTGCGACCGTTGACCGTCCACTGACCCGTGCCGGGCACGAGGCGGACCCGGGCCACGGCCTCCTTGCGGCGACCGGTGGCCGCTGCGGGGGCGATGGTGGCCGGGCGCGCGGGAGCGTCCGCGGACGGAGCGCTCTCCGAGCTGTAGGCGACGCCCTGCTCGTTCGCCTCGTAGGTCTCTTCGACCTCGGTGTTCTCGGTGGTCTCAGCCACGGTGTTCCTCACTCGATCCTTGCGTTCGGGACAAAACGATTACTGGGAGATCTGCGTGATCTCGAAGGGCTTGGCCTGCTGGGCCGTGTGCGGGTGCTCCGGACCGGAGTACACCTTCAGCTTCTTGAGCATCTGGCGACCCAGGCGGTTCTTCGGGAGCATGCCCCACACGGCGTTCTCGAGCGCCTTGCGGGCGTCCTTCTCGAGCAGCTCGCCGATCGGCGTGGCCGAGAGGCCGCCGGGGTAGCCGGAGTGGCGGTACGCCATCTTGGTGGTCTTCTTGTCGCCGGACAGGGCAACCTTCTCCGCGTTCACGATGATGACGAAGTCACCGGTGTCAACGTGCGGGGCGAACATCGCCTTGTGCTTGCCGCGCAGCAGGTTGGCGGTCTGGACAGCGAGGCGGCCCAGCACCACGTCGGTGGCGTCGATGACGTGCCACTCACGCTGGATGTCAGCGGGCTTCGGGCTGTACGTACGCACGGTGAAACCTTCTTCAGTCGGTCGTGATCGGGTCGGGGGGATCCCCGTCGTCGGTCTGCTCTGTCGGCTGTTCCCTCGGGCCTCGAGGACCACGGGGGCTTAATTCAAGCCGCGACCCATGAGAATACGCGGGCCGGTGAACACAGGTCAAAACGGACCCGGGGTTGGGCCCCGGAACCTCGTCAGTCTAGGTTAGGGGCGACCAAAATTCACAGTACCGAGGAGCCGACGTGACCGACGAGTCGCTCACCGTGCGGGACAACCGCACCGGTCAGGAGTACGACGTCCCGATCGTCGACGGCACCATCAAGGCCGCCGACCTGGGCAAGATCAAGACGCAGGACGACACCCCGGGTCTGGCTGTCTACGACCCCGGCTTCGTCAACACTGCGTC
>NZ_JCBAJX010000015.1:0-86199 GCF_059766585.1 Nocardioides sp. Z21_20
ACGAGCAAGCCCACTACGCTGCCCTCAACCGAGAGCCGCACCCCGTATAGGAACGGCCGAGAACCTGGGGCGCTTCACGGGAGCCGGTGCGACGTTGTGAAGGGGTTTTCGGTGGACCGTCGTGTGCCGCACCGAAAACGATCGCTTTCGGTCGAACCCATCCGGCGCCGGGCGGAACTGGGCGACTGAGGCACGCGTCCGGGCGCGTCCGAGCTGTTCAGTCCCAGGACTGCGCCGCAGGAGACTCAGCGTTCCTCCCAGATCGCCTCGATCTCGGCGACGTCCTCCTGGTCCTCGGTGCCGGTCTCACCCATCAAGCTGGCGATGAGGTCCACCTCGAACCTGGGGAGGCCGTATTGGGGTACGGGGCCGCGCCAGACCACGATCCCGGCAGACCCGTCCTCGTTGAGGAAGACGGATTGATAGCCGACCGGAGACTGGTTCCCGACAGCCTTGAGCTCGTTGCCCTGCTCAGCTCGCAGAATGGTCCCGCTGTCCGCCTTCGTGCACCGCCACCGGGGCGGGCAGTCAACGGCGCGGTCGGAGTCGAGCAAGTAGTAGCCGGTGACCGTGGCGCCGTCGGCGAACTCCACGCCTGCGCCGATCGTCCCGTCGCCGTACTGGGAAGCATCGACCTCGTATGCGCTCTGCTCCTGGCTGTGGAGGTAGGCCTTGGTCAGCTTCGAGGCGATCACCTGGGGTGACAGTTCGGTCACTGCGGCGGGGCTCTCGGTGTAGCCGGACACCCGGGACTGCGCCAACTCCTTCGTGGTGTTCAGGCCGAAACGATCATCGGTGACAATGGCAATCATCGATTCGACGCTGACCGACAGCTCGAGATTCCTGGGATCGCTGGTGACAGCGTCGCCTGCGTAGTAGGCCGAGTTGGTGCTGTCACCGTTGCTGTACGCGACGATGATGATGCCGGGGTCTTCCTCCGGCTCCTCGTCCTCCCAATACAACAACACCTTGCCCTCGGCAGTGCTCATCACCTCGCACGTCCCGCGATCGGTGAAGACACCGCAAGGGTCGGAATCTGGGTCCTGATCGCTCTCCGAGGCAGAGACCCGGAGCAAGTGGTCGTCCTCGCCGAATCGGATGCCGGCAGAGATGGACTCCTCCGTGGTGCCCTCAATGCTGTTCGTCTCGATGTCAGTGTGCTCGACGGCGATCGCGGCCAGCGCCTGGGGTGTCGCCTCCACGCGATCCCCGCCCTGAGCCTGTGGGTCGGCGCAGCCGGAGACAAGCAGGAGCGCAAGGGTCACCGTCGTTGCCAGTCTCACCATGGTGGGAACCTACCGAGCGGGACCGCATTCGCCCGAGAGCTCAACGACCGACCCCCGCAAACGACCAGCGTTCAAAGAAGCCGATCGAACTCATCGGCGACCTACTGCTGCGATGACCGCCAGAATCCGCCGATCCCGTACTGGCACGCTCCGCGATCCGATCCGTCACGAGGACGCCCATATCGCGGTAAATGAGTGCGTCGGCCGGTGTCGCGGTGATTACGCCTTCCTGGTGATCCGTGGAGCACGCAGCGAGGACTTTGGTGCTATCCGTCGCCTGTATCGGCAGCTGCATCCAGAGGATCCTGTCC
Source organism: Nocardioides sp. Z21_20 (assembly GCF_059766585.1). Classification (NCBI taxonomy): domain Bacteria; kingdom Bacillati; phylum Actinomycetota; class Actinomycetes; order Propionibacteriales; family Nocardioidaceae; genus Nocardioides; species Nocardioides sp. Z21_20. Next base: position 1,598 of record NZ_JCBAJX010000015.1, read on the forward strand.
GTGAGGATGACTCCGAGCGATCCGTGTTCGAGACGATCTTGGACACCCCCGGTCTGACTCTGCTGGTCCTGGAGGTCGGAGGCGATGTCGTTGCGACCACCTATCTCAACGTCATCCCCAACATGACGCGGAACGCCTCGCCTTACGCAGTGATCGAGAATGTCGTGGTGGACGAATCTCTGCGTGGCACCGGGTTGGGGAAGCAGATCATGGTGGCAACGCTCCAGCGCGCCTGGAACGCAGGCTGCTACAAGGCCATGCTGCTCACCGGGTCTAAGGACCCTCAGACCCACGCGTTCTACCGATCCTGCGGGTTCTAGCCGGACGCCAAGACGGCCTATCTCGCACGACCCTGATCCGTCGCTTGACCCGGCCCCGGCCGAAATCCCGGTCTCGTCGTCTTCGACGTTCGCACGCTCATCGGCAGTTCCGCGCGCCGTCAGCGGCAGGTGCGGGGCGTTCAGCGGTCGAACTCCCAGTCCTCTACGGACGTGTGGACCGGGATGAGGTTGATGCGCAGGTTCGTCCGGCCTTCCCGTTCGAGTCGCGCTTGGAGCGTGGTCGCGTCCTGTTCCGAAAAGAAGGCTCCGAAGTGGATGAGGGGTACACCCTCATCGGTTTCCTGCTCGACTCCGTACACGATTTCAGACGAGCGATACCCCCTTGGGAGACGCACGAACAGACTCCGCCAGGTGCGGAGGTGCAGGCGGCCGATCCTGAGCCGGATGCGCATCGGACTCTGGACCTCGAACTCGAACACCCCAGAAGCCTACGGCGTTTCGGGAGGCTCGCTCATCGTCAGATCCGTACGTCCGGCTCGCGGCGGTAGGACGCAGCTCAGCTACTGCGACTGCAGTCGCGGAAGTCGCTGTCAGTGCCGCGCGCCGGCAGGATGCAGGCACTGTCAGGCGCGTGAGACGTACGCTGACAATCATGACCGTCCGGGTTAGTGGGGTGTTGCAGCACAGCGTCTGGGCGAGCCTCGTCAGCGATGACGCCCAGGCCCTTCGCGATTGGCTGCTCCAACTCGGGTTCGTCGAAGACCTTCTGATTCCCGGTGAGCGTGTGGATGCCATTCACCACTGCCAGCTCGACTGGCCCGAGGGTGGGCGGATCCTGCTCTCAAGCACCGGTGAGCGACCCACGCCGTGCAGGCCGGGGGCCGCCTCGCTGCACGTGGTGACCGCGGATCCAGACGCGGTGTTGGCTCGCGCAATTTCACTGGACGCGAGAGTCGTGCGTGAGATCGTCGACCAGACCGACTATCCGTCGCGCGACTTCACGGTGGCTGACCCCGACGGTAACCATTGGACCTTCGCAACGTTCGCAGGCTAGGCCAACACGGCAGGGGCGTCGCCGACTGATCGACTGCGCGGCTCCACGCTGATTCGCGGCGGTAGGACGCACCTTCGATTTCTTGGCAACCTGTGCGAGGCCCTCCGAACGACTCGCCGGCGGTCGGAGGTTTCGCGGCACTGTTAGTCCCTGCCTAGGCCAATGGTGCGTCGTTCCGCCGTAGGGCTTGACGTGCAGGTCGGTCGGCGCGAGCGTCTTATCAGGCACAAAGGAGATGGTGAAGCTATGAGCAAGCAGCCTGCTGAAGGATCGGAGTCCCAGACGCCCGAAGATCAGGACGACGCCGAGCGCGACCCGCTGGACGGTGAGGGTGGCGGGGAGGGCATCGAACTGACGATGGGTGAACCCAACTCGTTCGAACCAGAAGAGGACCCCGGGGCCAGCCGCAACACGGAACCTGACTGACAAAAGCGACCAATGCCGCCCGCTGCCTTGCCCGGCCGCTGCGGTACACAATGTGCGTTTGAAGCGGCGTCGGCGGTACTAGGAGGGCAGCGCGCGATAGCGCTTTCGCGGTGGAGCGGGCGTGCCCTGCTGGCACCGATGAAGTGCTGCTCGGCAACAGCGGGGCCGCCAGCCAGGGGAGCCCGCGCCACTAACTGATCGGATGATCGTGGACCGCCGACGAAAGGTGCACGCCATTTAGTTCGAGGTAGAGCTGCCGCTCGGTAACAGTGAGCGTGAGCGCGTTGCGGCGCTCGATCGCGTCCACGGCGGAATCGATGAACCCGGGATCAAAGTTGTGCAGGACGATCTCGCTTGCGCGATGTATTTTCGCGCCCGCCCACTGCGCCAGCACCCTGGTGTGGTCGCGGTGCGTGTAGATGGTCGTGCGCTCAGCAGCCTTGCTGCCCGCGTGAAGGCGCGCGGCGTCGGGCGCCCCAACCTCGATCCAGGCCAGCAGCTTCCCGCTTAGGTCGCGCACGAGCACCGCCGGGTCGGCGGCCGCCGAGATCCCCTCGCTGAACGCGATGCCCTCTTCGTATTCGAGGCAGTAGGCGAGCACACGCGTCACGAGGTACGCATCGGTTTCCGACGGATGCCGCGCCGCCCGAAGCGTGAACTGCTCGTAGACGCCCCGATCCATGTCGGCCAGCTCGATCTCGAACGTGTGCATCGTCGCGCCGGCTGCCATGGGCCAATGCTGGCCTACATCGCGTCCTGAAGTCGAATGGCCTGAATCGCCGGGGGGAAACGAGGAAACGTCGCGGCGTGTCAGCGACAAGGCCTTGTCTTCCCTCGGAAAGCGGCGCATATCCTTCTGGGCGCACGGGAAGCAGGACGTTCACACTCCAGCGACGTAGGCGGTGAGGAAGTGGACGCCGTGTCGGTCGAGTTTCCGCGGGCGCGGTCGTAGTGCTCGGTCGTGCGTGGGGGATCGTGATCGGCATGGTGGCGGGCTTGTTGCCCTTGCCGACCAGGTGCAGGACTCGGTGTCCCCGCAGCGTTTCCGCGTAGTCCTCGATGCGTACCGCGGCTGCTTCGGATGCGCGCAGGGCGTTGATGCCGAGGAGGAATGCGAGCGCCCCGTGGTGCACCGTGAGGGTCTGGGCGACTTGGAGGAAGCGGATGAGTTCGAGTCGGTCGAGTCCATGGGTGCGGGACTCGTCGTGTTGGACCTTGGGAAGGCGTGCGTAGACGGCCGGGTCGGCAGTGATCAGACCGTCGATGTGTGCGAACCGGAAGAAGCCGCGGACGCCGTGCATCATTGTGACGATGGAGGAGTCCATCAGGCCGGTTTCGCCGAGTTGGTGGATGTACAGCTCGACGTGGGCACGCTGGATACCGAGGAGTGGATCCAGTTCGTGGTTCTCGCACCAGGTGAACCAGCGCCCGAGCTGGTAGGCGTAGAGCTTGTGCGTGCGTCCCGAGTAGCGGGCGAGGTAGGAGACGGCTGCGAGTTGGGCCGTGGTCATGGTGGTGGGCTGGAACGGGAAGACGGTCGAGTCGGGCACGGGATGCTCCGTGCGGCGGCTGGCTTGGCTCAGCCCGCCCGCCGCCAACGCGCCAAGCTCTTTGGCCAGCGACGCTAGTCCGAGGCGTGACTCAGCGCGTCCGCAGGCGGCGGTAGGACGCACTCGGGAAGTCTCGCGGGGCGGGGTGCGCCTTCGATACGGCACCGGAGGCGCTTGCCTGACGCAGGTAGTGGTTGTGCGACCACCTCTGATCATCGGCGCGGCGGCGTGCGCTCCAGCCGACAGATGCGAAGGTCGTCTGGTTTCATTCGCTTATGAGGGAGAGCACCCGACGAAAGCTGCAGGTTTCGACCTCACTGCCGCGCCTGCGCAGGGCCCTGAACGACCCAACCTTGTCGCCTCGTGAAGTCTCCATCATCGAGCGCAGGATCGACGACCTCGAGGAACGTCGGCGGCGGCGCCAGGGACTTACTGGTGGTCGAGCTCCCCGACAGCAGACACGCATGAGCTGGGCGCCAGCGCCGTATCACATCACTCGCACAAAGAGCGCTGACCCCACGGTCCACACCTATCGAGTAACCCTGGCATCGCGATACCAGCGGAGTGGTCGACCGCGTCAGGTCAGCCCCTACGTATCGTTCTACCTAAGCGACTTTGATGACAAGAATCTGCGGCTGTTCCAGCAGAGCCTGCTGAGATTGGCTGAATACTCGGGGGTCCATCAGCCAACGGTTGCAGAGGAGCGGCTAGGATCGATCTGGCGCCTATTTAAAGGGAACGTTGAGAAGGCGGCGGAATCAGAAATCGTTCGCAAGAAGGCGGCTGAGATTGACGCCGCCATTAGCCTCGCCCTCATTGGAAAGGCGCGGGCGGAGGTCGACGCCATCAACGCCGCGAGCATGCAGACGCTCATCCAGGGCCTGAAGGATTCCGACAGCGGCTGCATCCAGGTTGGCGGCAACCTTGTCGTAAAGTTTTTGCCACCGGGGGCAGCCACCCCCGTGGTATTGGCCCGGCGCTTGACTGTTCTCGAACAGAGAGCCCTTGAGCAAAACCCTGGGATCACAGCCGACCCAAGTGCAGCATTCGCCATGCTTGCGCTCGCGATGAAGATGATGAATGGAGAGTCACCCGCTCTCGGGTCGAGTGATTCCTGAAGTCGGAGCCTAAGCGAAAGATTCTATGTTCACATAGCGAGCTTGGCGGTCACGGTGGCAGACATCTTCGGCGTGAACCCGGTTCGGACCGGCGCGGCAGCGAACGCGGCGGTATGACGCATCTTCGCGGCCGGCGACATTCGACGACTGCTTAGCGGCCTCTGCAAGGATGTCGGTCATGACAGGGCCGGGCGAGATCGTCGAGAGTTCCAACAGCGACATGCTTGACTACAACCGCTACAAGTTCGGCGCCTTGTCGTTCCAGGTCGGGCTCACGGCAGACAGCGAGCGGCGGGTGCTAGGCGCCTTGGCCGCAGGCACCGAATCGGAACTGCTTCGCGCACGCAAGCAAATGGGTGACGACCGAGCCGAGATCTACACCTACTTGGCTCGAAGCGTCTCGGACAGCGAGAAGGATTTTCTTCGCGGGCTACTTACTGACAGTCGGGCGTACGAAGCCCACTTCAACGATCTTGTTCGGTCGGCTAGAGATGACGTCCACTCAGACCGAATGCACAGCCTTGCGACAGAAAGCAACACCATTGCGAAGAACGCAGAAGGCACTGCCCGCGCGCTCAAGACTTGGACAGCTGTGCTCGTCATAGCGACTGTCGTATTGGCTGCGGCAACGATCGCGCTTGTTGTAGCAACGGCGCGCTTGAGTTAGTCGGTTCGTCCGCGGTCGATCGAGCCGGCGTTCGGCGGGGACTGCGGCATGCGCACGGACGAAAGCGCCGACGTATAGACGGCAAAGCTAGATGGAGAAGGCAAAGGTCCCCATGGATTTGCGACAACCCGAATCTGGTGTGGTGCGGGCTCACGAGTCCTCCGACGGGTCCGTCGGGTCCGGTGTTCTGGCTGGGTCGCTGTCGTCTGCAACGGCGTCGACGTCATTCTCGGGGCCAGATCCGACCTCATTGGCGATGAGCCCGAAGGGCGGGTTCTCCGGGTCCCGGGTGTATCGGATGATGACGTGCTCATCGGCGTTGGCCGGAGGCGTGTTGTCGACGATGATGACTTGCGCTCCCCGACCGGCCTTGTCCAGCCAGTCCAGGAGGTGGTCGTAGAGCCTCTCGACGAGATGGATGTCGGCGAACTCCGTGTCTTCTGCCTGCCCGCCGAGATTCTTCTGAGGGGTGTCGATCATGAGGATGCCGGGATGTGCCGCGTCGGTCTCGTAGGCAACCTCGAACACGGCCAGAGCCCACGCGAGGGTCACCAGGACCTGACCGCCGCTGCTGGCTTCCTTGAAGTGCTGCCCGCGCACGTGAGGAATGAGCTGGTTGTCGATGAAGGGCGGCAGGGTGCCTGCCTCCTCGACCTTCGGGTACTTGATGGTTCGCAGAATCGCGGCGTAGCGAGCGGTGATGTCAGCCAGTACCCGGTCGCGATCGGGGCGCTGCTTGGTTTCACGCTGCTGTTTGCGGAGCGCTTCGAGATGCCGTGCGGCGCGCGCGTACGCGGCTTGGCGGGCCTCAAGGCCGGTGCGCAGCTTGATGCCTTGGGCGACCTGAGCCCGCTGGACCAGGGTCGCCTGGCGTCGGGTGCTGAGCTCGGTTCGTTCGGCAATGTACGGGCTCAGCGCATCCCTTGTCGCCGCGTCAAGGCGAGCCGCGCCGTCGGATTCGGCGGCTGCGTCTTCCTCTGCTGTGACCCGCAGGGCGGCTAGCTCGGTGCTGAGTCTCTGCCAGTACTCGTCGAGCTCCTTGTAGCGGCGCTTCGCGGCACGCAGCTCCTTGGTAGCAGCTTCGACGGGTTCGCCGGCCAGGTCTGCGTCGACCGTGGGTTTGGTCGAGTTCTGAGCGATTGCCGAAGACTGACTTTCGTCGGAGGGCTTGGTGTCGGTATGGCAGAGGCTGCAGATGCCGTTCTGAAGATGAGGCGTCTCAACTAGCCGGCTGAAGCATGCTGGACAGATCTCCACGGACAGTTGGTCGAACAGGGTCTCGGCTTCTACGAGCATCGTTAACTTCCGGATGTCATCGGCGTACTGGGCGCGAAGAGATCCGAAGCGGTCCAAGAGAGATATGCGGTCACGTACACGGAAAGAAGAGCGCGTGGCGCGAACGGCCAGGCTGGAATGGAACTGGCGCATCTCGGTGGCAAAGTTGGACGCGGCTCGCTCGCGGCCTTCGAGTTCCCTGAGCTGGTCTTGAACCGTCATCAGTTCGTCGTCGAGCTCCTTGGCCTCGGCCGCGAGTTGCTCGCCTTCTTTGGGCTGCTGCTGTGCCACGAACTCCGTCAGGTGTTCGAGCGAACGCCGTTGTGCCTCAAGTGCCGCTGCGGCGTCTTTAACTCGCCGGGCCAGGTCGGCTCGTTCGTTGTCGTGAACCCCGAAGACGGCGTCGACCACTTGGCGAAGCTTGAGGTTCTTCATAACGTTGCCAGCATGCAAGAGCTGTTGACTGCCGACCCGTTCGTTCAGGTAGAGGCAGATCCACATCAGGTCACGGAAGCTCATGCGATCGGTGCCCGACTCGTCCTTGGTCGGCGCTTCCTTTAGTTCGACGTCCTGCAATTCCACGGTCGTGAGCGCGAACTGGGAGATGGACTCTGGGTCGCTGGTCGGCTCGACGATGTAGGTGGTGCCTGCGAGTGGGTCGATGAAGGCGGCTGGGCCCGGGTAAACGTGGACGCTGGCGGCGTTGAGGGAGCGTTCGATGGTGAAGATGCCGTCTGGCGTCTGTACTTCGAGGGCCGCGGACCGCACCTGCCTCAGGACTTCGGAGTGGGCCGGGTAGTCCTTGGCGCCGAGGACGTACTCGATGAACCGCAAGACGCTGGTCTTGCCGGTGTTTGTGCGGCCGGCGATGACGCTGAGCGGCCAGGCGGCCCCGGTGGGCGGTGGGGCGTCCTCATTGGTGGGATCGGGTTCGGTGTCGGCGAACTCGACTGTGAAGGTGTCGCCGGGGCCGTGGAGCAGGAGCCGGCGAACTCGAAGGCCGCGGTCGATCGGCGGCAGGTTGAAACCGGCGGTCGGGGTTATGCCTGCTTCAGAACTGGTGTCTTCGCGCACCTGTTCGGTCGGCTGATCAGCGTTGACGGGTTCCACGCTCATTGAGGTTCTCCAGGCGTCGAGCGGTTGTCCGAGAAGGATTGCCCTGTTGTGTCCGCCGCGTCCGCGGAGCCGTACATGTCGAGTACGAGGGAGGGTGTCCGAAGCCATTCGCGGGCCCGGCGCGCGAGCGCTGCGGAGCTGAGGGACTTCAGGCGGCCGTGGACGACGTTGACGGACTCGCGGTATTGGTCGACGTATAGGGCGGTGAGTCCGGCGACGAACTCGGCGCCTAGCACGGTTTGGCCAGACCCGTCAGAGCGGCGCTCAGCGAGTCCGTAAGCCACGAGGAGGGCGAAGTCGTGTTGCAGCCGCTTGCGCCGGTTGGCGAACCGTGAACCGGTCGACGCGTACGTCAGCTGCCGTTCGTCGAACGCCGCACGATGCAGCCGGGCTCGGGCTCTCATGTCGTCTGCGTCGACTACAACGAAGGGGTTCGCAGCGAAGAAGTCGTAGTAGCCCAGTCGTTCGAGGTCGATCGTCCTTCCGTCTGCCGGGGCAACTTCACCGAGCAGGATCACCAGCTGGGCGAGCCGGAACACGGTGTGCTCCTCGGGAGCATGTGACCGAGAAAGTGGCCAGCCGAAGGCCTGTGATGCCGTCGTCACACCAATTCCTCCTCGGATTCGGGGGGCGGAGAGCCCGGCGCGAAGTCGCTGATGGCGTTGGGATTCTCTGCGTCCAGGGCGCCGCCGCGTTCCCCTGCCTGGCCAGGGCCGGCACCAACATCTGTGTTGGTGCTTGTGGATTCGCTAGCATGCTTGTTTGCTACGTGGCGCCAATCGTGCACCCAACCCGCTCGCGCGTCCTCTACGGCGCGATGCATCAGCCCGCGCACATGGAGGGGCCGGACGGGAAGCTCGGGTGGTGGGGCGAACGCCACTGTCGTCCGCATCACCTGCGCGAATAGGCGACGCGCCGATTGCTGGTACTCCGTGGAAGTCGGAGCGGTGGCCGGGTCAGCAACGGCGTCCTCCCATTGTCCGACCAGCGACGTGTCGATCTCGCGCACGGCGGCCAGTTCGCTCGGCATAGCTCTCGCCTCGACGTCTCGGACGAGCAGGTCGGCATTGAAGTACGCAGTTCTTTGCGCGTCGAGTTCGGTGATACCTGCCTCGCGAAGTTGGCGCACGAAGAGTGCCGACGAGTACTCGGGCGCTTCTTCATCGGAGACCGGGCGAACCGTACTTGCCGGATCGGCGGGTGGCCGGGCGCCAGCATCGGGGTAGAACTCCGCCACGACGCTGACTGCCTCGGGGGCGAGCAGCATGCGTCTCAGGATCGGGGCGTCCCAGATCTCGACACTGAGTCCGGGGTACTGCTTCTCCCAGGCCTTCTTCTTGGTGTCCCACCACTTTCGTTCGGGCCCGCTAAGTTCGCACGCTACGCATAAGGTCCACGCCTCGACCTGGTACTGCTCTCTTGAGGCGTGCTTCATCGCCGAGTCGAACGACTCACGAATCTGCTTCTTTTGAGAGTCGCCGATGTCGGTGTAGAAGTACTTGGACTGCCAGATGGATACCTTGTCCACCAAGCTTCCGGCGAACACGTCAATTCCCCAGTCGCCCGGGTCGGCGCGAACCTCGGTAGCGGCGGGGTAGATCTGTCCGATGAGCGCGGACAGCATGCGATGAAAGTCAAGGCGCGCACCGTCGTCGCCGCCGCACCGCACAAGGTGGAGCCGGAAGTCAATCTGGGCGATACGGCTACCCACACTGAGCGCCGCATGGTCGGACGGGGCCGAAGTCATGGCTGCTGACTCGCCAGCCGCGCATGCGTAAGCCGGGCGCCACCACGGGCACCTTCGCGTTTGTAGATAACCATCACGTTAGAGAAGCCATCCCGAATGAGGTGCATTGATCGGCGAGCCTAGCGGTGGTCAGAGATCGACGGGGTCGAATAAGACTGCGTCGTTCAGGAATCCCGGGCGTCGTTCAAGTTGGGCAACCGGAGTAGCGCACCATTCCCGTCCAGCTCGCGCGTCGCACCGTAGATGCTGCGCTGGGTGAAGGCTGCGACTCGACCGATGGTGTAGGTCTCGGCGGAACTGCCCATGCATCAATCTGGGCGAAAGGACATATGTCTGCCCATCACCTTGCGCACGCCTTGGCGATGACAGGTCGGCGGTCTCCCGCCGTAGGTACAAAGGTGACGGTGGCGGAACGGACTAGCCCCTGTTGGGGCACGGGATGAGAAGAGGTCCGTCGATGGGCTCGAAGCTTCCGGAGCCACCGATGTGGATCTGGTTCACCCACAGCGAGATGGGCAACAGCTATGCGCTGGAGGATCACGGCCCCTTTGGCGGCGAGCTGGAGTACTTACTCCCGATCAGCGACGACCTGCGGGACAGCATCTTGTAGTGGTCGCAGGAGTACCAGGACTTCGAGTCCGGTCTCGACACCTTGGACGACGATGCTTGGGAGGAGCGTGGTCGAGCGTTGGCCGCCAGACTCAAGGACGAGCTCGGTCCTGGCTACCACATCAGGTAAGAGCCGACGTTCACCGATCCACCTCCTGAGCCGGTCTGGAGCAAGGACCCGGGCATCAACGCACTCCTTCGCGAAGCGCGGGACATCCTCGGTGAAGAGCAGCAACACGGTGATCTGACCTGGCCGCCGGTGCGCGCCGTGAGCTTCGACGTCCGCGAGAACAAGCACGGAAGAACCATGACGATCACCTACCAGAGCCTGCTGACTCCCGAGGCGGGGAGAGGCAGCTCAGGCGTGCCTCGCGAAGGCTCTTTCGAGATGTGTCTCGACCATGCGTGGCTCGCCGCCGGGGGACTGGACGACCCCACTGCGCTCGCGGAGGAGATCGCGCGGCGGACGATGGCCGCCGCCCGCGCCGAGGTCGAGAAGCGCTGAACCCTGACATCGTCTATGTCCCGTTCTCCGGGGCCGACGCCCACGGCGGGCGGACCCGGCCCTACAGTCCGGAGAATGCGCACTCGCCGAACCGGACAGAGCTTCACCCACCTGCTGTCTCCCGGCCGGATCGGCCCGATCACCCTGCCGAACCGGGTGATCATGCCGGCCATGGACATGAACGTGTGCCACGAGGGCGAGATCGTCGCGGAGGACATCGAGCACTACGTCGCGCGGGCCGCAGGTGGCACCGGCATGGTGATCACCTCCGCCTCGGCGGTGGCGTTCCCGGTCGGAGCCACCAGCCTCAAGGAGCCGGCGCTCTCCGAGGACCGGTTCATCCCCGGGCTCAAGGCGCTCGCCGACGCGGTGCACGCGGCCGGCTCCCTGCTGTGCGTCCAGGCGACCCACCACGGCAAGGTCGCCCGGGTGGACACTCTCCAGGGCCGGCCGATGCTGGTGCCCTCGAAGCCGGTCGGCAAGCAGGACCTCAGCTCGCTGCGCGACAACACCCCTGAGGAGCTGCGGCTGATGGCGGGGGTGACCGCCGGCAAGGCTCCGTCCTACCGCGAGGCGACCGAGGACGACATCACCTGGCTGATCGAGCAGTTCGCCCAGGCGGCACGTCGGGTGATGGAGGCCGGCGCCGACGCGATCGAGATCCACTGCGCCCACGGCTACATCCTCGGCGGCTTCCTCAGCAGCGCCGACAACCGGCGTACCGATGGATGGGGCGGATCGCTGGAGAACCGCGCGAAGCTGGCCTGCCAGGTCATCGCCGCGGTCAAGGCGATGGTCGGCGACCGGCTGGCCGTACTGGTCCGGGTGGCCGGCGAGGAGTTCGGCGAGGAGGGCGCACTCAGCACCGAGGAGTGCATCGAGGCCGCCCGCCTGTTCGAGGCCGCGGGAGCCGACGCCATCCACGTCACCGGCTGGGGGCGCAACCCGTTCCGCGACTTCCTCAAGGGCCCGCTGCCCAACCAGGTCGGCGCCTACCGCGACCAGACCCGCCGGGTGAAGGCCGCCGTCGGCATCCCGGTGATCGCGGTCGGCCGGGTCCTGCCCGAGGTCGGCGAGGAGATCGTCGCCTCCGGCGACGCCGACTTCGTGGCGATGGGGCGCCAGCTGCTGGTGGACCCCGAGCTGGTCAACAAACTGCGCGCCGGGCGCCGCGAGTCCGTGCGCCCCTGCATCAACTGCTACGTCTGCGTCGAGCAGAACTTCTGGGACGACACCCCGGTCTGCGCGGTCAACCCGGCGCTGGGCGACGAGAAGCAGGCGACGTTCCTGCCCGTCGTGTCCCCGCGGCACGTGGTCGTCGTCGGCGGCGGCCCTGGCGGCATGGAGACGGCGCGGGTGGCCCGCGAGCGCGGCCACCGCGTGACCCTCGTCGAGGCGGGCGACCGGCTGGGCGGCTCCGCCTGGTTCTCCCAGCTCACCACCCCGCCCAACGGCCCCCTCCTGGACTACCAGCAGCACGAGCTCGAGCGGCTCGGCGTTGTCGTCCAGCTGGGGCAGCGGGCCACGGCGGAGTCGATCGCGGCGCTGCGGCCCAGCACCGTGGTCCTCGCCACCGGCGCACACCGCGGGCTGCCGGCGATCCCGGGAGCCCAGCTGGCGCACGTGCAGACCGGAGACTCGCTGCGCGCGCTGCTCACCGGGACCGGCGAGGCCCCGCAGGCCGACAAGAGCCGCAACGGCCGCCTGATGCGCTGGGCCGCGCGGGCCGGCCGACTCACCGGAGCCACCCGTCACCCGGAGCTGATGCGCCGCGCGACGCGGGCGTTCCTGCCGGTCGGCAAGAACGTCACCGTCATCGGCGGCTCGCTGGTGGGCCTGGAGCTGGCCGAGTTCTTCGCCGAGCGAGGCAAGTCGGTCACCGTGCTCGAGAGCGGCGCCCAGGCGGGGCTTCCGATGGCGCTGCCGCGTCGCTGGAACACCGTGCGCACGGCCACCGAGCACGGCGTGAAGATCGAGCGCCAGGCCACCGCGGAGGAGATCACCCCCACCGCGGTGCGCTACCGCGACCACGAGGGCAACGAGCGCTTCGCCCCGGCCGACCTGGTCGTCGTCGCCTCCGAGGTGGCGGCGGGAGCCCCGCTCGAGCAGGAGCTGGTCGAGCGGGGCATCCCGGTCGAGGTGGTCGGAGACGCCGGCGAGGTCGGCTACATCCAGGGTGCGGTGCACTCGGCCTGGCGGGTCGCGCGCGCGCTCTGAGCGCCCGGCGCGAGGCCCTTAGGCGGCGATGGCCTCGCGGACCCGCTCGGTCAGCGCGACGTACTCCGGCAGGCCGCGGATCTCGGCGGCGGGCTGCCGGCCCTGACCGAACACCGCCGGGCAGTCGAGCACGATCCGGCCCGGACGCGGACTCATCACCAGCACCCGCGAGCCCAGGAAGACCGCCTCGTCGACGCTGTGGGTGATGAACACGATCGTGCGGCCCGTCGCCCGCCAGATCTCCAGGAGCTCCTCCTGCAGCCGCTCCCGGGTGAGGGCGTCCAGGGCGGCGAACGGCTCGTCCATCAGCACGATGTCGGGCTCGTTCGCCAGCACCCGCGCGATCTGACACCGCTGCTGCATGCCCCCGGAGAGCTCGTAGGGGCGGTGGTCGGCGAACTCCGAGAGCCCCACCAGCTCGAGGTGGTGCCGCGCGATCTCGGCGCGCTCGCGCGACGCCACCCCGCGCAGCTTCGGGCCGAGCTCCACGTTGCGGCGCACGGAGAGCCAGGGGAACAGCGTCGACTGCTGGAAGACGACGCCGCGCTCGGCGCCCGGTCCGCGCACCGGCTCGGCGCCCACGCGGACAGCGCCCGCGCTCGGGGTCATGAACCCCGCCAACAGACGCAACAAGGTGGTCTTGCCGCAGCCCGACGGCCCGGCGAGGGTCACGAACTCGCCGGGCCGGATCGAGAGGTCGACGGGGCCGAGCGCGGGGATGGCGGTGCCGCCCACCGTGAAGTGATGCGACACGGCCTCGAACTGCACCTCGCGCTGGTGCCCGCTGCGCGCCGGCTCAGCCACCGCTCACGCTCCGGGCAGGCGCGGCGTCGACGTGCTCGGCGTACTGCTTCTGCGTGCCGACCGCCTCGATGCCGCCCTGGTCGAGCAGGAAGCGGGCGGTGGTGAGGAGGTCCTCGGCTAGCTTGCCGCCGAGCCACTCGTCACCGGCCTGCTCCTCGGCGGTGAGGAAGGTCAGACCCTTGATCTGGGTCTTCGCGGCAGCCGGCTCGATGCCGAGCACGGCGGCGATGGACTCGGTGGCGGCGTCCGGGTCGTCCTTGAGGAGACCGACCGCGTGGTCCTGGGCCTTGGCCCACTGCGCCATGAACTCCGGGTTCTCCTCGAGGAACGTCGTGCTGGCGGTCCCCAGGTCGTACGTCGGGCGCCCGGCCTCCGCCGTGTCCGCGCTCGAGAGCAGCCGCGTCCCGCCGTCGTCGAGGAGCTGGCTCTGCACCGGGTCCCAGACCCAGGCGGCGTCGATCTGGTCGCCCTGCCAGGCCGCCGGCATCTTGTCGGGGTCGAGGTTGATCACCTCGACGTCCTTGCCCGCCTCGAGCCCGGCGTCGGTCAGGGCCTGCAGCAGCGAGTAGTGGGCGGTGCTGCTGAACGGCACCGCGACCTTCTTGCCGCTCAGCCCCTTGATGTCCTTGATCGCCGGGTCCCTGACGACCAGGGACTCCGCGTCACCGATCACGTCGTGGATCCACACCACCGAGAGGTCGACGTCGTCGACGACGGGCTTCGACGAGGCGATGGTCGCGGGGGAGGAGCCCATCAGCCCGAGGTCGACGTCGCCGGAGCCGTAGTACTTCACCACGTCGCCCCCGGAGGCGGCCTGGACCCAGGAGATCTTCGCGTTCGGCATGCAGGCCTCCAGCAGGCCGAGGTCCTTGACCACCACGTCCGCGTTCGGGATGGGCTGCCAGGCGATGCGGGCGCTGGCCGTCACCGACTCGTCGGGCTCCCAGGGGCACTCGGACTCCGATGCCGCGGCGCTGGTGCTGCGTCCTGACTCCACGCAGCCGGACAGGGACAGCGCGAGCGCGGCGGCGGCCAGGGCGGCCGCACCTCGCCGGGATGGTGTGATCACTGATGCTCCTTCTCAAGGCCCGTGCGGGCGGTCATGCCTTGCCCCGCCAGGGGGCAAGGACGGATTCGAGGGTCTTCAACCCGAGGTCGAGGGCGATCGCGGCCAGGCCAATGACGATGATCGAGGCGATGACCAGCGCGCTCTGCAGCTGCTCGCCGGCCAGGTAGGCGAGGCCGCCGATGCCGGGGATGCCGTTGGCGATCTCCGCGGCGACGACGGTGGTCCAGGCGAAGCCCGTGGCGACCCGGATCCCGGTCAGCACCTCGGGCAGGGTGGCCGGCAGGACCACGGTGGTGAGCACCTGCCGTCGCGAGGCGCCCAGCGAGCGGACCGCGTTGACCTGGTCCTCGCGCACCCCGCGCACGCCGCTGATGGTGGCCATCGCCACCGGGGGGAACGCGGCCAGGAACAGCAGCCAGATCTTGGAGGTGTCGCCGATGCCGAACCAGACGATGAGCAGGCCGATGTAGGCCAGCGGCGGCAGCGAGCGCAGGAAGTTCAGGTACGGCTCGAGCAGCGTCCCCAGCCAGGTCGTCCCCATCACCAGCCCGAGCGGTACGCCGACGGCTACGCCGGCCCCGACGCCGATCGCGATCCGCTGGAGGCTGGCGAGCAGGTGCTCCCACAGGTAGTAGTTCTGCTCGCCGCGGACCATCCGCTCCGATCCCGGGCTGAGGGGGTGGTCGGTGTTCGCGCGCACGAAGGCGTCCCAGACCGCCCCTGGCGAGGGCAGGTACAGCGCGCGGACCAGGCCGGCCTCGGTGACCAGCCACCACACGAGCACCAGCGTCGCGAGCGACGAGCAGTGCAGCGCCGCCCGGCGGAGGCGCTGGCTGCGCCGCGCGCGCCGGACCTCGTCGCGCTCGCCGGAGGCGGCCCGCGGGGGCCGGGACCCCGAGGAAGGGGCGCCGAGTGTGGCGCTCGGAGCGTGGGTCTGTGTCATGGGGAGCAGGCCTCCCTCGATCCCGTGACGGAGCGTCGCAGGACGCGGAGGGATTAAAGCATAGTTATCCACTAGAGATAGACGCGTCTCGACTGCGGAAGATGTGCAGACGGATGTCGAGACACCGGCGGTGATGGTGTGCTCCAGTGGCACCGCGGCCACGTCCACCGAACTCCCGGAGGAGTCCCATGCCTCAGACACCGCTCGCGCTCTTCGGCACCGACGCCCTGCTCAGCGACGAGGAGCGGGCGATGCGTGACACGGTCCGCCAGTTCGTCGAGTCCAAGGTCAAGCCCCGGGTGGCCGACTGGTACGAGGAGGGCCGCATCCCGGCGCGCGAGCTGGCCCGGGAGCTGGGCGACCTGGGCGTGCTCGGCATGCACCTGGAGGGCTACGGGTGCGCCGGCACCAGCGCCACGGCGTACGGGCTGGCCTGCATGGAGCTGGAGGCGGCCGACTCGGGGCTGCGATCACTGGTGTCGGTGCAGGGCTCGCTGGCGATGTTCGCGATCTGGCAGCACGGCTCCCCGGAGCAGAAGGAGGAGTGGCTGCCGTCGATGGCCGCCGGTGAGGCGATCGGTTGCTTCGGGCTGACCGAGCCCGACTTCGGCTCCGACCCCGGCGGGATGCGCACCCGCGCCGTGCGCGACGGCGACGACTGGGTGCTCAGCGGCACCAAGATGTGGATCACCAACGGCTCGGTGGCCGACGTCGCCGTGGTCTGGGCGCAGACCGAGGAGGGGGTGCGCGGCTTCGTGGTGCCCACCGGTACGCCGGGCTTCGGCGCCGCGGAGATCAAGCGGAAGATGTCCCTGCGCGCCTCGGTCACCAGCGAGCTCGTGCTCGACCGGGTGCGGCTGCCCGACACCGCCCGGCTGCCCGGCGCCCGGGGGCTGTCGGGGCCGCTGTCGTGCCTGAACGAGGCCCGGTTCGGGATCGTCTTCGGCTCGCTCGGCGCCGCCCGCGACTGCCTGGAGACGGCGCTGGCCTACGCCGCTCAGCGCGAGATCTTCGACCGGAGCCTGAGCGGCTTCCAGCTCACCCAGGCCAAGCTCGCCGACATGGCCCTCGAGCTCGGCAAGGGGATGCTGCTCGCGCTGCACCTCGGCCGGCTCAAGGACGCCGGCACGCTGCGTCCCGAGCAGGTCAGCCTCGGCAAGCTGAACAATGTGCGCGAGGCGCTCGCCATCGCGCGCGAGTGCCGCACGATCCTCGGCGCCGCCGGGATCACGCTGGAGTACCCGCTGATGCGCCACGCCAACAACCTCGAGTCCGTGCTGACCTACGAGGGCACCAGCGAGGTGCACCAGCTCGTCATCGGCCAGGCGCTGACGGGCGAGTCGGCGTTCCGCTGAGGCGGGTCGACCCCAGGATCGGCCCGTGTCGCTCGTCTCGCCGGCGGCGCCCCTCGCCCACCCGGACTACCGGTGGCTGGTCACCGGCACCACGACCAGCGCCCTGGGCAACGCCATCACACCGGTGGCGCTCGCCTTCGCCGTGCTCGACCTCGGAGGCTCGGCGACCGAGCTCGGGCTCGTCGGGGCTGCCTACGCGCTGACCAACGTGCTCACCACGCTGTTCGGCGGCGTGCTCGGGGACCGGCTGCCGCGGGCGGTGCTGATGCAGGGCTCGGCGCTCGGGGCCGCGCTCACGCACGGGTTCATGGCCGTGAGCCTGATCGGGGGCTGGTCGAGCATCCTGCTGCTGGGCCTGGTCGGCATGCTCAACGGCGCACTGTCCGCGCTGAGCGGTCCGGCATCGTCGGCCCTGACCCGTCAGACCGTGCCCGACGAGCTCCTGGCGACGGCCGTGACGCTACGACGGCTGCTGCAGAACCTGGCGATGATCGGCGGGTTCGCCGGCGCCGGCATCCTCGTCGCGCTGGCCGGTCCGGGCTGGCCGATCCTCGTGGACGCCGCGTCGTTCGCGGTGGCGGCGTACTGCTTCCACCGGCTCCGGGTGGCGCCGCTGCCGGCCGGAGACGGGTCGACGTCGCTGCTGGGCGAGCTGGGGGAGGGCGCCTGCGAGGTCCTCCGGCACACCTGGCTGTGGACGCTGATCCTGCAGGCGACCCTCTACCACCTCTTCTACGGCGGGGTGCAGGGCGTGCTGGGGCCCATCGCCGTGCGCGACGCCTGGGACGAGGCCGCCTGGGGCTGGGCGCTGGCCACGCTGATGGCTGGGTTCATGGCCGGCGGTCTGGTCTCGCTGTGGTTCCGGCCGCGCCGCGGGCTGTTCGTCGGCACCGTCGTACTGGCGCTGACGGCGTGCTTCCCGGCGGCCATCGCGCTCGGCGACACCCTCACCCTGCTCCTGCTGGGCGCGTTCCTGCACGGTGCCG
Source organism: Nocardioides sp. Z21_20 (assembly GCF_059766585.1). Classification (NCBI taxonomy): domain Bacteria; kingdom Bacillati; phylum Actinomycetota; class Actinomycetes; order Propionibacteriales; family Nocardioidaceae; genus Nocardioides; species Nocardioides sp. Z21_20. Next base: position 19,320 of record NZ_JCBAJX010000015.1, read on the forward strand.
GCCTGGAGTTCTTCTCGATCAACTGGGACCTGTCCATCCAGCAGAACATCGCCCCAGACAAGCTCGCCCGGGTCTACTCCTTCGACCTCGTCGGGTCGTTCCTGGCCCGTCCGCTCGGGCTGGTGCTCACCGGCCCGATCAGCGCCGTCACCGGCTTGACCGCCTGGCTGTGGGTCTGCGTGGCGGTGATGGCCGGCGGCTCGCTGCTCGCCGCGGCCCTGCCGTCGGTGCGGCGCCTGAGCGGCGGCAGCCGCTGTCCGCGTGATCGTGCCCGCCGAGCGGGTTTCGTCATCTTCGACGCTGGTGGGGCAGACCCCCGTAGGGTCGAGGCAGCAACTCCTGGGTCGCGCTCGCGGCCGCAGTCGCCCACCGCAGAGGAACCACGCACCCATGGCTTTCTGGGACCAGCTCAAGCAGCGCAGCAACGACATGAACGACCAGCTCCAGCTCAAGGTCGGCCAGTTCAAGAACAAGGACTTCGCGAAGGCCGCGATGGGCATGTGCGCCCTGATCGCGGCGGCCGACGGGAACGTCGACGCCGGGGAGCGGGCCAAGGTCGTCGGACTCATCTCGAGCAACGACGTCCTCAAGGTCTTCCCCGCCGCCGACCTGCGCACCGACTTCGAGGGCTTCTGCGACAAGCTCAACAACGACTACGACTTCGGGAAGCTCGAGGTCCTCCAGGTGATCGGGAAGCTGAAGAAGAAGGAGGACCAGGCGCGGGCGGTCATCCAGATCGGCATCATCATCGGCGGCGCCGACGGGAACTTCGACGAGAACGAGAAGCTGGCCGTGCGCGACGCGTGCTTCGCCGTCGGGATCAACCCGGTGGAGTTCGACCTCGGCTGAGCCTGCCGCAGGGGCGGCGTCTGCACGGTCGTGCCGCGACCCTGGCGCCAAACGAGAACGTGTTCTAGTGTGCCCGGCGTGGCCCTCAACATCGCTGACCTCTTCGAACACGCCGTCGATGCCGCCCCGGACAAGCCCGCCGTGAAGGTGGGGGACCGGATGGTGACCCTTGCCGAGCTGGAGGCCGACGCCAACCGGCTCGCGCACTTCCTCGCCTCCCGGGGCGTCGGCCCCGGCGACCACGTTGGCGTCTACGCCAAGAACAGCATCGAGCACGTGGTCGCGGTCATGGCGGTGACGAAGATCCGCGCGGTCAACGTCAACGTGAACTATCGCTACGTCGAGGGCGAGCTCGACTACCTCTTCGACAACGCCGACCTGGTCGCGCTCGTCCACGAGCGTTCGTATGCGCCGCTGGTGGAGCGGTGCGCCCCCAAGCACCAGAAGCTGCAGACCCTGGTGGTCATGCCGGACGTGATGGAGCCCGACAGCACCGCGGACTTCTCGTCGTACGGCGGAGTGCTGTGGGAGGACGCGCTGGCCGGGCAGAGCCCCGAACGGGACTTCGACGAGCGCAGCCCCGACGACATCCACATCATCTACACCGGAGGCACGACCGGGTTCCCCAAGGGCGTGATGTGGCGCCACGAGGACTTCTGGCGGGTGCTCGGCGGCGGCATCGACTTCATGACCGGCCAGGCGCTGGGGGAGTACGACCAGTCCGAGCAGGCCAAGCAGGACGGGCGGATGGTCACCTTCCCGCTGAGCCCGCTGATGCACGGTGGAGCGCAGGCGGGGCTGCTGATGCACCTGTTCGCCGGCCACCTGACGATCCTCGAGCCGAAGTTCGACCCGGTGCGGACCTGGCAGGTCATCGAGCGCGAGGGCGTCCAGCTGATCTTCATGACCGGGGACGCGATGGCGCGCCCGTTGATCGAGACCTACGAGGCCGGCGACTACGACTGCCCCGACCTGATCGCGATCTCCAGCTCGGCCGCCATCTTCAGCCGCTCGGTCAAGGAGCGCTGGATGGCCGCCTTCCCGAACAGCTTCTTCACCGACTCCGTCGGGGCCTCGGAGACCGGCTTCCAAGGGACCGGGCTGCAGGAGGTGGGCAACATCCGCAGCGACGGCCCGCTGGTCTCGCTCGGGCCCTCGACCGTCGTGCTCGACGAGGCCAACCGGGTGCTGGATCCCGCCACCAACGTAGGCAAGGTCGGTCGCCTCGGGCGGATGGGCCACGTCCCGGTCGGCTACTACAAGGACCCCGTGAAGTCGGCCCAGACGTTCATCGAGATCGACGGGGAGCGCTGCTCGGTGCCGGGAGACTTCGCGCGGATCGAGCCCGACAACAAGGTGGTGCTGCTCGGGCGGGGCTCCAACTGCGTCAACACCGGCGGCGAGAAGGTCTACCCCGAGGAGGTCGAGACCGCGCTGATGGCACACCCCGGCGTGTACGACGTGCTCGTGGTCGGGGTCCCGGACGAGAAGTACGGGCAGGCGGTGGCGGCGGTGGTCCAGCCCCGCGAGGGCCACACCGTCGAGCTGGAGGAGCTGCGCAGCTTCCTGCGCGCGTCGCTGTCGGGCTACAAGCTGCCGCGGGTGCTCGCCGTCGTGGACAAGATCCCGCGCTCGGCCGCCGGGAAGGCGCAGTACCCGCGGGCGAAGGAGATGGCGGCTGCGGTGCTGGCGGGGGCGGCTCGCGTGTGAGGAGGTGAGCGAGCATTTCGCGCAGCATCCATCTCGAGTTCACCTGCCCCGGGACAGAGAGAAAGCCGACACGTCGGAACCGCTGACAGGCGGCGTCGGAGGATACAGAAGCGGCTTATCGTTCCGTTGGTAGTCGGCTCGAGACAGAGCCGGCCGGAACATAAGGGAACAGATGCGCGACATCATGGGCGCCGGACGCCGGGCCCACCTGCGACGCGGACCAATCGTCTTCCTCGCGCTATTGCTCTTGGCGGGATGTGCCGGCGAGCCCGAGAGCGGAAGCGAGGCCAAGGTGGCGGCGCCACCGGCTCCCTTCACCGCTGACGTGCTCGACGTACAGTCCGCAGGCGAGATCATCCTGACCGTCGACGACATCGAGCAGACGGTACGACTCGCCGGCGTCCATCTCCCTGACGAAGGCGAGTGCCTCGCCGAGGAAGCCACGCAGGAGCTGTCGCGGATGTTGTCGCATCCCCCGTCCGTGGAGTTGACCAAGGTCGGCGAGGATGAGCACGGAAGAGCGCTGGTGATGGTTTCCCGCGATGCGCAGGACGTCACGGTAGAACTCGTCGAGCGAGGAGTCGCGGTCGCTGACCAGCTCGAGGAGGATCTCTCCACGGAGATGGTGAAAGCACGTGATTTGGCGAGCTCGTTGCAGCGGGGCTACTTCAACCCACGGGAGGAGTGCACCTTCGCCGCCGCCGAGGTAGCTGCGACGAACGCGCTGAACGAGGCGCTTGAGCAGGAGCGGCCGAAGGGGGCCGAGCAGGCGGCGGCCCTTGTGCCGGGACTCGTTGCGGCGATCACCGCTGGGCAGGCAGCGCGGACGTTCCTGCGTACCGGGCGGCAGGACCTGCGGCTTCTGGCCTTTCCCTCCGCGGTTGTGACGACGGCGTCCGAGGGCTTGGGGGGCCGTCTAGCGTCAGTGAGGACGCGGCTGAAGAGAACTCGAGCGCTCTATCGCAGCTTCAAGGCACGTGAGCGGCGCGAGCGCATGGCCTATCAACGCGAGCAGGAGGCGATCCGGCGACAGAATGCGGCAGCGGCAGCGGCAGCGGCTGCGGCAGCGGCAGCGGCAGCGGCCAACTCACACTCCTCGAACTCGAGTGGGCAGAGCGGCCACTCCAGTAGCGGTGGATCCGGCTACACCGGCCCGCGGTGCTACGCCCCCGGCGGCACCAGCTGGCGGCCATGCTGAGCATGTAACTCGCGTCCAGCCTGAGGGGTTCTGTCGAGGCAGGTGACTCGCGACCGGAGGCTCCGGATGAGTTCTCCACAGTCCGCGTGTCGGGGCGGTTTCTGGGGGCAGGAGTGTCGGTGCTGCCTGCTTGAGTGGATCCATGACCCGGACCGCCACCCCCGACACCGCTCGTGCGGTGCTGGCCGCCGCACGGGTCTCGCGGGGTACGGCGGATGCGGCCGAGGCTCGTCAGCTGCAGTTGGCGGTGGACTGGGCGGCGATGCACTCGGTGGAGTCGTTGGAGGCGGCGGCGGTGATCCACGGGCCGTACGGCGACCATGGGATCCCGGTGGCCGGGCCGGGAGCGCCGTTGGTGGCGGAGTTCGCGGTGACCGAGTTCGCCCTCGCGATCGGGATGTCCACCGACGCCGGGCGGCGGTATGTGGGGCAGGCCCTGGAGCTGCGCCACCGGTTGCCGAAGCTCTGGCAGCGGGTGGTGGCCGGGGATCTCGTGTCGTGGAAGGCACGGCGGATCGCGGACGCGACGATGAGCCTGGTGCCGGCGGGTGCGGGGTTCGTGGACACCCACGTCGCTGCGGTGGCGCACAAGATCGGTCTCGCCGCCCTGGACCGGCTCATCGAAGAGGCACGGGTCCGGTTCCAGCCCGAGGAGGCCGAGGCTCGGCGCCGCGCCGCTGCGGACGGGCGGTGCTTCGACATCGACACCGATCAGGTCTCCTACGACGGCACCATGACGGTGCGCGGGGAGCTCGACCTCGCCGACGCGTTGGACCTCGACGCTGCGGTGGCTGCGGGTGCGGCGCAGCAGCAGGCGTTGGGGTCGGTGGACCCGTTGGGCGTGCGGCGGGCGAAGGCCGCCGGAGACCTCGCCCGACGCCAGCTCGCCCTCGACCTGGGCGACGGCGAGGCAGCCGCAGGTCAGTGCGGTGGATCCGACGCACCGTGTGCTTCCGATCAACCGCACACTGCTGCGCAGGGCGACACCGATAAGGCCCGGCGACCGCGTCAGGTGGTGCTCTACGTCCACCTCTCCCACGACGCGCTACGCGCCCGGGGCCTCGACGACACCGACGTACACCTGGCGCGCGTGGAGAACACCGCCTCCTTCGTCTCGGTCGACCAGATCCGCGACTGGTGCGCCACCCCCGACACCCAGGTGATCGTGAAGCCGGTCATCGATCTCGAGGACCACGTCCACGTCAACGCCTACGAGACCCCCGACCGCCTCGCCGAACGCCTGACCCTCATCGACCACACCTGCGTCTTCCCCTGGTGCACCCGCCCCGCCCGAAGACTCACCCCCGACGGCCATCGCGCCGACTGCGACCACATCCAAGACCACGCCACCGGCGGCACCACCTGCTCATGCAACCTCGCCCCACTCTGCCGACGACATCACCGCCACAAGACCCACAGCCCCTGGAGCTACACGCACCTCGACAAGGGCAGCTACCTCTGGACCAGCCCCCAGGGCTACCAGTACCTGCGCGACCACACCGGCACCCTCGACGTCTCCCGAGACCGCCGACGCGCGAATCCGCACGCCACCCCGCCCAAGCCGGACCTGCCTCCACCCGACCAGTAGGTGCCCCGCCCCGCACCCCGCCCAGGCACCACCCGGCGGGGTCAGTGGCACGTCCGCGCCACACCGGCGGGCGCGGCGGCCTCCCGACTTCCGCGTTCGGCGGGGTAGGTGAGGCTACGATGCCCGAGTCCGCGCGCTGGGAGGGTGCCATGAACCTGGAGAATGTCGTCTTCGGCTTCTTCGTGCTGCTCGCGGCGACCCTCAACTTCGGGTTCACCCTCGGCGACATCGGTGACCCGGCGGTGCACAACGTCTACGAGCTGTTCGCCGCTGTGGTGGTGAACCTGATCGCCACGGTGCTCAAGTTCGGTGACCGCACCCAGATCGGCGCCGTGCACCTGGCGACCAGCCTGGTGGCCAGCCTGCAGCTCATCGCGGCTGCCGTGGTCTGGTCCTACGCCAGCCACGTGACCGAGGCCGGCATGACCGTCGAGATGACCTCGGCGGTGGTCTCGCTGTCCGCCGGCGCGCTCTTCGCCAACGTGGTCTCGGTGGTCCTGCTCGTCGTCGAGACCGTCTCGTTCCAGCGTCGCTGACGGGGCCGAGCCCATGGGGAACCGGCTACCGAGCAGCCTGGCCGGGATCGTCGGCGGCCGCACCCGGCGCGAGCACGTGGAGGCCGTCGCCGTCGAGCTCCCCGAGGGTGCCCAGGAGCAGGCCACCGCCGGCATCTTCCTCGTCCTGCGGCGGATGCGCGCGCCGCTGATCCTGCTCATCGCGCTCTTCGCGCTGAGCGTGCTGGGACTGTCCCTGATCCCGGGCACCGACGCGGCCGGCCAGCCGCACCGGCTCAGCCTCTTCGACGCCTTCTACTTCATGAGCTACACCGCCACCACGATCGGGTTCGGCGAGCTGCCCTACCCGTTCTCGCCCGCCCAGCGGATGTGGGTCACCGGCTCGATCTTCATGTCGGTGATCGGCTGGGCCTACGCGATCGGCTCGATGCTCTCGCTGGTGCAGGACCGTGCCTTCCGCCGCGCCGTGGCCCGCCGGCTCTTCGAGCGCAAGGTGCGCCACATCGGCGCGCCGTACCTCCTGCTGATCGGGTACGGCGAGATCGGCCGGCGCATCGCCCGCTCGCTGGACGACATGGGCCGCCGCTTCGTGATCATCGATCGCGACGACGAGCGGGCGGCGTCCATCGAGCTGGACGCCTACCGGGCCGACGTCCCGGTCCTGGTCGGCGACGCCCGCAACACCGACAACCTCATCCTCGCCGGGCTGGGCAGCGCCGACTGCGAAGCCGTCCTCGCCCTGAGCGAGCACGACGACGTCAACCTCGACGTCGCGATGACCACGTCGCTGATCCGGCCCACCCTGCCGGTGATCGCCCAGGCCAGCTCGCACGAGACCGAGGACCGGATGCGCGCCTTCGGGGACACCGAGGTGGTCAACCCGCTCGAGCGCTTCGGCAACCACCTGCGGATCCTGTACCGCTCCCCGGCGGCCCACCAGCTGATGATGTGGCTGACCAGCGCGCCCGGCACCCCGCTCCCACAGCGCCGACCGCCCCTGCCGCGTGGGCGCTGGGTGGTCTGCGGCTTCGACGACTTCGGCCGCGACATCACCGCGGACCTGCGCCAGGAGCACATCGAGGTGACGGTCGTCGAGGGCGAGCGCGTCCAGGGTGGCGCCGACCGCTTCCCGCAGGCCGCCCTCGACGAGGCCGACCTGTCCAGCGCCGTCGCCTTCGTCGCCGCCACCCACAACGACATGACGAACCTGTGGCTGCTGGAGGTGGCACGGCTCGCCAATCCCGACCTGGTCCTCGTCGCCCGGCACAACGAGCCCGGCAACGCCGCCCTGTTCGAGGCGCTCGGCATCGACCACGCGATGGTCCGCGCCGAGGTGGTCGCCCACGAGGTCCTCGCCCGCCTCGCCAACCCCTCCCTGATGCGCTTCCTGCCCCAAGTCCCGCACCTCGGTGACGCGTGGGCCGCGCAGGTCGTCGACCGGCTGGTCCAGCGGTGCGGACCCTGGACACCGAACATCTGGCGCGTCGAGATCGGCGAGCGTGACGCCCCCGCCGTGATGCCCTGGCTGGAGGCAGGCCAGGTGCGTCTCGGTGACCTGCTGCGCTCCCCGAACGATCGGGAGAGCCCCTTGGCCGCCGTCCCGCTCGCCCTGCTGCGTGACGAGGTGGTGACCCCGGCGCCTGAGGACGACGAGCTCCTCCGGCCGGGGGACAGGCTCCTGGTCGCAGGGCGCCCCTCGGCGCGCCACGCCCTGGAGGCGACGCTCACCCAGGAGACCTCCGCGGCGTACGTCCTCGCCGACGAGGTGATCCCGTCGGCCTGGATCTGGCGGAGACTGGCCCGAGCCCGGGTGAGGCGGCGCCCCAGCAGGTGACCTGCGGCGCACCCGGCTGGACCGCCGACACCCCCGAATGCGAGGTCGCCACCGCGAGCGCCTACCGTCCTCCAGGCATCTCGTCCGCACCCGGCGGACGCGTGCGGAGGACCCGGGAGGGGCATGAGCGGCATCGTCGCCGAGCTGGCGCGGGTCACCGAGGCGTTCGACAGGCCGACGCTGCGTCTGCTCGACCGCAAATGGGCCCCGCTGGTGCTGTCGGTCTTCCGGACGTCGTTCAGCTCCGACGTGCGCACCGTCCACGCCGACCGCCTGCACACCCAGATCGACGCCTACCTCGACGAGCTGCGCATCGCCGGCGTCGAGGTGCCGCCCAACCAGACCGGCCGCTCGCTGTGCCTGCGGTGGATGGGCGACCAGTGGCTCTACCGCACCCTCGACGAGTCCGGCGACGAGGAGTACTCCCTCACCTCGCACGCCGTCGACGCGCTCGACCTGGTGCAGAGCCTGACCCGGGACCGGGCGCTGATCAGCGGCTCGCGGATCAACACCATCGTCGACGCCGTACGACGCTGGGCCACCGAGGCCAACCCCGATCCGGCGACCCGCGTCGCCCGCCTCAACGACCAGATCGAGCGCCTCACCGCGGAGCGTGACCGGATCGTCGCCGGCGGAGAGATCGAGCCGGCCAGCATCGACGACATGCAGACCGGCTACGTCGACCTGATGGACCTGATCGGCCAGCTGCCCGGCGACTTCAAGCGCGTCGAGGAGTCGGTGGCGGCCATGCACCGCAAGATCGTGCGCGACTTCCGCGAGGAGGACCGCCCGGTGGGCGAGGTGCTCGACGAGTACCTGCGCCGCTCCGACGAGCTGCTCGAGGCCACCCAGGAGGGCCGCGCGTTCGAGGGTGCCTTCGAGCTGCTGCGCGACAAGGAGCTGCTCGACGAGCTCGGGCGCGACATCCAGGCGATCCTGCAGCACCCCTTCGCGAACAGCCTCGGCCCCGACGACCACCGCGACTTCCGCAGCGCCGTCGCCGTCATCCGACGCGGGATCGACGACGTGCTCGCCCAGCGCACCCGGCTCTCCTCCACGCTGCGCGAGCACATCGTGCACCACGACGTGGCCCGCGACCGGGAGGTCGACCAGACCCTGCGCCACGTCGAGCGGCTGCTGGTCACCTGGATGGAGACCGCAGGCCCCCGCTCCCGCGTGGAGGTGGAGCTGATCCCCGGCACCTTCCACCTGCCCCACCTGCGCGAGCGCCTGCACGACCCGGCCGCCGACGTGGCACCGGAGTCGCTGAGCATCCCCGACCCGGTGGAGACACCGGTCGGCCTCAGCCTCGAGCAGCTGCGTCAGCAGGGTGGCCCCTCGCTCGGCGAGCTGCGCGACCTGCTCGGCGAGGCCGTCTCCCAGGGCGAGCTCACCTCGGCCGCCGAGGTGTTCAACGCGCTGCCCCCCGAGCTGCGCCGTCCCGTGGAGATCGTCGGGATGCTCCACCTGCTCACCCAGTGGGACGCCACCGCCGACAAGCAGGCCGTCGACCGCTTCGAGGCGGTTCGCCCCGACGGCACCCGCCGGGTCTTCGAGACCCCGGTCCTCCGGCTCGCCGCACCCGTCCCCGCCCCCGCCGACGCCCCCGCCACGCAAGGACCTGTCGATGAATGACGTCCACGACCTCGACGCCGCCTTCGAGGACGACGCCCCCGCCGAGGACTCCTCGCTCTCGCTGTTCGAGGGCGACGAGGGCGCACTGACGATGGAGCAGCGACGGACCCTCGTCGCGCTGCTCAAGCACCGCTACCTCAGCGCCGAGCGCAACCCGGGGGAGTGGCGCACCCTGCTGGCCGACCTGCCGCTGCTCAAGAGCCGGCTCAACGACCTCTTCCTCGATCTGCACATCGACCACGCCTACCAGGTCGCGTTCAAGCGCCAGGCCGTCCCCGAGATCGGTCCCGCCTTCCCGACGCTGCTGCACGACACCGCCTACACCCGCGAGGAGACGATCCTGCTCGTCGTCCTGCGCCAGCGCTTCCGCAGCCAGCGCTCCGACGGCAACGGCGTGGTCCTGGTGGACCGCGAGGGCCTGCTCGACGAGATCGCCGCCTTCCGGCCCGAGCACGCCACCGACCGCTCCGGTGACCGCCGCCGGGCCGAGAACGCCCTCGCCACCCTGGTCAAGGCGCGCATCCTGCTGCGCACCAACGACCCCGAGCGCTTCAAGGTGGCACCGGTGATCGAGGTGCTGCTGCCCCTGCAGCGGCTCAACGAGCTGGCCGAGTGGCTGACCCGGGCGACCAGCGACGACCCCGACGACGGGGGCCCGGACGTCGCGCAGGCCGAGCAGGCCGAGCAGGACGACGAGACCGAGCCGGACGAGACCGAGCCCGACGAGACCGAGCAGGACGACGAGGTGCCCGCATGATCGCCCAGGAGCCGCTCATGCACATCCCCGGCGCCACCGAGGGCACCACGCAGTGGCGCGCGGAGACCCTGCAGATGGTCAACTGGGGCGGCTTCCACGGCTACCACTCGGTGGAGTTCTCCCTCGACTCGATGCTGCTGACCGGCGCCACCGGCACCGGCAAGAGCACGTTCCTCGACGCCTACATCGCGGTGATGATGCCCTCGGACGTGCCGTTCAACGGCGCCTCCAACGACGTCTCCACGAGCAAGGCCCGCTCGGCCGACCAGCGCAACCTGCTCACCTACCTCAAGGGCAAGATCGACGACAACCGGGCCGGCGAGGCCGGCGGTCCGACCGAGAAGGTGCTGCGCGGCGACGACGGGCGACCCGTCTGGGGCGCGCTGGCGCTGACCTTCGTGAACGACCGTCGCCAGCGGTTCACGGTGCTGCGCGTGTACTACGCGCGGGCCGGCGCCGCGACGTACGCCGACGTGTCGCAGACCCGGGCCACCTACGACGGCTACCTCGACCTGCGCGAGCTCGAGCCGCTGGCGGCCTCCCGCTTCGACAAGCGCACCCTGCGCGGCGCCTTCGAGGGCATCAACCTCCACGAGACGGTGCGGGCCTTCGAGCAGACCCTGCACACCCGGCTCGGCATCGGCCAGAACGGCGACGGCCGCAAGGCGCTGCGCCTGCTGGCGCGCGTGCAGTCGGGGATGCAGGTGAACACCGTCGACGGCCTCTACAAGTCGATGGTCCTGGAGCAGCCCGGCACCTACGCCAAGGCCGAGCGCGCCGTGGAGCACTTCGAGGACCTCGAGGCCGCCTACGACGCGATGCAGACCGAGGCGGACAAGGAGCGGGTGCTGCGCCGCCTGCCCGAGCTGCAGCTCGAGCTGGACACGGCCCGGGAGCAGGAGCGGCTGATCGACACCTTCGGGGTCTCCCGCGACGGCGACACCCCGCTGGTGCTGTGGGCGCTGCGCACCGAGGACGCGCTGCTCGAGAGCGCCGAGGACGCCAACCACGAGGAGCTGGCCCGCCAGCAGCTCGCCGCGCGCGAGGCGATCGCGCTCGAGCGGGTGCTCCAGGACCGCGCCGACATCCTGGCCGAGGAGATGCACGCGAACGGCGGCCAGAGCCTGCAGCGGCTGCGCCACGAGCGCGAGCGGCTCGAGGACCTGCGCGAGGACACCGACAAGGCCCGCCGAGTCTTCCGGGCTGCGTACGGCGCGCTCGGCACGCCGCCGGCCGACGAGGCGGAGTTCGACAAGGCCCGCCTGGCGGCCGACGACTTCCTGGCCGCCTACCCCACCGAGCGGGCCGGGCTCGACGCCGAGCAGACCGCGCTGCACGAGCGGCGCTGGCCCCAGGAGCACGCCCGCCGCGAGCTGGTCGCCGAGCGCGACTCCCTCAGCGGACGCGCCAGCGTCGTCCCGCGCGCGCTGCACGAGGCGCGGGTGGCCCTCGCCGAGGCAGCCGGCATGGACCCCGACGAGCTTCCCTTCGTGGCCGAGCTGGTCGACGTCGCGCCGGGGGAGGAGGGATGGCGCCGCGCGGTCGAGGTGACGCTGGCATCGCTGGCGCGGATCGTGCTGGTCGAGGACGACCGGTTCGAGGAGTTCTCCCGCGCCATCGACTCCCTGCGCCTGCCGATCAGGGTCAACTTCGAGGGCGTCGCGCACCGCCCGCACCGTCCCGGCGTCGGCGACCCGCGCCGGGTCTCGGGCAAGCTGGTCACCAAGGAGTCGCCGTTCTCCTGGTGGGTCCAGGACCGGGTCTCCAGCCCCCGCACGGACCACCTGTGCGTGGAGACCGCCCACGACTTCCGGGGCAGCGAGCCCCAGGTCAGCCGGTCCGGTCAGACCCGCAACGGGCGCCGCGCCGCGCACGGCGACCTGAGCAGCACCCGGATCATCGGGTTCTCCAACGAGTCGCGGTTGCGCGAGATCGCCGCCGACATCGCCGCCCTCGACGAGCGCCTCGACGCGCTGGCCGCGGAGCACGGCGACGTGCGTGCCCGGATCGAGGACCTCGAGCGGCGCCGCGACGCCCACCTGGCCGTGCTCAACACCCGCTGGAGCACCGTCGACCTCGACGACGTCGACGCCCGGATCGCCGCCAACGTCGAGGCCCACGAGCGGCTGCTGGGCAGCAACGACCTGCTCAGCCAGCTCGGCGCCGAGCGTGCGGAGGTGCTCGCCCAGCTCGACGAGGTCGGCAGCCGCAAGCACACCGCCCAGGCGGCGGTCAACGAGCTCGGCCGGCGCGCTGAGGAGCTCGCCGACACCAAGGACACCGTCACCCGCGAGCTCGACCGCATCGACGCCGAGCAGCAGGTCGACCTCGACCAGGCGGCCTGCGCCTACCTCGACGGCCAGCTCGGCGAGGTCGGCGACCCCGAGGACCTGCGCGGCTTCCACGACAACCTGCGCCGCCTGCGCGGCCGGCTCGCCGAGCAGTCGCGTGCCGCCCGCGAGGAGGCCCGACGCGCCGCCGAGGCGATCACCACGCTGCTCGAGCAGTACCAGAGCCGTTGGCCCGACCCGAACCTCGGCGTCGAGGTCGGCTCCGTCGACGGCTACCGCGACATCCTCGACCACATCGTGGAGGCCGGCCTGCACGCGCGCCGCGCCGAGTGGAGCCGGCGGCTGGCGGGCTGGTCGGGCCAGGACCTGGTGCCGCTCTACGCCGCCTTCGACACCGCCGTCGAGGAGATCGAGGAGCGGCTGCGTCCGGTCAACGAGATCCTGGGCACCCTGCAGTTCGGCCCGGCGGGCGACTACCTGCAGATCAAGCTGCGCCGCCTCGCCAGCGAGGACGTCACCCGGTTCAAGCGCACCCTCAAGTCGTTGTCGTCGACCTCGACCAAGGACCTCAGCCCCGAGGAGGTCGAGGAGCGCTTCGCCCGGCTGCGCAGCTTCATGACGCTGATCAGCCGGCCCGACGGCGCCTCGCCGGCCGTGCTCGCCCGCCGCGACCACTTCCTCGACGTGCGCAAGCACGTCGAGGTGACGGCGGTGCGCTACGACCGCGAGAACCGCGAGGTCGGCTCCTACTCCACGCTGGGCGGCAAGAGCGGTGGCGAGAGCCAGGAGCTGGTGGCCTTCATCGTGGGCGCGGCCCTGCGCTACCAGCTCGGCGACGAGGAGCGGATCCGTCCGCGCTTCGCGCCGGTCTTCCTCGACGAGGGGTTCGTGAAGTCCGACTCGGAGTTCGCCGGCCGCTCGGTGCAGGCGTGGAAGTCGCTGGGCTTCCAGCTCATCATCGGGGCGCCGCTGGACAAGGTCAGCGCGCTGGAGCCGGAGATGGACAAGCTCTTCATGATCGCCAAGACCCCCGACCACCACTCGCACGTCTACGAGCTGGCCACCCCGACCGGCTGAGGGCGCGGGGGACCGCGCGAGGCGCCCTCAGCGCTGCGCGGTCACGGCGCGCAGCGGCTGGGCGCCGCTGGCCGCGGCGAGCCTGGAGGCGGCCATGTGCGCCAGGTCGAGCGGGCGGGCGAGCCCGCCGTCGTCGGTGACGCCCAGGGCCTGGGCCAGAACGTCGGCCATCAGCCGGGCCACGTCGGTGCCCTCGAGGCTGTCCTCGACCACGTCGAGCAGGGCGATCACGCGCGGGTCGCCGGGCCGGGGCTGGCGCCACAGCGACTTCGCGTGGTGACCGTTGGGGGAGAGGAACTCCTCGATCGAGACGCTGCGGTTGCTGCAGGCGTACTCGGTCGTGTAGGCGCCCTTGGACGCCCGCGGGGTGAGCGCGGCGCCGCAGACCCGGCACGGCGGCACCGGCCCCGCGCCGTACAGCCGACGCAGGTGCTGCAGCCCCTCGGGCGAGGTGACCGCGGCCACCTGGGCCCGGCGGACCTCGACCCGCTCACGGCGCTCCAGCGCCGAGGGCGCCGGGACCAGCACCGACGGCGCCCCGGGGATGCCGGGCAGCTTGCTCGAGCGGCCGAGCTTGGCGGCCGCGCGCCGGGCGCGGGTCCGGGCGTTCTCACACGACTTGCAGTCCAGGTGGTACCCGGTCTTCATCGCGGCCTTGGCCGTGAAGGCGCGCACCTCCTTCACCTCGGTGCAGGTGCGGCACCGGAGCATGGTCGGGCGGACCTTCTCCGGTACTGGGGTCATCTCGGCGGCCATTGGGTTTCCCCTCGTTGGGTTCAGCGACACCATCCGAATCGGTCTTCCGGGCCGGGGACTTTAGGGCCGGCCCAACTTCCGTGCCGTAAACCGCGTCCCGACCAGTGCCCGGGCGTAGGGTGCCGCCCGTCGCGGGTGCGGTAGAACATCCGGATGGACGCACCGACCCCGGCCGCCTCCGCCGCCGAGGCCCTCACCCGCAGCGAGCGGCTGGACCGGCTCCCGTTCACCCGTCAGCACCGACGCCTGGTGGCCGGCTCCGGGATGGGCTGGGCCCTCGACGCGATGGACGTCGGCCTGATCAGCTTCGTGATGGCCGCCCTGGCGATCCAGTGGGACCTCGGCGACACCACGCTCTCCTGGATCGCCGCGATCGGCTTCGTCGGGATGGCGATCGGGGCCAGCGCGGGAGGGCTCCTGGCCGACCGGATCGGCCGGCGCCAGGTCTTCGCGATCACCCTGCTGGTCTACGGTCTGGCGACCGGTGCCGCGGCGCTGTCGTGGTCGGTGGCCTCGCTGCTGGTCTTCCGCTTCCTCATCGGCCTCGGTCTCGGCGCCGAGCTGCCGGTGGCCTCCACCCTGGTCAGCGAGTTCGCGCCGGCGCGGATCCGCGGCCGGGTGGTGGTCGCGCTCGAGGCGTTCTGGGCCGTGGGCTGGCTGCTGGCCGCGCTGATCGGCTACTACGTCATCCCGCTCTCCGACGACGGCTGGCGCTGGGCACTCGCGCTCGGGGCCGTCCCCGCGCTCTACGCCGCGGTGGTGCGCTTCGGGCTGCCGGAGTCGGTGCGCTTCCTGGAGAGCCGGGGGCGCCACCGCGAGGCCGAGGACGCCGTACGACGCTTCGAGGCGTCGGCGGGCACCGAGCCGCCCCGTGGTGCCGCCACCGCTCCCGACCCGGGGCCGTCCGCGCCGACCCCGGGCCCGGCGGCGCTCTGGGCTGCCGGGCTGCGCCTGCACACGCTCTCGCTCTGGCTGGTCTGGTTCGGGGTGAACTTCTCCTACTACGGCGCCTTCATCTGGATCCCCAAGCTGCTCGTCGACTCCGGCATGGACCTGGTGCAGTCCTTCGGCTACACGCTGGTGATCACGCTGGCCCAGCTGCCCGGCTACGCGCTCGCCGCGGTGCTGGTGGAGGTCTGGGGTCGCCGGGCCACGCTGTCGGTCTTCCTGCTCGGCTCCGCGGTCTTCGCCCTGCTCTTCGGGCACGCCGACACCGGCGCCGCCATCCTCGGGTTCGGGATGGGGCTGTCGTTCTTCAACCTCGGCGCCTGGGGCGCCCTCTATGCGGTCTCGCCCGAGGTCTACCCCACCCGGCTGCGCGGGACGGGGACCGGGTGGGCGGCCGGGTTCGGGCGGATCGCCTCCGTGGTGGCGCCGCTGTCGGTGCCCTGGCTGCTCGCAGTGGGCGGTGGCACCGGGCTGCTCTTCGCGGTGTTCGCGGGCTTCTTCGTGCTGGCCGCGCTCGCCACCTGGGGGCTTCCCGAGCGCGCGGGGGAGCCGCTGGACGCCGGGTCGACGCCGGTGTGGTCTGGGTCACGGGTGCTACGGTGAAAATCGCGGGGGGCAGCGAACGGAAGCCTCCCTCATGGACCCTTCTCGCGTAACTGCTCGCCCCGCTCCCCACTCCCAGATCCGCCGGTCTCCGATCGGCCTGCGCCGGGTGCGCTGGCTCCTCGGCGCCGCGCTGGTGCTGGGGCTGGTCCTGCTGGTCCTCCCGACGACGTCCCCGCAGTCTCCGGCGCGAGCCGAGGCCCGCAAGGGCGCCGGCTGGCAGCGGGTGGCCACCGAGGACTTCACCACCTTCCGAGACGACCGCTGGAACAAGTTCCAAGGACGACCCGGCTGCTGTCCGCGGACCGTGTGGGACCCCTCCCGGGCCTGGGTGCGCAAGGGCGTGCTGACGCTCGCCAACCACCCCGACGCGCGCGGGGTCTGGCGCAGCGGCGGCATCGGGGCCTGGGGCTGGGGCGCCGCACAGCGGCGCTACGGGCGCTGGGACGCCCGGATCCGCTTCGACCGCGGCGCCGGGGTGTCGGGAACCGCGCTGCTGTGGCCGGGGCGCGGCTGGCCCCCGGAGATCAACTACTTCGAGGTCTTCGAGACCTGGGGCGAGCGTCACCGGGTGATGACCACCGCCCACTACGGCACCGCCGTGCGTCACCGGTTGGACCAGCACATCACGCGCGCGAACCTGACCCGCTGGCACGTCTTCAGCGTCCGCTGGGGCCCGCGGGCGTTGCGGTTCGTGATCGACGGCCGGGTGGTGCACGTGGTCCGCAACCGGGAGGCGATCCCCGACCGGGTGATGTGGCCGGGCTTCCAGACCCACGTGCACCCGCTGCGGGGCGGCCGGATGCCGTCGCTGCCCCGGGGCAAGTCCAGCGTGCGCATGCAGGTGGACTGGCTGCGCGTGTTCAAGCGGGTCTGAGCGCGCCGTTGTTTATCGTCAGGCACTTCTTGGCACTATCGGGGGCGTGATCGACGACGACCTGGCCCCGGCGGCCCCCCCGACCTCCACCCCCGCCCGCGAGAAGGTGATCGGAGACGGTCTCGCCTGGGTGGCGCGGTGGAGCGCCCGATGGGTGCTCATCGCGCTGGGCGCCTACCTGCTGGGCCTGGTCGTCCAGCAGCTCTGGTCGATCCTCCTGCCGGTGGTCCTCGCCCTGATCGTGACCACGGTGCTGCAACCCCCGGCCAGGTTCCTCGAGCGGCGCCTGCGACTGCCCAGCTCGCTCGCCGCGGGGGTGGTCCTGCTCGGCGGCATCGGCCTGCTCGTCGCCGTCGGCTTCGGGATCGCGCCGTCGGTGGCGTCGCAGTCCGGCGACATCGCCGACGACGCCTCGCAGGGCCTGCAGCAGATCCAGGACTGGGTGCGCACCAGCGATCTCCCGGTCACCGGCGAGCAGGTCGACGACGCGATCGAGGCAGCCCAGGGCTGGCTGACCGACAGTGCCGGCACCATCGCCTCGGGGGTGCTGGTCGGGGTGGGCGCGGTGTCGTCCGCGCTGCTCACCCTGTTCGTGACGCTGCTGCTGACCTTCTTCTTCCTCAAGGACGGGCGCCGCTTCATCCCGTGGGTGCGGCGAGTGAGCGGGCGCCGGGTCGGGCCGCACCTGGCCGAGGTCGCGGGCCAGACCTGGGGGACCCTCGGCGGCTTCATCCGCACCCAGGCGCTGGTCAGCCTGATCGACGCGATCTTCATCGGCATCGGCCTGATCGTCGTCGGCGTCCCGCTCGCCGTACCGCTGGCGATCCTGACGTTCCTGGGCGGGTTCGTCCCGATCGTGGGCGCCCTGGTCGTGGGGGCCATCGCGGTGCTGGTCGCCCTGGTGTCGAACGGCGTGACGGGCGCGCTGATCATTCTCGCGGTGATCGTGGGCGTGCAGCAGCTGGAGGGCAACGTCCTGCAGCCGTGGCTGCAGTCGAAGAGCATGCAGCTGCACGCCGCGATCGTGCTGCTCTCGGTGATGCTGGGCTCCACGCTCTTCGGCATCGTCGGCGCGTTCCTCGCCGTGCCGGTCGTGGCGGTCGCCGCGGTGATCCTGCGCTACCTCGACCAGCTCGTCACCGAGGTCTCGGAGCCGGACCCGGTGGCCAGGTCCCTGGAGACCGAGGCGCACGACCGCCCCGACGAGCCCGTCGAGACGGCCCCGATCACGAAGCCGGGCTCGGACGGGCCCGCCTGAGCGGCGTCAGGGCAGTCCGGCGTGCGGCACGTCGACGGTGGTGGTCATCAGCATCGCCTCGGCCGCGGCCGTCCGGTTCTCCTCGAAGAAGTCGGGGGCGACGCAGATCAGCAGCGTGCGACCGTCCTCGCCGCCCAGGGCACAGGCGAACGCGCCCAGCCCGGCCGGCAGCTGGATCGACTCCGCGACGAAGCCTCCCGGGGCCACCCGCGAGACCCGGCCGTTGACCGCGTCGGCGAACCACACGTTCCCCTCGGCGTCGAGCGTGCACCCGTCGGGGGCGGGCAGCCCGGTGGCGAGCGCCTCCATCACCGAGGTGGTCTGCGGGACCTCGCCCATCGAGGCCCACACGCTCCGGTCGTCGAGGGACCCGTCCGGCCCCACCCGGAACGAGGTGAACCGGGCGCCGGTGGTCTCGGCGACGATCAGCGTGTCGCCCTCGAGCACCATCCCGTTCGGGAAGCGCAGTCCCTCGGCGGCCACGGTGACCGAGCCGTCGGGGTCCACGCGCGCGATGCAGGCGTCGCGCATCTCGGCCCCGCCCATCAGGTCGAAGCCGAAGTTGCCCACGTAGGCGCGGCCTTGCGCGTCCACGACCAGGTCGTTGAGGTGCCCGGTGGCGACCTCGGAGAGGTCGGCGTACACCGACACCTCCCCGTTCGGCGCCCGGCGCAGCAGCCGGCGGTCCTTCATCGACACCACCAGCAGGGAGCCGTCGGGCAGCCAACCCAGCCCCGAGGGCTGGCCGGGGACCGAGAGCTCCTCGGTCTCGGTGCCGTCCTCGGCGAAACTGAACACCGCGTGGCGGTAGAAGTCCGAGGCCCACCAACGGCCCTCGTGCCAACGTGGCCCCTCGAAGAAGTGGCCGCCGGAGGCGAACGTCGTGAGCTTCCTGGTCATCGTGCTCCCTTCGCCGAGCGGGAGGACCCCGGCATCGCGTGGCTGATGGGGCGCACCCTAGCCCGCCGTGGCCAGCCGCGGGGGGGCGCAGTCGCGGGCCACGGTCCGGCATCGCTCGGACGCATCGGCGCTCGCCCGGTAGGCTGCGGGGGATCACGTCCCCTCGTAGAAGGACCTCAAGCTCCGCCCATGGACGGTTCTCAAAGTCCCCGGCTCTCCCGTTCCGCGCTGCGTGAGGGAGAGCGTCAATGATCGAGTTGCTCCTGCTGGGGCTCTCCCTGATGCTGGTCGCGCTCTGCGGGCTCTTCGTCGCCGCCGAGTTCTCCCTGGTCACGATCGACCGCGCTCGCGTGGACCGTGCCGTCGCCGACGGCGAGTCGGGCGCCGAGGGCATCCAGAGCGCGCTGCGCTCCCTGTCCACCCAGCTCTCCGGCGCCCAGGTCGGGATCACCATCACCAATCTCGCCATCGGCTACCTCGCCGAGCCGGCCATCGCCAACCTGGTGGACGGCCCGCTCGGGGCCGCGGGGGTCCCGGAGTCCTGGGTCTCGCCGATCGCGATCGCGCTCGGGCTCGGGCTCGGCACCGCGCTCACGATGATCTTCGGCGAGCTGGTGCCCAAGAACCTCGCCATCGCCAAGCCGATGGAGGTGGCCCGGGCCACCCAGGGCTTCCAGCGCGGCTTCACCCGGCTCAACGCGGTGCCGATCCGCTTCCTCAACAACTCCGCGAACGCGCTGGTGCGCCGCCTCGGCATCGAGCCCCAGGAGGAGCTCCGCTCGGCGCGCAGCGCGAACGAGCTGAGCTCGCTGATCCAGCGCTCGGCGAACCAGGGCACCCTCGACGCCGACACCGCCGAGCTGATGGAGCGCTCGGTGGAGTTCAGCAGCCGCACCGCGGGGGAGATCATGACGCCGCGGGTGCGCACCGTCAGCGTCGAGGCCGGCGACCGCGCGAGCACCGTGATCGAGCTGGCCCGGCAGAGCGGCCACTCGCGCTTCCCGGTGCTCGACGCCGAGGACGCCGTGGTCGGCACGGTGCACGTCAAGCACGCAGTGGCGCTGCCGGTCTCCGAGCGGGCCACGACCCGCATCAAGCACATCATGGTCAAGCCGATCGTGGTCCCCGACTCCCTGCGCCTGGACCCGCTGCTGACGCTGCTGCGCGCCGACGGCTTCCAGATGGCCGTGGTGCTCGACGAGTACGGCGGGCAAGCCGGCATCGTCACCCTGGAGGACGTGGTGGAGGAGATCGTCGGCGACATCGCCGACGAGCACGACCGGATGGGCTCGCGGGCCCGGCTGCGCCGCGACGGCGTCTGGTCGCTGTCCGGGCTGCTGCGACCCGACGAGGTGGCCGACGCCACCGGGATCGAGCTGCCCGACCACGAGGACTACGACACGATCGCCGGCCTGGTGCTGCGCCAGCTGGGCCGGGTCCCGGTGGCCGGCGACCACACCCGGGTCGTCGTACCCGACCGGGCCGATCCCGACCAGCCGCGTGAGCTGGTGGCCGAGCTCACCGTCGAGCACATGGACGGGCTGCGCATCGACCGGGTGTCGCTGCGCGTCCTCGACGACGACGACGCCGACGCCGACGCGGGGGAGGGAGACCGATGAGCGACCTCACCGCCGTGCTCGTCGCGGTGCTCCTGCTGGCGCTGAACGCCTTCTTCGTCGGCGCCGAGTTCGCGCTGCTCTCGGCGCGCCGCAGCCAGATCGAGCCCCGCGCCCAGGAGGGCTCGCGGGTGGCGCGCACCACGCTGCGCGCCATGGAGAACGTGTCGCTGGTGATGGCCGGCGCCCAGCTCGGCATCACCATCTGCTCCCTGGGCCTCGGTGCCGTCGGGGAACCGGCGGTGGCGCACCTGCTGGAGCCGGTGCTGCACGCCGTGCACGTGCCCGACCAGCTGCTGCACCCGATCGCGTTCGTCATCGCGCTGGCCGTGGTCGTCTACCTGCACGTGGTGCTCGGCGAGATGGTGCCCAAGAACATCGCGCTGGCGGGGCCGGACCGCGCCGCCCTGGTGCTCGGTCCGCCGATGATGGGCGTGGTGACGGTCCTGCGGCCCATCATCGTCGGGCTGAACGCCATCGCCAACGGGGCGCTGCGGCTGCTGCGCGTCGAGCCGACCGACGAGGTCAGCTCGACCTTCACCCGCGAGGAGGTCGCCGCGCTGGTCGAGGAGTCGCGAGGCGAGGGGCTGCTCGAGCAGGGCCAGTACGACCGGCTCGCCGGCGCCCTGGGCTTCACCGAGAAGTCCGTGGAGGCGGTGCTGATGCCGCTCGACACGCTCGCCACCGTACGGCGCGGCTCGACCGCCGCCGACGTGGAGGACCTGTGCGCGGCCACCGGCTTCAGCCGGTTCCCGGTGCAGAGCGACGACGGCGAGCTGCTCGGCTACCTGCACATCAAGGACGTGCTGGAGACCGACGAGTCCCGCCGCGACCGGGTGATCGACGACAAGTGGATCCGGCCGTTCGCGCTGGTCCGCGAGGGCGACGCGCTGCACGACGCGCTGGAGACGCTGCAGCGCCGGGGCGCCCACGTGGCCCGCGTGGTCAGCCCCGAGGGCAAGCTCCTCGGTCTGGCCACCCTGGAGGACGTCCTCGAGGAGCTGGTGGGGGAGATCCGCGACGCCGCGCACCACGAGGAGTCCGCGTGAGCGGCGCCGTGGGCGCGGGGCCGCGGGGGTGTGGCCGTTAGGGTGTGAACGGTCCGAGAGGAGCGCCCGGTCGGGGCAGACGAGAGACACGAGATTGGCGACACGCGACATGCAGGCGACCCCATGCCCGGCGAGATGACGCAGCGCTCGCAGGTATGGACCGTCCCCAACCTGCTCAGCATGGCCCGGCTCGCCGGGGTGCCGGTGTTCCTGTGGCTCGTGCTGGGCCCGGAGGCCGACGCCTGGGCGCTGGGCCTGCTGATGCTCTCGGGGATCACCGACTGGGCTGACGGCTACCTCGCCCGGCGCTGGGATCAGCGCACGGTGCTGGGGGAGATCCTCGACCCGGTCGCGGACCGCCTCTACATCCTGGCGGTCATCGTCGCCCTGGCCCTGCGCGAGATCATCCCCTGGTGGGTCGCGGTCGTACTGCCGCTGCGCGACGTGATGCTGGTCGCGATGGTCCCCTTCCTGCGCACCCGCGGCTACAGCGCCCTGCCGGTGCACTTCCTGGGCAAGGCGGCGACGTTCAACCTGCTCTACGCCTTCCCGCTCCTGCTCCTCGGCGACGGGGAGGGTGTGGTCGCCACGCTCGCCGAGGTGTTCGGCTGGGCCTTCGCCTTCTGGGGCATCGGGCTCTACTGGTGGGCCGGGCTGCTGTACGTGTGGCAGGTCCGCAAGCTGCTGGCCGGCAGCGGGCAGCGCGCCGATGACGAGGTGAGCGATGGTTGAGCCCCCGCGGCCCGGTCGACAGCTGCCCGATCACGTCACCCTGCCGCTGCTCACCCTGATCACCCAGCAGTCGCTGGAGCAGGACTACCAGGTCGTCGCCGATCGCAAGGCGCGGATCGCACGCGGCTCCGAGGGGGACGGGCCGGACGGCTCCGACCCCGACCAGTCGGAGCGTCGGACGCCGCGGCACGTGACCGCCGCGGTGGTGGCGGCCGTCTTCGGACTGCTGATCGTGGTCGCCTTCGTGCAGACCGAGCGCAACGCCACCGCCGACGAGACCCGGCGTGCCAGCCTGATCAGCAAGGTCACCGCGGGGCGTGCGGAGTTCGCCGAGGCCCAGCGCGAGATCGCCGACCTGCGCGAGCAGAACGCCGCCCTCTCCAGCTCGCTGGAGAGAGTCGCCGAGGACGAGCAGGCCGCGGAGTCGCGGTTGCGCCGGCTCGAGATCCGCACCGGGCACGTGGCGGTGCGTGGTCCCGGCCTCCGCGTCACCGTCGGAGCCGCCCCCAGCGGGAACCCCGCGCACGCCCTGCTCTCCTACGAGCTCGCGGCGCTGGTGGACGGACTGTGGAACGCCGGGGCAGAGGCGATCAGCGTGAACGGCGTGCGGCTGACGTCGCTCTCGGCGTTCTACAACACCGGTCTCGCGGTCTACCTGAGCGGCGAGCCGCGGCTGCACGCCGTGTCCGCGCCGTACACAGTCCTGGCGATCGGGGACACCGGGTCGCTGCAGTCGCGGTTCGCCGACACGTCGAGCGGCCTCGAGTTCCTGCGCGTGCAGCGCGGCCTCGAACTACCCTTCGACATGGAGCCCGTGGACTCGCTGTCGCTGCCTGCGGCGCAGTCGCGGCAGTTGCGCCATGTCCAGCCCTATGTCGCAGGTGCCAACCGTTCCACCGGAGAGGAAGCCACGTCGTGATCGCCGCCCTGGGGCTGCTTGTCGGGATCGTCCTCGGACTGATCCTCCAGCCCGACGTCCCGCTGGGGTTCGAGCCCTACCTGCCCATCGCCGTGGTGGCCGCGCTCGACGCGGTCTTCGGTGGCCTGCGCGCCTATCTGGACGGGATCTTCGACGACAAGGTCTTCGTCGTCTCCTTCGTGAGCAACGTGGTGATCGCCGCGGCGATCGTCTACCTCGGGGACAAGCTCGGCGTCGGCGGACAGCTCTCCACCGGCGTGATCGTGGTCCTCGGGATCCGGATCTTCTCCAACGTCGCCGCCATCCGACGGCACCTGTTCCATGCCTGAGCGCGAGCCGGACGGGCCGGAGCGTGAGCCGGCGTCGGGCCGCACCCGGCTCGGCGGCGCCCTGATGCGTCCCTCGCGGGCGCAGGCGGTGGTCGGGGTGCTGCTGGCCGTGGTCGGCTTCGCCGCGGTGACCCAGGTGCGCGCCAACGAGGACGACGAGACCTACGCGGCCTACCGCGAGCAGGACCTGATCGACGTGCTGAACGGCCTCTCGGGGACCTCGGAGCGGGCGGAGAGCGAGATCAGCCGGCTCGAGGAGATCCGCGACGACCTGAAGACGACGACCTCCTCGCGCCAGGCCGCGCTGGAGGAGGCCCAGGAGAGGGGCGACGCCCTCGCCATCCTCGCCGGCCAGGTCGCGGTGTCGGGACCGGGCATCCGGTTGACCATCGAGGAGGAGGACGGCACGGTCAGCGTCGCGTCCATCCTCGACACGGTCCAGGAGCTGCGCACCGCGGGGGCCGAGGCGATGGAGTTCAACGACCGGGTCCGCGTCGTCGCCCAGAGCGCCTTCGAGGACGGAGCCGGCGGGATCCGCCTGGACGGCCAGCTGCTCACCTCGCCGTTCGTGATCGAGGTGATCGGGGAGCCCAACACTCTCGCCGAGGCGCTCGAGTTCGCCCAGGGCCCGCGTGAGCAGCTCGAGGAGGACGGCGCGAGCGTCGAGGTCGAGGAGCTCGACGAGGTCATCATCGAGAGCGTCCGCCAGCCGGAGCAGCCGGACTACGCGCAGGCGGACCCGGGCCAGTAGCCTGCACCGAGATCGGCCACCCACGTGCCGCCGACCCACCGCCCAGACGAGGAGATCGACGTGTATCCCGAAGATCTGAAGTACACCAGCGAGCACGAGTGGGTCCGCGTCCCGGGGGAGAGCCAGGGGGCCGTGCGGATCGGCATCACCGACTTCGCCCAGGACGCCCTCGGCGACATCGTCTTCGTGTCCCTGCCCGAGGTGGGGGAGAGCGTCGAAGGCGGCACCACCTGCGGCGAGCTCGAGTCGACCAAGTCGGTCAGCGACGTCTACGCCCCGATCAGCGGCGAGGTCGTGGCCCGCAACGACGCGCTGGACGCGACCCCGGAGCTCGTCAACAGCGACCCCTACGGAGCCGGCTGGCTCTTCGAGGTGGTGCCCGCAGACGCGACCGTCGTGGACGGCCTCCTCGACGCCGCGGCGTACACCGCCTCGCTGGAGTCGTGACCGAACGACCGATCCGGGTTGCCCCAGCCGGGACGGCTGATAGGTTCGTAGGAACCATCAACCTCAGCCCCTGCTTGAGGGTTTGATCGGTCACCCCCGGAAGTCCCCCGAGAACGCCGCACTGGAGGAAGACCCGATGCCTTTCTGCACCGCCTGCGGGAAGCAGAACCCCGACGAAGCCCGCTTCTGCTCGCAGTGCGGCGCTCGCCTGGTGACTGACTCCGACCCCGCCCCGACCTCGCAGACGCCCGCGGTCGGAGGCGCTGCCGTGGGCGACTCCACCGCCACGATCACCTTCGGCGTGCCGGAGAAGGCCGACACCTCCGATCGCCAGCTCAACGCGGTCGACGCGGCGGCGGTCGACGCGCTGCCGAGCGGGCACGCGCTGCTCGTGGTGCAGCGAGGCCCCGGCGCCGGCAGCCGGTTCCTGCTCGACACCGACGTGGTCAACGCGGGCCGGCACCCCGACAGCGAGATCTTCCTCGACGACGTCACGGTCTCGCGGCGCCACGCGGAGTTCCGCCGGGTCGGCTCGACCTTCTCGGTCAGCGACGTGGGCAGCCTGAACGGCACCTACGTCAACCGGGACCGCATCGACGAGGTGCAGCTCAAGGACGGCGACGAGGTGCAGATCGGCAAGTACCGCCTCGTGTTCTTCTCCGGGCACCCGAACGGCTGACGTCTTGCGACCCACCGCAGGCGCCTCGGCCGCCCAGTCGGCGGGCACACCGGGGTCCTCTCGTGCCCGGATGAACATCGGGCAGGTGCTCGACGAGCTGCGTGCCGACTTCCCCGGGGTGACGATCCCCAAGATCCGCTTCCTCGAGGACAAGGGGCTGATCAAGCCCGAGCGGACCCAGGCCGGCTACCGGAAGTTCTCCGGCCAGGACGTCGAGCGGCTGCGCTACATCCTGCGCATGCAGCGCGACCACTACCTGCCGTTGAAGGTGATCGGCGAGCACCTCGACGCGATCGACCGCGGGCTCGAGCCGCCGCCCATCGAGCCGGTCGGGCCCACGGTGCCGCAGGTCGCGCTGGCCGCGGACGGGCTGCCCAGCGCCGAGTCGTTCGCGCAGCGCAGCGATCTTCGGCTGTCGAGGCGCGAGCTGGTCAAGGTGGCCGAGATCTCCGAGGAGCTGCTCGACCAGCTGGAGCAGTTCGCGCTGGTCCGGCGGCGCCCGGGCACCGGCCACTACGACGCCGACGCGCTGGTGATCGCGCGCACCGCGCGTGAGCTCGCCGGGTTCGGCATCGAGCCGCGCCACCTGCGTGCGTTCAAGTCGGCGGCGGACCGTGAGGTCGGGCTGGTGGAGCAGGTGGTGGCGCCGATGCGCGGGGGACGTGACGCCTCCGCTCGGGCCCGCGCCGAGGAGGCGGTCAACGAGATCGCCGCGCTCTCGGTGCGTCTGCACGCGATGCTGGTGAAGGCCGGGCTGCGCGGCTCCTGAGGGGCCGCGGCGCCATGTGGAAAGCAGAGTAGGGTGAGTGATGTGCGCGAAGTCGATGTCATCGGAGTGAGGGTCGAGATGCCCTCCAACCAGCCCATAGTGCTGCTGCGCGAGGTCGGCGGGGAGCGCTATCTCCCGATCTGGATCGGGGCCGTCGAGGCGACCGCGATCGCGTTCGCCCAGCAGGGCGTGGTGCCGCCGCGCCCGCTCACGCACGACCTGATGAAGGACGTGCTCGAGGCGACCGGCACCGAGCTCAGCGAGGTGCAGATCACCGACATGCGCGACGGCGTGTTCTTCGCGACGCTGGTGCTGGGCTCGGGCACCGAGGTCAGCGCCCGTCCGTCGGACTCGATCGCGCTGGCTCTGCGCACCGGCAGCCGCATCGTCTGCGCCGAGGAGGTCCTCGACGAAGCGGGGCTCTCGGTGCCCGCGGAGCAGGAGGACGAGGTGGAGAAGTTCCGTGAGTTCCTGGACCAGGTGGCTCCGGAGGACTTCGACTCCCAGTGAGTCAAGACTCACCCTCACCTTGAGGTTGAGGGTTGCGACACGCCGCCGAGCGCGTTGACCACCCACCCTCGGGGATCTACCTTGGAGTGTCTCTGTTGTAACTCCAACGCTGTCGTTGCTTCCGCAGCCCCAGCGCTTCCCCCTCGGGAGTTACGCACAACGGAGTATCTGACCGGAGGAAGTACGTGGGCGTGAACGACAATGGGCAGAATCCTGCCAAGGCTCAGGATCAGCAGGCGGCGCAGGCCGCCGAGCTGGCAGGCGAGCAGGGGCTGCTCTTCACCGACGACGTGTCGCCGCTGCCCAGCGACACGGGGTACCGGGGACCCACGGCGTGCAACGCCGCCGGCATCACCTACCGCCAACTCGACTACTGGGCCCGCACCGGCCTGGTGGAGCCCACCGTGCGCGGCGCCTCGGGCTCCGGATCGCAGCGTCTGTACTCGTTCCGCGACATCCTGATCCTCAAGGTGATCAAGCGCCTGCTGGACGCCGGGATCTCGCTGCAGCAGATCCGCACCGCCGTGCAGCACCTGCTCAACCGCGGCACCGACGACCTGACCCGCGTCACCTTGATGAGCGACGGCGTCTCGGTCTACGAGTGCACCAGCAACGATGAGGTCATCGACCTGCTCCAGGGTGGCCAGGGTGTCTTCGGCATCGCCATCGGGGGCGTGTGGCGCGAGATCGAGGGGACCCTCGCCGAGCTGCCCAGCGAGCGCACCGCCTCCGCCGACGACGCGAGCACCGGCGACGAGCTCGCCGCCCGCCGCGCCGCCCGCAAGATCAGCTGACCTGCTCTTCGCAACAAGCCCCACCACCGCACAGCACGACTGTGAGGCGGTGGGGCTTGTTCGGTTGAACCGGCGCTGGCGGGCAGATGGTAGGTTCGCAGGGCTGACGATCCCGCACGGGAGAGTCTCCGCCGGCCGAGAGCACCAGGGCCGGACGGAGCGCCGAAGGGGCAATTCCTCCCCGGAACCTCTCAGGCGCCCGGACCGTGCGGAGCAGGCGACTCTGAAGCGGCCCGCGCACGTGGCGCGGGCGTGACAGAGGGGGAGGCGTCCTGGACGACCGTCATCGAGGAGCCTTCGTGTCCGATCCCGTCAGCAGTCCGTCCCCCGAGGCGGGTCAGCCGGCCGACCGCCCCACACTCGCGCAGCTCGACGCGGTGGCGCCGTTCGCGCAGCGCCACATCGGGCCCCGCGAGGACGACGTGGCCACGATGCTCGCCCGCGTGGGCTTCGAGTCCCTCGACGAGCTGATGGACGCCGCCGTCCCCGGCGGCATCCGCTCCAGCGCCACCCTGGCCCTCCCGCGGCCGGTCAGCGAGCAGGTCGCCGCACGCGAGCTGCGGGCCCTGGCCGCCTCCAACCGCCCGGCCGAGGCGATGATCGGGCTGGGCTACCACGCGACGATCACGCCGGGCGTGATCCGGCGCAACGTGCTCGAGGACCCCAGCTGGTACACCGCCTACACGCCCTACCAGCCGGAGATCTCGCAAGGCCGCCTCGAGGCGCTGCTGAACTTCCAGACCGTGGTCGGCGACCTGACCGGCCTGCCCACCGCCAACGCCTCCCTGCTCGACGAGGGCACCGCCGCGGCCGAGGCGATGACGCTGGTACGTCGCGCGAACCGCAAGGCCTCGGGCCCGTTCGTCGTCGACGCCGACGCGCTGCCGCAGACCATCGACGTGGTGCGCACCCGCGCCGAGGCGATGGGCATCGAGGTCGTCGTCGCCGACCTCGGCGAGGGCCTGCCGGGCGGGGACGCCCC
This sequence comes from Nocardioides sp. Z21_20, assembly GCF_059766585.1. Taxonomy (NCBI): domain Bacteria; kingdom Bacillati; phylum Actinomycetota; class Actinomycetes; order Propionibacteriales; family Nocardioidaceae; genus Nocardioides; species Nocardioides sp. Z21_20. The sequence goes on from NZ_JCBAJX010000015.1 coordinate 47,693, forward strand.
GGTCAGCGGAGTGCTGGTGCAGTATCCCGGCGCCTCCGGCCGGATCCTCGATCCCCGCACGGTGATCGGGCAGGTCCATGAGCGTGGCGGGTTGGCCGTGGTCGCCGCCGACCTGCTGGCGCTCACCCTGCTCGAGGCGCCCGGCGAGCTCGGCGCCGACGTGGTGGTTGGCTCCTCGCAGCGCTTCGGCGTGCCGCTGTTCTACGGCGGCCCGCACGCCGGCTTCATGGCGGTGGGCGCCGGGCTCGAGCGGCACCTGCCCGGACGGCTGGTGGGAGTCTCGGTCGACGCCGAGGGACGCCCCGCCTACCGGTTGGCGCTGCAGACCCGCGAGCAGCACATCCGCCGCGACAAGGCGACCTCCAACATCTGCACCGCCCAGGTGCTGTTGGCCGTGGTGGCCGCCATGTACGCCGTGCACCACGGGCCGGACGGGCTGCGCGCGATCGCCACCCGCACCCACCGCTACGCCGCGGTGATCGCCGCCGCACTGGAGTCGGCCGGCCTCGAGATCGAGCACCGGGACTTCTTCGACACGATCTCGGTGCGGGTCCCCGGCCGGGCCGCCGACGTGGTCGCCTCCGCCCGCGCGCTGGGTCTGCACCTGCGGCTGGTCGACGCCGACCGGGTCGGCATCTCGACCTCGGAGACCACCAGCCGCTCCACGCTCACCAGCGTGCTCAAGGCCTTCGGGCTGGCCGTGGACGTCGACGCTCTCGACCGGGCGTGCGAGGACCGGCTGCCCGACCCGCTGCGCCGCACCACGGCGTACCTCACCCACGAGGTGTTCTCCGCGCACCACAGCGAGACCCAGATGCTGCGCTACCTGCGTCGGCTCTCGGCGCGCGACTACGCGCTGGACCGCGGGATGATCCCGCTCGGCTCGTGCACGATGAAGCTCAACGCGACCGTCGAGATGGAGCCGATCAGCCTGCCGGGCTTCGCCGACCTGCACCCGTTCGCCCCGGCCGAGGACGCCGCGGGCTACCGCCAGCTGGTCGCGGACCTGGAGGGCTGGCTGGCCGAGGTCACCGGCTACGACCGGGTCTCCATCCAGCCCAACGCCGGCTCGCAGGGCGAGCTCGCCGGACTGCTCGCGATCCGCGGCTACCACCGCGCCCACGGCGGCGCCGCGCGCGACGTGTGCCTGATCCCGTCCTCGGCGCACGGCACCAACGCCGCCTCGGCGGTGATGGCCGGGATGCGCGTCGTGGTGGTCAGGGCACGCGAGGACGGCGCGGTCGACCTCGACGACCTGCGCGCCAAGTGCGCCGAGCACGCCGACGACCTGGCCGCGATCATGGTCACCTACCCCTCCACGCACGGGGCCTACGAGGACTCGATCACCGAGCTGTGCGAGATCGTGCACGAGCACGGCGGGCAGGTCTACGTCGACGGTGCGAACCTGAACGCGCTGCTCGGCTACGCCCGCCCCGGCGAGTTCGGCGGGGACGTCTCGCACCTCAACCTGCACAAGACGTTCTGCATCCCGCACGGCGGCGGGGGACCGGGCGTCGGCCCGGTGGCGGTGCGCGCGCACCTGGCGCCGTACCTGCCCTCGCACGCGATGCACCCCGAGGCCGACAAGCGCGAGGGGATCGGGCCGATCAGCGCGGCGCCGTACGGCTCGGCGGGGATCCTGCCGATCTCCTGGGCCTACGTCCGGCTGATGGGGGCCGAGGGGCTGACCCGGGCCACCGCGACCGCGGTGCTGTCGGCCAACTACATGGCCGCGCGGCTCGGGGAGCACTTCCCGGTGCTCTACCGCGGCCACCGGGGGCTGGTCGCCCACGAGTGCATCCTCGACCTGCGGGCGCTGAGCAAGGAGACCGGCGTCAGCGTCGACGACGTCGCCAAGCGTCTGGTCGACTACGGCTTCCACGCCCCGACGATGTCGTTCCCCGTCGCCGGCACGCTGATGGTGGAGCCCACCGAGTCCGAGGACCTGGCCGAGATCGACCGCTTCGTCGACGCGATGATCGCGATCCGCGCCGAGATCGACCGGGTGGCCGCGGGGGAGTGGACGCCCCAGGAGTCCCCGCTGCGGCATGCGCCGCACACGGCGCGCGCGCTGGTGGGCGAGTGGGAGCGCAGCTACCCGCGCGAGCTCGGCGTCTTCCCGGCCGGGATCGACCCGGACAAGTACTGGCCGCCGGTGGCCCGCATCGACCAGGCCTACGGCGACCGCAACCTGGTCTGCGCCTGCCCGCCGCTCGAGGCGTTCGCCGAATGAGCGCGATGCGTCCCACGCGTGCGGTGCTCGACTCGACGGCGCACCGGCTCCGGCTGGCGCTGGCCCAGACCCAGGTGGAGAACCGGGCGCCCTCGGTGGTCGCCGGGGTGCTGCGCGAGGGCGAGCTCGTCTGGTGCGAGGGGTACGGCGACGTGCCCGGCGACCCGCGCGACACCCAGTACAAGATCGGCTCCATCACCAAGACGATGACCGCGGTGCTGGTGCTCCAGCTCGTCGCCGCGGGCCGGCTGTCGCTGGACGACACGCTCGGCGCCGTGCTCGGCGAGGTGGGCTACGGCGACCGGACGATCCGGTCGCTGCTGGCGCACTCCGGCGGGCTGCAGTCGGAGCCGAACGGACCGTGGTGGGAGCGCTCCGAGAACGGGTCCTTCGAGGAGCTGGCCGCCGCCAACGACGGGGCCGACGCCGCCCGGGGCACCGAGGGCTCCTTCCACTACTCGAACCTCGCCTACGGCCTGCTGGGCGAGGTGGTCGCACGGCTGACCGGCCGCTCCTGGTGGGACGCGCTGCAGGAGAGGGTGCTGGCTCCGCTGGGGATGGACCGGACGTCGTACCAGGCGCACGGCGTGCACGCCGAGGGCTGGAGCGTGCACCCCTACGAGCGGACCCTGCTGCGCGAGCCGCACCCCGACACCGGCGCGATGGCGCCGGCCGGTCAGCTGTGGAGCACGGTGAACGACCTGGGGACCTGGACCCGGTTCCTGCTGCGGGGACACCCGGACGTGCTGAGCCTCGAGCGGCTCGAGGAGGCGTTCGTGCCGCGCTCGGGCGAGCTCGCCAGCGGGCTCGGCTACGCGCACGGCCTGGGCTTCCAGATGTTCCCCGGCGGCTCCGGGACCCTGGTGGGGCACACCGGGTCGATGCCCGGCTTCGTCGCGACGTGCTTCGTCGACCGGGTCCGGCGCCAGGGCGTGGTGGGCTTCGCCAACGGCACCACCGGCCTGCGCGCCGCCGCGCTGGCCGCGCGGCTGCTCGAGGAGCTGGAGACGAGCGAGCCCACGATCCCGGCACCGTGGCGACCGGTGGCCGCGGTGCCGCCGGAGCTGGCCGGCCTGCCCGGCGTCTGGCACTGGGGCTACACCCGGTTCGTGTTCGAGCTGGAGAACCGGCGACGTGGCGTGGAACTTTTGGCGCGCAAGGGTGGGGTGGTGGTCTACCGGTTCGCGGTGCGCGACGGGCGGATCATCGGCACCCACGGCCACCACCGCGGCGAGGAGCTGCGCGTGGTGCGGCGCCCGGACGGCTCGATCGCCCACCTGGACATCCGCACGTTCCTGTTCACCCGGGTGCCCTACGACCCGGAGTCCCCGGTGCCCGGGGGCGTCCCCGGCTGAGCGGGCTGGGCTGGGGGTGCCGCGTTCGCGCGGGGGCGGGGGAGGGTGCGCGCCTCCCCGGGAGCGCGCAGGAATCACGAGTTAACTCGTGAAACCCGCACTTCCCACGTGAAGGAACACGTGGGAAGTGCTGGTTTCGTGTGGTCAGTCGCCTGGGGGGCGTACGGCGCGGTCGCCCGTCGCGGCGTACGGCATGGGCGCCCGGGGGGCGGGTGATTGGCGCAGCCCGGGTCGTGTGCCCGACGGCGCGTTAGAGCGCGTACTCAGGCACACAACCCGGCTGGCGTGCGTGCTGGCCCCTCACAGGGCCTGGGACACGCTCGACATGTTGAAGTCCGGCACCCGCAGCGCCGGCATCGCGGTGCGTGAGAAGTAGTCGTCGCCCCACTCGCGGCTGAACGCCGGACCGGTGGCGCTGGCGTGCGAGAACCGGTTGAGCAGGTCCACGGGGCTCTCGTTGAACCGGAAGTTGTTGACCGCCCCGGTGATCTCCCCGTTCTCGACGAGGTAGACGCCGTCGCGGGTGATGCCGGTCAGCAGCATGGTCTGCGGGTCGACCTCGCGGATGTACCACAGACAGGTCAGCAGCAGGCCGCGCTCGGTGCCGGCGACCAGGTCGTCCACGGTGCCGGTGGCGCCGTCGACCTCCAGGACCAGGTTGTCGATCATCGGGGTCACCGCCAGCCCCGTCATCGCCGCCGAGTGGCGGGTCTGGAGCAGCGAGGTGAGCAGGCCGTCGCGGATCCAGTCGGTGCGGGCGAGCGGCAGACCGTTGTCGAAGACCGACGAAGTGTTGCCCGAGGCGCCTGCGGTCACGAACGGGGCGCTCTCCAGTCCCGGGAAGGCAGGGTCGCTGAACAGGGTGACGCCCGGGCGGGCGACCTGCTCGCCGACGCGGGTGCCGCCGCCGCGTCGGCTGAAGACCGACTGCCCCTCGTGCGCGACGCGGGCGCCGGCACTCCAGTAGGCGTCGATCATCAGGTCGGCCAGGGCGATGGGTGGCAGGATGGTGTCGTAGCGTCCCGCGGGCAGGTCGACGCGGCGACTGCCCCAGGACAGGCGCCGGGCGAGCGTTTCCTCCATCGCGAGCGCGTCCACGTCGGTGAAGTCGCGGGTCGCCCCGCCGACCCAGGCGCTCTGGGAGAGGTCGGCGCTCTTGCCGGTGCAGCCGTAGTGACCGGTGGGCTGGACGTGGCGCAGCCGCAGGCCGGTGCTGGAGCCGAGGTAGGTCGTCGTCAGCTCGTGGTTGACGAAGCCGTAGAGGACCCGGTCCTGCCCGCGGGCCCGCCCGAACGCCTCGCCCAGCGCCGGGGCGAACGCGTCGTAGACGTGGATGTCGGTGGGCACCGGCGCGTCGTCCCAGTCCGCGGCGGCCCCGCCGGGGACGAGGTCGGCGGCGTCCTCGGCCGGCTCGCCGAGGCGGGCTGCGGCGTCGGCCTGCTCGACGAGCGTGCTGACCTGCTCCAGTGAGCTGGCGCTGCCGCTCACCGAGCCGGTGGCGACGCCGCCGGCGCGCCGTACGAAGGAGATCACGGTGACCGAGAGCGCCTGCATCACGCCGTTGGTGGTGAGGGTGTTGTTCGCCCAGCGCAGGTTGGCGCTGGTGGCGTGGGAGGCGATCGCGATGCAGTCGTCGGCGCCGGAGGTCGCGAGGGCGTGCTCGACGAGGTCCTGCGGGCGCGGGGGCGTGGTCGTCATCAGTGGCCGGCCTCTTCGGTGGTGTTGAGGATGCGTACGTCGCGGAACAGCGAGGTCGGAGCGCCGTGGCTGACCGCGGCGACCTGGCCGGGCTGGGCCTTGCCGCAGTTGAACGCGCCACCGAGGACCCAGGTCTGCGGCCCGCCGACGGCCTCCATCGAGCCCCAGAACTCGGTGGTGGTCGCCTGGTAGGCGACGTCGCGGACCTGGCCCTTGAGCTGGCCGTCCTCGATGCGGTAGAAGCGCTGGCCGGTGAACTGGAAGTTGAAGCGCTGCATGTCGATGCTCCAGCTCTTGTCGCCGACGACGTAGAGGCCGCGCTCGACACGCGAGACGAGGTCCTCGGTGCTGGGGCCGTCGGCGGCGGGCTGCAGGGAGACGTTGGCCATCCGTTGGATGGGGACGTGCCCGGCGGAGTCGGCGTAGGAGCAGCCGTTGGAGCGGCCGGCGTTCAGCTCGGGATGGAGCCGGCCCATCGCCCGGTCGAGTTGGTAGCCGACCAGGACGCCGTCCTTGACGATGTCCCACGTCTGGGTCTGCACGCCCTCGTCGTCGTACCCGATCGTGGCGAGGCCGTGCGGGGTGGTGCGGTCACCGGTGATGTGCATGACCGGCGAGCCGTACTGGAGGGTGCCGAGCTTGTCGTAGGTGGCGAACGACGTGCCGGCGTAGTTCGCCTCGTAGCCCAGCGCGCGGTCGAGCTCGGTGGCGTGCCCGATCGACTCGTGGATGGTCAGCCACAGGTTCGAGGGGTGGATGACCAGGTCGTAGCGGCCCGCCTCGACGCTCGGGGCCCGCAGCTTCTCGGCCAGCAGCCCGGGGACCTCGGCCAGCTCGCCGTCCCAGTCGTAGCTGCCGTCGGTGAGGTACTCCCAACCGCGGCCGACCGGGGGAGCGAGGCTGGCCATCGAGTCGAAGACGCCGGTGGTCTCGTCGGTGCCCATCGCCTCGAAGAACGGCTGGAGGCGGATGCGCTGCTGGGTGGTGCGGGTGCCGGCCAGGTCGGCGTAGTACTTGTTCTCCTGCACCTGCTGGACACCGGCGGTGGCGTGCTGGACGGCGTCGTGGGCGCGCAGACGGCGAGACCAGTCGATGAGCAGCGTCGCCTTGTCGGCGGTCGGGACGTCGAGCGGATTGACGTCGTACGCCGAGAGCCAGGTCACGTCGTCGTAGACGGGCTCGGGGGCGAGCTCCACCGGCTCGGACGTCATCGTCGCGGCCACCAAGGCGACCTGGACGGCGGTCTCCGCGACGCGGCGGGCCTCGTCGACGGTGAGCAGCATCCCGGAGGCGAAGCCCCACGCGCCGCGGTGGATGACGCGGACCGCGAAGCCCAGGTCCTCGGCGTCCGCCGCGGTCTGCAGCACCTCGTCGCGCACGCCGACGTACTGGTGGCGCAGCCGCTCGAAGCGGAAGTCGGCGTGGCTGACGCCGAGCTCCCGCGCGCGCTGGAGGGCTGCATCGCCGAGGGCGCGGTAGGGGAGCGCGAGGAAGGTCGGGTCGAGGTCCGAGTCGCTCATGGAGGAAACCTAGTCGACCGGAGCGCTGGGTGGCGCCCGGGTTTGGCGGGAGCCTGCCTCGCAGGGCGGGGGAGGGGGCGGCGGATCAGCGGGAGAGGCGGGGGCTGGCTTCGAGGACGGTGAGGGTGGCGGGGTCGCCGGTCATGGTGACGGTGCCGTCGACGGGTTGCCAGGGGCCGTTGTTGAGGCGGAAGCGGGCGGTCCAGGTGGTGTCGACGGAGGGGTGGACGGTGAGGTCGGCGTCTTCGTACTGGTGGGAGATGTAGGTGTCCATGGGGAGGTTGTCGTGGAAGGCGGTGCCGGGGGTGGTGCTGGTCTGGTGGGTGCCGTCGCCGTGTTTCCAGGTGAAGGTGGTGGGGGTGATGTCGAGTTCGACGCTTTGGCCGAGCATCGTGAGGGTGTGGGTGAAGGGTTCGGCTTGGGTGGAGAAGAGGGTGTCGAAGTTGACGAGGGTCTCGCCGCCTGGGGGTTGGACGGTGAGGGTGGATTCGGGGAGGGGGACGCGGCGGAAGGCGCGGGTGATCATGCCGGGGGTGATGACCGGGGCGGCGGCGGCGGCTTCGCCTGGCTCGAGGCAGTGTTGCCCGATGTTGGTTCGTGTCCCCTCGGGGGTGTGCTGCCACACAGTGACGACCACACCCTCTTCGCCGCATTGCATCGCTCCGGCACAGTCGTAAAGGCCCGGATTGATGTCGAAGTCCCGTCCGCACGTCGAGGTATACGAGTATGTGAACGAAGTGGGGCTGCCTTGTGATGCGGTTCCAGCCGGCTGCGTCTCCGGCAGAGAGGGTGGTTCATTAACTTCGTACTGTGCCCAGAGATGATCACTCCCTGGCCGCACCTCCGGACCAAGCGAAGCGATGTTCGCTTCCGCCGCATGCCACGGCAGCAGCGCCGCGGCCAGCGCGGCAACCGTGAAGCCCGCGCCTATCACTCAAGCCGTCCGAACTGTGCGATTCGCCATCCGTCGTCGGTCCATCGGAGTTCGAAGGACAAAGCTCCTCGAGCTGTCGCGGTGACGCTTCGAGGCTGTCCCTTGCGATAGACGACTTCCTTAGGCCTGCGCACCGTGATGGCGACCGTGGGGGAATCAAGGGACGAGCCTTTGGGGAGTTTGCTGATCTGCATCAGCTCGTATCTCTTAGTCTCAATGCGGCCACCACCGTCATACAGTTCCTTCAAGTACGAAGCCGCGCTGCTGCAGGAGCGGCATCCCGGCATGGCGAGTGCCTCAAGATCGCTCACATCGCCTGTTGTGGATCCCTTGAATGTGGCGTCCGCCCAGTGATTGAAAAATGCGGCGATCCCTGCCTCCGTCTTCACCCGCCATGGCTCCGCCGTCGGCGTCGCTCTAGGCGTCGTCGCTGCCGCCGATGTGGCTGGCGGCTTGGCCTCGGGCTCCTCATCGTTCCCGGTGCAGCCGGTGAGCAGCAGGGGCAGGCACAGCAGCAGTGCGGTGACGGTGCGAGAGCGCAGGTTCACGTCGGGATCCTCACTGTCTGCGAGAGCCGCCGCCCAGGAGCCGGCGCAGGTCCAAGGTAGTGAGATCAGAGCGCGCAGCGACAGGCCCGCGACCGGAACTGTGGACAACGGCCCCGCAAGAAATGCGGGTCAGGCCGAGCGGAGCAGCCGGATCGTCGACCCGGTCCGGCTCTTGTCCACCTGCAGCTGCACCGGGATCCGGGCCCGCATCTCGGAGACGTGGCTGACCACGCCCACCACCCGTCCACCGTCGCGCAGCGCATCGAGGGTGTCCATCACGTCGTCGAGCGTCTCGGGGTCCAGCGAGCCGAACCCCTCGTCGACGAACAACGTGCCCAGGTCGGCTCCGCCCGCCTCCTGGGTGACCACGTCGGCCAGCCCCAGAGCCAGCGCCAGCGAGACCACGAACGTCTCACCGCCCGACAATGTCACCGGGTCGCGCTGCTCCCCGGACCAGGCGTCGCGCACGATCAGGCTCAACCCGCCGCGGGTCTCGCCGGCGCCCTTGTGGTGGGTGTGCTCGAGGGCGTAACGCTGGTCCGACATCGTCGCCAGCCGGACGTTGGCCGCGGCCACCACCTGGCCCAGACGGTAGGAGAGCACGTACGCGGAGAGGCGCATCTTGAGCCGGTTGTCGGCCGACTTCCCCTCCACGAACGACGCCACCCGCTCCGCCACGCCGTACGACGCCCGCGCGGGCTCCCACGTGGCGAGCGCAGCATCGAGCTCCTCGCAGAGCGTCCGCAGCCGGCGTACCCGCGCCTCGCAGACGCCGGCGCGACTCTGCAGCTGGGCCAGGCAGCGGGCCAGATCCGCGTGGGTGGATGCCAGCGCCGCCAGGTTGGGCTCCTCGCACTCGACCGCGGCGACGAGCTCGGGGTCGGCCAGCTGGGCCAGCGCCCCCGAGCGCTCCCGGTCGTAGGCCTCGAGGAAGCGCTGCAGGTCGTCACAGTCCTCCTGACCGAGCAGGGCGCGCTCGGCGTCGGCCACGTCGGCGAATCCGTGCTCGAGGGCACACGCGGCCAGCGACTCCCGGGTCTCCTGGACACGCTCCTCGGCCTGGTCCAGCTCCTGGATCCGGCGCAGGGCGTCGCTGAGGAGGTCGTCGGCCTCACCCAGCTCGCTCAGCAGGGGCGCGAGGGCGTCGTGCCCGCTTCGGGCGAGGACGGTGCCGAGCTCGCGCTCGATGCCGGCGGCCTCCCGCTCGCGGGCCTGGCGGGTCGCCTCGCACGCGGACAGCTGCTGGCCCAGCGCGGTGACCTGCTCGCGGACCGTGCCGACCTCCTGCTCCAGGCGCGTCACTTCCCCCCGCCTCGTGTCGGCCTGGGCCCCGAGGCGCCGGCACTCCTGTAGCTCGCTGCTCACCTCGGCCAGGAGATGCTCGAGGTCCGCGCGGGCCAGGGACCCGGCGGCCGCCCGGGCGCCGGCCAGCTGGGTCTGCAGGTCGCGGACCTGCTGCTCGTGGGCGAGCCGGGCGATCTCGGCGTCCTCGTGCGTCCTGCGGGCCTCCTTCTCGTCACGCTCGCTGGGCGCGCCACTGGCCGGTACCGCCTTGAGCGGGTGCTCCTCGGACCCGCACACCGGACAACAGGTGCCGTGGGCGAGCTGGCCGGCGATCTCCGCGGCCATGCCCTCGAGTCGAGCCTCACGCAGCGACAGCCACCGCTCGCGCAGCGCCTGCGTGCGGTCCACGGCCTCGCTCAGGGCAGCGAGGGCTTCCTCGAGGGCCGGCTCCAGAGCAGCGACCTGACGGCAGGCCGCCCGCTGCCTCTCCAGCTCGGTGCGGCGTGACTCCAACGAGGCGACCCGGGTCTCGGCCGCCAGCGACTCAGCCAGCGCCGCTCGGGTCTGCTCGAGTCGCTCGGGCAGCTGCTCACCGCGCTGGGAGAGACGGGTGATCTCGGCCGAGAGCGCCTCGATGCGCTGGGAGCTGGTGGCCAGCTCGCTGCGGACGCGGTCCAGGTCCGCCTCGCGGGGCAGCAGCGCACGCGCCGCGGCGAGCTGGTCGCGGGCGCGCTCGCAGGCCGCCTCGACGTCCTTGGCGTCCACGTCGAAGGCTCCCAGCAGCGCAGCCGCCTCGCTGCGGGCCTGGGCGGCCGACGTGGCGGCACGCTCGCGGGCGGTGAGCGCCTGCGCGCTCAGCCGCAGCAGCGGACGCACGGCGGCGGCCCGGTGGGCGCGCTGCAGACGCTGTCGGCCCTCGTCCGCCGTCTGCGCGCGGGCGTCCAGCGCCTCCAGCGCGGATAGGGCGCGCGCGTGCCGCTCCCGGCGTTCGCGCAGCCGGCGCCCCTCCTCGAGGGACTCCCGGGCCACACGCTCCGCGGGGACCGCGACGGCCAGCGACGCCGCGAGGTCCTGGTGGTCGGCTTCCGCACGCCCGAGCAGGTCGACCGCCCAGCCGCGCAGGGTGCCGTCCTCCGCGGCCGACTCCAGCGACTCCTCCCATTCCGTGGGCGTCGGCTCGTCGGCGGACTCGCTGATCCGCCCCAGCACCGCGACCACGTCCGCGCGCCGGGTCTCGCAACCCTTGCGCAGCTCGATGCGCCGATCGCGCAGCCAGCGCTCGATGTCGGCGAAGCGGTCGGTGCGGAACAGCTTCTGCAGCAGCTTCTGACGGTCTTCGGAGCGGGAGCGCAAGAACGCCTGGAACTGCCCCTGCGGCAGCATCGCCACCTGGGTGAACTGCGACATGTTCATGCCCAGCAGGTGGGTGACCAGATGGCCGGCCTCGTCGTTGCGGCTCGACAGGTGCACCCACTGGGAGCCCTGGCGCTCCTCGACCAGCACCTTGGCCTGCTCGGTGGTGGTGCCGCTGCCGCGCTTCTTGGGGCGCTCCCAGGCCGGCGAGCGGGTGATCCGGAAGCGCCGATCGGCCAGGGTCGTGTCGAGCACCACCCGCGGGGCAAGCCCCGGCGCGGCGGTGTCGCAGCGCAGCCGTCGCGCGGCGCTGCGGTCCCCGGGCACGTCGCCGTACAGCGCGAAGCAGACCGCGTCGAGGATGCTGGTCTTGCCCGCGCCGGTGGGCCCGGCGAGCAGGAACAGCCCGGACTCGGAGAGCTCGTCGAAGTCGACCTCCGCGGTGTCGGCGAACGGGCCGAACGCGGTGACCTGCAGGTGGTGGATCCTCACGGCGCGCCCCCCGAGGCGAGCGGCACGCTGACGTCGAGGTCACGGTCGTCGCAGCAGCTGTCGCAGGCGTCGAGCAGCAGCTCCGACTCCGCCTCGGACGCGTCGGCGCCGCGCAGGTCCCGGACGAAATCGAGCGCGATCTGGTGATCGGACTTCCCCTGCACCGCGGCACCGGCGACCGTGACGGCACCGCCGCCGGCGGGCTCGAAGCCGAGCACCAGCGTGTGCGGGAAACGGCGCTGCAGCCGCTCCATCGCCTGCAACGGACGCACGTCGTCGGTCAAGGTCACCTGCAGCCAGGATCCCTCGTGCACGCTCAGCTCCGGGTCGGTGAGCAGCGACTCCAGCTCGCCGCGCACCCGGGCCAGCGGACGCGGTACGGGCGCCTCGACGAAGTCGGTGCTGCCCAGCCCGTCGCGGCCCAGCTCGACCAGCCAGGAGCCCTTGCGGTGCGCGGCCTCCGAGAACGAGTACGCCAGCGGGGAGCCGCTGTAGCGCACCGAGCCGCGCAGCGTGTGGCGCCCGTGCAGGTGCCCCAGCGCGGTGTAGTCGATGCCGTCGAAGAACGAGGTGGGCACCATCGACACCCCGCCGACGCTGATGTCGCGCTCGGAGTCGCTCGGCTCCGCGCCGGCGACGAAGGCGTGCGCCATCACCACCGAGCGGGTGCCGGCGCGGCCGGCCAGGTCGGTGCGGACCCGGCGCATCGCCTCGCCGAGCGCGGCCTCGTGGGAGCGCCCGGTCAGCGCCCACGGCTCACGCACGGCGTCGGGGTCGAGGTAGGGCAGCCCGTACACCGCGACCTGGCCGTGCTCGTCGTCGAGCAGCACCGGGGTGCCGACGGTGGTGGCGTCGGTGCGGATGAAGACGCCTGCGGCGTCGATCAGCCGGGAGTTGAAGCCCAGCCGGCGCGCCGAGTCGTGGTTGCCGCTGGTCACCACCACCTGGGCGCGCGAGGCCGCGAGTCGGGCGAAGGTCTCGTCGGCGAGCTGGACGGCGTCCACCGGAGGCAGCGCGCGGTCGTAGACGTCCCCGGACACCACCACCAGGTCGACCTGCTCGCTGTGCACCACCGCGAGCAGGTGGTCGACGTAGGCAGCCTGGTGGTCGAGCATGCCCTCGCGGTGGAAGGAACGCCCCAGGTGCCAGTCGGAGGTGTGGAGGATGCGCACGAGAAGACCGTAGAAGAGGCCGCCGACAGTCCGCCGGAGCCCACGCCGTTCAGCGCCCTCGGCCCTGGTCACACGGGCTAGCGTGGAGGCATGGACGAGCTGACCTGCCCGCGCTGCGGAGAACCGGTGGCCCTGCCGCCGGGCGCCGACCCGACGACCGAGCGACGCTGCCTGGACCCGGCCTGCGACGGGACGGTGCGCGACGACCGGCCCGGTTCGCTGGGCGGCGACAACGGCGGTGGGTGACGCGCTCAGCTGTAGCGCACGCAGCGGCTCTCGGCGGTGAAGCCGTAGAGCGCCAGTCCGGACTCCTCGGCCAGTCGCACCGAGAGGCTGGTCGGCGCGCCCACCGCCACCAGTGAGCCGACACCGGCCGCGACGGCCTTCTGCACCAGCTCGAAGCCGGCCCGCCCACTGACCACCAGGCAGGCGTCGGCCGAGGCGGCGCCCGCTAGGACCCGCGCGCCGGTGACCTTGTCGACGGCGTTGTGCCGCCCGACGTCCTCGCGTACGACGAGCATCCGGCCCTCGGCGGTGCACAGGCCGGCCGCGTGCACGCCGCCGGTGCGCGCGAAGACCCGCTGGGAGACGCGCAGCCGCTCGGGCAGGCGTCGTACGACGTCCGGGCTGGGCAGGGGACCGGTCCAGGGGGACGGGCGGGGGACGTCGAGGACCGCGGCGATGCTGTCCTTGCCGCACACCCCGCAGGCCGACGAGCCGGCGCTCATCGCGCCGTGCCGGTGGGTCGGGTCGGAGGCCGGGGGAGCGCTCAGCGTGACGGTCACGACGTTGAACTCCTGCTCGGGCTCAAGGTCGCTGTCGGTGCAGTACGCCACCGTGTGGAGATGTCCCGGACCCGCCACCCCCTCGTGCATCAGATAGCCCGCGGCCAGCTCGAAGTCGTGGCCGGGCGTGCGCATGGTGACCCAGACCCGCTCGGCCGCACGTCCCGGCCAGGCGAGCCGGATCTCCAGCGGCTCCTCGGTGGCCAGCCGGTCCTCGTGGTGACGCTCGCCGTCCGGTGTCAGCTCCCGCACCCGGGTCCGCACGGTCGGACCGGGACGCCGAGGCTTGCCGTCCCCGAGGCCTGTCACGGGCTCACACCCGCCCGAAGGCCTTGCGTACGGCGAGCCGGCGCGCCAGCTCGTCGGCCATGTCGACCACCCGTCGGCGCAAGCTCAGGTCCAGGTCCGCGGAGCCCGCCAGGGTGCGGGCCCGGGTCAGGGTCACCTCGTCGGTCGCGGTCATCGGGAAGAACGCCTGCGCCGCATCCGCCAGGCTCCAGCCGCTGCGCACCGCGACGGTGCCGGGCAGCTCGGCGAAGTAGCGCTCCACGTACTCCTGGGTGAGGTGCTCCTGCCCGACCTGCCACATGCCCTCCCCGGCGGCGGCGAGCTCGTAGTTGGGCACGTCGTCCTCACCGGTGAAGCGGCGCCAGGCCCAGGCCTTGGCGTCCGCGTCGGGCAGCGAGGCCACCGCCCGGGTGTGCTCCACGCGCGAGCGCGCGGTCGGCTCGGCGTGCAGCCGCTCGTCGAGCTCGCCGCGCGTGATCTCCCCGAGCACCGCCAGGCGGGCCAGCATCCGCCAGCGCAGGTCGAGGTCGACCTCGAGTCCCTCGGGCAGCTCGCGGCCCTCGAGCCAGCCCCGCAGCGCAGCGGCCTCGCGGCCCGACGACACCAGGGACTGGAAGGCGGACAGCTGGAGGGTCGAGCCGGCCGGTGTGCGTCCCAGCAGCGTCCGGCAGGCGTGGTGGATCCGGTCGAGCGCGCGCAGCGGGTCGTGGGACAGCGTCGCCACCTTCCCGATCGCCCAGGGCAGCGTGGAGCCGGTCGCGTCGTCGTTGGTCTCGACGGGGATCGCCGCCTCGACGAGGTCCAGCACCCGCTCGGGGCTGACCGCGGCGTTGTGGAAGGCGCTGCGCACGCCGTTCCAGATGCCGGCGCGCAGCAGCTGGTCGTCGGTCTCGGCCAGCAGCGCGGGGAGCGCGGCGACGGTCTCGTCGTCGGGCTGCACCAGCGCCCAGGTGTCCTCGAAGGGGTCCAGCACGACGGCGGCCCCGACCGGGGCGTCGTAGGGGGTGACGCCGCCGGTCAGCGTGACCCGGCTGGTGCTCCAGTCGCCGCCCGGCTCGGCGACCGCGACCCGGAAGGTGTGCTCGCGGTCGGCGGGGTGCGCGGCGGGCGGCGTACGGCGCAGCAGGCCGGCCGCCCGGTCCAGGACGATGGTGTCCGGGCCGGCGGTGCGCAGCCAGTTGTCGGTGAACGACGTGAGGTCCCGGGCACCGGCCTGCTCCCAGCTGGTGAACAGGTCGTGCATGGTCGCGTTGGCGAAGCGGTGGCGGGTGAAGTGGTCGATCGCGCCGGCCAGGAACACCTCGTCGCCCATCCGGGCGTTGAGCTGCTTGAGGATCGCCGAGCCCTTGGCGTAGGAGATGCCGTCGAAGTCCTGCAGCGCGGCGGTGGCGTCGACGGCGCCGTTGCCGGCCACCGGGTGGGTGCTGGGCCGCTGGTCGGCGATCAGCCCCCACTGGCGGCGGGCGTAGGCGTTGTGGGTCCAGGCGTCGCCGTACTCGGTCACGTCGGCGGTGACCCGGTTGCCCATGTACTCGGCGAACGACTCGTTGAGCCACAGGTCGTCCCACCAGCGCGGCGTGACGATGTTGCCGAACCACTGGTGGGCCATCTCGTGGGCGACCGTGGTGGCGCGCTGGATGCGCACGCCGCGGGTCACCCGGGAGCTGAAGATCAGCGGGTCGCGGAACGTCACGCAGCCGGGGTTCTCCATCGCGCCGGCGTTGAACTCGGGTACGAACGCCTGGTGGTAGTCCCCGAACGGGTAGCGGATCCCGAACAGCCGGTGGAACTCGTCGAAGCACTGCTTGGTCATCGTGAACAGCTCGTCGGCGTCGGCCTCGAGGTCCTTGGCGATCGAGGCGCGCGCGGAGAGCCCGAGCGGGATGCCGTCGTGCTCGTCGCGGATCAGGTGGTAGGGCCCGGCCACCAGCGTGACGAAGTACGTCGAGAGCGGCCGGGTCTGCTCGAACTCCCAGCTGCCGGGCTCGACCTGGCGGCCCGGTGCGTTGCCGACCACCACCCAGTCGGTGGGTGCGGTGACGTGGAAGGTGTAGGGCGCCTTCAGGTCCGGCTGGTCGAAGCAGGCGAAGATGCTCGGCGCGGCGTCCATGAACGACATGCCGTAGACGTAGTGCTTCCCGTCCGCGGGGTCGACGCTGCGGTGCAGGCCCTCGCCGTCGTTGCGGAAGCGCATCACCGCGTCCACGACGACCTCGTTGCGGCCCGGCACGGTCTGTAGCGGCAGCCGGCCGCGGGAGAGGAGCTCGGCGTCGACGACCTGCTCGTTGACCCGGATCTCGTTCACGCGCGCGGGCTTGAGGTCGAGGAACGTCGGGCCGCCGGCGCTGTCGAAGCGGATCGTCGTCACCGACGAGAACGTCGCGTCGTCCGCGGCCAGGTCGAGACGCACGTCGTACTCCTCGACGGTGAGAAGCTCGGCGCGCGCCTGCGCCTCGGTGTGCTGGAGGCTCTGGGAGGGGGTCGTCACCCACCCAGCCTAGGTGGCATCCGTCGGCCGCGACACGCCCGCGGTCCCCGGTGTCGCCGGAACCCGAACGGCGCCCGACGGCTGCGGCACACTGACCCTCATGGACGTGACCGAGATCCTGCTCCCGGGTGTGGGGGTCGTCTACGAGTTCGAGACGCGGAACGGCGTGCGGACCGGCGTGGTGGCGCGCCGCGACGGGTCCTTCGACCTGCTGCGCTACGAGCGGCGCGACCCCGACGCCGCCGAGACGCTCCTCTCGCTCTCGCGTGACGAGGCCGAGACGTTGGCTGGGTTGCTGGGCGCGCCCAGGATCGTGGAGAAGTACGCGGACCTGACCCGCGAGATCCCGGGCCTGATCTCCGACACCGTCGACCTTCCGCCTGGTTCGCCGTACGACGGAGCCTCGCTGGGCGCGACCCGGTGTCGCACGCTGACCGGTGCCTCGATCGTGGCGGTCGTGCGCGGCGAGCGGGTGATCACCTCCCCGGGACCGGGGGAGAGGCTGCTGGCGGGCGACTCCCTGGTGGTCATCGGCAGCCGCGAGGCCCTCGACGCGGTCCGCCGCATCCTCCTCGGCTAGGCGCCGCCCGCGTGGAGTCGTTCTTCCTCGAGCTCGGGGTCATCCTGCTGATCCTCGGGTTCTTGGGCAACGTCGCGGGGCGCCTGGGGCTCTCGGCGATCCCCTTCTTCCTCGTCGCGGGGCTGATGCTCGGCGAGGGCGGGATCCACAACCTGGGGGCCTCCAGCGAGTTCATCGAGGTCGCCGGCGAGCTGGGCGTGCTGCTCCTGCTGCTGATGCTGGGGCTGCAGTTCTCCGCCGAGGAGTTCGCGGCGTCGATGAAGCGGCACACCCCCTCGGGAGTGGTCGACCTGGTGCTCAACGCCCCGGTGGGGTTCGTGGCGGGGTGGCTGCTGGGCTACGACTGGCAGGCCTGTCTCGCGCTCGGCGGGATCACCTGGATCTCGTCGTCGGGGATCGTGGCGCGCCTGCTGAGCGACCTGAGGCGCACCGGCTTCCGCGAGACCCCGGCGGTGCTGTCGGTGGTGGTGCTCGAGGACATCATGATGGCGGTGTTCCTGCCGCTCCTGGTGGTCGTGCTCTCCGGCGGCTCGATGCTCGCGGCGATGGTCGCGGTCGCGGGCGCGCTCGGCGTCGTGCTGCTGGTGCTCTTCGCCAGTCGGCGCTTCGGCCATCACCTGGGCCGCGTGCTGGGTCACGAGAGCGACGAGCAGGTCCTCTTGCGCGTGTTGGGGCTGATGCTCGTGGTAGCCGGGCTGACCTACCTGGTGGACGCCTCCGCCGCCGTCGGCGCGTTCCTGGTCGGACTGGCGATCCCGCCGGGGACCGCGGAGCGGGCGCGCGACGTGCTCCGGCCGCTGCGCGACCTGTTCGCCGCCCTGTTCTTCCTCTCCTTCGGGCTGACCACCTCGGTGCAGGAGGTGGTGCCGTTCCTGCCCGCCGCGCTGGCCCTCGCCGTCGTCTGCGCGCTGACCAAGGTGGCCACCGGGATCTACGCCGCACGTCGCGACCACGTAGGGGCGATGGGCCAAGCCCGTGCCGGAACCGCGCTGATCGCCCGCGGCGAGTTCTCGATCGTGATCGCGGAGCTGGCCGTGACCGCCGGCTACACCGAGATCGGCCCCCTCGCCTCCGGCTACGTGGTGATCCTCGCCGTGGCGGGCCCGCTGCTGGCCAGGTACGCCGACCAGCTCACCGCCTCCTCCCGGGCCTGGTTCCAGCCCGCCTAACGCGACCCGTCACTGCCTCGACCATTTGTGCGGCGTGTCGCGGGGGCGGGTGGGAGGGGGGCAGCGGGCAGCGCGCGAGGGGCGGCGCGCGGAGGGGGTCGGCCTGCGAGGGGTCAGCGTGCGGAGGGGGCGGCGCGGAGGGGGCGGCGCGCGGAGGGGGCGGCGCGCGGAGGGTTCCGCGGGCATGAGCGGCGACTCTCGGCGTACTTCCCACACGAAACCCGCACTTCCCACGCGTTGCAACGCCTGGGAAGTGCGGGTTTCACGAGTTAACTCGTGAAAGCAGGTGCTGCTGGGACAAACTCAGCCCCGCGCCTCCAGCGCCTCGGTGAGCAGGGCGACCAGGGCCTCGAGCTGGACGTCGGCGGAGGAGGGGAGCTCCTCGTCGGAGCCCTCGAGGGCGCGGGCGGCGAGGCCGGCCTTGCTGTCGATGAGCTCGGCGATCTTGGTGTCGATCGTCTGGGCGGCGATGATCCGCCAGGCGGTGACCGGCTCCTCCTGGCCGATGCGGTGGATCCGGTCGATGGCCTGGGTCTGCTCTGCGTCGGTCCAGGAGAGCTCGGCGAGGACCATGTTCGAGGCGACCTGGAGGTTGAGGCCGACACCGGCCGCGGCCAGCGAGCAGACCACGATGGCGACCTCGGGGTCGTTGACGAAGGCGTCGATGTTGCGCTGGCGCCGCGCCGTGGTCTGGTCGCCGCGGATCGAGGAGTACTTGATCCCGCGCCGGGCGAAGGTCTCCTCGGCCTGGTCCATCACGTCCACGTGCTTGGCGAAGAAGACGACCTTGCCGACCGAGCGGGCGAGCTGGGCGGCGTAGTCGGCGGCCAGCCCGGCCTTGGCCTGCCCGATCCGGCGCATCATCGAGAAGACGTTCTCGTCGCTCGGCGTGCTGGCGGTGTCCTCGCGCTCCCAGGTCGCGACGCGACGCACCAGCTCGTGGTCGATGCCGTCCACCACGACCTTCGAGGTACGACGCTCGAGGGCGCCGTCGTAGCGCTCGACCAGCCGGCGGGCCAGCTCGCGCTCGGCCTGACGGATCGAGCGGCCGACCTCGTCGTCGAGCTCCACGGGGAGGTCGGCGACCCGGCGGGCCGGGATGTCGGCGGCGACATCGATCTTGCGGCGTCGCACGATGCCCATGTCGACCACGCTGTTGCGCGCCGCCGCGTAGAAGCCGGGGTCGGCCGGGGTGAGCCCTGCCTCCTCGAGCTTGTCCATCAGCTCGGGCAGCGGCGCCTTGTCGTCGATCCAGCCGAGGAACTGCCAGATCGCCCGGAAGTCCTCGATGTCGTTGATCAGCGGGGTGCCGGTCAGCGCCATCAGCAGCGGACGGGCGATCCGGCGCCGGATCCGCTCGGAGAGCTGCAGCACGTGCTGGGAGCGCTGGGAGCTCTTGTTCTTGATGAAGTGGGCCTCGTCCACGACCATCCCGCGGAAGCCCAGGTCGCCGAGCCAGCCGACGTGGCGGTCGAGGACCTCGTAGTTCACGATCACGATGTCGGCGAAGCCGTCGATGCTCTCGCCGTCACCGTGGATCACCGTGGCGGGCCGGTTCGGCGTCCACAAGCCCGCCTCGCGCGCCCAGTTGGTCTTGACCACGTTGGGCACGACGACGAGCAGCGGGTAGGCCTCGGCGGCCTGCGCGGCGAGCAGCGCCTGGGCGGTCTTGCCCAGGCCGGGCTCGTCGGCCAGCAGGAAGGTCCGGTGCCCGGCCGCGGCCGCGGCCACCACCTGGGCCTGGTGCGGCATCAGCTCGAGGTCGCCGGGCAGCTTCACGGCGGACGGCTCGGGCAGCGGCATGCAGGCGCGCGCCCGGCCACCGCCGTACTCGAAGGAGCGGAAGAGCGGGCCGAGCAGCTCCCAGTCGGCCAGCAGCCGCTGGCTCTTGGGCCGCGGCGGCGCCGCGGAGAAGTCGGGGACCAGGAACGGGTTGGCGAGCTGGCGCGCGATCACCGACTGCGGCACCACCTGGCGCTCGGGTCGGCCACCGGTCGTGGCGGCAGCGGGCGGTGCCTCCTCGACCGGCACCTCGAGGCCGGCCGCCTCCAGCATCTCCCGCTTGAGGGCCTTCGCGGAGTCGGAGACCACGGCCTTCTCGTCGAGCAGGGTCAGCAGGGAGGTGTCGCGTACGGCGGTCGTCGCCAGGATCGTGGCGATCCCGTCGAGCCGCTTGAGCTGCTCCCCGCGCTGCGCCTCGCTGGCGGTCGCGTCGCTCTTGATGCGCTCGCGCTCCTGGCGCACCAGCAGCGCCACCACCTGGAACTTCGTGCGGGTCGAGGGCATCACCGCCCCACGGGACACCGCCGCCTCGATCTCGCGCACCGCGCGGGCAAGGACCGGGATGACGCCCTCGTTGTCACGCGCGCGCACGCGACGCTGATCGCGCGGGGCGCTACGGCGAGCACCCTGCTGGCGCTGGCCTCGTCGAGCCACAGACTCCTCCTCCGGATACCCGGCACGGGCGCCGCCACGGGGTCTTGCACCCGCTCGCGGCGCACAGCCGGGACGCTGGGACGTCATGCGAGGCAGACCGGGGCCCACTCCGAGACGACACGTGGCCCCACAGATCTGCGAGAGATCGACGAGACGGGCCCGACGGCCCGTCCTCATCAGGGAACCTACGACCACCAGGTGGTGGCCGGATCGCCCCGCGCGGCAACGACCGCGCGATGGCAACATCCATGTTAGCCCCAGGTGCCAGCGGACCGGGAGGCGACACTCGCGCGAGCCTCACCGAACGGCGACGTCCCCCGCCGCGAGAGCCGGACCGGAAGGTCGGGCCCTGGTGACGAGGGACGTCGGGTGATGCTGTGGGGAGGTGGCCGAGCGGTGGCTCAGCCCTGGAGTCCGAGAGCGAACTCCACGTGGCCCTCCTGGTCGACGCGCGCGTCGAGCACCTTGTCGTCGAGCTGCTCGGCGGCCGGGGCGTCGAGATAGACGTGTGCGCCGCCCGCCTCCACGATCTGGTCGCCGGGCTCGGGCTGCGGCGCCGCCGTCACCGCGAACGACGGCTCGGGGGAGTCCTCGCTGGTGATCCGCAGGCCGGCAGTGTCGGAGAGACCCTGCTGGGAGGTGATGTCCTTGACGATCGTGCTGGCGTTCTCGGTGAGGGTGAGCATGCTCCACCTTCCGATTGCGTACAGAGACAGCCCCCACCCTTGCTCGGGCGATGCCCCCAGACAAGCCGGGCCCCGATCCCGGGCGTGTCCGCGGGCGCGCCGACTCTGGCAGGGTGTGGCCCATGAGCGAGGACACCCGGCGCAGCATCGACCTGACCCGCACCGGCGAGGGTCGCTACCGCGCCACCAACGTCCGGGGCGGGGTCCTGGACTTCGGCTCCGGCGACGACGCCGACTTCACGCCGGTCGAGCTGCTGCTGGTCGCCCTGGCCGGGTGCAGCGCGATCAACGTGGACCTCATCACCGGACGCCGCGCGCAGGCGCTGTCCTTCGACGTGCGTGCCGAGGGCGACAAGATCCGCGACGAGCTCGGCAACCGGCTGAGCGACCTGCGGGTGAGCTTCGACGTGGTCTTCCCCGACGACGAGGCCGGGGATCGGGCGCGCGCGATGCTGCCCCGGGCGATCGAGCAGACCCGGGAGCGGCTGTGCACCGTCAGCCGCACCGTCGAGGTCGGCACCCCGGTGTTGTGCGAGTCAGGTACGTCGGGGGCAGCGCAGCCGGGCCAGGACCCCGCCTGATGGCGAACCGTGGGCCTCGCCCGCCGCGGTGGACGACGGCGCGGATGCCCTCCCAGCACGGGCGTCGCTTCCTGATCACCGGCGCCACCGGCGCGCTCGGGTTGGAGTGCACCCGGCGGCTGGCCGAGGCGGGAGCCCAGGTCACGATGGCGGTGCGCTCACCGGACAAGGCCCGCGACCTGGTCCGCGGCGTCAAGGGCGACCTCGAGCTCCGCCAGCTCGACGTCGCCGACCTGGACGCCGTGCGCGAGTTCGCCGCCGGCACCGGGCCGGTCGACGTGCTGATCAACAACGCCGGGGTGATGGGGCTGCCGCTGACCCGCACCGGCGACGGGCTCGAGCTCCAGCTGGCGACCAACCACCTGGGTCACTTCCTGCTGACCAACCTGCTGCTGCCGCGGGTGACGGACCGGGTGGTGGCGATCGCGTCGGCGGCACACCGCTCCGGCCACCTCGACGCCGCGGACCTGAACTGGGAGCGGCGTCCCTACCACCGTTACGGCGCCTACGCGCAGTCCAAGCTGTGCAACCTGCTGTTCATCGCCGAGCTGCAGCGCCGGCTGACCGCCGCCGGGTCCACCCTGCGCGCGGTCGCTGCCCACCCCGGCTACAGCGCCACCGGCATCCAGGGGCACACCGGCTCACGCGCCTTCACCGCGCTCGCCCAGGTCGGCAACCGCCTGGTCGGGATGCCGCCCGAGCGGGGCGCCCTGTCCCCGCTGTTCGCGGCCACCATGGACGTGCCGGGCAACAGCTACGTCGGTCCGCACCGGGCCGGGGAGCTGTTCGGCTGGCCCACCCAGGTGGGGCGCAGCCGAACGGCCAGCGACCCCGACGTCGCCCGCGAGGTGTGGGCGAGGTCGGAGTCGCTGACCGGGGTCTGCTTCGGGCTGTGAGCCCACCACGCGGTGCTACTTGACGCTCACCCCGGTGATCTCGACCGCGGTCTTCGGCGAACCGTCAGGCGTCCCCTCGGCCGTCCCGGCGGCGGCCGCGTCGGCGATCAGCTTGGTGCTCTTCGCGTCCAGGCGACCGAAGACGGTGTAGTCCTTGGCCAGCCCCGAGTTGGAGTCCTCGTAGACGATGAAGAACTGCGAGCCGCCGGAGTCGGGCATCGAGGTCTTGGCCATCGCCAGCGCACCCGCGGAGTAGTCCTCGGTGCCGGACAGCTCGTCGGGGATGGAGTACCCGGGTCCGCCCATGCCCGACGCGGTCGGGTCGCCGCACTGCAGGACGTAGATGCCCGAGGTGACCAGGCGGTGGCACTCGGTGTCGGTGTAGTAGCCCTGCTCGGCCAGCGACACGAACGAGTTCACCGTGCACGGGGCGCTCTTCGCGTCCAGGGTGGCCTTGATCTCGCCGAGCCCGGTGCTGATCGTGACCGGCACCTTCCCCTTCACCGTCGGCTCGGCCGGAGGAAGCTCGACCTCCTTGGCGGCGTCACCGGAGGCGACGTACTCGCAGGATCCGCTCGCCTGCGCGTCACCCTCGCTCGGCGTGGCCGAGGCCGACTCGCTGGGGCTGGCGGACTCGCTCGAGCTGGCCGTGTCACCGGCCTTGTCGCTGTCGTCGGAGTCGTCGCCGCACGAGGCGAGCAGGGTCATCATCAGGACGGCGGTCGGGACCGCTACAAGTCGTCGGAGCATGCGGCGATGGTAGGCGAGGGCCCCTCACGGCCGGCCGGGCGACCTCAGGAGTTGAGGCCGCGACCCGCGACGGCCCAGGTCGTCGGTCCGGTGGCGTCGACCACGT
This sequence comes from Nocardioides sp. Z21_20, assembly GCF_059766585.1. Taxonomy (NCBI): domain Bacteria; kingdom Bacillati; phylum Actinomycetota; class Actinomycetes; order Propionibacteriales; family Nocardioidaceae; genus Nocardioides; species Nocardioides sp. Z21_20. Next base: position 71,047 of record NZ_JCBAJX010000015.1, read on the forward strand.
GCAGCCGGTCGGCGAGGTTCACCGCGTTGCAGACGTGGTTGGGGACGAGGTCGACCACGCTGCCCAGCGGCGGCAGGGTGGCACCGGCGAGATCGACGACGGCGTGGTGCTCGGAGAGCAGCACCACCCGGGCATCGGGGTGCGTGAGCATCCGGCCGAACCCGCTGGCGTACGGCGCGCGGTCGGCGCCGAGGGCCTTGCTCCCGGCGTCGACGACCAGCCGCCCGCCCGCGTGGCTGACCACGGTGGTGCGGCAGGTGAGCGCGATGTCGGCGGGGGCCATCGCGCCCAGCTCCCACTGCTGGGCGTCGCCGAACACGTAGACCCCCGGGCGCAGCTCGGTGAGCAGGTCGGTCTCGGCGTGCGCCAGGCTGGGCGTGGAGCCGCCGCTGAGCACCCGTGGCTCGACGCCGGCGGCGCGCAGCGACCGCGCGGCACCGCGCAGGGCCGTAGCCTCGTCGCGCGCCGAGGTGCGCGACGCCCCGGGGGCGTAGCTGTGCCCCGGGAAGGTGAACACCCCGTCGACCTGAAGTCCGGCGCGCCGTGCCGTCTGGGCGACCTCGCCGGCCAGGTCGGGAGACGTGCCGCTGCGCCGGTGCCCGCTGTCCACCTCGACCAGCACCCGCAGCGGGGTGCCGCCCAGGTGACGCCCGAGGTTCGCGGCACCCGGCACCGAGTCGACGGCCACGCTGACCCGGGCGTCGTCGAGGAGGTCGCGCAGACGTCGAGCGGCTCGTTCGTCGACCCAGAGCGGGAAGGCGATGAGCACGTCGTCGAACCCGTGGGCGACGAAGAGCTCGGCCTCGCCGAGCGTGGCCACCGTGATGCCCCGAGCCCCGGCCGCGACCTGCAGGCGCGCGATCTCCAGGCACTTGTGGGTCTTCACGTGCGGGCGCAGCGCGACGCCCGCGGCGGCCGCGCGCTGCGCCGTACGCCCGAGGTTGGCGTGCAGCCGGGGCAGGTCGACCGCCAGGTAGGGGGTGGCCGGGCTCACTGCTCCTCGTGGGTCTCGGGATCGCCGCCGAAGAGCCGGCCGTCGGGGCGCCCGAGGCCGGTGATCGCCGCGACCTCCTCGTCGGTCAGGGAGAAGCCGAAGACGTCGAGGTTCTCGCGTTGGCGCTGCGGGGTCGCCGACTTCGGGATCGGGGTCGCGCCGAGCTCGACGTGCCAGCGCAGGATGACCTGGGCCGGGGTGACGCCGTACTTGGTGGCCGGGCCGGTCACCTCGGGCTCGGCCAGCGGGGCCTCGCGCTTGCCCAGCGGGCTCCACGACTCGGTGTGGATGCCCAGCCGCTGGTGCTCGTGGCGCATCTGCGGCTGGGGGAACCGGGGGTGCAGCTCGATCTGGTTGACCACCGGCACCACTCCGGTGTCGTCGATGATGCGCTCGAGGTGGACGCCGCTGAAGTTGGAGACGCCGATGGAGCGGACCAGACCCTCCTCGCGCAGCGCGATCAACGCGCGCCAGGCCTCGGGGAAGAGCCCGACACTGGGGTTGGGCCAGTGGATGAGCTGCAGGTCGATGTAGTCCAGGCCGAGCGCCGAGACGGACTCGCGCACGCTGGCGATCGCGTCGGCGTAGGCGTGGTGGCGCCCGGGAAGCTTGCTGGTGACCTGGATCTGCTCGCGCGGCACACCGCTGCGGCGGATGCCCTCGCCGACCTCGCGCTCGTTGCCGTAGTTCACGGCCGTGTCGATCAGCCGGTAGCCGAGGTCGATCGCGCTGCTGACCGCGGTGACCGCCTCGTCGCCCTTGAGCGGATACGTGCCGAACCCGATGGCCGGCAGAGTGGTGCCGTCGTTCAGAGAGTAGGAAGGGATCTCGATGTCGGTCGCCATGCGGACAACCTAGCCAGGCGAGGATGATGGACGGGTGCCCGCTTCCCCTATTGCCTCTCCCGAGCTCCGCGCCGACTGCAGCCGATGCGTGGGCCTGTGCTGCGTGGTGCTGCCCTTCGCGCGCTCGGCCGACTTCGCCTTCGACAAGGCCGCGGGGGAGGCGTGTCGCCACCTCGGCGACGATCATGGGTGCACCATCCACGATCAGCTGCGGCCCCGCGGCTTCGCCGGGTGCACGGTCTTCGACTGCTTCGGAGCCGGGCAGCGGGTGGTCAACGAGACCTGCGCAGGGGCACCTCGTGAGCAGATGGCCGCTCCGTTCGCGGTGCTGCGCCAGCTGCACGAGGTGCTGTGGCACGTGGAGCAGGGTCTGGACGCCGCCCGCGAGGACGGGCTGCGTGCCGAGCTCGGCGCGGTCCGCGACGCCGTACGACGCGACGCGGCGCTGGGCGCCGACGACCTGGTCCGCGTCGATCCCGGCCGGCACCGGGCGCAGGTCGGCATGCTCCTGGACCGCGCGGCCGGTCAGCTCCGCGGCCGGGTCACCTCGTCGGTGCGCTGGCGCGGTGCCGAGCGGATCGGTGCGGACCTGCGAGGCGTGGACCTGCGTGGGGCGGACCTGCGGGGGACCCGGCTGATCGCGGCGGACCTGCGCGGGGTCGACCTGACGCTGGCCGACCTGCTCGGCGCGGACCTGCGCGACGCCGACCTGCGCGGGGCCAGGCTGGCCCGAGCCCTCTTCCTGTCGCCCAGCCAGGTCAGCGCGGCCCGTGGGGACGCCCGGACCACGCTGCCCGAGGGCTGGGACAGGCCGGGGCACTGGTGAGCGTCAGAGACGGTCACCGGCGGACCGATGGGCGCGAGCACGTTCTCGCACGCTGGAGCTGGGTACCGTCGCGGCCATGAGCGAAGAGAAGTGGGAAGCGATCCAGGTAGTGGTCGACCGGGTGACGTCCTGGCAGGACGGCGCCGAGGAGGGTGTCGTGGAGGACGAGCTCCGCAAGGGGTTCGGCGAGGTCGGGGTGAGCGTCGACGACGCCGACGTGAAGAAGCTGGCCGCCGCCATCGAGGACAGGCACGGCGCGGTCTCCGCGCAGTCCGTCCTCACCTGAGCGGGGCCGTACGCCGCAACTTCCTCGCGCCGGGGCCCCTCAGCCACTAGGTTGACGGCCCACTGGCTCGAGGGGGAACCGATGACGGCGTACGCGACTTCCAGCGACTCGTTCCTGTCCTACAGCGACGCGCCGGGCGTGGTCACGGCGCCGGCCGCGCAGCCCGACGAGCGACTGCGGCTCTCCGACCTGGCCAAGCTGGCCAAACGGACCCGCCATCGGATCGTGCGGACGGCGCGAGCCGGAGACCAGGCGTCCTTCGGGCGTCTGCTGGCCGCGCACCTCGCCCAGGAGCCGGCGACGCTGGACGTGGTGACCGAGGCGTGGCCCGGCTACGAGCACGTCAACGTGCAGGCCGGGCTGGACGCCTGGCTGGCGGGGACCGGGCGCGAGCACCAGCTGGTCGGTGTGCTCAACCACCGTCACCGGGACTTCGACCTGTCCGAGCTGATGAGCTCCACGGGGCTGCACGGGCCGATGCCGGGGACGGTCTCCCGGATGAATCTGCCCGCCGGCCCGCAGGGCGAGGTGCGGGCCTGCTTGGTGTGCGCGGTCCTCCTGGTCACCGAGGGTGAGGAGCGCGCGGCGATGCTGCTGCGCGCCGGAGACCCCGACATGGGGCGAGGCTCGACCACGCTGGAGGTGGTCGCCTCCTCCGCGGGCTACGCCGCCCGTCTCGCCGCGGAGGTCCGCGACCTGGCGCTGGAGCACAACGTCTACCGCGGCCAGGTGGTCTCGTTCGGCCAGGACATGTTCGGCGAGCGACGGGCGGCGCTGTCGTTCCACAGCCGGGCCTCGATGACCGCCGACGACCTGATCCTGCCGGTCGAGGTGAGCTCGGCGATCACCCGGCAGGTGGTGGGGGTCGCCCGGCAGCGGGACCGGCTGCTCGCGGCGGGTCAGCACCTCAAGCGCGGCCTGCTGCTCTACGGGCCGCCCGGGGTGGGCAAGACCCACACGGTGCGCTACCTGACCAGCCAGCTCAAGGACACCACCATCGTCCAGCTCTCCGGCAGCAGCCTGCACCTGATCGGGGCGGCCTGCTCGGTGGCGCGCTCGCTCCAGCCGGCGATGATCGTGATCGAGGACGTCGACCTGATCGCCGAGGAGCGCGGGATGCATCCGGGGCAGCACCCGCTGCTCTTCGAGTTGCTCAACGAGATGGACGGGCTGGCCGAGGACGCCGACGTGGTGTTCCTGCTGACCACCAACCGGGTCGACGTACTCGAGCCCGCGCTGGCCCAGCGGCCCGGACGCGTGGACCAGGCGGTGGCGCTGGACCACCCCGACGCCGACGCACGCGGACGGCTCTTCGCCCTCTACCGCGGCGCGCTGGACGTCGACGAGAGCCGGCTGGCCGGTGTGCTGGAGCGCACCACCGGCGTCACCGCGTCGTTCCTCAAGGAGCTCCTGCGGCGCGCGGCGGTGCTCGCGGCGGAGGAAGCTTCGGCGCAGGAGACGGACGACGAGGGGGACCCCGGCCGGCCGTTGCGGGTCACTGCCGACCAGCTCGACGCGGCCCTGGACGAGTTGATGGACACCCGCAATGCGATGACCCGGGCCCTCCTGGGCGGCCACAACTCCGAGCAGCTCGCCACCCCGTGACCCAGCCGCCCCGCAGCCCCGCCGCCGCAGGGCGACCGACGGGTAACTGGAGATTCCCCGTCACCTGGTGCGTGCGATCCGCCAGTTACCTGCGGGTAGCCGGGCCTCGCCGCCCGTCGGCGTGGCGCTGAGGGCGCCGCGGCCGGTCAGTCCTCGTCGTCGTCGTCGTCGTCGAGGAGGCCCGCGCTCTCGGCCTGGGCCACCAGCCGGCGGACGTTCGAGAGCGACCCGCAGTCGGCGTCGATCAGCCGGTTGCGCTCGGCGCAGAACTTCAGCCCGAGGTCCGCGCGGACGCGGGCGGAGACCTCGTCGCGGGCGGGGTTGAGGATCGTCAGCTCCTCCTCGGCGAGGTGGTGGCTCACCGCCGCGGTGAGCTCCTCCACGGCGTCGTCGAACGCCTGGGTGTCGGTGCCCTTCAGCTCGAGCACGGCGAGCAGCGCCTCGTTCCCCTCGGCGTGCTCCTCCTCGCCGTGCTCGGCCTCGTCGTCGGAGATGGCGTTCTTGCGCTCGAGGGCGGGGTAGACGAACCGCTCCTCGGCCAGGGCGTGTGCCACGTGCAGGGCGGAGAACGCCCGGCGTACGGCGTCACGGTCGGCGCTGCTGTCGCGCAGCTGGCGCAGCATGGTCTCGAAGCGGCGGTGGTCGTCGAGGATGACGTCGATGACGTCACCCTGCGTGGGTCGACCGAGGTCGATGCTGGTGGTCATGGGCTGAGCGTAGCCATGTCTGGCGGACCCGCTGACCGCGCTCCCCACTTTGCCTCGATCGGTGGGCCGGACCGCTCGGGTCGCGCCCCGATGATGCACAGTGGCGGCGTGTCCCTGCCCGCAGACGTGCCGTCGTGGTCCGTGCTCGCCCCGGCCGTCGTGGCGGCGCTTCTGGTCCTGATCCCGAGCGTGTGGTGCCGGACCCGGCACGTGGTGACGATCGCGCACGAGGGCGCCCACGGCGTCGCCGCGCTGCTCAGTGGGCGCCGGCTCGCCGGGATCCGGCTGCACTCCGACACCTCGGGCCTCACGCTGTCCAGCGGGCGCCCCACCGGGCCCGGGATGATCGCCACGGCGGCCGCGGGGTACCCGGGGCCGGCGCTGATCGGGCTGGGCGCCGCGTTCCTGGTGAGCCAGGGCAGACCGCTGGTGGCGCTGTGGACGGCGGTGGTGCTGCTGGGTCTGCTGCTGGTGCAGATCCGCAACTTCCACGGCCTCTACCTCGTCGCGCTGGCAGGGGGCGGTGTCTTCGCGGTGACCTGGTGGGGGAGCGGCCCGCTGCAGGCCTTCGTCGCCGAGGCCGGCGCGTGGTTCCTGCTGCTGGCCGCCCCGCGCGCCGTCGTCGAGCTGCAGCACGTCCGCCGTCGGGGGAGAGGACGTGACTCCGACGCCGACGTGCTGGCGCGGCTGACACGGATCCCCGGCGTGCTCTGGGTCGGGCTCTTCCTGGCCGTGACGCTCGCGGGGCTGGTGGTCGGGGGAGCGTGGCTGCTGAAGGCCTGGTGACCGCGCTCAGCCGACCCGGTCCAGGAAGGTGAACACCCGGTCGAACAGCAGCGCCGCCGCCTGCTCGTCGTACGACGGGAGGCCGGGGTCGCTGAACAGGTGCTGGTCCCCGGGGTAGAGGTGCAGCGTGACCGCCGGGTCCAGGGCCGTCAGGGCGCGGGCCGCCTGGATGTCGCCGGAATCCACGAATTCGGGGTCGGCGTCCATGGCGTGGATCTCGCCCGGCAGGCCCACCGGCCACGTGCCGAACTCGGTGATCGGAAGGCACGCCTCGAAGAGCAGGGCCCCACGCGCGCCTGGGCGGGTCTGGGCCAGCTGCTGCGCGGAGAGGACACCCAACGAGAAGCCGGCGTACACCAGTGAGGCGGGCAGGTCCTCGGCCGCGGCGCGTGCGCGCTCGGAGATCGTGGAGAAACCCATCTCCCGGGCGTGGCGGACGCCGGCATCGAGGTCGTCGAAGACCTGCCCGTCGAAGAGGTCGGGCGCGTGCACGCGGTGACCGGCGGACCGGAGCCGGTCGGCGACGTCGTGCAGGCCGGGGGTCAGGCCGAGAGCATGGTGGAAGAGCAGTACCTCGGACATCGGCTGGCCTCTCGTCTCTCGATGCCCCCGGCGGGCACCCACCCGAGCATCGTGACCCACACCACCGACACTGCCAACCGTCCACGCTCCGACAACGATTTCTGGCAGCCTCACAACCTATCGAGGGTGGAGCGTGTCCTCACCCATCGTGACCATCAAAGGGATGTGGGACATGAGCAGCGTGGGGGACGTTGCGTTCGAGGACTTCATGCGGGCGCGGTGGGCTGCCCTGTACCGCACGGCCTACCTGCTGACGGGCGAGCGGCACGGCGCCGAGGATCTTCTCCAGGATGCGCTGGCCCGCACCTGCGTGCGCTGGGACGCCATCCGGGACAAGGGGGCGGCGGACGCCTACGTCCGCCAGGCGATGGTGCGGCAGATGACGAGCCACTGGCGGCGGCGCGGGCGGGAACTGCCCACCGAGAACCTTCCGGATCCGGGACACGGCGGAGGTCTCGACGTCCGCGCCGAGTACCTGGACCTGTGGGCGGAGATCCGCCGCCTGCCGCCGCGGATGCGCGCCACCCTGGTGCTGCGCTACGTCGAGGACCTCACCGAGGAGGCGACGGCCCGCGAGCTGGGCTGCTCGGTCGGGACCGTCAAGAGCCAGACGCACCACGCCCTGAGACGGCTGCGCACCGCCCTCCCCGATCTCCCTCCCATCCTTCAGGAGCTGTCATGAGCCGCACCGACGTACGCCAGTCCCTCATCGACGTGGCCGAGGCCGTGGACGTGCCCACGCCGGACTGGGCCGCGTTCCAGGTGCGACTGCGCGAGGAGCGCCGGCGCCGCGCCCGTTCACGGATCGGTGCCGGGCTGGCGGCCGCGGCCGCGGTCGCGGCGGTGATGGGTGGCGCAGCGTCCCTGCTGCCCTCCACCGGCAGCAACCCTGCCCCCGGGCCCGCCAGCGGCGCCGATCCGGTGGTCGCGCCCCCGAGCTCGGTGGTGGGCTTCATCGTCGAGGACGAGCTGGTGGTGGGGACGGCGAACGGCTACCAGGAGACCGGTATCCCGGCGCGGGTCGTGCTGGGGATGTCGGCGGGCGAGCTGGTCGTGGCGGACGGTACCGGAGCGCTCGTCGGCGTTCCTGTCACCGCAGCCGGCCGGGCCGGCACCGCTCGCCGGCTGGTTCGGCAGGTGGTGGACCACGCCTGGCTGGACGCGTCGACCGGGAGCGTGGTGGCACAGGTCGCCTCGGGCACCGTGCTGATCCGTGAGGCTGGGGGTGGCGGCTGGAGTCCGCTCCCCGACCCGGTCGCCGACCTCTACGTCAGCGACGGAGCACGCCGGGTCGAGTCGGATCCGGACGGGCTGACGCTCTTCCACGACGGAGGATCGCGTGCACTGGCCACTCAGGGAGGCATCCTGGGAGCGGACCTCTCCGGAGGCGTGCTGGCGCTCAGCTCCTTCAAGGAGGTGCGCTTCTTCGACGCCTCGACCGGTCGGCGGCTGAGCAGGGTGCCGGGGGAGGGGACCGGCGAGCTGTCGCCGGACGGCGGCACCTGGGTGGGCACCCTCGACGGGGCTCCCGTGCACGTCGACCCCCGGACCGGGGTCGCCCAGGATCTGGACGCGCTGCCGACCGGAGCCGGCGACGTCGGCTGGCTCGATGGCGACTCGCTGGTCAGCGTGGTGCGCGAGGGCGACGCGGCCTCCCTGTGGGAGTGCAGCATCTCCGAGGGCTCCTGCCGGGAGCTGTACCGAGACGGCACCGGGACCCTCAAGTTGCACTCCTGACCCGGCCCGAAGGTTCGGGCAGCGCGTCAGCCGCGCCGGCCCCAGCCCCAGTAGAGCGGCCCGGACGTCCGCGTCACCTGCACCGCCCAGCCCAGCGCGGCGAGCCGCCGTTCGAGGTCTGCCGCCTCGTGGGGGACCTTCACGATCCGGTGGGTGCGCCCGTCGTTCAGCCGGCGGCGGACGGTCGTCGAGGTCTCGCCCTCCACCAGCTCGTCGGGGGAGCGGTGGGCGTCGTCGACGAAGAAGACCCGGCCCCGCGGTTTGAGGCAGTCCGCGACCAGCGCCCAGAAGGACTCGAACCGCTCCAGAGGCACGTGGGAGAGCCAGAAGCCGAAGAAGACCACGTCGTAGCGGCGGTCGGGCTCGAAGCCGAAGAGGTCGGCGCGCGCGAAGCGCACCCGGGGGCTGTCGAGACGATGCGAGGCGATCGCGAGCATCTCCGGCGAGGCATCCACCGCGGTCACCTCGGCGGCGTGGCGCAGCAGCTGTCCGGTCCAGCGTCCCTGTCCGCAGGCCAGCTCCAGGACGGACCCCGCCGGCCGGAACGCGTCCAGTGCCGCGACGGCTGACCCGCCGCCGGCGATGGCGACGTCGTGGTCCTCGTACTCGCCGGCTATCGCCCGGTAATGCGCGACCTGCTCGGCGAGGAGCCCGGCCAGCCCGGACGCCGCATCAGGGCTCAGTGAGGCGGGAGGCTCGTCGGGCGGCATGCGGCTGCTCGCGGATCGAGCTCGGTGTAGTCGGCCATTGGGTACCTTCCCCCGTGATGCGGTGATGACTACCCCCCGTTCAGGGTGTCAAAACCGCGTTCCCGAGCCCGACGTGCCGGGACCTCAGAGCCAGCTGAGTATTGCGGGCCACGAGATCGGCGATTAGCGTCATCGAGGGGGAAATCAGCCGGAAGGCCTCGCCATGGCTACTCGGGAAGAGCGCCAGCCCCCTGCCCAGCGGGCGGCGAAGAGCTCCTACATCAGTTGGACGTCGATGGCGATCCTCATCGCCACGGCCGTGGCCAGCGTCCGCGGGCTGCCGGCCATGGCCGCCTACGACTGGGCGTCGATCTTCCTCTACGTCCTGCCGGCGCTGCTGTTCATGGTGCCGGTGGCGCTCGTGGCCGCCGAGCTGGCCAGCGGGTGGAAGGGCGGGGTCTTCGTCTGGGTCAAGGAGGCCTACGGCGACCAGATCGGCTTCTTCGCGATCTGGCAGCAGTGGATGCAGAACGTCGCCTGGTACCCCGCTCAGCTGGCCTTCTTCGCCTCCGCCCTGGCCTACGTCTTCGACCCGGGGCTGGCCAACTCGGGGCTCTTCACCGGCCTGGTGATCCTGGTCGTGTACTGGTTCTCCACCCTCATCGCGACCTTCGGCGTCGATGCGTTCGCGAAGGTGGGGACCTGGGGGTTCCTGATCGGCACGATCGTGCCGGCCGCAGCGTTGATCGTCTTCGCCGCCATCTACTGGTCGGACGGCGGCACGTCGCACCTGCAGCCGATCGGGGATGCGGAGTGGTTCCCGAAGTTCACCGGCCTGGCGAGCATCGTGCTCATCGTCAGCAACTTCCTGTCCTACGCGGGCATGGAGATGAACGCGGTGCACGTCACCGAGATGCGCAGGCCCAGCATCGAGTTCCCGAAGGCGATCGTGCTGTCCGTCGTACTGATCCTCTTCGTCTTCATCCTGCCGACGCTCGCCATCTCCGTCGGGGTCCCGGGATCCAGCGTCAACCTGACGCAGGGAGTGCTGCAGGCCTTCGACGTCTTCTTCAACCACCTCGGGATGTCCTGGGGGACCACGGTGATGGCCTTGCTTATCGTCATCGGGATCCTCGCCTCGGTGGTCACCTGGATCCCCGGCCCGAGCCGCGGCCTGCTGCTGGTCGGCAAGGAGGGGTACCTCCCGCCGCGCCTGCAGGGCACCAACAGCCGCGGCATGCAGGTCCCGATCATGATGGTCCAGGGACTGATCGTCACCGCGCTGGCCATCCTGTTCGCGGTGCTGCCGTCGGTGCAGTCGGTGTTCTGGATCCTCACCGCGATGGCCGTGCAGCTCTACCTGCTGATGTACATGGTGATGTTCCTGGCGGCCATGCGGCTGCGCCGCACCCATCCCGACGTGCCGCGCGGGTTCCGTACGCCGGCGATGCCCGTGGTCGGCTCGCTCGGGTTCGTGGCGAGCGCGGCCGCCTTCCTTCTCGGCTTCGTCGAGCCGTCGGGCAACGCGGACGCGACGCCGCAGGGCGTCTACATCCTGATTCTCGTGGCGGGCATCGTCCTTCTCGGCGTCTGGCCCTTCGTGCTCTACAGGCTGCGGAAGCCGCAGTGGAAGATCGCGGCCTCCCCGGACCACACCCATTCCGACGCACCGGTTCAGGAGGCGTGAGTCCGATGATCACGACGCGACCACGAGCAGCCCGTCCCGTCACGCACCGAGCAGCGGCTCTTGCCGTCGCCGTGGGTCTCGCACTCTCGGCGTGCACCGCGGCCGGCAGGGGAGAGGATTCCGGCAGCAACCAGGCCGTGCAGCTGGCCGAGGTGCTCAACCAGAACCTCGTCGCGGCCGGCCTGCCCGAGATCGACATGGACACGGCGACCACCCTGTACGGCACCGACGGCGGGGTGAGCTGCGAGAACGTCGACGAGCTCCAGCACCGGCTGGCGCTGTCCCAGTTCGGCAACAACTCGAACAACCTGCGCCGAGTGGTGCTCGACCCGAGCGTCGTGGCCTACGACATGGCCGTGGTCGAGACCTACTGCCCAGACAAGACCAAGGCGCTGCAGGACGTGATCGACAAGCTCGACACCGAGGAGACCGTCCCCACGCCGTAGGCGCGCTCGACCAAGGAAGAAGCCGCACCCAACGAACACCCCGACGCGCGACCATGCGCTGACCTGAGGAGCGAATCTGATGTTGCACAAGAAGCACTCGGTCCGAGACGCCCTCGAGGACGACGTCTTCGCCTCGACCGACCTGTCGGTCGCGATGCCGAAGTACCGGTTCCCGAAGGACGAGCACGTCGCCCGGCACGTCTTCCAGGTGGTGCACGACGAGCTGATGCTCGACGGGAACTCGCGTCAGAACCTGGCGACGTTCTGCCAGACGTGGGTCGAGCCCGAGGTAGACGAGCTGATGACGCTGTCGGTCGACAAGAACATGATCGACAAGGACGAGTACCCGCAGACCGCGGAGCTCGAGGCACGGTGCGTGCACATGCTCGCCGACCTGTGGAACAGCCCGGACTCGGACAACACGATGGGCACCTCGACCACCGGGTCGAGCGAGGCCGCCATGCTCGGGGGGATGGCGCTACTGCGGAAGTGGCGGGACCGTCGTCGCGCCGAGGGCAAGCCGTCCGACAGGCCCAACCTGGTCACCGGTCCGGTGCAGATCTGCTGGCACAAGTTCGCCCGCTACTGGGACGTCGAGCTCCGCGAGATCCCGATGGAGGGTGACCGCCTGCTGATGACGCCCGAGGAGGCGGTCAAGCGGGTCGACGAGAACACGATCGGGGTCGTGCCGACCCTGGGCGTCACGTTCACCTGCCAGTACGAGCCCGTGGCGGACGTGGCGGCAGCCCTCGACAAGCTCCAGGCCGACACGGGCCTCGACATCCCGATTCATGTCGACGGCGCCAGCGGAGGATTCATCGCGCCCTTCGTCGAGCCTGACCTCATCTGGGACTTCCGCTTGCCGCGCGTGAAGTCGATCAACGCGTCGGGACACAAGTTCGGCCTGGCCCCCCTCGGGGTCGGCTGGGTGGTGTGGCGCGACGCCGAGGAACTGCCTGACGAGCTGGTCTTCCACGTGAACTACCTCGGTGGCGACATGGCCGTGTTCGCGCTCAACTTCTCGCGGCCCGGTGGCCAGATCGTCGCGCAGTACTACAACTTCCTCCGGCTGGGGCGGGAGGGATATCGCAAGATCCACGAGGCCGGCTACGCCACGGCGCGCTACCTCGCCGACGAGATCGCCCAGATGGGCCCGTTCGAGATGATCTACGACGGTCGCGGCGGCATCCCCGGGCTGACCTGGAAGCTCAAGGAGGGGATGGAGCACGGGTTCAACCTCTTCGACGTCGCCGATCGGCTGCGCACGCGCGGGTGGCAGGTGCCTGCCTACACGCTGCCTCCCCACCGGGAGGACCTGGCCATCCAGCGCATCCTGGTCCGCCACGACTTCAGCCGCGACCTGGCGTCGCTGCTGCTCGAGGACTATCGCCGCGCGATGAAGATCCTCGACAAGCACGGCCCCAAGGAGTCGCTGTCGGCGGAGGAGGGGACAAGCTTCCACCACTGACGCGGGCATCTCGGACACGAGCGGCAGGCGGGGGAGTGGTCATGTCTGAACGTGATGTCGAGGCTGCTCCGGGCGAGGAAGGCGACTTCGGTGAGTCGCGGTTGCCGATGGCGGCTGCCGTCGGCGTCGCGATGACCCTGACCGTCCTGCTGCCCGACGACCTGCGGATGGGACAGCGCTGGATGCTGCCTACCGTCGCCGGGCTGCTGCTGGTGGCGCTGCTGGCGGGGGACCCGGGCCGGATCTCGCGGCGGTCCGCGGTGCTGCGCGCGATCTCGGTCGCGCTGATCACGGTGCTCACGCTCGGCGCGGTGTGGTCCACGGTCAAGCTCGTCGTCGACCTGGTCACCGCGGGGCCCGAGACCGACTCGGCCCGCGAGCTGCTGCAGTCCGGCGGGAACGTGTGGCTGGGTACCGCCCTGGCCTGTGCCCTGCTCTACTTCGAGCTCGACAGCGGGGGCGCCGCGGCGCGCGCCGAGCGGTTGCCACGCACGCCCGACCTCGCCTTCCCCCAGCAGCTCAGCCCCGAGGTGTGCCCGCCGGGATGGCAACCGCGCTTCGTCGACTACCTCTATCTCGGGCTGACCAATGCCACGGCATTCAGCCCGACCGACGTGATGCCGCTCGTGCCGTGGGCGAAGGCGGTGATGTCGATCCAGGCGGTGGTGTCGCTCGTGATCCTCGGTCTCGTCGTGGCACGTGCGGTGAACGTGCTGTCGTGACCGCGGCGACTCCGAGATCGTCGCACAGCCACGCTCACGGGAGGATGCGGTCCACTAGCTCGTTCACGACGGCGTCCACCGACAGGCCCGTGCTGAGCGGGACGGTGAGGTGGTCGAGCATGAGCCCGTCGATGGCGTAGTGGAGCAGTGCCAGCTCGGTTCGCCCTCCGGGCAGTTGGGCCTGGGTGTTGAACGCGACGTCGTCCTCGAAGGCACGCTGTCGCCATGCGCCGAGGGTGGCGGCGACGGTCGGGCGGCGTGCTGCCTCCAGCCGGAGCTCGAAGAGTGCGAGCGCCACATGCGGATCAGCGACGAGTCGCCGCACCACGTCCCGGAGGTAGTCGGCGAACAGTGCTCGATCTGGCGATCGGTGTGCGAGGGGAGCGACTGCCTCAGGTGCCGGCGTGAGTCGCTCTTCGATGCGATCGACCAGCGCTGAGATGAGCTCGTCGCGGCTGGGGAAGTAGTTGGAGGCGGTGCCGCGCGGGGTGCCGGCCGCCGCGTCGACCGCGCGATGGGTGAGACCGCGCGCACCCTCTTCCGCGAGGACGCGGAGCCCCGCGTCAGCCAGGGCGGAGCGGCGTTCGTTATTGCGGGCCATGAGGAGAAGCGTAGCCAAACCACGACGCCTGTTGTACTTTTAATCACGACACCTGTCGTGATTGGAGAGTCTTGCGCAACCTCGTCTATTACGTCGCCGTCAGCATCGACGGGTACATCGCGGACCCGCTGGGCGGCTTCGACGCCTTCCTGGTCGAAGGTGACCATGCCTCGGTCGTGTTCGAGGAGTACGCCGACGCGCTGCCCGGGCACGTACGCCAGGCGCTCGGCATCTCGTCGCCCAATAGCCGGTTCGACACGGTGATCATGGGGTGGAAAACGCTGGCTCCCGCCCTGAATGCCGGTATCGCGAGCCCATATCCACATCTGCGCCAGTTCGTCGCCAGCCGGCGTACCCGCGAGCACGACCAGACCGTCACCCTCACTGATGATCCACTCGCGACCGTCCGCGCCCTCAAGCGGGAAGGGGGCCTGGATATCTGGCTTTGCGGCGGGGGAGAGCTCGCCGGCGCACTGCTTCCAGAGATCGACCGCCTGGTGCTGAAACGAAATCCGCTGGTCTTCGGGGCGGGCGTCCCGTTGTTCGGCGAGGCGCCTTGGGGCCCGCGGCCATTCCGTCTGGCCAGCACTCGCACGTTCGCGTCGGGCGTAGTGGTCGAGGACTACGTGCGTGCAGGAGCTTGACCGCCGCCTTTGTGATGAGCAGTCCTCGGACTGCTGTGATGATGAGAGCGTGAGTCGTAAAGAACGGCACTCATTGGCGCATCGCGACGCTGGGCGGCACGCCGTTCCGCCAGAAGAGGCAGCGGACGACTTGCCACCTGCTGGAGCCACCCTGCGCTTCATGGGGGAGCACACCGTCACGGTCCCGTTGTGGGGGGACGGGGGTTGGGGTTTGCTCTTTTCGCTGCCCGAGGAGTTGACGCTCAGGTTGGGTGTCAGTCCTCGCTTGGCGACCGAGGTCGCGGAGTGGGCGGACGCTTGGAACCGCGGGGAACGCGGCAAGGACTTCGATGCGTGGGCGATACGACTGGCCCATCGCCTTGAGGAGGAACTGAGATTCCGCTACTCGATCGTCTATCACCGCTGATTCATAGCTGGCACCATCTCGTACCGCGGCAAAAAGTACTATGCCGGCTCATCCCAATCGAGGGTGTAGGAGTCGTGGTCTGAACCCGCCGGTCTCGAGCAGTGCCCTGGCGATGTAGTTGG